>NZ_JNIL01000001.1:2715655-3394569 GCF_000702485.1 Alicyclobacillus macrosporangiidus CPP55 | reverse complement strand
CAGTGGAACGCGAGGTTCCCCGGCGCGTCGTCATGCACCAGCGGCGCCCCGTCCTCCAGGGCCTGCTCCTGGTCGACGACCGCTGGCAGGATCTCGTACTCGACGCGGATGAGATCGATCGCGTCCCGCGCCGCGTATCGGTCCTCGGCCACCACCATCGCCACGCCGTCGCCCACGTAGCGGACCTTGTCCACCGCGAGGGCCGGGTGGGCCGTCGTGCGAATGCCGGAATCCGGAGGCAGCCACGCCGTCGGGATCAGGCCCATCTTCCCGGCGAGGTCCTGGCCGGTGAATACCGCCACCACGCCGCTGGCCGCTCTCGCGGCGCTGACGTCGATCCGCTTGATGCGCGCATGCGCGTGCGGACTGCGCAGGATGCTCGCGTACAGCATCCCCGGCAGCTGCACGTCGTCCGTGTAACGGCCGCGCCCGGTGATGAGGCGCGCGTCCTCCCGCCGTTTGACCGCCGCTCCAAACACACTCGCCATCGTCTTCCCTCCTCACGCGCCGCCGCCCGTGGCGGCCACCTGTTCGCCCGGCTCTCCTTCGGACGCCAGCTGTTGTGCCGCGTACTGCACCGCGCGGACGATGTTCTGATAGCCCGTGCACCGGCACAGGACCCCTTCCAAACCTTCCCGGATCTCCTCCTCGGTGGGGTTGGGGTTCTGCTTCAGCAGCGCTACCGCGGCCATCATGACACCCGGTGTGCAGAAGCCGCACTGCAGGCCATGCTTCTCCCAGAACCCAGCCTGCACGGGGTGCAATGCCTCCAGCGTGCCGAGCCCCTCCACGGTGGTCACCTCGGCGCCGTACGCCTGCACCGCCAGGACGGTGCACGACTTGACCGCATCGCCATTCAACAACACGGTGCACGCTCCGCACTGGCTGGTATCGCAGCCGATGTGCGTACCCGTCAGGCCGAGCTCGTCACGCAGAAAATGCACCAACAGGGTCCTCGGCTCCACCTCCGCCGTGCGCTGGACACCGTTGACCGTGAGGGTCACCGTCACTTTGCTGTGTTTCACCATCCATCCACCTCCAGAGCGTGCGCTTCCCATGTCTGCGAGCCGCCGCGCGGCTCGCGGCCCACCGGTATTCTTTGAAATCGCTTCCTCAATCCTCGGCCGCACCCCTCCCCCTGGCACGCAGGCGCCATCGACGTGGACAAGAAGATTTAGTACATTCAGAGTAACACAATCGGTTGAAAAATGGAAATGTCCGGCCCTTCCCGATGTCTAACCTATGGTTGTCGTCACGAAATATGACGAGGATGGCCCAGGGAGCTGCGAGGCGGTATACTGAAGGCAGGACGCGCTGGAGAAGCCGGCATGAACGGCCTCCGCTCACCCAGTGTCCACCGACCGGAGGGATGAAGAAGATGGACGAGAACCGCTCCGGAACCCATGCGGCAGCCCCCGGCGCCCCGCAGAGCGCGGCGAGCGCCGTCGTCCAAGACCAACTGCGAAGGCCGCTTCGTGACCTGCGCATTTCGGTGACCGACCGCTGCAATTTCCGCTGCACCTACTGCATGCCCAAAGAGGTGTTCGGTCCGAATTTCGCCTTTTTGCCGCACGAGCAGTTGTTGACCTTTGAAGAGATCGCACGCCTGGCGCGGGTGTTCGTCCGCGCCGGTGTGCGAAAACTCAGGCTGACCGGGGGTGAACCCCTGTTGCGCCGCGACATCGAGCGCCTCATCGCCATGCTCGCCGCCATTGAGGGCGTCGAGGACCTGGCGTTGACGACCAACGGATCGTTACTCACCCCGAAGAAAGCGGTTGCGCTCAAGGAGGCAGGTCTGCGCCGCATTACGGTGAGCCTCGACTCGCTGCGCGACGAGGTATTCATGGCACTCAATGACGTGCATTTTCCCGTGCGCAAGGTGCTCGACGCCATCGAGGCCGCCGCGGGGGCGGGACTCGCGCCGGTGAAAGTGAACATGGTCGTCAAGCGGGGCGTCAACGAGGACGACGTGGTGGAGATGGCCCGTCACTTTCGCGGCACGGGACACGTGTTGCGCTTCATCGAGTATATGGACGTGGGCAACAGCAACGGATGGCGGATGGACGACGTGGTGCCGGCCGCCGAAATCCTCCGCCGTATTCACGCCGAGTGGCCCATCGAACCGGTTCCTCCGGAGCATCCGGGTGAAGTCGCCACGCGCTTTCGGTACCAGGACGGGCAGGGGGAGATCGGCGTGATTGCGTCGGTCACGCAGGCGTTCTGCGGGACGTGCAACCGTGCCCGCCTGTCGGCGGACGGACGGCTTTTCACCTGCCTGTTCGCGGGGCGGGGACATGACCTCCGAGCCCTGCTGCGCAGCGGGGCGACGGACGACGAGCTGTTCGACGCCATCACCGGCCTGTGGCGCCGGCGCGACGACCGGTATTCGGAACTCCGCAGCCAGGCGACGCCCAAACGGCCGAAGGTCGAAATGTCTTTCATCGGGGGATGAAGAGCATGGGTGGCAAAAATCCCTTCATGCCCCCCATCGCCGGCATCGTGCTGGCAGCCGGGGCATCCTCACGCATGGGACAACCCAAGCAGTTGCTGCGCTTGGGCGGCCGGCCGCTGGTGCGAATCGCAGCGCAGACCGCCGTGCAGGGCGGAGTGTCGCCGGTCGTGGTGGTGACCGGCAGCCAGCACGCAGAGGTCAGCAGCGCCCTGAGCGGTTTGCCGGTGTCTGTTGTGCACAACCCCGACTACCTGTGCGGGATGGCGTCCTCGCTGCGCCTGGGCGTTGCTGCGCTGCCCGCTGGGACGGAGGCCGCCATGATCCTGTTGGGCGATCAACCGCTCCTCCCCCCGTCCCTCGTGCGGGCACTGGCGGAAGCGTTTTGGGCGGCGTGGTCGGCTGGATCCCTTCCCTTGCCGATTGTCCGCCCTCGCTATGACGGCACTCCCGGCCATCCGGTGCTGTTTCCGGCCGACCTGTTCCAGGAACTGATGCAGATCGAGGGCGACCAGGGCGCCCGCGGCGTCCTTCAGCGCCATCCGGCACGCGTTCACTGGGTCGACGCCGAGAATCCCTTGTGGGCACTGGACGCGGACACGCCCGCCGACTGGCGGCGAATCGAAGAGGCCTACGGCACGATGGGGCGACGCCGGTGACGTCGCCCCTTATTTTTCCGCCACCGTGGCGCGTTTCACCAGGACCCGCACCACCACGTGGATGAGGAGAATGATCACCAACAGGATGAACGCGGCGCTGTAAGCCAGTGCATGCGCTTCGGGATACGGCTGATCGATATAGGTCCACACCACGTATGTCAAATACCCGACCTGGTGCCCGGTCAGGTGCCACGTGGGATTCAGGGAGGACCATCCCGCCGTATACAGCAACGGTGCCGTTTCCCCCATGCCGATGGCAACGGCCATCAGTACGCCGGTCGCAATTCCGCCGGCTGCCGGTCTCCAAACCACCCGGGAGATCGCCTGGAACCTGGTCATCCCGAGCGCCCACGCCCCTTCCCGTTGAGCGAGCGGGACCTGTTGCAAACTGGATTCCGTGGTCCGCAGGATATACGGCAGCATGATGATGGTCAGGGCAATGCCGCCCGCCAGAGCGGAGAACCCCCAGCCCCAGTTGAGCACCATCAGCAGGTACCCGAAGTAGCCAATGACGATGGACGGAACCCCGGAGAGCACTTCGGTCAAAAATCGAATCACGCTGGCGACCTTGGTGTGCGCAAACTCAGAGACGTACACGCCCCCCAGGATTCCCAGCGGCGCCGCGATGATGGTCGAAATGAGGATCAGTTCAAAGGTGCCCAGGATGGCGTTTTGCAGGCCCCCCGCAATACCGTGCGTCACCGTGGTCAACATATCCCATCGGAACGACGTGATGCCTTTGGAGAGCACGGTCCAGAGGAGGTGCAACAGCCCAAACAGGACGAGTGCCGTGCCGAACCACGCCAAACCCCATCCGAGGTTCGATCTCCACTTGCGCACCTTGCTGCGGATCGTCATCACGCCTTCACCCCCACACCGGCCCGTCGTGCCCCTCGGGAGCGATTCACCAACAGACGTGCGATGAGGTTGGTCAGCAACGTCAGTACCAAAAGGACAAGGGCGAGTTCGGACAGGGCGTGAACCGCCATGTGAGATGCATCGGTCATCGCGCTGTCGAGTTGATCCGCAATCACGGCGGCCATGGTGGAAATGGGGCTGTAGATGTTATGGGGCAGATAATTGATGGCACTGCCGCTGACCATGAGCACCGCCATGGTTTCCCCCATCGCGCGCCCCCATCCCAAGGCCACAGCGCCGATCATGCCTTCCTTGATATAGGGCAGGCAAATCAAGCGGACGACTTCCCAGCTCGTCATGCCCAGTGCGGTCCCGCCTTCCCGGTACAGCACGGGGACCTGCTCCAGCAGGTCTCGGGTGGTGGCCGTAATAATCGGCACAACCATCAACGCCAGCACCAGGCCGCTGGTCAAGAGCCCCAGGCCAGTGCCCACCGGGCCGCTGAAAAACGGAATGATTGCGCCAAAATGGGTCAGAAACGGCCCCAGTGAGGAAGACACCCACGGCGCAAGGACGACGATGCCCCACAGCCCAATCACGACGCTGGGAATCCCCGCGAGCAGCTCCACGACGACGGACAGGGAGGATTTCACAACCCCTCGGACCCGATACGCGAGGATCACGGCTGTCAACACCGAGATCGGTACCGCAATCAACAGCGCAATCACCGAAGACGCCAACGTCCCCACGATAAACGGCAGAGCGCCATAGGAGGCGCCGGCAGGCACCGAGACACCGTTTTTCACGGTCATCGCGCCGTACGTGCTCCCCATATCCCAGGTTACACCGGTGAGGAAGTGCCAACCCATCAGTCGAATGCTGGGTATAGACTGAACCACGACGATGCCGGTAATCACCAACAGAAACAAGATGGGGCTACTGGCACAGAGGCCAGTAGCGACCAGAAACACTTGATCCGCAATCTTGGAACGGGGGCTCACCCGTTTCATGACATCACTCCACCCAACTTATCAACCGCCGATTTTGTTGATCTGCGCCTGGCTCTTGGACTCAATCTGAGCCGGCAGTGGCAGGAAGTGCACCGGCGACAGGTATTGGTCTTTGTTGCCACCGTTCGGATCGATGGCCCAGTTCAAGAACTTCTTGAGTGCCGCTGCCATGTCGGCCGGCTGTTTTGTGTTCACAATCGCGTACTCAAAGTTGATGATGGGATACGACTTGGCGCCCGGCTCGTCGATGAGGGATACCCGCTCGTCGTCCGGCACGTTGCTCACCCCGGCCTGTGCCGCGGCCTGAATGTTCTCCTGCGTAGGCAGCACAAAGTTCCCATCCTTGTTCTTCAGTGCGGCGTAGCCCAGGCCTTGCTGAGTCGCCTTGTCCAGCCAACTGATGCCCACATAGCCGATGCTGTACTTGTTGCTGGCGAGTGCGTGAACGACGCCGTCGTTGCCCTTGGCGCCGATGCCGCCCGCAACGGCCGGCCAGGACACCGTGGTACCGTAGCCAACCGTGTTTTTCCAGTCCGCGCTGGTATCCGACAGATACTGCGTGAACAGGAACGTGTCGCCGCTACCATCCGAGCGGTGCACCGGAATGATTTGCTGGTGCGGCAGTTTCACACCCGGGTTCAGGCTGGTGATGGCCGCGTCATCCCAGAACTTGACCTTTCCCGAAAAGATGTTCGCGAGTACGTCGCCGCTCAGTTTCAGGTGCTGGTCCCCCGTCAAGCCCGGGACGTTGTACATGACTTGCTGCGCAGAAATGGCCAGCGGAATATTCACCATGGACGGGTTCTGCTGCATCTGGGCGTCGGACAGGTACGCATCCGAAGCGCCGATTTGCACCGTTCCGGCGATGGCTTGCGCAATCCCCGTTCCGCTCCCGGTTGAGGCGGCCGTGATGCTGACGTTGGGATCGACCGACTTGTACGCTTCAATCCATTGGCCGTTGAACAGCGGATACAGCAAGGACGAACCCGTCTCATTGATGGTGATCGGTGCCGACGTCGCTCCGCCCGTCGTGTTCTGCGCTGCGTTGCCTGTGTTGGCCGTATTGTTGGTGGCCGCTCCACAGCCCGCGGTGGCAATGACCGCCGACAACGCCAAGGCTACACCGGCCAATCGAGACTTCAACATCTCTCCACATCCTCCCTACCCTCTCGGGCTTTCTCTTTTCACTTCAAGGGCCCTTGCAGAATTCAGCGTATCAGGACGAGTTGAATTCACGGTGAAGCCCTCTTTAAGGCTTTGTAAAGATTCGCCCGTCCATTCAATTCAGGGCCTATGATTCACGGCGGGACCTGGACCCGCCTGTGAACCGGTAACCGACGCCGCGCACGGTTCGAATATAGATGGGTTGCTTGGGATTGGGCTCGATTTTGTCGCGAAGGTGAGAAATGTGCACGTCCACAATACGGGTATCCGGCGTGTAGGCGTATCCCCACACCTGCTGCAGCAGTTGCTCTCGCGCCAACACATGGTCCTGATGAAGGATCAAATAGCGCAGCAAATCGAACTCCTTGGGCGTGAGATCCACCGGCCGGCCGGCAACCGTCACCTCGTGACGCGACACACACAGGACGATGTCGCCCGCGGAAACACAATCGTCTGTCAGGCTGGCATCCGGCGCATCTTCCCGCCGGTCCTCAACGCGGCGCAGTACAGCGCGAGCCCGCGCCACCAGTTCGCGCGGGCTGAACGGTTTGGTCACGTAATCGTCCGCGCCCAGTTCAAGACCGAGGACGCGGTCCAATTCGTCATCTCTCGCCGTCAACAGGATGATGGGCGTCCACACGTGCTCCTGGCGCAGGTGTTTGCACACCTCCATACCGTCCATGCCGGGCAAACTGATGTCCAGGATCGCGATGGCCAAGGTCCCATCATCCGTCCTCATCCGTTCGTACGCGTCGCGCCCATTGCCCATGATTTCCGTTTCGAACCCCGCGCGCCGAAAGTTGTAGGCCACCAGTTTTTGAATCGATTCCTCATCATCCACAATCAAAACCGTGGGTGGCTTACATGCCGCGTCCATCAATTCAGGTCAGACCTTTCGCCAGACACGATGTAGATGACGCTCTCTCCGATGTTCGTCGCGTGATCCCCAATCCGCTCCAAATAGCGGCCGACAAACGCCAGCGACATCGCCTGGGATACCACGTCCGGCTTTTCCGCACTCAGGGTGAACAGCTCTTCGACCACCTTCCGGTAGATGTGGTCGATCTCGTCGTCCTGCTCGGCCAGCTTTCGGGCCAACGTGACGTTACCCTGCACATACGCTTGGAGTGCGTCGGACACCATTTGATCACACAGCTGCGCCATGCGCGGGATATCGATCAGCGGCTTGATGAGCTGTTGGCCCTGCAGTCGGACGGCGGTCTTGGCCACGTCCACCGCCAGGTCCCCCATGCGCTCCAAATCCCCCGCAATCCTCATCCCCGCCACGATCTTGCGCAGGTCGCCGGCCACAGGCTGCTGCGTCGCAATCAGCCGAACGCACAAGTCCACAATCTCGTTTTCTTGAAGGTTGATGTCCCGATCTCCATCGACCACTCGCTGGCCTTTGACGGGATCCAGCGTCTTCAGGGCATCCATGGCGCCCCGCACGGCTTGCTGCACTTGCTCGCCCATCTCGAGCAGTTTCAACTGGAGTTGACTCAGCGCGACGTCGAAAGCCTGACGTTTCTGCATGGGGATGTCCTCCTTATCCAAACCGTCCTGTGACGTAGTCTTCCGTCCGCTTGTCGGACGGCTTGGTGAATATGGTGGCGGTATCGGCGTATTCAATCAGCTCCCCGTTGAGAAAGAACGCCGTTTTATCCGCGACCCGGGCGGCTTGCTGCATGTTGTGGGTGACGATCACGATCGTGTACGACGACTTGAGCTCCTGCACCAGCTCCTCGACGCGCAAGGTCGAACCCGGGTCGAGCGCCGAGGTGGGTTCATCCATCAGCAAGACTTCCGGCTCAATCGCCAAGGCGCGCGCGATGCACAGGCGTTGTTGCTGACCGCCGGACAGTGCGGTCGCAGGCTCCCGCAAGCGGTCTTTCACTTCGTCCCACAGCGCGGCCATCCGAAGGCTTTTCTCCACGCGTTCGATGATTTCCGCCTTGCTCCGCACTCCGCCGAGCCGCAAGCCCAGCGCCACGTTTTCGAAAATCGACATGGTGGGGAAAGGATTTGCCTTCTGAAACACCATGCCGACCACTCGCCGCACGTCAACCGGATCCATGCTGTACAGATCTTCGTCCCCGAGTTTGATGCTGCCAGTGACCCTGCCGTGCGGCACGGTCTCGTGCAGGCGATTCAGACACCGAATGAAGGTGGACTTCCCGCATCCGGACGGACCGATGATGGCGGTCGCCCGATTGGCCTCCAGTTCCATGGTGATGCCCTTGAGTGTCAAGTGATCCCCGTACCATGCACGAAGGTTCTCTACCGATATGGATTTGCTCATTCTGAAACCACGTCCTCGGCGTTAAGATCGAATCCGGTTTACAGGGAGGGTTGCCCCAAACTCCCTGCGAGGATTCCACTCGGTGGACATGATAGCGGAGATCTGTAAAGGACGTATAAAGGAAATGTAAACGTCGTCTAAACCTGTTGCGCGCTTCGTATTGCGCCTCCAACGCTATGGCGCGACCAAACGGTCGGACGCCGTATCCTTGGGCGCCGTATCCTTGCACCGCAGCAACGTGAACCAGAAGTCGCTGCCAAAACCCACACGACTGTTGACGCCAACCTCTCCGCCGTACGAGGTGACGATGTGCTTTACAATCGCCAGTCCGAGACCCGTTCCGCCACTGGCACGGCTGCGGTCGGGGTTCACCCGATAGAATCGTTCAAATACCCGATTCTGTTCCTCTTCCGGTATGCCGATACCGGTGTCGACCACATGTACCTTGACCCGGTCGGGATACGTTTCCCACGTGACCGAAATGCACCCACCGGGCGGCGTGTAACGCATCGCATTGGTGAGCAGGTTGAGCATCACCTGCAGGAGTTTGTCCTCGTCCCCACACACGGTGACGTCATCCTCTGACTGTACCTGCAATGTCAGATTACGTACTTTCAGTTGGGCTTGAAGGCGGTCCACGGCCATCTCCACGACGCCAGAGAGTTGTACGGGGCGCCATTCAAGATGAATTTCTTGTGTCTCCAGCTTGGACAGCGTCAACAGGTCCTCCACCAGGCGGTTCATACGCAGTGACTCTTGGTAAATGATCTGTAAAAACGAATCCCGGGTGGACTCGTCCACGTCCTCGCCCACGAGCGTTTCCGCGTAGCCCCGGATGGCGGTAATGGGTGTTCTCAACTCATGCGAGACATTCGCGATAAAATCGCTGCGCATCCGGACAAGTCGATGCCATTGCGTCACATCGTTGCAAAGGACCAGAACATGGAAGCCCTCCTGCCGATTGCTCCGAGATTCACCGGTGCCTTCGAGTCGGATGACGTGAAAATCCACGATGATATCTCCCGGAAGCCGAATTTCATTCTGCCAAGGCGAACCGAGCAACAGCGTCCGGTAGATGGCGGCATTCAAGGCGTAATCAGGGAATATCTCCCAGTACGGCCGACCCCGGGCCTCGTCTGCGTCCTTTCGCAGAATGCGTGCCGCCATGGGATTCATCATTTGAACGTTCCCGGACGCGTCGACGTACACCACCCCCGTCGTCATGGCATTCAGAACGTACCGCAAGAGCCGCTGCTCCTCAGACTGGCGGTTCACTTGATCCTCGAGGGCGCTCAGCATGTCATTCAACATCTGCGAGAAATCTGGCTGGACTTCCCCCGCGTAGCTGAGAACCCGAGCCTGCAAATCCCCGTGTCGGACGCGAGTGACCACGTCGCGGACGTGTTCCCAAAACACCCGGTTCCGTCGTGCTCTCATACCCCAATACGCCAGCATCCCACTGGCCGCCGTCAACAACCCGAGCGCAAACCCCACCGGTCCATTGCCCATCAAAGGAAATCAGACCCTTCTCCCGACAGATCCAGGTGACGCTCTCCTCCACGATCACCGGATACAAATACCCCTTCTTGGAAGACATCATAACGGAGGTATGTGAAATTCTGTAAAACGCGGTGTAAACACGATGTAAAGAGCGCATGAACGCGTCGTTCACGAACAGAAATCCGCAGCTTGTGTGATAAATCCCCGACGACACGAGGCGTCGTCGGGGATTCACCCTGAAGGAGCCCACGCAACCGTACCCAGTGAGCTTCGGGAGCCCGATGAGATCTTTACTGACCTGCTGGCTCAGCATAACCTTGCAGCAGACCATCCGCCTTCACTCCAAGCGCGTCGGCCAGTTTGTCCACCGGCAAGAACAGAGCACCCTTTACAGACGTCATACCGGCGCCCAGGTCCAACGTCCGGCCGTCGACGGTCACTGTCCTGCCGTGAAACGGAACGATCACCCGATGCCCGTCGTACGTGAACCAGCCTTCCCCTTTATTTTGATACAGGTCTGTGTTGAGCACTTCCGCCAAGTGGCTGAGCGCCATGTACGGCTGCCCACCCTTTACAAAGGGTGCAGAAGTGGGGCTGACCGGTTCGCCCGTATTGGGATCGAGAAACAGCGGGCTGTTGGAAGGACCGTGCGTAAAATCGAACATGTTGAGCAAAGAACCCGCGATGGCATCGTACGAGGAATCGCCGATGCGGCCCAGGTTCCAGTTGTCTTCGATAAAGCGAAGAATGGACGTCTGGTCGGTGAGCGTGTGATCGACGAAGTTGCGCTTCGCCCATGGCGAGATCACCAACAGCGGCTGGCGCGGACCATAGCCGAGCCGGTCTAAGTACGAGCCCAGCGAGGGGGTCCCTGCCTGACCAGGACCGAGCAGGGCGTCTGCCGCCGGATCGTTCGATCCATTGACAATCGGCGGCATCACGTGATCGTACCAGCCGTCTGAATCGTCGTAAGCGATGATGACAGCAGTGCTCTTCCATTCCGGCGTCTTCTGCAGCTTGTTGAGGGTATCCACGAGGAACCTCTGCTCATCCAGCGGCCCCGAGTACCCTGCGTGGCCGTCCTGGTACGCCGGTGCTTTGAGGAAGCTCACCGCCGGCATGTGACCGGCGTTCACGGCGGCCCAGAAGTCCATCAAGTCGTACTGGTGGTTCGCCGGGCCATCATGGCCAATTTCCGACACGGATGCAGGAGGTGTGTGGTTTGGATTTGCGGTCGAAGCGTAGTACTGGAACGGTTCGTGATGCGGGCTGTAGTCGGGTGTGGCAGGGCCCTGCTGACTCCCGTCGCCCGTCGCCTGGTGTTTGACGGACGGATCGCGAAATCCGCCTTCGAACCAACCCCAAGTCACGCCCTTCGCGTTGAGGAGGTCACCGATGTTCTTGCCCGTCATCGCGACCGTCGGGCTGGTTGCCTTGGAGGCGTTGTCGTAATAAGGGTCCTGGTCGCTGTACAAGGTGTTGTTTCGATTGAGTTTGCCCTGGATGATGACCCCGTTGGCATCAGGGGACAACGGTTTGCCCCCGCTCGCCTGCGGCGCGCTGTACGCAACGGCCCCGTGTGTCTGACCGGAAATCAGATTGAGCGCCCCCGGCGTCGAAGGGCCGAACGTGGTGCTGTACGAATTATCGTTCATGGCGAAGTGCTGCGCGTAATTCCAGAGGGCCGTCACGGTGTTGCCGTCGTAGTAGTCCATGACGATGTTCGGATCTTGGTTGGGAAACGGCCAGTCCGTACCCGCGGTGTTTTCCTTGAACTTGTCCACCAGCCCCCCGTCGTACGCCTTTTGCTCGGCGGTATAATCGTGATCCATGTCGTCCGTGATGGATTGGGAGCGATCCAAACGCTGCGGGTTGACCCCGTTTGGGTTGTGGGTGAGAAGCGGACCGGTCAGTCCGTTGACGTTCGGGGTCCCCGGAGAGGCGAAGAACTTGGGTTCCCCCGGGGGATTTTTGGCGTAGGGATAGGTGCCAAAGTAATGATCGAAGGAAACATTCTCTTGAAAGATCACTACGACATGCTGGATAGGTGTCTGGGTTTCGGGCGCAAGAACCGTCGTGTCGGGATGAAGACCGTTCGGGGGTACGGCGGCCTGGTGACTGGCCAGTGCGATGCTCCCACTGCTCAGGATGGCGGTGGCTGTTGCGGCAACGGACAGCTTCACGCGGCGCTTCATGCAATCATCCTCCTCACGATCCGTCCTCTTGTGGCACGGGGACGACGTACGCCTTCAGTCTACGATCGGAAATTGAAGATTCCGTATCGATTGCTCAAAAGCTTGGTGTAGAAGAGTTGAATTTTCGCGAGGGGAAATACGCGTGCGGTGTATGAGAGGGTGGGTGGATTTGGCGGTGGTATTCATGAGGTTGGATCCATTGCAGTCGGATCCTGTACCTTCCACCGCACCCACAGCATATTCGCCACGTACAGGGCGGCCGTCAGCCCGAGCATGGTCCGGATGCCGAACAGGGCCGAACCGACGCCGCCCAACAACGGCCCGCAAAACTGCCGAGAAACCTCCGACGTCCGCGCTGCCAAAGGGATCACCACCTCATCCAATGGCCACGAGCCTCAGGTGCTTCTTCTGCAACCCTTCGATGATGGCCGGCAGTGCTTCGACGGTGAGCCGCGTCTCGTGCATATCGTACACCCCGCCCGACGGATCGCTGTTGAGCACGTTGGCCACAATCTCGGCCGCCGATTTCGCCGCCCAATCCCTTGGATCCCGGTTCCACAGCGCAAGCGTCATATGGCTGGTCGCAAGGGCGTCTTCTGTGGCTTTATCGTACGCGCCGTATGGGGGTCTGAACAGCTTCGCCGACAAGCCGGTGGCCGACTCGATGGCGGCTTCGCACTGGGCGATCTGCCGGGCTTGTGCGGTTGCTGACAAATGGGTCAACAGCGGATGAGACATGGAATGATTGCCGATGACGTCGCCGGCCTCGACGACCGCCCGAGCACCCTCCGGCCACATGCTGATGCGATTGCCCACGAAAAAAAACGTCGCGTGGACGTGGTAACGGCTGAGAATATCGACGATCTGTTTCGTGTACTGGGAAGGGCCGTCGTCGAACGTGAGAGCGACGCAACCTTTGGGAACGCTGAACAGCGCTGCTGGAGACGGCGCCTGGCCTTTCCCTTGAGCTGGTGCCCTTGGATCCTGCGTCTCCGTAGGCGCGTTATCCGGCGATACGTCGCCCGACGATGCATCGCCTGGCGCTAACGTCACCGCCTTCCCGTGCTGGCCGCTTTCGCCCGGTACGTTCGCATCGCTCCCGGAGTCGTGCTGTCCTTCCGGCGGCGGATTCACCGTGACCGGGTTGGTCACATTTCCGGCACCCTTGTCGGAGCTGGCGTCCGCCGGCACGACACCGCCGGACTGTGCGCCAACCGTTCTATTTTCTACGGGGTGCGATAAGCCCCACAGCCGGTCCGACGAGGAAATCGCATGGACTGCCAATCCCTGAGGGACATGTGGATGGACCACGAAGGACCACAAGGCGGCGGCTGCGATCCCCGCGCCGACGACGGCCGCTGCACCCGTCCACCGGCGCCCCTCAAGTCCTGCCTGTGCGAGACCCTTCCGCCGCGGGCCGCTCACTCCGCCCCGTTGGTTCGCCTCACCGTCCCGGGGACCCGCCGGATTCCGTTCGGTGGCGTCACCCGTGGCATGGCCATCCGACTGCCCGGTGGCCGGGGGTGGTTTGCGGCCATCGGGGTTCTCCCAGACCAGGGGTGCAAGCTCATCCGCCGAAGCCACGCAGACCAACCACCGGAGATTGGAGACAAAGAGCGTGGAACAGGGGACGGAGATCTCGCTGATCCATCCATGTACGTGCACCAATACCCGTGTCTGGAGCGGTGGATCCCCCGCAGCCATCCCGCCGGTGACGGCATCTTCGGCGCTTTCATAGAAGAGCCAGACGGTCGGCCGCCGGCTCGAATGGGAATGCATGAATGGGACGACTCGCTGTCTGAAGCCGTCGTATGTAAACTGATCGATTCCCCAGCGGATGGTCCACTGCCGGCCATCCAAGGTCACCCTTACCACGAGATACGGCCCGTGCTCGTCCGCCGCGACCTGAACGAGTTCGGGCATTGCACGGCTGTCTGTACCCATGCACACCATCCCGCCTGGCTTTGCTCAGGCCTTCGCGCGGCCCACTTCTTCCTCCGGTTTGACCAGCATTGGCCGAATGGGAACGGCGGCTTGCAGGTGTTCCAGCGAGGTATCGCTCCCCAACATGCTTGAGATTTGCCGCGCAAAGTCCGCGACGCGCCGGGCAAGATTGGCATTCTCATTGCGGACCGCGTCGTACTGTGCCTGCAACTGAGTGTTTCTCACTTCCGATTCACGGAGTTGCGACTGCAATCGCTCGATTTCCCTGGTGCTGTGGGCCCTGAACCGGCCGTACTCGCCGTTCAACGCCTCGTACCTTGCCTGCAATTCGCCGATCTGTTGCTGGAGGCGCTGATACTCCTCCGCCTGTTCCCCGCGGAATTGCTGGAAGTCTTCGTAAAGTTGCTGGTACTTCAATTGGCCTTCCAACAGAAGGCGCTCCTTTTGTTCAATTTCCTGGTCCTTCTTCTCCAACTTGTGTTGGGCGACCCGGTTGTCTTCCTGCAACTCCGCGATTTTGCGTTCAGCCAACTCCAACCGCTTGCCGTACTCCAGAATGAGCTCCTTGAGCTGCCTCCTGTCCTCTAAAATCTCTGTGACCGAGTAGAAGAGTTTGCTTGCCAATTCGTCCTGGAGATGAATCGATTGCAGCATGGCGCTTTCCAGTCCCCCTTGTCCATCGTCTTCCTGAGGCGCGACCTGTTCCGCCTCCGTGTTCCCGTGCGGGGTATCCGCTCGGTCCCCGGCTTCGTCCATCGGGACGGACGGGGTCACGCCCCTTTGCCCGAGCCGTCCCGCCACGCGCGCTTGCCTGTACTCCTCCCCGCAGCTTGCCCGGATGAACAACAACCAGCGAACATGCGCAGCCCACGCCTTGTGCTCGCCATTGGTTTCGAACTCGAACTGCTGGCACGCGTCCATCACGGTGCCGCCGCGCGCGAGGTGACGCAAGACAAGCATTTTCAGCCGCTCGGTCTTCTCCGGTGTCCACGCGGACACGGCGCCGGAACTCCTCATTCCCATCACCGTCCGTTCCAAGAATTAAGAAGCTATCAGAGATACAGGGTGACCGATATACGGCAGGATTCTGTGTGACGCCTGAATGAAATCCGGTTCCCCCGATCTTGCACACAGGGCGGGCAAGTATAGTACTACAATAGTAGTATAGTTCGACAGCTTTCGACAGTTTCTTGCAATCACTTTTGATAGGGACGAGATGAAGGCTGACATGCGCCAGCCGCTGGAGGACGGACGATGCACGACTCTAAGCCTTTGCAGTCAAGGGAAATCCAGGCCATCCGGCAGCGCCACGAACAGGCGACCGCGGGTCCTTGGCAGATATGTGAGCGAAAGATAGATACGTTTCTGACCGACCGCTGCGTCGTGACGACCTGGACGGATCCCCGGTCGAAGTGGCAGGTCCCCATTGTCTACAACGCGCTCAAGCACTACTATGACAATGGGTCCTACGGTCAGGAGGAAGGTGCCATCCTGGAGGAAGCGATGGATACCTGCTGGCAATTACTGCGTGCCAGAGACGACTTCTAGCCTCTGGCCCGCAGGATCTCAAGGAGGCAAGCGTGCCACATACGCGTCACTGCGCCCGGTACACCACCACTCCGTCGATGATGGTCACCTCTACCCGGTTGCGCAGATCCAGCGGATCGCCGGACCAAATCACCACGTCCGCATCCTTGCCGGCCTCCAGAGACCCGACCCGGTCGGCGACCCCGAGGTGATGCGCGGCGTTGATGGTGACCGCCTGCCATGCCGTCCGCTCGTCGAGACCGTGGCGCACCGCGTGCACCACAGCCGTGAGCAGGTAATCGATGGCGACCACGGGGTGATCCGTGGTGATGGACACCGGAACCCCCGCGCGCGCCAGGGCCGCCACCGTGTGCCAGCCCTTGTTCGCCAGCTCCACCTTGGAACGCGCGGACATGGTCGGACCGACCGACACCCGCACGCCCGCTTCGGCGATGCGGTCCGCGATGAGATGTCCCTCCGTGCAGTGCTCAATGGTGAGGGTCACGCCGAACTCCCGTGCCAACCGCAGCACGGTCGCGATGTCGTCGGCGCGGTGCGCGTGCACCCGCAGCGGGATCTCTCCGCGCAGAACCTTGGCCAGGTTCTCCAGGCCGAGATCGCGCGTCGCCACCTGACCCTGCTCCCGCTGGCGCAGATAGTCCTGGGCTTTCATGAGCTGCTGGCGGAACAGGGCCGCGACGCCCATGCGCGTCACCGGCGCCTTGTCCTTGCCCCCGTATACCCGCTTCGGGTTCTCGCCAAACGCCGCCTTCATGCCCGACGGCGCACGCACCACCATCTCATCGACGACGCGCCCGTGCGTCTTGAGGACGGCCATCTCGCCGCCGATCACGTTGGCGCTGCCGGGCATCACCTGTACCGTCGTCACGCCGGCCCGAACGGCGTCCTGGAATCCCGTGTCAAACGGGTTGATGCCGTCGATGGCCCGCACCTCCGGCGTCACCGGACTGCTCGTCTCGTTGAAGTCGGCCCCCTCGCGGCCCACGCCCAGTTCGTGCACGCCCAGGTGGGTGTGCACGTCGATCAGCCCCGGGCTCACCCACTTTCCGCTGGCATCGATGACCTGCGCCCCCGCCGGGCGCCCGGCGCCTCGCATCACCGCCTGGACCTTCCCGCCTTCGATCACGATGTCTTGCCCGTCCACCCACTCCCCGGTGGGGCTGAGGACGCGACCGTTGGTGATGAGGATCCGATCCGCCATGCTTGTCTCCCCCTCGCTGCAAATCTGTAGCGAATTTAGTGCCGCCGCTGTGGCTGCCTCAACGACGCGACTTGCTCTTGCTGGGCCACCCGCCGATGCGATCGCGGCCGCTAGCACTCCTGCCCGGCCGTCACCGCCAGATCCGCCTCGCTGCCCGCGTCGTACGCCGCCGCGCTCACGGCGGCAACCCGCTCCAGGCCGCGGACGATGAGTTCCAGCGCCATGCTGGGCTCCGCCTTTCCGGTGACCTGCTCGGGCAGATACGGAATGTGAACAAACCCGCCGCGCACCTGTGGGTGCTCGGTGGCAATCAGGTGCATGAGTCCGTAGAAGATGTGGTTACACACGTACGTCCCGGCGGTGTTCGATACGGCGGCCGGAATGCCTGCTTCCCGCAGGGCGGTGACGATCCGCTTAATAGGCAGCTTCGTGAAGTAAGCCGCCGGCCCGCCAGGGACCACCGGCGTGTCGATGGGCTGCTGTCCGGCGTTGTCCGGGATACGGGCGTCGTTCACGTTGATGGCCACTCGCTCCGGGGTGATCTGCGTGCGCCCGCCGGCCTGCCCGACGCAGATGACCACTTGGGGCTGCACCCGCCCAATGGCCTCGCGCAATACGGCGATGGATCGGTCAAACACCGTCGGCACCTGCTGGGCGACGATGGTCCACCCGCCGTCCAGCGCGCGGCCGTCCAATCGGCGCACCGCTTCCCAGGCGGGGTTGATCGTCTCGCCGCCGAACGGATCGAATCCGGTCATCAAAACGCGCTTATCCATGGTGCGCTCTCCTCTCGCTGTTGCGTGAATGAATAGGGTTGCGAGGCGGGGCCCCGGGGCTCCCTGGCGTTGTGATACGCGTCATACCGATGCCTGCCGCCGCGTGCCACACTCAAAGTGGCGGATCTCATCCGCCGGGGGCGCATGCCCCAAAACGGAGTGGAAGAGAGGCGGTCGAGATGGCATTCGTCATCACATCCCCGTGCATCGGCGAGAAAGCCGCGGAATGCGTCGAGGTCTGCCCGGTCGACGCGATTCACGACGGCGGCGACACCTACCTCATCAACCCGGATGTGTGCATCGACTGCGGTGCTTGCGAACCGGTGTGCCCGGTGTCGGCCATCTTCCAGGAGGACTTCGTCCCGGACGAGGAGAAGGAATGGATTGCCATCAACCGGGACTTCTTCCGCAACGCCGGTTGAGCCGCGCTATGGCCGCTTGAGTCGTGCAGCAGGGGAGCGGTGTCCCTTCGGAACACCGCTCCCGGTCTCACTTCGCCCGGCACGCGTCCTGAAACCCTACGGTCTTGTGCGTGCCGTCGCAAAACGGCTTGTTGTTCGATTGTCCGCACCGGCACAGCGAGAACGACTCCTTGTGCTCGAACTCGTTGCCCTCTGCGTCGAGCAGCTTCACCGGCCCTTCCACGCGGTACGACCCGTTGTCGCGGACCCGAATGATGACCTCCGACATACGCGTCCTCCTTTGTTCCCCAGGTGATGATACGGGATGTGCGAAATGGGATGAGCGGAAACCGCCACCCCTGGACGGATACTCCCTGGCGACGGCGCACCTGGCACGATAGACAGCGGCCTGACCGCGCCCTGCCGGACCAGCGGCTGGCTGACGCCTACATGCCTGGCCCTTCGGACACAGCCTCGCCGGGCGGATGCCTTCCGCTCCGCACCCCGGTCAACAGGGCCCCGGCCAGGATCACGGCGCCGCCGGTGAGTGCTCGCACGGTGAGGCGCTCGTGCAGCAGCAGGACACCGAGGACGACGCTCCACACCGGCAGCAGGTTCATCCACGGTGCGGCGCGGCCCGCCCCGACGCGCTCCACCCCGCTCGTCCACACGAAGTACGCAGCCACCGACGCCACGGTGCTGACGTACCCCAAGGCCACCCACGCCATCGGCGTCATGTGCAGCGTCTGGCCGCGCAGCGACCAGATTCCAAAGGCGAGGCTGGGGATGGCGCCATACACGGCGGCGCCGGCGGTAACCTCAAACGGGGTGATCCGGCCGCCCCAGCGCTTCCCGAGGACGGTATACACCGCCCACGTGAAGGACGCAAGCAACAGGACCAATGGCCCTTGGCTGAGCCAGCCGCCACCGCCGCCCCCGTGCGCCGCGTCGCCCGGCGATCCGGCAACCCCCATCAAGATGGCGACACCCGCCATCGACAGGAGCACCCCGATCCACGCCGTCCAGCCGGGCCGCTCGCGCAGGGCAGCGACCCCGAGCAGGAGGATGAACATCGGCGACGTCCCGCTGATGAGACCCGCCTGCGACGCCGGGACGCTGCGCAGACCGATATAGGTCAGCGAGGAGAACAGGAACATCCCGACCAGGCCGAGGAGAAACAGTTCCCGGGCATGGCGGCGCAACCCCACCCGCCGGCGGGTCAGCCGCGCGATCGCAAGCAGGATCAGGGCCGATATCGCCCAGCGCACCCCGTTGAGGAAAAGCGCCGGCATCGCCCCCGCCAGGTACCTTCCTGCGATATAGTTTCCGCTCCATCCTAGCGTCGCCAACGCCAGGTACACAAATCCCCGGTTCATGGTCAAAAGGATATCACATTTCGAGCGACAGGGGCCGGCGAAAATTCCGGAGATGATACCTTTTCGCCACCAAAGGAATGGCAGGACGAGGAGGCGGCGTGGGCTTCGTCACGACCATCCATCGCGGTCATGGCGCCGGACGTTGGGCGGCGTACCGGGCGAGGGCCAGGAGCGGCCACACCATCGGATAGCTGTGATAGCGGATGTAGGCCTGGCCGGCGATCCCGGCCCCGGTGGGATACGCCTCCCCCCACCCGCCGCCGGGTTGGGCCATGTCCATCAGGGCGGCGGCCGCGCGGCGGGTCTCCGGCGCCTCCGGCCCGACGGCCGCCAGGAGGGCCATCAGCCCCCAGGCCGTCTGGGTGGGCGTGCTGGCGGCGAGATCGACGAATGTGTCCACCTCATCGCTCCGGCACGACTCCCCGAATCCGCCGTCGGCGTGCTGGACGCTGCACAACCACGCGGCGGCCCGCCGCAGGGCGGGATCGTCCCGCGGCACACCGGCGGCCGCCAGGCCCGAGACGGCGGCCCATGTGCCGTACAGAAAGCAGATGCCCCACCGCCCGCGCCACGATCCGTCCTCGCGCTGCGCCCCCCGCAACCACTGCACGCCGCGCGCGATGGCCCGCCGAGCAGGCACATGCGTCGACGAAAGCGCTTCGATCACCCGGCCGGTCAGGTCGGCGCTGGACGGATCGGTCATCGCCTGGCCCATGTCGTTGATGGGCAGCCGCTCCAGCCAGCGCTTCCCGGAATCCCGCTCGAACGCGCCCCAACCGCCGTCCTCGTTCTGCATCCCGATGAGCCATCGTACGCCCTGCTTCCACACCGGCCACACATCGCGGCGGTAGGGATACAGCGCCTGTACGGCGGCGGCCGTGTCGTCAACGTCGGGGTACCTGGTGTTGACATCGGAAAAACCCCAGCCACCCGGCTGCACGGATGGCGCATGCACGCACCAGTCGGAGGGAAGGTCCTGTTGGCGCGACGCGAGATACTGCGCGGCCCGCCGAAGATGGGCTTCCTCCACAGGATCTGCATGGTCTGCCGGAACCGAGCCGGGACGGCCAGCGGAGCGGAGGGCATCCCGGGCGGATATGAGCGCATGCAGGGCGAGGGCGGTGTCCCAGACGGTGGAGGTGAACACCTGCTGGTGGAGCGTCCCGTCCAGCGGCCGGACCATCTCCCGCATGCCCTCCAGAGCCCGCTGGATGACGGGGACATCCCGCTCGTCCCCCACAGCGGCCAGCGCGAATACGGCGAGCACGGTGGCGGTGACGTAGCTGGCCAAGGTGCCGTTCGGCTCCAGCCGGTCCAGGATCCAGACGCGGCAGCGCTGGATGGCCCGCGTGTGCCGGAAGCGGGTGCGGAGCGCCGGCAGGTCGCGCGGCGGAGCCAGCAGTGAGACGATCCCGGGGTGCGGCGGGACGGGGAAGCGGTGCCGCAGGTGGCGCAGGATCATGAAGGAAGGCATGTGCACTCGCGCATAGCTGGAGAAGTCATACAGGGACAGTGGGGCGCCGGGCCCGAGCAGCGCGAAGTCGATGTGCTCGCCGGGCAGCCGGTTCCACGGGTACTGGCCCGCCGTGGCGAGCAAGATCTTCGTCATGTGCGACGCGGCGTCGAGCCCGCCGTGCCGCACCAAGTAGTCGCGGGCCCGCTGCATGGCCGGGTCGTCCGGCGCGCGTCCACAGAGCAGCAGGGTGGCGTAGGCGAGCGCAGTCGCCGATGGATTGTCGGGCTGATCGGGGTAGGCGCGCCATGCCCCGTCTTCGTCCTGGAGGGATTCAATCCGCCGGCAGAGGGCGTCGGCCAGCGGATCGACAGGCGACGAGGCCGACCAGACGACCGGCGTGTGGACGATGGGAGCGACCGGTGCGTGGCCAGGCGTGCAGGCGGAGGGGCCCGCAGTGTCCGTCTGGGCCCCCATGAGGCGCAAGCACAGCGCCATCATGGCGTCGGGCAGCGGGTTCACCTCGCAGCAAAAGTCGAACGCGCCGTCCGCGCGTTGACGTTCCATCAGCGCCTCTATCCCTTGCGCGAGAACCTGCAGGAGCGCGTCGTATTGCATGACTCGCGCCTCCCTCTCCACCATTCACTACACGGTATGAAGCGGAGGCGCGGCGGGTGCGCGATGAGGCAGGCCGGTGTCTGCGCCGCCAGCCTGGAGGTCCAGTGTTTCGGAGCCTAGGAGCCGGAATAGGAGTCGGAGGCACCGCTTCCACGGAGGGGATTCCCCAGCGGCTTGAGGTGGGTCATCAGGCCCTCGGGAAACTCGTCCTTCGGAAACGGAACGACGAGGAAATACGTGTTGCCGACTTGGAAACAGTACTGGGGCGACTGATGCGGATCGTCGAGCTTGTAGTAGACCCGGCCGGTGTGGGTCTTAATGGGGACCCAGCGCGTCGGGGTGTAGGTAAACGTGGCGTTCTTGGCGTCGGCGGCGGTGTTGCCAGAAACGTGCGGGATGGCGTACTGCCATGTGCGCGGGTCTTGATGCATCTGCAGGATGTGGAAGATCTCACCGCCCTGGCGGCGGCCGAAGTCCATGTTTCCTGCGCTATCCCATTCCAGAATGCGCGGATTGGCCGTGCCGATGCCACCGGTCACGACGTACACCTCGTGATCCTGTGGGGTCGACGCGACGTTGTACTGGTTGAGATTCTTGTAAATCTGGGCCATAGTTGCAGCATCGAAGTCGTCGTTCGGGAGCGCGATGTCGCGCTCCTGTTGGGCGGTTGCCGAGTTCATCCAATTCCATCCATGCCCCAAGAGGAATGCGGCCACCGCAGCGACGGCTACGAGCCCGTACCGGTGGCGATGGAGCGGCCCGCGCACCTTCCATTCCCCCCTTTGTGTACCGCGAAGGATCGGGGTAGCATACGTTTGTTATCTAACGGCCCGTCACGTCGGCAGGATACCAAACGTTTTTGATTTATCGCGTCGCCTTCGGAGCGTTATAGCATACGTTTTGAATTTATCCGCCCACCCCAGCTTCGGATGCGGTCCCGATAACGAAAAAGTTTGTATTTACGACTCGAACCACGAGCGCGGATAACAACATTCTGCTGTTTATCCGCCCGAACCAGGTATCGGATAACGTCAAAACGTACGTAATGCGCGGAACAGACACGATTCGCTCCCGGATCCCCACGTCACGACGGTGCCGTCCGCGGGTAAGCGCATCAGACGAGTCGTGAGAATGACTCCGTTGCTGGGGTCATTTTTTACGATACGCCTTCTTAAAAAGCACGACCAAGCCGACAACAAGAACAACTGTGACAATCACATTGATAATTCCACTTATCCCAATTCCAGATACGCTCATGGTAGCCACTCCCTCGCGTTATTTTACCTAAAAAAGTTCGCAACATCATGGACGCTTGCACCCCTCAGGAGGTAACCTTCGTGGCCGCTCGCTTCCGTAACAAACGCTTTGCACGTAAGAACCCGATCCTGCCGCAGGATACCAATCGTTTTTGACTTATCGCGCCGCCTTCGGAGTGTTATAGCATACGTTTTGAATTTATCCGCCCACCCAGCCCCGGATGCGGTCCCGATAACGAAAAAGTTTGTATTTACGACTCGAACCACGAGCGCGCATAACAACATTCTGCCGTTTATCCGCCCGAACCAGGTTCCGGATAACGTCACAACGTACGTAATACCCGGAACAAGTACGACTCGCTCCCGGAACAGACACGATTCGCTCCCGGATCCCCTCTCCTCACGACGGTGCCACCCGCGCCGGACGGTCCCCCACCACGAGACACCGCCCGCCGAGTCTGAAAACGGCGGCTACCCGCCAGGCCAACCGGCCCGGCGGGCAGCAACGCCCCGGCCATCCCGGTCCATGCCATCCCGGTCCATGCCACCCGGTCCATGCCATCCCGGTCCATGCCACCCGGGTGGTGCCACCCGGGGCCAACGGCCGTCCCGGCGCCCCAACGCCACGGGTCAGAAGCTGCGCTCCAGCTCGTCCACCAACGAGCCGACGAAGGCGACCGAATCGCGGATGGGCTCCGGCTTCGACATGTCGACGCCGGCCAACTGCAGCAGCTCCAGCGGCCGCAGGGTGCCGCCCGCCTTCAACGCCTGCAGCCAGCGATCGACCGCGGGTTGACCTTCCTCGAAGATGCGCTTGGAGATGGCGGTCGAAGCTGTCAGACCGGCGGAGTAGGTGTACGGATACAGGCCCATGTAGTAGTGCGGCTGGCGCATCCACACCAATTGAGCCCCGTCGTCGATCTCCACCGTGTCCCCCCAGAAGTTCGCCAGTACCTCGCCCTTCTGCTCACACAGCACGCTCGCCGTGATGGGTTTGCCCGCCTCGGCCAGGGCATACACGCGCCGCTGCAGCTCCGCTTCGAGCAGGTGCGTCACGAAGTTGTGGTAGTAGGTGCCGAGCATCTGCAGAATGACCCAGCGGCGCATGCGCGGATCGTCCGAGCGGGACAGGATGTACCGGCCGAGCAGCATCTCGTTCATCGTCGACGGCGCCTCGATGAAGTACATCGACGGACGCGTGTTCGTGTAGCGCTGGTTGCGCTGCGCCAGCGCGAAGTGGCCGGCGTGGCCCAGTTCGTGCGCCAGCACGAACGCCCCGCGCATCGTGTCTGTCCAGGTGATGAGGATGAACGGGTGCGCGCCGTACGGGCTCGAGCAGAAGGCGCCCGTGCTCTTGCCGACGTTGTCGGCGAGATCGACCCAGCGCTCCGACAATGCCGTGCGGATCACGTCGGTGTACTCAGGGCCGAGGATCGAGAGCGCCTCGAGGATCAGCTTCCCGGCCTCCTCCACCGTGGTCTTCGGCGTGAACTCGGCGTCCAGCGGAACCTTGAGATCGCAGTGGAGCATCTTGTCCAGACCGAGCACCCGCTGGCGCAGTTTGGCCAGGCGCCGCATGTGCGGAGCCAGCTCCGCCTGGATGATGTTGAGGAGGTTCTCGTACATCTCGATGGTCACCTGCTGCGGCTCGAGCAGCATGTGGGTGACCGATTCGTACCGGCGGACCCGGGCCAGCACCACTTGGCGCTGCACCTCCGCCGCATAGGCGGCTGCGAACGTGTTTTTGTACTGATGCAGGGTCTTGACGAACGACCGGTACGCCTTGCGTCGCAGATCGGTGTCCGGCAACAGTTCGTAGCGGTCCTCGTAGAGGGCGAAGGAGACCGGATGTTCGTTGCCGTCGGCGTCGGTGATCGGATCGAACTGCATGTCCGACAGCTTGCTCCGCTGATAGACGTTGTACGGGGCCCCGAACACCTCGCCGAGCGCCGCCAACACGTTCTCCGTCTCGGGAGACAGTCGGTGCGGACGCGTCGCCAACAGGTCCTCCAGGGCCTTGCGGAAATCGGCCAGGCCCGGTTCCTCCGTGAGGTACCGCTCCACCGTACCTTCGGGCAGAGCCAAGATCTCGGAATCCACGAACGACAGCGCCGCCGCGACGGCCGCGTTCATCGCCGCCGCCTTGCTGGCATTGGCCTGATTGACCGGGTTCGTGGAATCCTCCGACACCCGCAGGTGCGCGTAGGTCGAGGTGCGGATCACGCGCTCCATCAGCCTCTCTCTCGCTTCCATGCAGGCCAGCAGAACCTTCGCCCCGTCGGCGAGCTTCCCCCGATACTGTGTCACCGTGTCGACATCCCGCCGAATGGCTTCCACCTCGGCCTCCCAATCCTCGGGTGTCGCGAACAGGTCCTCCAGCCGCCACGTCCGTTCGACAGGCACTTCGGCACGGGTCAGTCGTTTGGCCATGCGCTCAAAACTCCCTTCATGCATTCACAGACGGCCCGAAGACCGCCTGCGAATCTTTCGATAGGCGAAATCACTCATAGCATAGCAAACTTTCCCCGCCTTCTGGTAGACCGCTCAACCGGTGTGGAAGCGGCCGACCAGGCGCTGCAAGGCCCCCGCCATGTCGGACAGCATCCCCGCCGACGAGGCCACCTCCTGCATGGCCGCCATCTGCTCTTCCGCGGCCGCCGCCACGTCCTCCGTGTGCGCGTGCATGTCGGCTACCACCGCCGAGATGTGCGCCACGCGCTCCACCACGGCCTCGGCGCTCGCGGCCAGGTGATCCATCGCGGCCGAGATCTCCCGGACGTGCCCCGCCACGCCCTCCACCCCCGACCGGATGTCGGCGAACGCTACCCCCGCCGCCTCCACCGTCGCCACGCCCGCCGCGACCTCCCCGGCCGCGGCCGTGGCCGCCTGCACGAGATCCACCAACTCGCGCTGCACATCCCGGATCAACTCGTCAATCTCGCCGGCCGCCCGCCCCGACTGTTCCGCCAGAGTCCTGACCTCTGAGGCGACCACCGCGAAACCGCGCCCGTGCTCCCCGGCACGGGCCGCCTCAATGGCCGCGTTGAGCGCGAGCAGGTTGGTCTGCTCCGCGATATGCGAGATCACGTCGACAATCCGTCCGATGGACTTCGACTGCTCCGCCAGCCCATGCACGACGTCGGCCAGGCGTCCCACCGCCTCCCGGATGGCGTTGAACTGGGTGACCGCCGCTTCAATCCGGCCCTGCCCCACCGCGGACGTCTCCGCCATCCGTTCGGACACCTCGGCCGCGATCCGCGCCCGCGATCGCCCGTCCTGCACCTCATCCATCACCGTCTGGATGGCTCCGCTTCCCTCGCGCGCGTCGACGGCCTGCCGTTCCGCTCCCGCGCTCACCTCCTGCATCCGCGTCGCGATCTGCTCCGACGCCTTCATCGTCCCTTCCGCGTTGGTGCGCAGCTCCGACACCGCCTGCACCACCTTGGCGGCGCTGTCGCCCACCTGCCGGAGCATGTCCGCCATACCGAGGCTCACCTTGTTCAGTTCAAACTGTACCTGCCCGAACTCGTCCCGCCGCTTTGGCTGAACCCGGTGTTGGAGGTTGCCCCGGCCGATCTCCCGCAGGTGGTGCACCCAGGCGCGGTAGGCCCGCGCGAACGCCACACGGTCCCACGCCACCACCAGGATCGCCAGAGCCAGGCAGACCTGCGCCGCGATCCGCTGCCAGCCGTGCCCCACCGCCAGACCGGCCCATCCCGCCGCTTGCAGCACGGCAAAAGGTACACCCACCTTCAAATGGCGGCTCATCCCGTGCAGAATCTGGCCGGACCGCAGGACGTACACCTTTTTCCCGTGCAGGTGCACGGGCGTGGTGACATCGATCAACCGCTCCCCGGTGTTGCGCGGGTAGTAGAACGCCTCCGTGCGAACCACGGCGGCTGCCTTGCGCCCGACCGGATCGAGGTAATACACCCCCTCGCGCAGATGGTTCGTGTGAAGCTCCGAGAATCCGTCCTCGCGCATGAGGTTGAAGTACTCCAGTTCGCCGAGCCAGCGGTCCATCACCGCGCGGATCTCCTGCCGGGCCGCGTCCGTCAGCCCCCCGTGCCGCGCCAGACACCCTTCCACGTCGCGTGCGGCGCGCTCCACCACCTCGCGCTGTCGCCGTACCATGCGCCTCGGCAATCTCTTTTCTACCACAGATCTCCATCCCCCGTTCACACCGGCCACGCCCCGCATCGTCGCAGGGTTCCATGAATTCACAGAAGTTCAACTGGATCTTCGCGGCCCCGGATGAAATTCCTGCTATCGCACGACCGGCGGTCACCGGTGCCGCACGAGCAACGGGGGTCGATTTTGCGGTACAATAGCGAGGTCAATGCAGGGAAGGATGTGTCAAGCGTGGCAACGGTGGATGTCAGCCAGTTCCTCAATCAACCGGCCGAATCCCTGATGATTGCGGCGGACAACGTTGCGTGTGTGTATGTCGATCACACGCTCGAACATGCGCTGCTCGTCCTCACCCACTCAGGGTACTCCGCCATCCCGGTGCTCGACGCCCGGTCGGTGGTGCGCGGGCTGATCCACACCAACCTCGTCATCAACACGGTCGCCGGCCTCGACGGCTACCATATGGAGTCTCTCAGTGATCGGACCGTGGGCTCCGTCATGAGCGACCGCGTGCCGACCCTCCGTCGGAGCGAGCCGCTGCTCAAGGCCCTCGAGATGGCCATCAACCACACGTTCATCTGCGTCGTGGAAGAAGACGGGCGGCTGGCCGGCATCATCACCCGCAAGGCGCTGATCGGAAAACTGTACCAATACGTGCGGGAACGCGGGCTGGGCCGCTGACGCTGCACCAGCCGCGCACCCCCGGGGCGGCGGGACTCCTCCGACCCCGCCGGCCCCTCTGGCGCTGGTCATCGCCGGCCACCCCCGCCGGCCACCGCGGGCGGCCCGCCGGCCTCAGACGACCTCAGGCGATGCCCCCGCCTCGCGCGCCGATGCGCGGTGGCGCAACAGGGGCGAGGCCTCGCCCGCGTATTGCACCCACAGCCGGTGCAGGGCGCGCGTGCACCCCACGTACAGCAGCTTGGCGCTCAGCGGCGAATCGTCGTAGTGGCGCGCGTCCGCGCCGACCAGGAGCACCGCGTCGAACTCCAGCCCCTTCGCCAGATACACCGGCAACACCGACACGCCGCCCTCGTACTGCTCGTCCTTGGCGTGGATCCGGTGCGCCTCGATCCCCGCCGCCAACAGCGCCCGGTGCATTCGTTCACACAGATCCTCCGTCCGTGCCATCACCGCCACCGTCGCCGCGTGGCGGCACAAGGCCTGCACCGCCTGGACCGCTCGTTCCTCCTGCTCCCGTTCGGCGACGCGTTCAACGACCACCGGATCGCCGCTGCGGAACACCGGTTTGGCCAGCACGAACTGGTCGAACGGGCGGATGATCTCGTTGGCGAAATCGATGATCTCCATCGTGGAACGGTAGCTCACGTCGAGTTGGAAGAATGCCCGCTTCCCCTCGTCGAACAGTTCCAGGAACGCCGACCAGTCGGTGATGCCCTGGTACGTGTGGATGCTCTGCGACAGATCGCCGAGGATGGTGAACGACTGGCTCGGGCAGAACAGCTGCAGCACCCGGATCTGGAACGGGGAAAAGTCCTGGGCCTCGTCGATGACCACGTGATCGAACCTTTGATGCGGTTCGATCCCGTGCCACCGCGCGTGAATATACACCAAGGGCACCAGGTCCTCCGGCTCCACGAGCGGCCGCTTGCGCCGTCCCCGGCGGCCGGAGACCATCTGCGCTTCCCACGCCGGCGCGTCCGGCAACACCTCCGCCAGCACCTGTTCGTAGATGTCGAGCGGCGTCCACTGAGGCCACCGGCTCTGGTACGCGCGCAGGCGCGACTGCGAGCGTTTCCGCACCGCCCCGGTGCGGTCCTGCTCCTTCACGCCCTTGTACATCGTGTCCATCCACCGCTTGATGCGCGCAAGGACGCGATCCCGCCGCTGCCCCGGGGGATAGTGCGCGTAGTCCTGTTCGTACCAGCCTCGGATGGTCGCCTCGTCCAGGCGCGCCCCCTCCCAGGGCTCGAAGTCCCCCTCCGGTACCAACCGGCCCTCGAGAGCGCGCAGCCGCTCGTCGATGGCCTCCTGAAAACGGATGGACCCCTTCGTGCGGGCGAGATCGAACTCCCGCCGGGCCGCCGGGGAAGTCCGCGGGGCGAACCAGCGCGCCAAGCGATCCCCCGGGTCGCGCACGGCGACGGCGTGATCGAGCAAATCCAACGCCCACTTGGTGAAGGTGGTCTGCTGGATATTACCCACCCCGAGTTCGGGCAGGACTTCTGAGATGTAATCGACGAACATCGCGTTGGGGGCGAAGATCACCATGCGCTCCGGCCGCAGCCGTTCGGCGTGGCGATAAAGCAGATAGGCGATCCGGTGGAGCGCCACGGTCGTCTTCCCGCTCCCGGCCACTCCTTGGATGACGATGGCCCGGTCGCGCTCCGCGCGGATGATGCGATCCTGTTCCGCCTGGATGGTGGAGACGATGTCGCGCAGGCGATTGTCCTTGTTCTCGGCGAGGCGGTAGAGCAGAAAGTCGTCGGCCACATTGAGATTCTCTTGGCCCTTGACGTAGCTGTCGACCACGCGTTGCAACCGGCCGTCGCGCACCGCGATATTGCGTTTGAGATAGACCTCGCCGGTGATCTCACCGTCCGGCGATTCGTACGAGGCGCGGTCCTGGCCGGAGAAGGAATAAAACAGGCTCGCCACAGGCGCCCGCCAGTCGATGACCATCCGTTCGCCGGAGGCGCTGTCCTCGAGCCCGCGTTTGCCGATGTACAGGGGGACCGGGTGATCGGCACCCTCCTCCCGAAAATCAATCCGTCCGAAGTACGGCTCCCGGGCCGCGGCCGCCAATACCTTCAACTGTTCCTCCCGCAACCCCGAGACGACCGATTCGGCCACCTGCTCTGCGGTTTGCGCCTCGTCCCGGTCAGACTCATCCACGGCCTCCCTGGCCTGCCTGAGTTCGTGCAGCCGCTCGGACATCTCGGCAATGCGGGACAGCACCTGGCGCAGATGCTCGTTTTCCTCGTGCATCGGGTCTCCCAGCCTGGCATTCGAAGCATGAGGAAGCACGCTGGCATCCCTCCAGCCCTTGGCAATTTGAAAACGATCCGCGGTGGGCGTCCGGCACGCGGGATCCCCACCGCGGAGATTTTGGGCAGACTATTATTTTACCGATGTTGCGAGGGAATGCAAACGGTGCGCCTTGTCCCGGCTTCTGCGTCGATGTCCTCTGGTCCGCAAAGGGGATAAGAATGTGGCAGATCACACCAATCCCTGGGCCATCATGGCGTCTGCCACCCGGAGGAACCCAGCGATGTTCGCCCCAGCCACCAGGTCGCCGGCGTGGCCAAACGCTTCGGCCGCCTGTACGCTCTGTCGGTAGATGTCCCGCATGATGTCGCGCAGTTTGGCATCCACTTCCGCAAAGCTCCAGCTGCCGCGCACACTGTTTTGCGCCATCTCGAGTGCGGATACCGCCACGCCGCCGGCGTTGGCCGCCTTGGCGGGTGCAAAGTACACGCCGTGTGCTTGAAACATCCGTACGGCCTCCAGGGTACAGGGCATATTGGCACCTTCGCCGACCGCCAGCACGCCGTTGCGCACCAAGGTCTCCGCCGCCGCCAGGTCCAATTCGTTCTGGGTCGCGCAGGGCAGCGCGATGTCGCACGGGATGGACCAAATGCCCGAGCAGCCCTCGTGGTACTCGGCGCCGGGGTGCTCCTTCACGTACTCTCGAATCCGCTTCCGTTCGACTTCCTTCAGCCGCTTGACCGTGTCCAAACGGATGCCGTTGCGGTCATGGATGAACCCGTCGGAGTCACTGCAGGCCACCACCGTCGCCCCCAGCTCGGCCGCCTTCTGCATGGCGTACATGGCCACATTGCCGGATCCGGACACCACCACCGTCTTGCCTTCGAAGGTGGTTCCCGCGTCGCGGAGCATTTCTTCGACGAAGTACACCACACCAAAACCGGTGGCCTCCTTCCGCACCAAGCTGCCGCCGTAGCTAATCCCCTTTCCGGTCAGTACCCCTGCCTCATGGGCACCCCGAATCCGTTTATACTGGCCGAACAAATAACCAATCTCACGCGGGCCTACGCCGATGTCTCCCGCCGGGACGTCGACGTCCGGTCCAATGTGGCGGTACAGTTCCGTCATGAAGCTCTGCGCGAAGCGCATGATCTCCTGATCCGATTTTCCCTTCGGATCGAAGTCGGCCCCGCCCTTGCCGCCTCCGATGGGCTGGCCCGTCAGGGCATTCTTGAAGATCTGTTCAAAGCCCAAAAACTTCACGATGCTAGCATTGACCGACGGATGGAACCGGAGTCCCCCTTTGTAGGGACCGAGGGCACTGTTAAACTGGACACGAAAGCCACGGTTCACATGGATGCGCCCTGCGTCGTCCGTCCATGGAACGCGAAATGTCACCATCCGCTCCGGCTCCACCAAACGTTCCAGGATGGCCTGCTCCATGTACTCAGGACGGCGGGCGAGCACAGGCACCAGGGAGTCAAACACCTCTTTCACGGCCTGTTGAAACTCGGGCTCGTTCGGGTTGCGTTTTTGAACCTCTGCAAACACCGACGCCGCGTATTGCTGTGCGACCTCATGTTCGACCGTCCGAACTGCTGAAATGGTCATGATGCTTCTCCCTTTTCAAACGAATTTACTGCGATGATACGACGCACCACCCCTCTCCTCCTAGCGAAAAATTGTATCAATTTTATGTCAATTATGGGCCGCGAGCTGGGCACGGGCGCCCTCGCGGCGGCCTGCACCCGTAACCCCGGAAGCATCACTTCTGGTATCGGCGCGCCATCTGGTTGAGTGAATCGGACGTGCCAATGCACATCAGCTTGTCGCCTTCGAGGATGCGGTCTTGGGCGGAGACCGGGAACAGTTTGTGCTTGCCGCGGACGATCAACACCACCTGCACGCCAAAGCGCCCTGTCAGGTTCAGCTCTGCCAGGGTGTGGTTGATCATCTGCGGCCCCGCCTGCAACTCCATGGTGAAGATCTCCTCGTACAGCTCCACCATCTCGAGGATGCTCGATCGCGTCAGCAGCCGCGCCAAGCGGATGCCCGAATCGTATTCGGGGTACATCACCCGGTCCGCGCCAAGACGCTCCAGGATCTTGCCGTGGGTGACGTTCGTGGCCTTCGCGACCACGTACAGCCCGAGGTCCTTGCAGTTGATGGTGGCGTAGTTGGAGGCGGTCTGATCGTCTCCGATGGCGATGATGGCCGCGTCCACGTCCTTGAATCCGACCTCCACCAGAAACTCCATGCTCTCCGCGTTGCCGATAGCGGTGTGACACATCTCGGCCAGCGGATCGAGCGCGTCGGGATCCCGGTCGACCACCAGCACCTCATGTCCCAACCGGACCAATTCCCTGGCCGCGCCGGTCCCGAACCGCCCCGCACCGATGATGCCGATCGTCTTCATCTTGCGTGCCACGCTGTCATCCCTCTATCCAATCAGAATTCGCTCCTCGACATAGCGCGCGTGCGAACGCACGCGTTCCGACAAGCTGACGAGGAACGTCAGAATCCCGATGCGCCCGATGTACATGGTGAAAATCAGCACCCACTTCATCGGTTCGCCGATGATCCCGGTGATCCCGGTGGTCAGCCCCACCGTCCCAAACGCAGAGACCACCTCAAACAGGAGCCGGATGAACTCGATGCTCGGCTCGAATACAGCTGCCACCAGAGTCCCTGCCATCACCACGCCCAGCGACAGCATGAAGATGACCAACGACTTGATGGCGATATCCCACGGGATGGTCCGCTCCCAGGCGACGATGTCCGCCCGGCCGCGGATAGTCGCCAGGGCGGTCTTGACCATGGTGTACGTGGTGGTCGTCTTGATGCCGCCTCCGGTCGATCCCGGCGACGCGCCGATAAACATGTATACCACGTAGATAAACCAAGTCACGTCGCGCATGTGCCCGATGGGCACCGATTCGAAACCACAGGTGCGCAGCGTGACGGACGAAAACCACGCGTTGAGCACCTTGTATGGCCAACTTAGATGGGCCATCGAGTGGCCGGCTTCGAACAACAAGGTGAGCGCCGTCCCGGACAACAGCAGGACGCTGGTCACCGACAGCACAATGCGCGTGTGCAAGCTCAGCGTCCGGTGGCGGTGGTACGAATACAGCTCCGCAAGGACCACGAAGCCCAACCCGCCGAGGATGATGAGGACGCTGGTGAGGAAGAGCACCACGGCGTCCGTCTGAAATCCGTCGAGGGAGCTGCCCCACAGGTCGAACCCGGCGTTGTTGAACGCCGAGATCGCGTGAAACGCCGCGAATCCCGCCGCGCGCACCCAGGGGTACCCGTAGTGAAAGTGAAAATAGAGCGCGAACACCACAGCCGCGATACCTTCAATCGCCAGGCTGAAGTGCAACACGCTCTTGATGAGCCGCACGATCCCGTGCACCCCGAAGTTTTTGTCTTCTGCGATGAATTTCCGTTCTCCCAGATTGATCTTGCGGCCCAGGGCCAAATACACCAGGGTCGTGACGAACGTGATGCCGGCCCCGCCGATTTGGATCAACAGTGCGATGACCACCGCTCCCAGAGGCGTCCACGTCGTCGCCGGGGTGACGGTGGTCAGGCCGGTGACATAGCTGGCGCTCGCCGCCGTGAAGAGCGCGTCCGTGTAATGCACCGGTACACGCCGGCACCACGGCAGCATCAACAAAAGAGAACCCGCCACGGCCAGCGCCGCGTAGCCGAGCGCAATCTTCCGGGCAGGGGTGAATCTTGAAGAGTTCATGTTCACCGTGGCGAGCCATCCTCCGTCTTCAGGGCGGTTCCACCGGCACACGCCGGGATACAGACCTCATTATACCCGCGCGCAGAAGTTTCTGCATAGGAGGCGCGCACGATTCCGTCAGGGCACCACCATGACCGGCACCTTCGCGTGGTGCAGGACGCCTTGGCTGACGCTGCCCATCAACAGGTGATTGAGTGCCCCGCGTCCGCGCCGGCCCAAGACAATCAGGTCGACCCCCTCTTCCTCCGCGAGATCGCAGATGATACGCACCGGGACGCCCCGGATGTTGCGGAAACGTAGGCGATCCTCATAGCCCGCGAACCAGGACCGGCTCGCCGCTTCCACTTCCTGCGCAAACTCCTCTTCCGCACGGACCACCACGTCCGTGACCAGGGTCTCCGCCGGGTACGGGGCGATGGGGGTCACATACAGGATCAGCACCTCCGCGTCCGGCCAGGACTCGAGCAGCGACCGCACCATACGGCCGGCTTTTTCCGAAGGGGCCGATCCGTCCGTCGCGAACAACACCTTTTTCACGCCAGCTCCTCCTTCCTTCCAGAAGCATAATCCGAATGGACGATGCGATTCTCCGCATCGGATGCGATAATGGGAGTGGGGCCCGCTTCATGCCGTTCATCGGGCGGGCGTCCCGCCACCAGACGAGAGGGGGGGATGGCCGTGCAGATAAGGTTTTCTGCGGAGGCCGCCCAGTGGCTGAAGCGTGAACTCAATTTAGGGCCGCAGGACGCGGTGTGCGTCTTCGCCCGCTACGGAGGCCAGTCTGACATTCACCCTGGATTCTCCCTCGGAATGAGCAAGGACGTCCCGGCGGGCCCCGTCGTGGCCGAAGAGCACCACGGCATGCGGGTCTTCGTCCGGGAGGCGGATCTGTGGTATTTTGATGGCATGGACCTGTACATCGGGTACGATCCGGTCCTCGACGAGGCGGTGCCCCAAGCCGTCCCCGCAGAAGCAAAGGCGGACCATCGCGCTGTGTGACCGCTCGCGCGACGGTGCGAGCACTGCACAGGAAAGAAGGTGTCCCGATGCGCCGACGAGAGCACGTTCTGCTCGGCACCAACGAGGTGACCCTCTCTGTCACCGCAAAGATCGATCTCACGCGCCCCCAGTTGTTCGAGTTCGCGGCTGCAGCCCTGTTGGCCCGGTACGAGGAAGAGTTTGGGACGGAGGCACGGAAGCGCTTGGTTCAGTCCCTGGCAGACGCCGACCTCTCCCAGCCGGCATGGCGATTGCGGCCGGAAGATTCGTGTTGGAACGCGTCCGGTCCGGATTCGAACGCGTAAGCAATCCAGGGGTGCCCGCCCACCTGCGCCCGGAGAATCCTGACCGAATCCATCCGGCAGAGCCGCCGTCCGAATGCCACGTGTACATCTCCGCCCTGCAGAACCAGGGCGGAGATTTTACAGCGCCGGTGTTGGACTCACGGCGTGACGACCATCTTCCCCATCACCTGGAATCCGCCCGTGTCTTGGCCCTATACCTTCGGACGCCGGCTGCGGCCGGCCAACCCTTGCAACCCCTCCTGCTCAAACCGGTGTTTCAGTTGGTAAAACCATTTGCGCGAGATCCCGCGCTCCCGGCACGCCTCGCTGACATTTCCGATGGCTTCGGCCAACTCGAGGATACCGAGCCGCTCATACGCCACACGCTCCGCTTCCGTCGCCGGGGGCGGCGAGGTGCACGTGATGAACGGCCCCGGCCTGTCCAGCTCCACCTGATGCAGATACGAACAGTAGAAGCACACATCTACGTCAATCAGCCCGCGGCGCGGGCACATCACCCGGCCGTTCCGCACAAAGTGCCTCACCGGCCGGGCTTCATGCCCCTCGTCCGCTCGATGGTGTTCACGCACCGTACATCACCTCCAGGCTCCCCTGTCCCCACCTCCGGCGGCGGCCAGACGGGTGGGCACTTCAATGCGTATTCAGGCGTGGTTCTGCGATGCGGCCGTGCCGGACGTCGAAGCCCGCGGCGCGCAGGGTCTCTTCCAGCTCCGCCAGACGTTTGCAGGCCAGTTCCATCGCCTTCGGATCCGTGCAGCGCGGTTCGGTCTCCGTCACCACAGCGACCCGGTGGATATACTCATAGGTCGCGTCTCCGGCCGGGTCGCGCGCGGTCACCACGCAGTCCAGTCCGACGTAATACACGAACGACAATTCGCTCTGCCGCGCATCCTCGAACAAGTCGAGGTGCACCCGCCGAATCCCTTCCCGCCGTACTTCGTCGATGAAATGATCGATGCTCGAGAACTCGATCCGCGCGGGCAACCGGACACCTTTGGATTCGGGAGCTGGAGAACGGCGGGACAACATAGGAACCCCTCCCATCAACCAAACTTGTAGGCGATGCCATAGCCGCCTGTCGGATACGTCCACTCGATGTTGTGCTCCGCGCAGGCGATGCGGCACGTCCCGCACTCGAGGCAGTTCTCATAGGCGACGAGAATCCGTCGCTCGCCTGCGTCCCACGCGTACACATCGGCGGGGCAAAACCACTCGCACGCCTTGGTCGGGCACGTCTCACACACAGCCTGGTCGCGGATGGTCAAGTGGCTCTTGTCGTCGACCCGGTAGCGCACGGCGTACAGTCGATCCTCGATGCTCATCCGTTCATCGCCCTCCATCCCCGCCAGCCGATGCCGATGAGCCCGGCCGTCCCCCCGGCCGCCTCCCGCAACAGCGCGGCAGCACGTTTCTGTTTGTCCCGCTTGCTCTCCCCGTCCACCGACAGCATCTCATACACGGCATCGTTCAGCGCCTGCGGCAGCGCACCGAACAGCAACTCCACCTGAGGTCCCGAGAGCAGGCCGTGCAGGCCGCGGTATTTTTTCAGATCGCGGTGGATGATGGACTCCTTCACCGCCCGGGTGTATGCCCCGAGACCCCCGGCGGACCAGTCGCCTGTGGCATGGCAGGCCACCGCCGTCTCTCCCGCCAGGCGGCCGGACAACAACGCCAGATCCGTACCCTCCCGGTGCGCGGCATTGACCATCTGGGCCGCGTCGCCGCAGATCATCCAGCCGTCCCCCGCCAGAGGCGGCATGGCATCGAATCCGCCTTCCGGGATGAGGTGCGCGGCATACTCCTTGGTCTCCCCCCCGGCGATGAGGCGCTGAATCTCGGGATGTTGCTTGATGCCATCGAGCACCTGGTACGGTTTGACCTTCTTCTTCCGGAGGTCGCTGACCATGACACCGACCCCGATGGAGAGCGTATCCTGATTGGTGTAGAGGAACCCGAGTCCGGCCATGCCGCACGTCTCGCCGACCAATTCGATGGTCACCCCGTCTCCCTCTTCTACGCCGAAACGCGCTTGGATGATGTCCTTGGGCAGGGCGAGCACTTCTTTCACCGCCAAGGACACCTGGTCCGGATTCCACTCCCTGTGTACCCCCAACGATTTGGCCAGAAGGGAGTTGACACCGTCGGCGATGATGACCACAGATGCGTAGAGATCACCCTCATCTCGGTCGGTCCGGACGCCGACCACCTTTTCCCCGTCGCGGATGAGGCTCGTGGCGACAGTCTCATAGATGGGAATGGCACCCGCCCGCTCCGCCTTGCCAGCTAACCAGGCATCGAACTTGGCGCGCTGCCCCGTCCACGCGTTGGGCGGTTCCTTAAACCGCGCCGACCGGTACCCGAGGCTCACGACGCTGTCCTTGCCGAGTACCCACAGACGTTGCTCCACGACCTTCCGCTCCAATGGCGCCTCTTTCCAAAACTCCGGAATGATGTCTTCCAGCGGTTTGCGATACAGGACGCCTCCAAATACGTTCTTAGCGCCCGGAAACTCCCCCCGTTCAATCAACGCCACACGCATGCCTTGGCTGGCCATGGTGTAAGCGGCCACGCTGCCAGCAGGTCCAGCGCCCACGACGATGGCGTCGAATCGCGGTGCACTCACGCGCATCCCCTCCCTTCACACGACCGGGACGTGTTCCTTCGTTCGGGCCGCTCGCACAGCTTCGGTCAACGCCGGAATCACCTCAAACAAGTCGCCGATAACGGCGTAATGGGCGATCCGGTGGATGGGCGCGTCCGGGTCCTTGTTGATGCTGACAATCAACTCCGCGTTCTGCATACCGACGACGTGCTGTACGGCGCCAGAGATCCCGGCGGCGATGTAGACCTTGGGCCGAACCGTGGTGCCGGTCTGTCCGACCTGATGGTCGTGACTGATCCAACCCAGGTCCACCGCGGCCCGGGATGCGCCCACTTGGCCACCCAGCGCTGTCGCGAGCTGCGCAAGCAACTCGAACCCGGCCTTGCCGCCGACCCCCCGCCCGCCGGCGACGATGACGTCAGCGTCCTCCAGGTTGACCCGATTGACCGCTTCGACGAACCCGAGCACTTCGGTCCGGATGCTGCGGGAGTCCAAGGGTGGCGCCACGCGGATGATCTCTCCCATCCGCCGTTCGTCGAAGGGCAGGGCCTGAAACACCCCCGGGCGCACCGTCGCCATCTGGGGTTTGAACTGCTTGCACAGGATGGTCGCCACCATCTTCTCCGAGAAGGCCGGGCGGCTGGCCAACAGAAGCCGGTTGTCGTCCACGTCCAGCTGGGTGCAGTCCGCCGTCAGCCCGGTCGGCAGGTGCGTGGCGATGGCGCCGGCGAGATCGCGCCCCGTGTAGGTGGCACCGAACAGGACGATCTCCGGTTTCACGGTGCGAATGACGTGCAGGCACACCCGGCTGTATGGGCGCGTGCGGTAGTCGGCCAGCTCCGGAGCATCGCACAGGTAGACGCGCTCCGCCCCGTAACCGATGGCCTGACGGGCGATCTCTTCGATGTCGTGCCCGATGACCAGCGCCATGAGCGGTGCGTCCAACTTGTCGGCCAGTCTCCTCGACTCCCCGAGCAGCTGCCAGGAGACTTTGGCCACCTTGCCCCGCCGTTGTTCCAATACCACCAGGATCCCGCGGTATGCGGACCAGTCCACTTCACCCTCGGGCTGCAGCCCAACCGCCGGTTTCCGTTTGGTCTCTGCCATCTGCGGTCCCTCCTCGCTTCGCGGGCCTGAACGGTCCCCACTGGGGACCAGGCCCCTTCACGCGCCCTGAGTGATGCGCAGGCGTTCCAACAGCACCGTGGCGAGCTGTCCCGCCACCTCCGCGGGTGTGCCGCGCAAGTATTCGGTATCCACCTGCCGGGGCTCGGGCACCCACGTCTTCGACACGATGGTGGGTGACCCGCGCAGGCCGATCTTGCTGCGGTCGAGATCGTCAAAGTCTGCGGTCGACCACACGATGGGCTGGTAGGCTTGCGCGCGCAGCAGGCCAGGCAGGCTGGCGCGGCGCGGTTTGTTGATCTCGGAGAGCACCGTGATCAACACCGGAAAGGGCGCCCGGACGCGTTCCACCCCGTCCTCCAGGTGGCGCTGCACCACCACCTCGCCGCGCTCCACGTCGACCAACTCAATGTGCTCCACGTACGTCAACTGCTCGTAGTCGAGACGGCAGGCGATGCCAGGCCCCACCTGACCGGTGTCCCCATCCAGGGTCTGCTTGCCGCAGAAGACGATATGAGGTGGACCCCACAGCGCTCCGGCCTTTTCAATGGCTTTCGCCAATACGTAGGAGGTGGCCAGCGTATCGGCGCCGGCGAAGGCGCGGTCGCTGATCAGTATCCCTTCGTCCGCCCCCATCGCGACGCACTGTTTCAATGCCTTATCCGCGGAGGGAGGACCCATGGTGATGACGGTGACCCGCCCGCCCACCTGTTCCTTGATCCGCAAGGCCGCTTCGACGCCGTTCAGATCGTACGGATTGACGATGGCGGGGACGCCTTGGCGGATCAGCGTATTCGTCTTGGGGTCAATTCGAATCTCGCGACTGTCTGGAACCTGCTTGATACAGACCACCATGTGCAGCATCGTGCATCTCCCTCTCAACCGGCGCGGACCACCAGCACGGGCACCTTGGAGCGGTCGACCACGCCGCGGCTGACACTGCCCATCAGCAGGCGATCCAATATCCCCTTGCCGTTGGATCCCATCACCACGACGTCGGCCGTCTCCTCTTCTGCCACCTCACAGATGCAACGGATCGGGTCCCCGAACATGTGGCGGAAGGTGACGGACCGCCGAACCTCCGGCGCGAGGTGTTTCATGAGCTCCTGCCGCACCTCGAGCGCGTACAGGTTCTCCTCGCGGCGGTAGTCCTCCGGGGCCATCGCGTACGGGTACGGCAGCTCCGGTGACACGTAGACGGCGACGACTTCCGTGTCCGGCCAAGCGGTGCACAGATGATTGACCATGTCGGTCGCCTTGTGTGCGGACGACGATCCATCCGTGGCCAGCACAATCTTTTTCATCTTTGTCACCCTCTTTCAAGACAGCTCTTGTGAGAACGATGCCAATCGCTTCCGGTTCGGGCCCTTTGGAAGGCATGTTGCTTTCCTGCTCTCATCATGGAAGAATTCGACGTCTCGCTGCAGACATGAACGGACCTTTCTGAACACGGTGATTTGTACCACCCAGGGTCACCTGAACGGACTAGTCACCCTGTGCGACAAAAAGCCTCCCTTGGGCAGGGAGGCTCTGCGTCCTGTTCTGTCGCGACGACGCCCTAAAGAAGGCCGCCCGGTACGAACCGGGAGCCCGTGAAAAGACATCGATTGGGGAATAATTTACAGTGCCGGCGTGTCCAGGGTGCCGCCCCGCCAGCCGCGAGGGACGTACGCACAGGCTGGATCGCTGGCAAGGAAGTCTCCTGTTACCCCATAGGCACGGGCACGCGATCCACCGCACACGGCCTTGAACTCGCAGGCACCGCACTTGCCCTTGAGCAGTGCCGGATCGCGCAGCTGCCGAAACACGGGACTGTGCCGGTAGATGTCGGCTAAACGGGTCTGGCGCACATTGCCGGCCACGACCGGCAGAAATCCGCTCGGGTACACGTCGCCCGTGTGCGATATGAACACAAACCCGTTGCCGTCGTTCACGCTTCTGGGCGCGCGAAGTCCGGGGCCGCCCGCAGCGAAGTCCGCCCCTGCGACAGGTGGGACCGTCTGGGCCGAGCCAGGGCCCGGCCGGCCGCCCTCCCCCTGTGCACGGTGCTGCAAGATCACGCGCCGGTAATGGGGCGCGGCGGTGGTCTTCACGTCGAAGGAACGCACCTGAGATTGCGCCCACAGCCATTCCATCACCCGCTCCGCCTCGTCCGCGTCCACCATGTCCTGCGCCCTCGCCCGCCCGGTCGGCACGAGGAAAAAGACGCTCCACAACGTGGCGCCGAACGACTCCACCACGTCCGCGATACGCGGCAGATCTTCCATGTTGTAGCGGGACACCGTGGTGTTGACCTGAATGGGCATTCCGATCTCCCGCATCATCCCGAGCGCCCCCACCGTCAGGTCGTAGCTTCCGCGCGTCCCCCGGAAGTGATCGTGCACCTCCCGGGTGGAGCCGTCGAGGCTGAACGCGCAACGGGCCAAGCCCGCTGCCTTTGCGCGCAAGAGCGCCTCCTTGGTCACGCGCGGGGTCGCGCTGGGGGTCATCGCCACCTCCATCCCCCGCTCGCGCCCATACCGGATGAAATCAAACAGGTCTTCGCGCTCCAGCGGATCGCCCCCGGTGAAGACCAGCAGCGGCCGGTCCATTTCGGCGATCTGGTCGATCAACCGGAAGCCTTCCTCCGTCGTAAGTTCCAACAGGTGCCGGTGCCGCTGGGCCTTCGCACGGCAGTGCAGGCAGTGCAACTGGCAGGCGCGGGTCACCTCCCAGATGGCGATGAACGGACTTTGCGCGAAGTCACGCAGGAACAGGGATTTTCGATCCGCTGGCGCTCCACTTGGCATCACACGGATTCACTCCTTAACCCGTCACGGCCAACTGCCAGGCTGGCGTGTACGCGAAAATCGCTCCATCACGAGCCCCTCTTGGGATTGTCGATGCTCATCGTACCCGTAATGCCCGCACCGGGGTGTGACGAGGGCCACACTCATAGGCGGGCGGCCGGGGGTGACTCAGCGCACAACGCAGCGGACGGCTTGCATCTACGCTTGCGTTGAGGCATGTTGCCCTTAGGCGCTTCATCCATCCCCGGGGGTGCAAGATGATCACGTCGACCAAGAAACGGCTCTCCGCCACCGTGTACTACCTGTTGACCGGCCTCGGCCTCTGCGTTCCGGCCCTTTTCGCCGTCGGCGCAGTCCTGCCGGATTGGGCCGCGGGCGCCACCATGACACCGTTGTCGCTCGCCGACATCCACCTGCTGTTTCTCGGCGTCATGTTGACCATCGCCTGCGGGGTGTTGTATCAGATCGTGCCCATCGCTTTCCAGGCGCCCCCCATCGGCCGCCACGTCCTCGCTTGGCATTTGCCCTTGCACGTGGCCAGCGTGATCGCCATGGCCGCAGGGTTTCTTACCGGAGATTGGCGGGTCGTCGGTTGGGGCGGCTTGGTGCTGTTTGCGTCCCTCGCGGCCTTCCTCGGCCTTGTCTTGGCCAGCTACCGCAGAGCGCGCAACAAGACGGCGGTGCACCGGGCGCTGGTCTGGCCGCTCTCGAGCCTCGCCGGGGTGTTGCTGGTCGGCTTGTGGCAGGCCTGGCTTCCCGACCGGGTGAGCGATCCGGTGGTGCATACGCATGCCCTCTTTGGGGTTTTGGCTTTCTGGGTGGGCTTGGTCCTCGTCTTCTCGTACAAGCTCTTCCCCATGTTCGTCATCAGCCACGGCTACCAGGCCTCGCTCACACGAACCTTGGCGCTGTTCTACCCAGGTGCCGCGTTGCTCTTGGTCGATGCCTGGATCCCGCCCTCCGGATGGCGCGTGGGTGTGCGCATCCTCGCCGCACTGGCCATCCTCGCTGCCCTGATCTCCTTCGGCCGCGACATGCGGGCGGTCTGGAGGGCGAGCAAACGCCGCCGCGTCGTGCCGCCGGTGTACGAGGCGGCGGTGGTGAACGTCGTCCTCGGCATCGGCGTCGCCTGGGTGATGGCGGCGTTGGCCGCGGGATCCATCCGTTGGTTGCTCCCAGGCGGCTACCTGCTCTGGTTCGGCGGGCTGCTGCCCTTGATGTTCGCGTATATGCAGAAAATGGTGCCCTTCTTGTGGTTCGAGTACCGCTTCAGCAAGCGCCCCGAACGCAAAACGGCGCCCCTCATCGACGACATGGTGCCCGCTCGTCCCGCCAAGATGGCGATGGGCCTGTACGGCGCAGGCGTGTTGGCGGGTCTCGCCGTATTGACGGTGGGAGCAGCCGATCCAGGGATGGTGAGCGCCACGGGGACAAGGACAGGGGCGGGAACAGGCGGATTCTTGCGTCTCCTCGCCTGGATTGGTGCCATCCTGCAAGCCGGCGCCGCAGCGGTGCTGTTCTTCTCCCTCCGATACGTCCTCACCATCGGGGGACCGCGCCCCGAGGACGACACGGAATCCGGCGGGGCATGAGGAATCCGGCGAGAGCGGATCCACTCACCACGACAACTGCTGCCGGGCCTCCTCCGACATCATCTCCGGCGACCACGGCGGGTCCCAGACCACGTCGACCTTCACGTCGGCCACCCCGAACACCTGAGCGGCCGCCCATTCCACCGCCTCCGCGATGCTGTCGTGCGCCGGACAGCCGGGGGTCGTCATGGTCATCTTGACGTACAGCGTCCCCTCCTCGGGCTCCTGGAGGTCATAGATCAAACCGAGATCGACCACATTGATCCCAATCTCCGGGTCATACACGCTTCTGGCGCAAGACCTCACGGACCTCGTCGAGGTTAATCATGTCCCCTCAACTCCTTCGCCACTTGCTTCGGATGGACCACGCGTTGCAGCTGCCATACGAATCCAAGGACGGACAGGGCGATCACGATGCTGCCTGCGACCGCCCCCGCCGCAAAGTTCAAGCGCGCGCTGCGCTCGGACGCGATGGGGATCAAAAATGCCACAGTCGCGAGTTGATAGACCGCGCCCATGATGAACGACAGCAGCGAGCCGAGCGTCAGCAGGTGGGTGAGTGCGATGACCGCTGGCAGAAGGGCCCCTCCACCGCTCAGGTGGATGGACTGGGCCGCGAGATCGAACGCGAACAGGACGAACCCTGCCATGCCCAACAACATGTAGCGCATCGGGACGGTGAAGGGCGGGGATTGGCTCGTCACCACCCCGCCCGGACCGCCCGCCGGCATTCCTCTCTCCATTTGGGGTCCCTCCTCACCGCGTCAACCCGCTTTGCGGATCCGAACGCGGACCGTTCCATTGCCTTTGTCCTGGATCTCGTAGGAAAATCCTCGTTCCTCGAGCTCCGGGAGGAGAAAAGCCGGTACCCGTTCATTCCAGATCTCCAGCGCCAGCTCACCTGTCTGCACGGCCTCGTGTCCATCGAGAAACGCGAGGGTTCGCACCATGGGCTGTGGCGGTTCCAGCCCCCGATTGTCGAGATGGAACACGGGGATATCTGTTTCTTCCTTATAAAATTGCACGATGAAATGGTCCTCGGCCTCTTGGACAACGGCCGCGTGAAACCCCTGTTTCCCGAGGACGCGGATGAGCGGGTCCGGACGGAAGGTGGCGTGCAGTTCGAAGACGTCCGCAGGCCCGAGGGTGGCCACGGTGTTCATGATGACCTGAAACGGTTCCTGCTTGGCGCGCAGCAGCTCCCGCACGTCGAGGACGGTGATCTTTCGGTCCATGATGATTCGCCTCCCTCGCGCGGTGATCCGGCGCGGTTTCCACTTTGATTATCCGTATCTCGCGTGATCGGGAGTGTGAACCGTGTCACAGACCATGGCCCGCAGCCAAACGGCGGCAAATCCGGCAAAGGCCAGCCAAGTGCATGATCCTCCGGCCACAAACAGGCCATTCATCCCAGCGTTGAGCCATGCCGGACGCGGAGACACTTCCCCGGCCCCGAAGGCGAGGATCATGCACAACGCCCCGACGGCGGCCACTGCGATCTGAGGGACGGCCCAACGGGGCGAGGGCGGCGACACCTCGAGCAGGACAGGGAACAGCGCGTACCCGACCGCGTATACAAGGGTCGTGATCCATCCCAGGAACAGCAGGTGCAGCCCCGCGAGCGATACCGGGGAAAGACCTGTGCACAACGCCAGGCCGAGCACGCCGGCGAACCCCCACGCGATGGCCCAAGACCACGCCGCGTGCGACGGCATCCGCCGCTCTCCTACCGCGTCTCGGCGGCGCCGTGGCAATCGTATGAGGTACACCCCGGCTGTGAGGGCGAACGACACGCCCAGCAACCGTTGGCCCACCGCCAAAGCTGGCGGCCACGCGACCTGGCCGGCGGTGGCCAGCGCCACGCCCGCCAACCACAATCCCTGGCTGGTGATGACCGTCCAGGGCGATACACCCGCATCGTCGGTGAACCGCGGGTACAGGTGAATCGCCACGGCCAACACGGTCCCGGCGATCCACCCATACCCGACGAGCAAGATCAGGGCACTGCTGTCCGCCGGCCGTCCCGCAGTCGCGCCGAGGGCTGCCCACCACGCGGCCAACACGAACAGCATCAAGGCGATGTCCGTCCCCCGCTGGCCGATTCTGTCCGTCGCCTGAAACCTCGGAGACTTGGCCATGAAGCCAAGCGCCTGCGGAACCACCGGTTCACCCATCCACATGCCTTTACGGCGGGCCGCGACCGCGGAGAGTATATTGATGAGAAACAGCGTGGGTGCTAGGGCCTGGAGCCACAGCCCGGCCAGCAGCAGTCCGGATGCAGGCAGGGCCATTCCAGCCGCTGCCGCCAGCACCCCCGCTTCGGAAACTCCCCACTGCAGCCAACCCAGCCATGGCCAGGGCAGTCGCAGTCCAGCCGACACCCTCAAGACGGCATAGGTCATCCCATAGATGAGCATCGTCAGCCAGCCGTACGGGTTGACCTCTCCGTGAACCGCTCCCAGGGACCCCCACCACGCCGGGACGAAGGCCATCAGCCCACCCAAGGCGGCCCCAGCCGCAAAATTCAAGATCGCCGCTGCGACGAACGCAACCGGCAACCATCCAATCCAGGGCTGCTTGCGCCGCATGCCCCGCGCCTCCTTCCCCGGCCAGCCGCTCGGTTCATGTGCGGCGGAGTTTGTCCAGGTGAACGATCCACTCGTCCGGCTCTCCGGTCAACGCCCCTTCGCGCCGCAGTTGATTCCAGATGCGATTGACCGACTCCCGCGTCATCCCGACCATGTGGGCCATCTCTCCATGGGTCACCGGGAGCCTCAGATGCACCCCATCCGGCCGCACCTCGCCGTGCTCTTCCGCGAAGTGCCGGATCAGGGCGACCACCCGCTCGCGCGAGTCAAAAACAGCCAACTCCTGAAGCTTCTCCTGAAGTTGCAGGATCCGCCGGCCCATCACCCGCATCACCTTGCGGGCGATGTCCGGGTACTCGACCAGGAGGGCGTCAAACGCGGCCGTACGGATGGCCAAGAGGACACTCTTTTCCATGGCCTGAGCGGTGCCCGGATAGGGTCCCTCCTGGAAAAAGCCGACGTGCGGGAACATCTGGCCCGCCCCGAGGATGGTGACGATGTGTTCCCGCCCTTCCTCGTCCACTTTAATAATCTTGATCAGGCCGCGGCGGATGAAATACACCGCTTCCCGCTCTTGTCCCTCCATAAACGCGTACTCGCCGCGCCCAAACCTGCGTTCGACCGCCAGGGCGTGCACACGTTGGAGCTCTTCCGGGGTCAGATCGCGGAAGAGCTCGATTTCGCGAAGCATCTCCAACGCGTCCATCCACACCACCTCTTCCCGTCAGGCCATCCGTTTTCCATGCAATTCCCAAAATCTTTCCAAGAACAGTGTAACCTTGCATGAAGGCTGGGTGTGACTCGAATCACGAATATTATTTGGCCAAAACGGTACAGTCGGTGTGTACAATCTCACACGCTGCAGGAGGTTGGCATCATGAGCGAGTTCGCCTATGCGGTCAACGCGACCGAATATCCGCCGCACATGAAGCACCGGGTCATCTTCGAGACCTTCGACAAGCTGCAACCCGGCCAGGCCATGCTCCTGATCAACGACCATGACCCTGTGCCGCTCCGGTATCAGTTTGAGCTCGAACGCCCCGGAATTTTTGCCTGGGAGTATGTGGAGCGCCGCCCGGAGACGTTCCGCGTCCGCATCGGACGGGTCGAAGGATGACCAAATCCTGCGTCAACGGCGACAAACAGCCATAACCGTCCCTACAAGCGTTGCAAGAAAGATCGGGCCGGCCGGAAGGAACGTATTCCGGCCGGCCCGCTATCGTATTCTGTCAGGGCCTCTTCACGCGCCAGCGCGCTGCCGTCCCGCCTGCCCCCACCGCGTGGACGGACGTTCCGACTGCACAGCCGCGGGGTCAGGCAATACCTGCAGCGCCATATACCCAAGCGTCATGAACAAACCGGTCACCAGCGTGACGTGCACCAGGAACGCCAGCGTGCTCACGTGCGTCCAGACGAGGAACGCACCGCTCAGCGCCTGCAGGAGGACCAGGGCGACCACCAAGATGCTCGCCCGATGCAGATCTGGCCGGCGCACACGCTCCCGACGGGCGAGTGTGAACAACCACACTGCGAGGACGAGGAAGCCGAGCGCCACCGTCCGGTGCAACAGGTCGACCAAGAGCGCGGGGCCCACCGCGCTGAACCGCTCCACAGGCAACGGCCAGCCCTCAAACAGGGCACCGTAGCCCGTGCTCGCCACGTACGCCCCGATGTAACCGGCGACGTACACGTACCCGAGGCCGAACCAACTCCAGCGCGACAGCCGTCGACTGGCGGCCAGCGGCCGGAGCGGCGTGAAGATGACAGAGCGACCTCCCGCGCGATCGAGCTGCTGAATCGTCAGCGTGAGCAGGAACAGGGCGACGAAGGAGGTGATGGCTACGCCGAGGTGAACGGCGATGACCGCGGGCGGATTCTGGAACAGGACCGCCATCGCGCCCAGCACGCTCTCGGCCACGATGCCGCCCAGGGTGATCCCGATCAGCCAGCGCACCTCCCGGCGACGGCCGTACCGCAACCAGGCGAGGACGGCCAACGGCAGCAGGAACACGCTGGTGAACAGAATGCTCACCCGATGGGTGTACTCAATCGCCGTTGCCAAGGACCAGTGAGACGGGATCCATTGCCCGTTGCACAGCGGCCAGTCGGGCCCGCACCCCATGGCCGACCCGGTCACCGCGTCGGTGAAGCCGAGTGTGTTGCCGAGAAACATGGCGACGAGGGTCGCCCACGACAGCCAGCCAGTCAAGGAAAGCCGGTTCGACGTCCATGGCTTGTTCCCTTGCTCCCCCATGACATTCACCATCCTCTCTTCACCGGGTGCGGGCCCGCAGGCTCACTGAACCTGGTAGTGGAAGCTCATGATCCAGATGGACATCAGCGCGATCGCGAACGTGAAGATCAACCCCAGGACGAGGCCGACCGAGTGCCATGGCGGTCCGTCGCCTTCCGTCACGTGCATGAAGAAAAACAACTGCACGACGATCTGCAGTCCGCCGAGGATGAGCAGCGTCAACGCAAGCGGACCACCCACCATGTGGTGGCCGAGGGCCAGCCAGAAGGCGATGGCCGTCAGCACCAGCGACGCGATGTAGCCGACGATGTACATGCCGGCACCGTGGTGCTCGTGTTCCACCGCCGGTCCACCTTCGTGCAGTTCCACGTGTCCGTGTGCCGCCATCTTACATCACCACCCCGAACAGGTATACCACCGTGAAGATGAACACCCACACCACGTCGAGGAAGTGCCAGTACAGGTTCACGATGAACACCTTGCGCGCCGTCACCTGCGTCAGGCCGCGCTTCGCCACCTGCAGCAGGATGGAGAACATCCATACGATGCCGAGCGATACGTGGCTGCCGTGGGTGCCCACCAGCGTGAAGAACGCGGACAAGAACGCGCTGCGCTGCATCGTGGCGCCTTCCAAGACGTCTTTGTAGAACTCCTGCACTTCCAAGCCGACGAAGGAGAGCCCGAGCAGGATGGTCACCGTGAGCCATGCCAGGACCTGTTTGCGGTTTCGGTTCCGCATCGCCAGCGTCGCGAGCCCGCCGGTGAAACTGCTCGTCAACAGGATAAACGTCTCCGCCGTGAAGCCTGGAATGTCGAACAGTTCGCGCGCCGTCGGCCCGCCGTCCGTGTGCGTCCGCAGCACCAGGTAGGTGGCGAACAAACACCCGAACAACAGCATGTCGGTGGCGAGAAACAGCCAGAATCCCAGGATGCGGACGGACTGATTGGGGTCCTGGTACTCCAGCGGCTTGGCCAGGTCCGCGCCGGACAGGTGCCCGTGCGCGTCCCGGAGCGCATTTTCAACGACCGCCATGGCTCACAACCTCCCCAGAGCCGATTCGACGTGCTCAATCTCTTCCGGCTGGATGTAGTATTCGTCGTCGTACTCAAACGAGCGGCGCAACAGCGTCACCACGACACCCAGCAAACCGAGCACCGCGAGCACGTACCAGTTGAATACAAAGCCCAATCCGGCGACAAAGAACGCGACACCCATCAGGAACGGACGGCCGGAGTTCTTCGGCATGTGAATGGGCTGGATGTCCTCCTTCTTCGGCCGCAATTCCTCGGTACGCCCTTCCTCTTTCAACACCCACCACATGTCGCGGTCCGTGACCGTCGGGATGACCGCGAAGTTGTAGTGCGGAACCGGTGACGGCAGCGACCACTCGAGCGTGCGGCCGTCCCACGGATCGCCCGTCAGGTCCCGTTCACCGTGCTTGATGCTGTACAGCACCTGCGCGACGATGAAGATGAACCCGATGCCCATCAGGTACGCACCGATGGTCGAGACAAAGTTGAGCGTGCCCCAGCCCATGTCGGCCGGATAGGTGTACATGCGCCGCTGCATCCCCATGAACCCGAGTGCGTACTGCGGCATGAAGCAGACGTAAAAGCCGATGTTGAAGAACCAGAATGCCCAGCGGCCGAGCCGCTCATCCAGCTTGAAACCAAACATCTTCGGCCACCAGTAGTACATGCCGGCCAGCATGCCGAACACCACGCCGCCGATGAGCACCTGGTGGAAGTGCGCAATCAGGAAGTAGCTGTTGTGGTACTGATAGTCGGCCGGAGCGACCGCCAGCATCACGCCGGTTGCGCCGCCGATGACGAAGCACGGCACGAACGCGATGGTCCACAGCATCGGCAGCGACATCCGGATGCGGCCGCGGTACATGGTGAACAACCAGTTGAATACCTTGACGCCGGTCGGAATGCCAACCGCCATCGTGGCCACCGCGAAGAAGGTGTTGACGTCGGCGCCGGCGCCCATCGTGAAGAAGTGGTGTGCCCACACAAAGTAGCTGATCACGCTGATCGACAGAAGCGCCGCGACCATCGACGTGTAGCCGAAGGTCTCTTTGCGCGCAAAGGTCGCCACAACTTCCGAGAACACGCCGAATGCGGGCACTACCACGATGTAGACCTCAGGGTGACCCCAAATCCAAAAGAGGTTGATAAACATCATCGGGTTGCCGCCCTGCAGGATGGTGAAAAAGTGCGTGCCCACGATGCGGTCCAGCATCAGCAACGCCAACGCCACCGTCAACGCCGGGAACGCGAAGATGATCATGATGCAGGCCGATAACACGGACCAGGTGAACAACGGCGTCTTCATCAAGGTCATACCCGGCGCGCGCATCTTCAAGATGGTGACGAGGAAGTTGATGCCCGTCGCAATGCTGCCGATACCCGAAATCTGCAAGGCGAGGAGATAGAAGTTCTCCCCGGGTCCATTGTCAAATCCGAGCTCGGACAACGGTGGATAACTGGTCCACCCGGCGTCCGGCGAACCGCCGAATACGAACGAGATGTTGAACAAGAGCGCTCCGAAGAAGAACAGCCAGAAACTGATGGCGTTCAGGTACGGGAACGCCACGTCGCGCGCCCCGATCTGCAGCGGCACGACGATGTTGAACAGCGCGAAGATGAACGGCATCGCCATGAACAGGATCATGATGGTGCCGTGCGTTGTGAAAATCTGATCGTAGTGCTCGGCGTCCAGGAAGTGCATGCCCGGCGCCGCCAACTGCGTGCGCATCAGCAGACCGTCCGCGCCGCCGCGGAACATCATCAAGAGCGCCGCAATCAGGTACATGATGCCGATCTTCTTGTGGTCGACCGTGGTCAGCCACTCCCGCCACAGCCACTTCCACTTTTTAAAGTAGGTGAGGGTGGCGACAATCCCGACGCTGGTCAATAGGATCAGCACGTCGGAGATCCAGATCATCGGACCTTCCTGCCACATCAGATACGTGTCTGCGAACTGGCGCAGAGATTCCGGCATGGCTTGTCGCTCCTTTCCGGCTCAGTGCCCTTGCTTCCCTGACATCTGCATGCCGTCCATCTGCATGCCGTGCATGTCGCTGGACGAAGTCTGCTTGCGCGCGTCCGCCGTCTGTCCGTTCATACCCTCCATGCCATCCGTCATGCCGGGCATGTAGCGGCCTCCGTCGGCCCACACCGTGTCGTTGAACAGCCCTTGCGGGAAGGACGAGTACGAAGCAGTCCCGACCACGCTCGGCTGCTTCAGCTGCTGGTAACCCGCCAGCGTCAACGCCGGGGAGTTGGCCTTCACCTGTTGCACCCACTGGTCAAACTCCTGTTGGGATACCGCCTTGACCTTGAAGTCCATGTGTGCAAACCCTTTGCCGGTGAAGTTCGCGCCGTGCCCGTAGTACGTTCCCGGCTGGTCCGCCTCAAGCCACAGGCGCATCGCCATGCCCGGCATGGTGTACTCCTGACCGCCCAACTGCGGTACCCAGAAGGAGTTCATCGGCGCGTCCGACGTCAGCTCAAACTGCACGGGCACGCCAACCGGAATCTCGACGTAGTTGACCGTGGCCACATTCTGGCCCGGATACTGAAAAAGCCACTTCCAGTCCAGCGACGTGACCTGGATGGTTAACGGTTTGGCGTCCGTCGGCGGTGGTTCCACCAGCTTGAAGGTGGACTTCCCGGTGTAGAAGCCTAGGATGGCCACAATCACAATCGGGATCCCCCACCAGACGACCTCCAACACTTTGCTCTCCGACCACTTTGGTGTGTACGGCGCCGTGTTGCCGGGTTTGTCGCGGTAGCGCCAGACGATGTAAACCAACAAAGCCAACACCGGGATCACGACAATCAGCACCAGGACGGTGGACAGCACAATCAGATGCAGCTCCTCCCGTCCCACCGGGCCGACTGGGTTGAGCACCAAGTACTCAGGCCCGCAGCCGGACACCAGCAGCGCAGTCAGCGCCGCCAGCGCCAAGACACGGTTTGGCTTGCGCAATTGGGTCCGCTTCAACCGCGGTCCACTCCTTTCTGCACATGTACGCCTTCGCGGTGACAGAATCATGCCGAGAACATTGGACAGCGTGTGCCACAGATCACACTGGACAGGCGCGAGAACCGACGGTTCTCAGTTCTGTCGCCCTTCTGGTTCCGGTTACAACCTTACATCCATCACCAGGCACATTGGCAGACCTAGACCGATCATTTTCGCCCTAGCTCATATGGACCATTCGACCCGATTCGACATAGTCCAGTCGGACTATACACACCCTCCATGAGGACCAAACGCAATTTGAAAATAGTCCATTCGGACTATGTGAATAGTCCCGCAAGGGCTAGCGCAAAACCCCGCCGTGGGTGCACACTATTGTCAGGTGATTGTTTCCGCAAAGATTCTGGCAAAAAGGCACGCCGCCCGCTGGCCCGCGCGCGCCAGCGGCGCACCGGCTCCGTGCGCCCGGTACAAGGGGACGATGGTATTGAAATCCGTGGACCGAATTCACGCTTGGTGTACGAGATGGGATAAGCGGCTGGTGGGATTCGTGCGGACGCACGCGCATTTGTTCGCGGCTGCGGTGGCGCTGCTCCTGTGCGTATGGGGTCTTTCGGCCGGTCATCTGGGCTTCGCCGTGGGGATGATCCTCCTGGGTGCCGTGGGATACTTTTTGGGGCTGACCATCGCCATCGGCCTTGGCGTCGTCCTCACCGCCGTGGACGTGTACGCCGAGATGCACACCGGTTTGGTCCCATCCACGTTGCTGCTGGAGATGGTTGGCTACTCCTGCATCGCGTGGCTCGGATACTCCCACCGGGAGCAGAAGGAACGGCAGAAGCGGCTGGCCATGGAAGTGCACGAACCGCAGGTTTTGCCGTGGAGCGTGGTCAACGAAGTGCGGACGTCTCTGGCCGCCATCCGGTTTTTGCTGTTTCCGCTGCACGGAGACGGAAGCAATCAAGAGGTGCGCCGCGCCACGGATGAGTTGTCTCGCTTGGAGCGTCTGTTTACGGAGATGGAAAAAGAAGAACGCGCCCGTGACCGCGAGGAGCACGAGCGCCGAGCCAAATGAGCAAATTCCCCCGCCACGCTGTGTGAGGCATCACAATGCGTTCGACTGTGCGCCGCCCGCAGCGGGCAGCACCACTTCTACCGTCGTGCCCTTGCCGACCTGGCTTTGGATGGACAGCGTTCCGCCGTGCTGCTTGACGATCTTGTCGCTGATCATCAGGCCCAGACCGGTCCCCTTTTCCTTCGTCGTGAAGAACGGTTCGCCGAGGCGCGCGAGTTGGTCTTCGGGGATGCCAAAGCCCTGATCCACCACGCGTACACGCACACGGCCGGGCTCCAGCGGTTCTGCATGCACTGTGATCTGACCGCCGCCCGGCATCGCCTCAATGGCGTTCTTGATGAGATTGATGAACACCTGCTTCATTTGGCTCTCCGCCACCCGGACTAACGGGAGCGGATCCGCGAAGTCCATGACGATGCGGACACCCTGTTTGCGCGCGTGGATCTGCATGAGCTGCACCGTGCTGGCGAGAAGCGTCCGTATGTCCCCCACCTGTAGCGCGGAGTCCCCCGGTTTGGCCAACATCAAGAAGTCGCCGACAATGGCGTCGATGCGATCGATCTCGGAGAGGATCATATCCACCTGCTTGCGGTTCTCCTCGCCCTCTAGCTGCAACGTCTGCAGCGACCACTTGATGGCGGCCAACGGATTGCGGATCTCATGTGCGATGCTAGAGGCCAATTGGCCCGCGGCCTCAATTTTGTCCGACCGACGGAGGAACTCCTCCGCCTGCTTTCGCTCGGTGATGTCGATCCGGAATGAGACGTACTTGTACGGTTTGCCGCGCTCATTCAACAGCGGGACGATGGTGGTGTCCACCCAATAATACGTGCCATCCTTGGCCCGGTTACGGATCTCCCCCCGCCACACGTGCCCGCTCGCGATGGTGCGCCACATCTGGCGAAAGAACTCTTTCGAGTGATATCCCGAGTTGATGATGCGGTGGTTCTGCCCCAGCAGCTCTTCGCGTGAGTACTTGGAGATCTCGCAGAACTTGTCGTTGGCGAACGTGATGTTGCCGCGGTGATCCGTGACCGCCACCACGAGCGCCTCGTCGAGGGCCAGGTTGATGTCCGACAGCTCCTTGAGGGCGCTCTCCAGATCATTCAACACGTCCTTGAACACGCTCTGCTCACCTCCACATCCCCCACCGCATCCACCACTATGTCACACCCCGGGATCTTCCGTCAATTCCGCTCATCCGGTTGTCACACACCTGCCACAGCCTGCATGCGGCCGGGGGAATCCCCCTTGCGTTCAATTTTCCTCCTTTTTCATGACATATCCTTCACGCACCGCATAGGCCGCGGCCTGCACCCGATTGCTCAAGTGCAGCTTCTCCAAGATGTTGCGCACGTGGTTGCGAACAGTGTTCTCGCTGATGTACAGGGCGTTGGCAATGTCCTTGTTGGTCGCGCCCGCACTCAGATATCGCAACACCTCGATCTCCCGCTCGGTCAACTGCTCCACCTGCTGCTGAACGGGCCGAACCGCCGGCTTCGCGAACTCTGTGATGATCTGCATCGCGAGATTGCCCGGGATCACCGGCTCTCCGGCGCTCACGCGGCGGACGCTCTCAATCACATCCGTCGGACTCGCATTTTTCAGCACATACCCGGACGCTCCCGACTTGACCGCTTCAAACAACGATTCCTCCGCGTCCGAGACGGTCAGGATCAGGATCTTGACGTACGGATGCTCCCGTTTAATTTGTCGGGTCGCCTCCAATCCGTCGCACACCGGCATGTTGATGTCCATCAACACGACATCCGGCAGGTGCTGCCTGCACTTCTCGACCGCCTGGCGCCCGTCTTCCGCCTGATCCACCACCTCCAGGTCTCCAGCCCGGTTGAGGATGGTGCACACGCCCTGACGGAATAACTCGTGGTCGTCCACCACCAGAACCCGAATGGGCCCACGGGTTCCGCTCGCGTCGGTCATCCTGATTCGCCCCCTCCATGTCAAACCGTGTTCAACTCCAGCATACCAAGGGGAAACCCCGTGTGCACGTGTCAAATCGGGGGGTCAGGCGCGGCGTTCCGCTCCTGCTGCGTGGGCGTTTTGCGAAGTGTCTTGCGCAGCACAAACGGAGCAAAACGCCCACGCAGTCCCAAAAAACGGGCCCGCACGCGGCGGGCCCACCGTTCATCCTTCCAGCATCAACGACTCCGGATCCTCAATGAGTTGCTTGATCTTGACCAGGAACCGGACCGCCTCGCTGCCGTCGACAATCCGATGGTCGTACGACAGGGCGATGTACATCATCGGACGGATCTCCACCTGGCCATTCACCGCGACCGGACGCTCCTGGATGCCGTGCATTGCCAGGATGCCGACCTGTGGCCCGTTCAGCAATGGCGTCGAGAACAGCGACCCGAACACGCCGCCGTTGGTGATTGTGAACGTCCCGCCCTGCAGATCCGCCAGCGTCAGTTTGTTGTTGCGTGCCTTATCCGCCAGATCGGCGATGGCCTGCTCAATCTCCGCAAAGTTGAGCCGATCCGCGTCCCGGACCACCGGCACCACCAATCCCCCTTCCGTGGCCACGGCGATGCCGATGTCGTAGTGGTACTTGAGGATCATGTCCTCGCCCTGAATCTCCGCGTTCAGGCGCGGGAACGCCTTGAGGGCCGCCACCGCCGCCTTGGTGAAGAACGACATGAATCCGAGGCTGACCCCGTGTTCTTCCTTGAACCGATCCTTACGCCGCTTGCGAATCTCGAGCACCTTGGTCATGTCGACCTCGTTGAACGTGGTCAGCATCGCCGCGGTGTGCTGCGCCTCCACCAGGCGCCGCGCGATCGTCAGACGGCGGCGGGACATCCGAACGCGCTCCTCGTCTGGCCGCAGGCCTTGGGCAACCCGCTCCTCGGCAACGGACGGAGCAGGCGCGGACGCAGTGTGCGCCGCCGCGACCTCGGGTGCCTGTGCAGCGGGGCGAGCGGCGATCTGCGCCGGATCGACCCCCTGTTCCCGCAGCATACGGCGCATGGACGGGGTCGGCCGCGGCGGAATTAGCTCCGCCCCCGGCGGTGTTGTCTGAACGCCGCCAGCGGCCGGGCCGGCCGGCGTCGGAGTCACCGCGGGCTGACCGGTGACCGGAGGCTCCGGTGCGGCGGACGCCGCTGGGCGGGACGGTGGGGCCGCTTGCGCGGGCTCCGCCGCAGGTGCAGGAGACGGCGCCGGGGCAGCCCCGGCGGCCGCGATGACCGCGATGGTCTCCCCGACCGCGACGGTCTCCCCCGCCCCCTTGAGGATCCGCTGCAACACGCCGCTCTCGTTGGCGATGACCTCGACGTTCACCTTGTCCGTCTCCAACTCGGCGAGCGCGTCGCCCTCCTGGACAGTATCTCCCTCCTGCTTCAACCAGTTGAGAATGGACGCCTCGACGATGGATTCACCGAGCTCCGGAACTTTTACATCGCTCACCGCGATTCCCTCCCCGCATGCACCATCAGGCCCTGCTCACTGACGGCCTGGGCGATGATCTGTCGTTGCATCTGCTCGTGCGCATCCGCCAGTCCCTCGGCCGGGCTGGATCGCGCAGGACGACCGACGTACCGGATGGGCAGGTCCGGGAACAGCTCCGCCAGATGCGGCTGCACATATCCCCAGGCGCCCATGTTCTGCGGCTCCTCCTGCAGCCACACCAGTTCAGCCGCACCCGGGAACGCCGCCGCCCACTGCTGCACCGCATCGGCCGGGAACGGATACAGCTGTTCGACGCGCGCGACGGCGAGCCACTCCGGATGGCCGCCGGCTTGTTCGAGGGCGGCCGCGAGATCGACCCCGACCTTCCCGGTGCACAGGATCAGGCGGCGCACGGCGGCCGCATCGGCGCCGGTGCGTGGCTCCGTCCACAGCGGCTGGAAGCCACCCTGCGTTAACTCGTCCACCGTTGAAGCGGCGCGCGGATTGCGCAACAGGCTCTTCGGCGTCATCACCACCAGCGGCCGCGGGTCGACCGTGAGGCGCGCTGCCTGATCGCGCAGCAGATGGAAGTACTGCGCCGCCGTCGTCGGGTACACCACCCGCCAATTGTGCTCGGCCGACAGCTGCAGGTACCGCTCGAGCCGCGCGCTGGAGTGCTCCGGCCCCTGTCCCTCGTACCCGTGCGGCAGGAGGAGCACCAGGCCTGAAGGCTGGCCCCACTTGGCCAGGCCCGCCGACAAGAACTGGTCAATCAACACCTGCCCCGCATTCGCGAAGTCGCCGAACTGCGCCTCCCACAAGACCAACGTCTGCGGAGCCTGGACGTTGTACCCGTACTCAAACCCGATGACCGCCGCCTCCGTCAGCGGCGAATTGTGCACCGCGAACGACGCGCGCGCCTGGGGGAGGTGCTGCAATGGCGTGTAGGTCTGGCCGGTCCGGTGATCGTGCAGGACCAGGTGGCGCTGACTGAACGTGCCCCGCTCCGAGTCCTGGCCGGTCAGGCGTACCGGGATGCCCTCCGCGATCACGCTGGCGAACGCGAGCGCTTCCGCGTGCGCCCAGTCCACGCGCCCGTCGGGCTGCGTAAACGCCGTCCGCCGCCGCTGCAGGATCCGGTCGAGCTTCGGGTACACCGTGAACCCCTCCGGCCGCGCCAGCAGGGCTTCGTTGAACGCCTGCAGCTGTTCGCGGCTGATCGGCCGCGCGTGCACGGGCTGCATCGGACCCCCATGCTTCCACGTCGGCTCCGCCTCGTCCTTTTCCTCCCCGACCTGGCTGTAGGCCTGGCGCAGGCGATCCCGCACCTGGCGCTCCAGTTCCGCCACCTCGTCGGGCTGCACCACGCCAGCTTCCAACAGACGCTTGGCGTACAGCTCGCGGACGGTGGGATGATGGGCGATCACGTCGTACATGCGCGGCTGGGTCATCACCGGATCGTCGCCTTCGTTGTGCCCCCACCGGCGGTAACCGACGAGATCGATGAGGAAGTCCTTGTGAAACGCCTGCCGGTAGGCGTGGGCCAGCTCCACTGCGGCCAGGCACGCCTCCGGATCGTCCGCATTGACGTGGACAATCGGGATCTCGAAGCCCTTGGCCAAGTCGCTGGCGTAGCGGGTGGAACGGCCCTCTTCCGGGACGGCCGTGAACCCCAGCTGGTTGTTCGCGATGATGTGAATTGTCCCGCCCGTCGTGTACCCGGGCAGCCGCGACAGGTTGAGGGTCTCCGCGACGATGCCCTCGCCGGGAAACGCCGCGTCCCCGTGGACCAACACCGCCACGGCGGCGTCCATGTCCTGCCGGGGCGCGCCCGCCTGGCTCCGGTCGTCCTGCGCGGCGCGGGCGAACCCTTCCACCACCGGGTTGACGAATTCCAGATGGCTCGGGTTGTTGGCCAGGCGGAGGTGCGCCTGAACCTCATGGCCATCGCCCACGTCGCGGTTGGCCCCCAGGTGGTATTTCACGTCGCCCGTCCAGCCGTAGTTGATGCCCATGGAGCCTTCGGAGGGCACCAGTTCCTTGTTCGGCGCGGCGTGGAACTCCGAGAAGATGGCCTGATACGGCTTGCCAAGGACGTGTGCCAGCACGTTGAGGCGGCCGCGGTGGGCCATGCCGATCATCACATCCCTGGCCCCGGACTGAACGGTGAGGTAGATGAGCCGGTCCAGCATCGGCACCAACATGTCGACGCCCTCGATGGAGAAGCGCTTCTGCCCGACGAATGTACGGTGCAAAAACTTCTCGAACTCGTCGACTTCAATCAACCGGCGCAACAGCGCCTTGGCTTGCACCGCCGGCAACGGGCGCGGCCACTCGGACGACTCCACGTGGCGCGTCAACCAGGCGTGCTCCTCCGGGTTGTGCACGTGTGCAAACTCATAAGCGAGCGATCCCGTGTACACCCGTCGCAGACGCTGCAGCGCGGTCTTCGCGTCCCGTACGCCGACGGGGGCGTGCGCCCACACCCAGTGAGCCGGGATGCGTGCGAGATCATCCTCGGTCAACCCGTAGTTTTGCAAATCCAGGATGGCCGCCGGCGCAGGCGGTTCTCCGATGGGATTGATGCGCGCCTCCAGATGGCCGTACATGCGGATGTTGCGAGCCAGCCGTTGCGCGGCCACGATCCGCTGAGTGTCCACGGCAGCGGCCGTCCCCGGTTGCCCCTGCCACGCGGCGTCACCCGCCCGGCCTTGCGCAGTCGTGTCCGCCGCCTGACGGGCCGTGTCTGCATTCGCTGCTGGCCCTGCGGACCCTTCCACAGGTGGCGGCCCCAAGCGTTCGAACAGGGCGCGCGTCTGGTCGTCGACGGATTGCGGATCCGTCTGGTACCGCTCATACAGCTCCAGGGCCCAACCGAGGTTGGGCCCGTGCAGCGCCTGCCATGAGGCGGGTGCAGGTCTGTTTCGTCTCGTCGCCATGTCCACTCCCTGCTTTCTTCTTCCGGGCTCCATCCGGAAATCTCTGATAGGCATGTTTTGGCGGTGTGTGTCCTGTGCCCGTCGAGGCCGACGAGGCTCCCCGCCGTCCCGCCGGAGGCTCCCGGCCAAAGGCATCATACCACGATCGTGTCATCTGGCAAGAATTTGACCTCAGTACTCCAGGTGTTCGGCCGCTTTCAGCCGGTGTCGGAACACCCAGTAACTCCAGATTTGATACAGCACCACCAAGGGCAGCACGGTCAGGGCGATGATGGTCATCACGCGCAGCGAATACGGATTGGAGGCGGCGTTATAGATGGTGAGACTCCAATCCGGGTTGAGGGAGCTGACCATCACCCGCGGGTACAGGTCCATGAACACCGTGATGGTCGACAGGACAATCGTCAGTGCGGTCATCGCAAAGGCCCACGCGTCGCGCTTGGCACGGATGAAAAACTGCACCGAGAAGAGAGAGAGGCCGGCCAGGATGGGGATGGAACCGGGATCGACCCCGAGGCGCGTGAACATGTCCGTCTCGAAGTAACTGAGGATCACGAAAAAGAAGGTCAGTGCGGTCGTCCACGCGCCGATGGCCAAGGCCAGCCGGCGGGCCCGCCGCTGAATGGCGCCCTCCGTGCGCAGGGTGAGAAAGAGCGCCCCGTGCAACAGGAACAGCAAGACGACGCTCGCCCCGCCCACCACCGAATAGACGCTGATGAGGTCCCAGAAGGTCCCCACGTAGTTCATGTGCTGGTCGATGGGCACGCCGCGCATCAAGTTGGCCAGGGCGACCCCCCAGAGCAAGGGAGGCAGCAGGCTCCCGAAGAATATGACCCAATCCCAGCCCCGCCGCCAACCGGCGTGCGTGAGCTTGCTGCGGAACTCGAAGGACACCCCGCGCCCGATCAGCGCGATCAACAACAGAAACAAAGCCAGGTAAAAACCGCTGAACAGCGTGGCGTACCAATTCGGGAACGCCGCAAACATGGAAGCGCCGGCGGTGATGAACCAGACCTCGTTGGCGTCCCAGAAGGGCCCGATGGTGTTGATGATGACGCGCCGCTCCTCATCGGTCCGGCCGAGAAACGGCACCAGCATGCCGACTCCGTAATCGAATCCCTCCAACAGGAAGAACGCCGTGAACAGCGCCCCGATGATGAGAAACCAGATCGTGTTCAAGTCCATGGACAGGATCTCCTTTCCAAAGCGTCGCGGCCACAGCGCGAACCGGCGGCGTACAGCGGACGGGCCTGGCGATCCGCCGGCCACACGCGGATACCGCTTACAGAGGAGCCACCTCCAGGCCCTCGTCGTCGGTCTGCTCCCCTTCAAGGGCAGGACCGTCCCGGATGACTTTCATGAACAGGTACAGGTCGATGGCCGCCAGGACGCCGTAGATCCCACCGAATCCGAGGAGGGTCGTCCACACCAGGCTCGGCGGCACCGTGGGCGACACGCCGTCGGCCGTTCGAAGCAGGCCGAACACCACCCACGGCTGGCGGCCCACCTCCGTCATGATCCAGCCCGTGGTATTGGCTATCAACGGCAGGAAGATGGCCAGCACCATGGTCTTCAGATACCAGGGCCGCCGTTCCAGCCGATCGCGCGTCGACAAAAACACGCCGTACAATGCCAGCAAGATCATCAGCAATCCGGCGGCCACCATGATGCGAAAGCTCCAGAAGGTGGTCCGAACCGGCGGGATGTAGTTGCCGGGTCCGTAATGCTGCTCGTACATCGCCTGCAGTTGGTTGATGCCCGGCACGCTGCCGTGCAGGCGGTTGTAGGCCAGCAAGCTCAACAAGCCGGGAATTTCGATCTCGAAGGTGTTGCGATGGTTTGCGGAGTCGATCCCCGCCACAATCGCCCATGGCGCCACCTCCGGGCTCGTGTCCCATAGTGCCTCGGACGCGGCCATCTTCATCGGCTGCGCGCGCATCAGGTGCTGCGCTTGGTCGTGCCCGACGACAGCCGTGAGGATGCTGGTGACGGTGGCAGCGACGATGGCGATGGAAAAGCATCGTTTGAAGATGTCGACGCTGCGCCGCTTGAGGATTTGGTAGGCGCTGATGCCGGCGACGAAAAACGCGCCGGTGCTGAGCGCTCCCAGCCACACGTGAGGAAACTCAAACAACAGCTGCGGGTTGGTGATGAGCTGGCCGAAGCTCGCCATCTCCGCATGGCCCCCGCGCACCACATGTCCGACCGGCTCCTGCATGAACGCGTTGGCGGTCAGGATCCAGAAAGCCGACAGGGTGGTACCGATGGCGACCAACCAGATGGACAGCACGTGCACCCGTTTGGGCAGCTTGTCCCAGCCGAACAGCCACACGGCGAGAAAGGTCGATTCCAGGAAGAACGCCGCCAGGGATTCAATGGCCAGCGGGGCGCCGAACACGTCTCCGACGTAGCGGGAATAGCTCGACCAGTTCATGCCGAACTGGAACTCCTGCATGATGCCGGTGACGACCCCGACGGCAAAGTTGATGAGGAACAGCTTGCCCCAGAACTTGGTCATCCGCAGGTACGCCTGATCGCCGGTCACAACGTACGCCGTCTCCATGAAGGCGATCAAAAAGGCGAGTCCGATGGTGATGGGGACGAAGAAGAAGTGGTAGATGGTCGTGATCCCGAACTGCCAGCGGGCGAGGATGACACTGTCCATACGAGAACCCCTTTCCACACGCACAGGTACACACCGGCAACGGCGCGTGGTCACGCAGCGCCGCTGTTCCATGACACCGCCGCGCACCCCGACGCATGGCGTAGGATTCCCATGGAAGGAAAAATCATGCTCACATCACACTCGTGACATTGAGAAACGGCAGAGTGACGTACCGCGAAGTCCCCATCGGCTTTCAGGCTTGACCTCCGCATCGGCGCAGCCAAGACAGCAGTTCATCCGGGATGCGGATGACCTCGCGCGGGAGTAAGGCGAGATCCATATGTCCGATGAGATCGACGGGGCGCACCGGCTCTGGCCGATCCATCCATCCCGCGAGACGGGCAAGCCAGCCCACCACGGCCTCTGGCGCGATGCCCGAGGCCCGCATCGCGGCCAGCGTGATGGACGCGTCCCGCTTGGCCAATCGGCTCCCGTCCGGGTTCACCAACAGCGGTACGTGCGCGAACCGCGGCGCCCTGAGGCCGAGGGCCTGGTACAGGTACAGCTGGCGCGGGGTGGAATCGAGCAGGTCCCAGCCACGGACGACGTCCGTGATCGCCATGTCCGCGTCGTCCACCACCACCGCTAATTGATACGCGACCACCCCGTCCGCCCGTTTGACGATGAAATCCCCGCCGGCGCCCGGCGGAAAGGTCTGGACGCCTGCGATCCCGTCGACGAACGTCACCGCGTCATCCCCCGGCAGCGCGAAGCGCAGCGCCGGGGCCTTGCGTGCGGCGCGGCGGGCCCGTTCCGCCTCGCTCAGGTGGCGGCACCAGCCCGGATACGCGGGGCCCTCCGACGCCAGCCCGTGCGGTGCGCTGGCGATGGCCGCCAGTTCCGCCCGGCTGCAGTAGCAGGGATACAACCACCCGTCTGCCTGCAACCGCGCCAGCGCCGCTTCGTACCGATCCCCGCGCTGGCTCTGGCGGTACGGGCCGTACGGCCCGCCCACGTCCGGCCCCTCGTCCCAGTCGATGCCGAGCCACCGCAGGTCGGCGAGGACCTGTTCGGCGTAGGACGAGCGCGATCGCGCCGGATCGATGTCTTCCATTCGGAGGACGAACACCCCGCCCGCCTGGCGCGCTTGCAGCCACGCCACCAGCGCGGTGAAGGCGTTGCCCAGGTGCAACAGGCCGGTCGGGCTCGGCGCAAACCGGCCGCGAACCTGGCCACGGGTCATCCGGACGTCACGACCCACAGCCCGAGCACCGGCGCCCCGGCCGCCTCCAGCCGCCTGGCCGCGTCGTCAGCGGTCCGTGTCAGGCCGCCCGCCGCTGCGGCGGCGCCCTGTGCGCCCGCCTCAGGTAGCCCCGAACTCGCGCCAATCCCCCCGTCCGCGTCGACGGCGGCAGAACGCTGGGCCATGGCGCCGGCCGAGAGTTCGAACTCGGCCAGAAACGGCCGCTCCCCGACGGTGTCCAGGACGCGCCGCAGCGCGCCGTCCGCCGGTTCCCATATGAACACCGTCACCTCGCCGCACGGCCAGCGCACGCCGCGCCCCTGTGCCGACGACTCACAAGGTTCCAGCACACCCGGGAAATAGGTGTGCAGGCTTCGCTGCAAGCGCGCGAGGTCGCGGACCAACGCGTGCACGGCGCGGAGCCGCGGCGCGCCGGCGGGATCGGGGGCCAGGCCCGATTGGCGCAGATCGGCCAGGCGGACCTCGTCCTGCGTCGGCCATTCAATGACAAACGGCAAAAGCATTTCCCCCGGTTCCTGCGCGGGAAACAGCATGCGCCAACGCAACGTCACGCCGTCCGGCCGCACCCGTGACGCCTCGACGGGCCCCTCGTGCGCGAGCCCCGCCCGCCGCCAGCGGGCGGCTATCCCCTCGATGTCCTGCGTGCGCACCGCGAACTGCATCGGCCCCTCGCCCGCCCGCAGAGCGCGCAGGACGTCGCGGCCGAAGGGGCGCCTGGCCGCCACTTCGGGTTTTCGGACGCCCACCCATTCGATGTAGGGCAGCCCGAAATAGGCGAGGGCGTTGTAGGTGCCAAACCCCGGGTGCTCGCCCCCTGCCACGGTGTGCCAACCGAAGCGATCGGCGAAAGTCCGGCGCGCCCTCTCCGGATCGGATACGGCGTGGATCAGGTGATCAAAGCGAAGGTCCATCGGACCCCCTCCTCCCTCCCCGTCTCTCGCCTGTATCATACACCTTCCGCAGGACAAAAAGGCCACCCGCCCCGGCGTGGCCTTGAGCCGAGAGCGGATGGCCTGTCGTGACACCGATGGCAGGCGGCCAGGTTGGCGCGGCGCCGTGCCATCGCACGTCCGCGCTCCGCCCGTGCCGCCGGGCGTCAACGCAGGTCGAAATCGACCTCTTGCAGCGGGATGACCTTCGACTTTTTCACCAGCTTGTAGCTGAACCACAGGAGCAGGAACAGCGGGATCCCGATGTAGGTGGCCAGCACGCCGGCCCAGTCGATCTGCCCGCCGACGAACGCACTGACATCCTGTCCGACAATGACGATCCCACACAGCACCGCGGCCAGGATGGGCCCGAACGGGTACCCTTTCGCCCGGTAGGGCAGTGCGTCCAGATCACGCCCCTGGACCAGGTACGCCTTGCGGAACCGGTAGTGGCTCACGGCGACGCCCAGCCACGCCAAAAATCCGGTGAGGCTGGCCGCATTGAGCATCCAGGTGTAGACTGCGCCGTTGCCGAACAGGGACGACAGAAAGGCGACGAAGCCGATGACCGTATTCACGTAAAGGGCATTCATGGGTACGCCGCGCCGGTTGACCCGGGCGAACCACCGCGGCGCCTTGCCCTCGCGTGCCAGCGCCCACAGCATTCGGCTCGACGCGTAGAGGGCGGAGTTGCCCGCCGACAGGACCGCCGTCAGGATGACCGCGTTCATCACCGCCGCCGCGAACGCAAGGCCAGCCCGCTGGAACACCAGGGTGAACGGGCTGATGGCGACGTGATCGACACTGGCGTTGAGCAGATTCGGATCGGTGTAAGGGATGAGCATGCCCATCACGAAGATGGCCAACACGTAGAACAACAGGATCCGCCAGAACACCTGCCGGATGGCCTTCGGCACGGTCTCGCGCGGGTTGTCGCTCTCCCCCGCGGCCAGGCCGACCAGTTCCGTGCCCTGGAACGCGAAGCCCGCCACCATCACCGTGCTGAGCAAGCCGAGCCAGCCGCCGTGAAACGGTGAACCGCCCGTGTTGAACGTGTGGAATCCCACCGGGTGGCCGCCCAGGATGCCGAAAATCATCAACAGGCCGACGGCCAGAAAGACGAGGATGGTCAGGACCTTGACCCCGGCGAACCAGTACTCGCCCTCGCCGTACCCTTTGACCGACGCGACGTTGAGCAAAAACAGGAGGGCGAGGAACAGGGCGCTCCACACCACCGACGGGGTGTTGGGGAACCAGTACTTCATCACGATGGCCCCCGCCGCCAGTTCCGCCGGCAGCGTCGCCGCCCACGTGTACCAGTAGTTCCAGCCGAGGGCGAAGCCGAGCGCCGGATCGACAAAGCGGGAGGCGTACTGCTCGAACGATCCCGCCACCGGCATAAACGTCGCCATCTCGCCCAGGCTGGTCATCACGAAGTACACCATGAGGCCCACAATGGCGTACGCCAACAGCGCTCCGCCCGGCCCCGCCGTCGAAATGGACGATCCGCTGGCCACAAACAATCCGGTGCCGACGGCCCCGCCGATGGCGATCATGGACAAATGCCGCTGCCTCAGCCCCCGCCGCAGCCCGGCGTCTGCAGCCGTGGTCCCCGCGGTGGCCCCGCCGGCGGCCCCGCTGGTTCCAACGCCCCCGTCCGCTGGCGACGGTGCCGGCGTGACCGGGTGCGATTCCAAACGAACGCTCGCCATGCACAACACTCCTTTATCCATCCGAAGGCCCTCCGTCCGGCGGGTCTTGGAATGGGCCTGTGATCACAGGACTCGGCTCTGCATAATTATCGACAGAACCTCATAACCCTGTACCATCCTAGCGAGTCGCCGTTCGCTTGGCAACAAGAAATGGTTTCCGCGCCGGATGCAACCGCCTTCAACTGCTGCGCTGGTTCTCGAGGGTCAATTCATCCCTCCTTGAACCGGGGAGCGTCCGCTTCCCATGAAAACTGGTCCGCCAGCTGTTGCAAGGTGCGAGCCATCTCACGGACGTCCTCGGAGCTGGCCGTGACCTCCTCCATCATGGCAAGTTGCTCCTGGCTGGCCGCGGCGACGGTCTCCGCAAGCTCGGTCTGCTGCTCGGCGGATGCGACCAGTTCGGTCATGGCCTGTTTCACCGTCTGCGCACGCACCCCAATTTCCGAAGCCGCCTTTTCAATCTCTTCGATGTAGGCGTCCTGCTGCTCCAAATCCTCCACGATGGACAGGAAGGTGGCAGCCGCCGACTCTGCCGCGCGTTGACCGGCTTCCACCGCCGCCGCGACCGACTGCGCCGCGGCCAGGGAAGCTGTGGCCTGGCGGCCCATCTCCGACACCACCGAGTGAACTCGGTCGGAGGCCGACTTTGCCTGTGCTGCAAGACGCCGCACCTCGTCCGCCACCACCGTGAAGCCGCGCGCCTCTTCGCCGGCCCGGGCCGCCTCGATGGCCGCATTCAAAGCCAACAGTTGTGTCTGATCCGCGATCTCCTGAATCCACTGGGTGATCTCCTTCACCTGGTCCGCTTGTGCACACAGGGACTCGGCCTGACGCGTCATATCGCCGGCCTGTTGCCGCATGACCAACATCCGCTCTGCGGTTTGCTGGATCTCCGCTTTGCCCGCGTCCACCTTGCCCCGGCTCGCCTGCGACAACCGCATGGCCATGTCGCCGAGGCGCTGGATCCGTTCCACGGCTTCCACCGTCTCCCGCATCCGCTGTTCCGTCTCCAAAATCTCCTGCCGCTGAACCTGCATGCGCTCCTGAATATCACTCACGGAGGCCGCTGTCTGTTCGGAGGCCCGGTTGGTCTGCTGGGCACTTGCACTGAGTTCCTCAGCCGACTGGGTTAACCGCAGTGAGGCCTCTTTCAAGTGCTGAAGAATGCCGCGCATGTTTCCTTTGGCCTGGCGAAGTGCTTCCACGACCGCCGCCAAATCCGTCCGCCCCGCCACGCCCAACTCCCGATCTCCCACGTCCCCCTGGGCCAAGCGCTGCATCTCGTGGTACAACACCCCGATGGGCCGAAGTAAAACCCGAAGGCGCAGTTGGACCAACGCCGCCAATACCACAATCCCGGCGATGATGGAGCCAAACGTCCACCTCAGCCACCCGTTGAGCATGTGGTTCGTGGTCCGCCACATCACCAGATCGAACACAATGGCACCAACGGATGCCCCTATCCAGTACAACGTCACCTCACCGCGGATCTGTCGAAAGAAAGGTACCCGTTCCACACTGTCTCCTTCCGAATCCCCCGGTCCCCTACGCCTGTACGCCACGGTACAAACTCCCCTCCTTGAATCCCATCATTTTCCCTGTTCACCCTCACACGTTAGTGAATGGACGAACCGGGTTCCAGACCCATTCGGAGGGTATTCGTCTCATCCTATTGAACTATCTGCAACATTCCGCTATGGATCAGGGCGCGATTCGCGTGAGCAGCCAGGGCACGTGGAAGACGGAGAGGGGGAGAGGGGCAGGCCCGCGGGGCAGGAGGCGATGTGCTAAAGCCCGCGGGCCGGGAGACGAACGCGGTAAAGCCAGCGGCGGCACATTCCTCTAGCCGTCCCATCGTCGGTTTCTTGGACCCATGGCCCTGCCCGAATTGCGCGCCCACCTTGCCTGCCTGCGGGCAGACCACAAGGGCCAGTACTTTACGCGACAAAGGCGCCTCGGTGGCGCGAAGGCCTCCTCCCGCGACAGCCTCCTCCCGCCACGGCCTCACCGACCGTGGAACACCGGCTTACGCTTCTCCAGGAAGGCGCGCACGCCTTCGCGATGGTCCTCTGTCTGCCCGGCCAACTGCTGCAGCTCGGCCTCCAGTGTGAGCTGGTCGCGGAGGGACGCGTGCATCCCCTGGTACAGGGCCCGCTTGGTGTAACCGATGGCCCGCGTCGGCAGAGCCGCCAAGCGCTCCGCCAGCTGCTCCGCCTGCGCGGCCAGTTCGTCGTGCGGGACCACCCGGTTCACGAGCCCGATCCGCAACGCCTCCTCCGCCGAGACCGTCTCGCCGAGCATCGCCAGCTCCATGGCCTTCGTCAACCCGACCAGCCTCGGGAGAAACCAGGTCGCCCCGGAATCCGGCACGAGCCCGATGTGGACAAACGCCTGCACGAAGGAAGCTCGATCCGACGCCAACCGGAGATCGCACGCCAACGCCAGGCTGGCCCCCGCTCCGGCCGCCACTCCGTTCACCACGGCCACCACCGGCTTTTCGAGCGATGTGATGGATTCCACCAAGGGATTGTATCCGCTTTCCACGAGCCCCCGGTAATCCGCGTTGGGGTGCTCTTCCACCAGCCGCAGGTCCTGTCCCGCGCAGAAGGCGCGCCCCTCCCCGGTCAAAATTACCGCCCGCACCGCGTCACGCTGCTGCACGCGGCCGAAGGCATCCCGCAACTCCTCCAGCATCTGCGGCGTGATCGCGTTCAATCGGTCGGGCCGGTTCAGGGTGATCACGCCCACGCTCCCGCGTTCTTCGATTCGAATCGTCTCGTACATCCCGGTTCCTCCTCCTCCGGTGCGCCTGTCCGCCGCTCGCATCCTCGCGCCACTTGAAAGACCGCCCGCGCAACGGACCGATAGCAGACTCCCAGCCACCTTTTATTATACAATGGATGGCAGATTCACCGCCGCGGAGGTGCATCCATGTCGACGCAAACGCGCCCAGACACCGGGGGATTGGCCGATGTCATCGCCCAGTTCCGCGCGTTGCCGCCAGAGCAGGATCGCGCTTTTGAGGTACAGGCAGTCAAGATCGCGGAGCACGCGGACGCCGGGCTCATCCACCAGCTGCAACAGTTCCTGGCGGGCCGTCTCACCGCGCCGGATACGTCCGAGGACCAGGATAGGATCCGGTTTTGCGCGTACTTCGTGATCGCCTCCTACGCGCGACGGATGAAGGAACCGATCTGGTACGACGCGCTGCGCCCTTACCGGGCGGAGTTCCGATTCCACGTGTTGTTCGATCACGTCGACTCCCTGATGCTCAAGAGCCAACGCCAGTGGCTGCCGTCGTTGGAGGCAGCCGAACGGGCGCTCGGCAAGCTGCCGGAGCATGCGGGCGTGCTGCACAACTTCGCCGAGGCGGTGGTGCTGGCGAAGGAGAACGGGTGCGAGGTCCCTGAAAGCCAACTGGAGCAGGCGCGGGCGGCAGTCACCCGGGCCATCTCCATCGAGGCGTATCCCAAGTTCTACGCAACCTACGGCCGGATCGAGGCTTTGCTCGGGCACTACGATCGCGCGATGGATCTCGTCCACCGCGCCATCGACGAGGAGAGCTCGGACAAGCTCGACTACCCGATTCGACTCGCCGATTACCAGACACACCTGACGAACATCCACCTCGCCAAGGCGTCCCACGAGCTGGAGACCCAGCTGCGGGAGACGCAGCGGCAGCTGGCGACCGCCCGCGAGGAGTTCAACCAGGTCAATGCCCGCGTGAGCCAGTCCATCGACGAGCTGAAGCGGGAGAGCCTGCAGATCCTCGGGTTTTTCACCGCGGCCCTGAGCCTGACCATCGGATCCATCCAGATCCTCAGCAAGCAGTCGTTCGCGGACGCGGCCATGCTGTTGATCCTGCTCGGGGGCGTGTTGCTGATGGTGTACGGGGGATTCATCCTCACCATCGGAGGGCTGCCGAATCGGCGTACGCCGGTCTGGCTTTCGATGGGGTTGGGCGCGCTCTTGATCCTGGTCGGTCTGATTGTGCATCACGACTTATAAGACGACGGGCGGTGCGACATGCAAATTCAGTGCTTGGAAGTGACCAGCCGAAAAGGGGTCGGGAAGCACAACGAGGACCGGGCGGTGTGCACCGCCCGCGGGGCGGCCGTCATCGACGGCGCGACCGGGTTGGGCGGCCGCTGCCGATTCTCGGATGCATCGGACGCGGCGTGGTTCGCGGCGGCGCTGGCCGACGCCTTGTCCGGCTTGCTCTCCGACGACCGGCCGCTCCTGGACAACCTGGCCGAGGCGGTGCGGGCCGCCCGGCGCGAGGCCGATCACCGCATGCCCGAGTGGAGATCGCTGGCGCCACACGAGCAACCGAGCGCATCCCTCGCCGCGGTGAAGCTGCGAGAGGACGCCCTGGAGTACGCCATCCTCGGCGACTGCACCCTGGCGCTGCGCGCCGCCGCGGGCCCGGTGCGGGTGTTCTCCGATCCGCGGCTCGCCCCGCTCGACGACGCCGTCATCCGATTCATCCACGAGCGGCAGCGCAAGGGGCAGGGGTATGAGGAGGCAAAGGCAGAGGCCCTTCCACTGCTGCGGGCCAACCGCAACCGCATGAACACGCCGGACGGATATTTCGCCGCAAGCCTCGACGGCAAAGGGATTCCCCATGCCGTCACCGGCCGGCTGCCTGCCGAGGCCGGCCTGCGCGGGGTGCTCTCCAGCGACGGGTTCTCCCGCGCCGTCGATCTGTTCGGGCTCGCCGACTGGGCAGCCCTCACTGGTTCGGTCCGGCCCGGAGAGGCGGGGCCCCTCGCCGCGGCGGCGGATCGCTTGCGCCAAGCGGAGGCGAACGATCCAGACTGCCTGCGCCACCCCCGGCTGAAGGTATCAGACGACGCGACCGCCATCCTGTTCGAGATTTTGGCATGAACGTCAGGCGGCCAGGAGGGCATCCGTCCCCCTGGCCGCACCGCCCGCTTTGGCCCACGCGACACACCGAGCCTGCGCGGGCCCGGCCGCCCCTGCACGCGCCGATGCGCCGCCACGGGAATCCGCGTCACGCTGCGGGATCGCCGCCCACCGCGATCGCCTCACGCCCGCGTCAGCGCGCGCTTCTCCTCCACCAACGGCATCACATCCCGCGCGAACCGCTCCATCTCCTCCAGCTGCGGCGAGAACTGGAGCAGCAACAGGTCCAAGCCCGCCCGCTCGTACGCGAGGATGCGATCCGCTATCTGCTCCGGCGTCCCGATGAGGTTTGGCCGCAGGCCCCGGTTGGACACCGAGTAGTCGTACAGACTCAGCTTCAGCTCCAGCTGCGATTTCGTGGTGAAATCCTCGAAGCTGGCGTAACCCCCGGCCGCCTTGACGTCCGTGATGCGGGCCAGCTCCGCCTCGGCCTCCGCCTCCGTGTCGCGGCAGATCACGTATGCCGCCATGCCGAAGTGCCGGAAGGGAGGCTTGCCCTTCTCCGCCCGGCGGCGCTTCATGTCCTCAATCTTGGTAGAGATCTCCTCCACCGTCCCGCCGTGCATCACGTACGCGTCACAGCATTCGGCGATGGTGTCCTTGCCCCGCTCGCTCTCCCCGCCCGCGTACAACACCGGGTACGGCCGCTGGACGGGCTTCGGGGCGAGCCTCGCGTTCCGGATCTGATAGTACTTGCCGTCGTAGGTGAACACGTCCTGCGTCCAAAGCCCCTTGAGTACGTGGACGAACTCCAGCGTCCGCTCGTAGCGGCTGTCGTGCTCGGTGAATACGCCCCCGTACTGGCGCGCCTCCTCGGCCCACCAGGCCGACACCACGTTGAGCGTGAAGCGGCCTTGGCTGAGCCTGTCGATGTTCGCCGCCATCTTCGCCGTCACAGCGGGGTTATGGAAGCCCGGACGCACCGCCGTCATGATCTCCAGCTTCTCCGTCACCGCCGCCAGGGCGGCCGCCGTGGTCCAGGCCTCCAGGCAATCCGCCTCCGGGCCCTTGATGTCGTTCAGGTACAGCTCGGCGATGAGGGTCGTGTCGTAGCCCCACCGCTCCGCGGACTGGGCCACCTGCTTGACGTATTCGAATGTGGCCGGCATGCCCTCATCCTCGACGTTGCGCAGCCAACCGCCGAAGATGGGCATCCAAAATCCGTATCTCATGCTCGTCTGTCTCCTCTCCGCTCCGCTCGGCCGCGGCGATTTCTGTGATCCGTCCGGTCGATCCGCACGTTCCCCGGGTCAAACGCCACCCGGCCGCAGGTCGGCGCCCGCTCGTCCGGCTCGACTCGTGGCACGCCTCTTGCGTCAGCGCGCGGCCGTCGCCAGCTCCGCCTCCACCCGTCGCAGCTGTGCGCCGAGGAACTCGGCCACCGCGCGCATGCCGGATACGCCCGCCGCCGCCTCAGCATCGGAGTTGTAGTTGGTATTGGTGTTGACGTCGTATGTGTAGATCACGCCTTCCGCGTCGCGGATGAACTCAATGCCCGCGATCTGGATACCGTGATCGGCCAGGAACGCCTCGTACTGGCGCAGAATCGGGTCATCGAAACCGTCGATGATTTGAAACTTCGGCTTGTTGGGCACCGATTCGCCCACCGGGCAGAAGAGATCCCCAACCTGGCAGGCGTCCGCCGGACACAGCTCAAACCCTTGGGAAGTGTCCACCCGCACCGCGTACAGGAACTTGCCGCCGACGAACTCGCAGCGGGTGATGAACGGCTCAGGCGCCTGAATGTATTCCTGGAGCAGCGTGATGCCGTCCACCGGCGCCTCATATTCGGGGCCATCCAAGTACGCCTGCAGCGCCTCGATGGAGTGGAACAGCTGCACCCCGAGTCCCTTGCCGGCGCGGTTGTGCTTGGTGATGAACGGCCGGCCGCGGAACCGCTCAGCCGCCGCCAGCACGTGCGAGCGGCCGACGGCCGCCACCGTCTCCGGCGTGCGGATGCCGTACCGGCGCAGCGCCATGTACTGGTTGACCTTGCTGACCTCCAGCTGCAGCGCACGCGATCCGTTGAACACCACCCGGCCGTGCGCCTCCAGCCAGGCCAGCACCGCCCCGGTCAACTCCGGCGCATAACGGTGGCCCCGGGTGTGCGACGACGCGCTCATGCGGGAGTAGAACACGCCCTGCGGCGGCTCCTCCGTCAGATCCACCCGCCCCTCGTCCAGGTGCCACAGCTCGTACGGCAGGCCGAGCTGGTCCAGCTGCCGGGTCAGATGAACCGTCCACTCGTCGTTCTCGTGAATCACGTAGATCTTCGCCAAGGGCAACTCCCCTCCTTCATTCGCATTCATAGTACAGGATGATCGAGCGGAATACCACGCTGTCCAATCGCTTTATGTACGATCCGGAAAAGCCAAGTGTCGCGGTGGATGGAAGGGAGGCGAGGAACGCCAGATTTGCGGTTACGGCGACCAACAGCGGGATCGATTGCGACAGTTTTGTGCTTATGCAAGGCGAGACGGTCAAAATAGCGCCATTTTTGCATTTATCCGTCGCCCTCGGCCCTCCTGTACCAACCGTTAAAGGCAATTCGCCACCTTAAATTTCGCGCGGACCGGCCATTCACCACAGTTTTTGTGTTTACGATCCCGCCTCATGCCATCATTCAGTCGGATTCTGTCGTAAAGGCCCGAGGCAAGGCCTGCTGATCCGCCTGTGCCCACGCATGCGGCCTCCACAAGTACGTCTAATTCTACATGAAACAAGGTTTTACAGAGCGGTTCAACCCCAAGGCAGCAGGGGAATTCAGGCAGCGCCGCGAAATGTATGGAAGAGATGCGAGACGCGTACGTGGACCTCGGGGCCTCGGGGCCCCGACGAAGAGGAGGCCGGAGTGCATGTGGGTGGTGGCGCACCGCGGCGGCGCGGAGCTGTATCCGGAGAATTCGATGACTGCCTTCACGAAGCTGGCGGAGATGGGCGTGGATCTGGTGGAGTGCGACGTGCATCTGAGCCGGGACGGCGAGCTGGTGGTGATCCATGACGATAACCTGGTGCGCACCGCCGGTTTGGACAAGCCGGTGAACGAGCTGACGTTGGCGGAGCTGCGCCAGATCGACATCGGCGACGGGCAGGGCGTACCGTCGTTGGCCGACGTGATCGACGCCATCTCCATCCCGGTGGCGGTGGAGCTGAAGACACCGCAGACGGTCGAAGCCCTCGCCCGACTGTTGGCCGGGCGCCCTGCGCTGATCGAGCGCATCGTGCCGCTGTCGTTCTTCCACGACATCCTGCTGCACCTCACACAGTCCTTCCCCGGACTGCAGTGCGGCGCGCTCCTAGCCGGTTATCCGGTCGATCCGGTCGCCGTCGCCCGCTCCGCCGGCTGCACGATGCTCTCGTTGCACTTCGAGGGCGTGACGAAGGCTTACGTCGACCGCTGCCACCAGGGCGGCATTCTGGTGTCGGTGTGGACGCCGAACCGCGAGGAAGACATCCGGCGGATGGTGGAGGCGGGCGTGGACGCCATCGGATCGGACCGGCCCGACCTCGTGCTGAAGTTGGTCGGGAGGCACAGCGGATGAGCCGGCCGTCCCTTCCGTCCCAGACCGCCACTACACCGCCCCGAGGGCTCGTCCACGTGCTCGGCATGGCGGGATTGGCGCGCAACGTCGGGTTTGCCGCCAACAAGGTGTTCTCCGCCGCCATGCTGGAGTCGTTTCATGCCTCGCAGCCGGTCATCGGCTTCGTGCTCGCACTGGAGGGCCTGTTCGGCCTCGTCCTGAACCCGTTGACCGGATGGATGAGCGATCGCACCCTGCGCCCCGGCTGGCGCCGCAAGGCGTACGTGCTCATCTGCCTGCCCGCAGCCGCTCTGCTGTGGTTGGTGTTCGCGTACGCCCACTCGTTTTTCCTCGCGGCGGCGGCCCTCACGCTGTTCTATGTGTTCCAGCAGAGCTGCGCGAGCCCGTACCACGCCTGGATGCCGGACGTCGTGCCCCGGGAGCGGTGGGGCGTGGCCTCCGGCTATCTGAACCTGTGGTGGCAGCTCGGCAACCTGCTGTCGTTCCTCGTGATCCCGCTGGTGTGGACCGCGTCGCACGCGGCCGGGTTCGTGATGACGGCCTTGCTGATGGCGGTCGGCGGGTTGTGGACCGGGTTGTCCGTCCCGGAGCGCGCAGCATCCCAACCGGAGGCGGCAATGGAAGCGTCGGGGGCCGCTGCGCCCGGCGCCGCTCCTCACGGCGCCGACGCCGCCGAAGCCGCTGCTCCCGTCGCCGGCGCTGTCGGCGCACCCGGCGCTCCCGAGAGCGCCGCGGGAGCGGTCCCTTCCCCCGGAGGCCATCCCTACCGGCGGCTGCTGCGCGGAAACCTCCTGCTCTATTTCGTCTCTCAGGCGTTCGCGTGGCTCGCGTTCGAGGCCATCGCGTCGTTTTTCACCCTGTTCGTGACCCACGTGGCGCACGGCACCCTGCTTCAGTCGGCCCTCGCCATGTCGGTCTTCACCGCCACCGGCATGGTGGCCGCCGTGTGGGCGGGGCGATGGTACCGCCGCCGGACCCCCCAGCGGCTGATCGCCGTCGTGATGACGCTCTTCGGGCTGCTCGCGCTGTGCGGACTGGTGGTCCACCACATGGTGTGGGTGTTCATCATCGTCGCCATCGAGGGCGTGTTCTGGTCAGCCAACCTGACCGTGGCCTACGCGCTGGCCACCGACCTGCTGCGCGCCGAGGCCGGGGACGATCTCGCTGCCCGCATGCGCGGCGGGCTGTACGGGTTCGGCAACTTCGTCCAGTCCATCGGCCTGATGGTCGCCGCCCCGGTAGCGGGTTTGGTCATCCTGGCCGCAGGCGGAAACTACGCCGGCATGTTCCTGGTCTCCTGCCTCGCGGCGCTCGTGTGTGCCCTGCTGGCCCTGTGCATCCGAACGCGGGTGCACGCCCCGGCTGCGGCCGATCGCGCCTCGGGGACTCACGCCTGAGCCTCTCCAGGCACCCGCGCCTGACCCTCCCCGGCGCCCGCCCCCCGCGCGGGCGCCGGATTCCGCTTCCGACACCCCGCCTGCGCATCATGGGCCTGCGTCCTCATCGCCCCGTCAACCTCTCGGAGCGCTCCGGTCCTTGCGGATCACCGTGCCTGAGTCCCGCCCGAGTTCACCTGCGTGCCGCTCGCCGTCCGCCGAAGGCTGGGGCCGAAGGGGGAGTATCCCTCTTCGCCGGGTATCGGCGTCTGGCGCTCCAAGCCAGCCGCTTCGCCGAAGCGGTTGACAAAGTCGATCACATCGAGACGGTGGATCTGCCCGAGCATCGCCATCGGCTCGTTACGCAGCCCAGGTTGAATCGGGTTGAGCGTCACCGGCTGCGCTGTCCCCTGTCGGATGGGCACGTCGAACACCACGGTCTCGTTATGGCCGAAGGCGACGCACAGCGCGGTGACGAACCCGAGGTCGGGGAAGCGCGGATCCCGCGGCACCGTCACCGTCGTCCGCCAGATCCCGTCCCCGTCCGTGAGGCCGGTTTTGACCATGCGCCCGTTCGGGCCAATGAGGACCACCCGAGCGCCCGGAATGGCGCGAAAGTCGGTGGAAGACACCACTCGGAACTGAATCGTGGCCGTCACGTTCGCCACCGGCGCCTGCCTCGCCTGGGGGGTCGGCCGAGCGGGGGCCGCGCCGGGAGCCGGGACCTGCGCGAACGCAGGCAGCGGCCACACGGCGGCCATGCCACAAGCGCAGAGGAATGAAGCCAAACGAATTCTCCAATCGCGCACAAGCATCCTCCTAACTTGATGCTGGATTCAAGCAGGAGGGTGCCCACCGGGAATAGGCGTCATGCAGGCATTCTAGGAATTCTCGGTCGCGGAGGGGAGCGTCACGATGAACTCCGCCCCGCGCCCCGGCTCGCTCTCGCACGCGATGGTCCCGCCGTGCGCCTCCACGATGGCCTTGCTGATGGCCAGTCCCAGACCCGCGCCGCCGTGGCTGCGGGATCGCGCGGGATCGACCCGGTAAAACCGCTCAAACAGCCGATCCCGATGCGCTTCGTCGATGCCCTCCCCGTTGTCCCGGACGGAGATTCGGACACCGCCCGCCTTGCGCCGGAGAGACACCCGGATGCGGCCCGTCTCCGGGTCAGTGTGCTGTACGGCGTTCTGGAACAGGTTGAGCACCACCTGCTGGATGCGATCCCGGTCGACCGCGGCCACCACCCCTTCGTCCACGTCCCACTCGAGATCCCGCGCCCCCGCCAGCACGCGCAACTGGGGCTCCAGCTCCGTCAGCAGCCCGTCCAGCGCCTGCGGGCGGAGGTGCAGCTCTGGCGCCTCGTCCATCCGCGCCAGGGTGAGGAGGTCCTGCACCAATTTGCTCAACCGCTCGGCCTCGCGCTGCATGCTGGCCAGGGCCCGCTCGCGCTGTTCGGGATCGCGCGCAGCGCCGCGGCCGAGCACCTCGATGAAGCCTCGGATGGCGGTGATGGGCGTGCGCAGTTCGTGGGAGGCGTCGGCGACGAACTGGCGCATGCGATCGCGGGCGGCCCGCTCGGCGGCGAAGGCGTAATGCAGCCGTTCCAGCATCGCGTTGAACGAGGTGGCCAGCTGCACGACCTCCGTCTGGGCTCCCTTGATGTCAATCCGCTCGTCGAGCTTCCCCGCGTCGATACGCTGAACGGTGTCGACCATTTGAGAGAGCGGATCGAGCGTGCGGCGGATGGTCGGGATGAACGTCAGACACCCGGCCACCATCGCCGAGGCGGCGAGGCAGATGAAGATGATGAGCTGCCGCATGAGGACGTGGCGGAGGGGCTCCGCGTCGGCGCTGACTTGGACGAGGCCAATCGGCTGGCCGGGCGGCCCGACGGGCACCAGCACGACGAGCTGCGGCCGCCCCTGCGCGTCCCAGGCAATTCGGTAGTCCCCATCCCCGGTTCCATGCTCGAGGGCGTCCTGGTAGACGGACGCGGGCAGGCGCACGGCGTCCGTCCCGGGTGCCGCGGGGAACAGCGTCCGCGGTTGGCCGGACGCGTCGACCCAGGCCAGCCGGGTGCCGGGCAGGCCGATGGAAAACGGCTGGGGCCGGTCGAGGCGGGACCACCCTTCGAAACGCGGTGCTGCCATCCACACCCGCAGCGGGATGGCCCGCACCTCGGAGCTGATCTCGGCGGCGGTGTTGTGGTAGAGGAAATGGGTCATGAAGGCGTACTGAAACAGCCCGATGAACAACAGCAGCCCGGACAGCACCCAGAGCGACCGCGCCAGCAGCTGGTAGCGCAAAGACTTGGGCCGGACGAGGCCGCGCAGGGTGCGCCACAGGCCCTCGATCCCCCGCCTGCCGAACTCCCGCCGCCTCACGGCAGATCGAGGCGGTACCCCGCCCCTCGGATGGTGCGGATGACGCGGTGCTCGTCGTCCCCCAGCTTGTCGCGCAGGGATCGGATGTACACCTCGACGATGTTGTCCTGGCCGCCGAAGTCGTAGCCCCACACGTGATCGAGCAGGCGCGCCTTGCTCACCACCGTGTCATGGTGCAGCACGAGGTACTTGAGCAGCTCGTATTCGGTCGCCGACAGGGCGAGGAGGCGTCCCTGAAAGGCGATCTCCTTGCGCCCGTCGTCGATGCGAAACGGCCCGATGACGACTTCCTTGCCGAGGTACGGAAATTGGCCGCGCAGCCGGGCCCGGATGCGCGCCAGGAGCTCCTCAAAGCTGAACGGCTTGACGACGTAGTCGTCCGCGCCGATGTCCAACCCGCGCACGCGGTCGGCGACGGCATCCTTCGCGGTCAGCAGGATCACCACCACGTCCCCCATCTCCTTCAGCGCCCGGCACACCGCGAACCCGTCCAATCCCGGCAGCATCACGTCGAGGATGACCACGTGCGGCCGCACCGCCTGCGCCGCTGCCAGGGCGGACGGCCCATCCGGCGCCGTGTGCACCTGGAACCCTTCGTTGCGCAGCCCCAGCTCCAGAAACTCGAGGATGCCGGGTTCATCGTCGACCACCAGGAGCCGGATCTCGCGGGCCTGTTCCATCCTTGTCACCTCCCCCTCAGTGTACAAAATCCGCCTGTCCGCCGCGACGTGGGCCCTTCCGCCCGGCGCAGGATGTGATACGATTCGGATAGCGGCCTGGCGCCGGATCCGGCCCTCTACAGGCGCAGGCACGCCTCAGAGCAGGAGGTTGTCGACATGACCTGGATATTGGTGGGGATCATCATCATCCTGTTGATCCTGTTGCTGGCGCGCCGCGGCAGCGGATGGTCCGGCAGGCCCGTGTCCCGGCCGTACAATACCGGCCCTGGCTACATGCCGCCGTCGTACGGACCGATGGACCCACCCCCGTCGACCGGGTTTAGCACGGGCAGTTTCCTCGGCGGGATGGCCGCCGGGGCGCTCTTGACGTACCTGCTGGAGCAGGGCCGCATCGACTGGGCACAGTACAACTACTTCAACAGCCTGGATCAGCAGCAGATGATCGACGAGCTGATGCAGCAGAACATCCTCCAGCAGGATGAGATCGATCAGCTCCAGCAAGAGCTGGCCAACCGCGGCTGGGATGGTCCGGATGGGAGTTACGGCGGAGACGCCGGATACGGCGGGGACCCGGACCCCGGCAATCACCCGTATGATCAGGTGGACTTCAATCCCGGTTCCTACGATTCGGCCAATTACGGCGGGGACCCGGGGTACGATCCCGGCTCCTACGACGCAGGCTATAACGACGCGGGCTATGGCGACTCCGGCTTCGGGGACTCGGGCGGTTTCGACAACGGGGGCGACGGAGGTTGGGTGTGACGGCGGTGGGCCCATCCGGCCGGGAAACCCGAGACACCCGGGCACCCTCTTCCGGCGCCCTGTGGGCGCTGGCCCTCGGCGGATTTTTGGTCAACGCGGACAACCGGGCCATCGCCCCGATGCTCCCCGCCATGGCGCAGGCCCTCCACGTCACCGCCGCCACCGCCGGCCTGCTCGTCACCGCGTATTCGCTGCCGTACGGCCTGTTTCAGTTGGTGTACGGGCCGCTGGCGGACGCGGTGGGCAAGGTGCGGACCATCGTCGCGGCGGTGTGCCTGTTCGGCATCGGCACCATCCTGTGCGGGGCGGTGCAAGGCTTCACCTGGCTGATGGTCCTCCGCGTGCTGACCGGTATCTTCGCCGCCGGGATCATCCCGACGACGCTCGCTTACATCGGGGACACCTTCCCTCCCGCGTCGCGTCCCCGCGCGATCGCGTTCTTCATGTCCATGACGACCACCGGCCAAGTGCTCGGCATCGTGATCGGCGGACTGCTCGCCCAGTTCGTCAGCTACCGCGTGCTGTTCATTTTGCTCGGCCTCGCCGCCATCCCGGCGCTGTTTGCCATGCGGCGTCCAGGGACGGGAGAGGCCAGGGTGCATGAGCACCTCGATCCCGCTGCCGCCCGCCACCGGTTCCATCCCGAGGGCGCCCGTCGGTTCACGCCAACGGAGGCCCTCCGGCGCTACACCCTCCTCCTCCGCAGCGCGCGGGCTTGGGGGCTGTACGGGCTGGTCTTCTGCGAAGGGTTCGCCTTCTACGGCGGTTTCACGTACCTCGGTGTCTTCGGCGTGAGCCAACTGCACCTGAGCTACCTGGTGATCGGCCTCTTGACGGCCCTGTACAGCGTCGGCGCGCTCATCGGCAGCCGGACCATCGCGGCGGTGCTGTCTCGCGTTGGATCGCGCCGGATGCCGGTGCTCGGGGCGGCCCTGATGACCCTCGGCTACGCCCTGGTTTGGGCCTGGCCGAGTGTGGCTGCACTCATGGCCGGGTTCCTCGTGCTCGGCTTCGGGTTCAGCTACTGCCACTCCACCCTGCAGACGTTCGCCACCGAGCTGCTGCCGGAAGGCCGGGCGACGGCCGTGTCGGTCTTCGCCTTCTCGCTGTTCCTCGGCAGCGGCGTGGGGCCGATGGTGACGGGCACTGTGATGGACCACCACGGGTTACGCAGTCTGCTCGCCGTGGCGACCCTGGCGATGGCCGCCTTCACGCTGCTCTGCCTGACGCTGTGGCGGCGCCGGCGTTCGCCGTCCGTCTTCGACACGTCGGTCAGCAGTTGAGGAAGTCGGCCGTCACCGGGATTGTCCCCGAACACAACACCCTGCAGAGAGAGGATGAACGCCCATGTACCGTGTCGATAAGATCCAAACCCGCGCCGATCTTGAGGCCGCCTACTCGGTCCGCCGCGAGGTGTTCGTGGACGAGCAGCGCGTACCGGAGGAACTGGAACTGGACGAACACGACGAGGCCCCCGGTACCATCCACTTCCTCGCCCGGGACGGCGAGGACAAAGTCGTCGGCACCGCCCGGCTGCGGCCCTACGGTGAAGCGGGCGTCGCCAAGGTGGAGCGCGTCGCCGTGCAAAGGGCGCTGCGGGGCAGCGGGATCGGACGCCTGTTGATGGAAGCTGTCGAGGCGGAGGCCGCGCGACTCGGCTTCAAGAAGCTCGTCCTCTACGCCCAGGCACACGCCCGCGGCTTCTACGAGAAGCTCGGATACCGCGCATACGGGGAACCGTTCGACGAGGCGGGGATCGAACACATTGCGATGGACAAGCCCATGCGGTGACACGGCGTCACCAATGCCCCTGCGGCGGGCTGGATGGAATCCGCCTCCTCGCGGACACACTACCCGGCGAGGAGGAGATCACCCATGCAACGAGAGCGCTCTCTACATGCCAAGTACGGCGGCGTCCATTTTGTGCAGCTTCGCCACGCCCGCGAAATCAACGAATTCGTCCGCAGCCTCCCGGAGGACAAACGAGACAGTCTGTTTGAGGTCATCCAGGAGCTGCACAATCATGGCTACATCCAGCTGGTCAATGATGGCGCCTGGATGGATCCGGAGGGCGAGATCCATCCGAGCTGATGCGGGATGGAACGGTTGACGCCGGGGTGGTGTGCCGAGCAGACGGGTTGCACGCACTCGTCGATGTGGGATGCGGAACGGAGTTCCACCATACGGAATCCAGGCTGTGCAATCACGACCCGCCGTGGCGATTACGAACGTTTTCACGTTAAGATGCCGCCGCGGCGGAGGGATTGCAATCGATTCGACCTTAACTTGTCACTCCGGTAGCTCCATACGCAACGTTTCGACTTTAACCTATCGGCGGCACCGACCTCGCGGACACGATAAAGTCAATCCACGCACTTTAAGTACGCAATCCCCGGACAGGTAAGTGAAAATCGCCACCTTATCGATTCCCGTGGCCAGACAATAAAGCAAATTCTCATCCGCATAGACCCGCGATCGTACGGCATGATATGATAAGATTCCAGCAGAGACAGATGAGTGGTTGCAGTTCTGGCAGGTGAGGGGCATGAACGAATCATATCCGATCCTGTACCTTCTCCCATGGCTCACTATCCTCGCTACGTTTGCTGTCGTGTGGTGGCGCCATACGGTACGTCACCCTGCACCCGTCCGCGTCCGGTCGTTCGATGCCCCCGTCTGTCCCGTACCTGCCCGGAAGCCTCACGTTCCCTGGAGTCTGCGCATCATCCGCTGCGTGCGGCGAAAGCGCCCCGCACGGAAACGGGATGATGAAGATCCATCCTCCTTTTGGCAGCGTCATGGTGCACGTGCCCAACGACGAATGCCCAAAGGAGGAATCGTGTATGTACGCTCACGTGGAGCAGAGTCTGCTCACCCTATTGCAGATCCTGGCCGGCTGGACCCATGACACCGGCCTGGCCATCGTCCTGTTCACCCTGGGTGTCCGCCTATTGTTGACGCCCCTGTCCGTTCGCATCGCCAAGAACACCATGGCCCAACTGGCCGCCTCACGTGTCCTCGAAGAGATGAAAGCCAGCTGGAAGGGGTCGCCCGCCGACTGGCTCAAGGTACAGCGAAAGGTCCTGGACGATCACGGTGTCAAACCGCTGTCCTCCCTTCTGATGGTGCTCGCCCAGAGCCCCGTGTTCATCGTCCTGTACCGCCTATTTCGCTATCTCAACCACCCGGTGACCAGCGTGCTGGTCCCCTGGGTGCCCGCATTGACCATGGGCGATCCGCTGCATCTCGTCCCGCTGGCCGCGGCCATACTGATGGCCTTGGCAAGCCTCGTGACGTACGGATCCATCGCCGTCCATCATCCCCAGAGCCTTGGGGCCGCTGTCACCGGTGCCATCACCCTGGTCATCCTGTGGAGCGCGCCGGTCGCCGTCGCCCTCTACTATGTCACGTCGGGCCTGTGGAGTGCGTTGGAACGTTGGCTGTTCGGGCGGATCCTGGTACGCAGGCCCATCCTGCGTTAACCCACATCCGGCCGAACCGTGCGTTCGGGAACCGTTTGAGGAAGCGGGGATCGAACGCATCGCGATGGAGAAACCGGTGCGGTGACGCGGCGTCGTACCGCGTCCCGCACCGCGCTGGAGACGGAACCCTCCTCCTCCATGACACATTGCCGGGCGAGGAGGAGATGACCTATGCAACGGGACCGCTACAGCAGGACATGACGGGGACAAACAGCAGGACATAGCGGGGCAAACGAGGGAGGCACTTCATGGGCGTAGCCGGGAAGGGCCGGGGCCAGCCGGCCCCACCCGGCCACCCTCCCGCCACAACTCTCCTACCGCCGCTGCGGAATAGTGGCTATCATTCATGAATTGCTGGACAGGTAGACCTGAATCGCCCGAACCAGCGCCTGAGCGGCTTCACCGACTGTGAGTGTTTGATTCGGCAAAAACTTTCCGTTCTGCAGCGGCAGCACCCCAGCCTGGCTCATCATGGCCGCGGCACCGAGTTCCCCTGACGGCACCGATTTGGCATCGCTAAATTGGACTTTGAAGAACGTTGGGTGTGCAGCCGGACCCTGCCAGCCCATCCATTGAACCAACCACTGCGCGGCTTGTGCACGTGTCAGCGCGCCCTGCGGTTGAATCGGCCCCTTGTTCTGTATCCATCCCTGCAGAATGGCCTCTGAGAGTTCGCTGGCGTACGGCGTGTCCGGCGTGACGTCAGGGAACTGAGGCGTCGGATCCGCTCCGATGTTCATGTTGTACGCACGACTCAACCAGGCGATAAAACGCCCCCTGGTCATGGTCGCGGAAGGATCCACTGTACCGGAACCGCTCACCTCGTCACCCGTGATAATCCCGTGCTGCTCAAGGACAGAGATCGCCGCCTGCGGGGTGAGATTCGCGGGGACGCCCGATCCCGTTCCCATGGGTTGCCCAAAGAGCGGCGGCTGTTCCCACTCCCCTGTCAACGCGTTCAGTGTGCCGATCCCGTTCGCGAGCGGAGCCGGAGCGTAGACGAGTTTCGCGGTGCTGCCGTAGTTGAGCGGAAAGGGCTTGTCCGGCGAAGATGGTTGTTGCGGTAACATGTACTGAAGGACGAGCGGATCGGCCTGTTCGAAGTCCGACATGGCACGCTGCAATGAGAGGGCCTTGCTCGGCGAAGGAAACTCGGTGGACGGGTCGGTCTGCAAGAAAACACTTTGAACCTCTCCCGTAGCGGAGTCCAGCATCACTTGGAGTCCCGGCACCGGAATCCCGTTCACCAAGAAATCGTAAAAGAATGGGGCTTGATTCGGTGGCATGCCCACAACCTGCCTCTGGTCGGGGGCAATGGTTCCTGTCAGATTGGGGTACAATTTGGCCACCGCCGCATTTGCTGCAGCCTGCAGTTGAGCGGCGGGCAGCGGAGTCGCGGACGGCGACTGCGACAGACCCTGGCTGTATGTGTTGTAGTGCACGATCACGCCGTCCGTACCGTCCACATCCACAGACACTCCAGCCCCCGTCTTGGCGTTGGTGTAACTCAGGCTCCACATCAGGTGATTGGGAAACACATTGCCGTTCGCTCGGTTCTGGTGTGCCATCCGGAGTGTCCAATCTGGGCCGTCGAGGCCAAGCTGCTTCGCCACCTGAGCTGTGACCTGGTCCTTGGTGAGCGGCGCCGGCGATGGCGTCGGGAATTCTTTCGGACCATTCGGATCGATGGGCACAGGCGTGTCGTCACTTTGGGACTGAGGCGTCACGGGCTTGCCATCCGTTCCAATTTCCTCGCCCGTCGTGGCATCAATCAACGGGAGTGGACTGGCCGCTGAACCTGGTGCGTCGCCGATGGGCTGGTACACTAGCTTCATCGGCCCTGGTCCTTGCGGCGAGTACATCTGCTGGTAACGCAACGCAAGCTTCAGATGGGACTCATAAATCCTCTGCGCTTGGGACGACGGAATGACGTTTGCCTCCCCCGCTGCAGGGAAGTTCGCCTCGTGCCACGAGAAAGCGTAGTACTGAAGCTGTCCGTCGCTTCCTAACTGGATTCGTATACTGTCGAATGGCGCCAGGATTCCGTTGACCTTGCGGACAAACTGAAAGGCAAATCCGCCCTGAACCTGGCTCTTATCCGCGAGCACCACGCTGCTTGCTTGACTTGGCGCCAGTTTCTTGACCCAATCTTCTGCAATTTTCTGGGCATCCGAGAGGTGGATGGGGGCCTTTGCCTGCCAAGTCGATCCGGTATATTGGAACTGCAACACCTGGCCCGTATTCGCATCGACCGTTGCGTGCGCGTAGTTTTGATTGAGGCGAGGGCCCGGCTGATTCCCGAACGCCATCGTGTGCCAATCGATCGAATAAACGGATTGGTTCGCCACCAACGGATCGGGCTGTAGGTTCACCATCGGTGTATTCAGATTCCCAACCAACTGCGAGAACAGCTTCTCAACGACCGAAAGCGCATCTTGCTCGGACAATTTCGGCTCGGATTGCGTCTCGTCCTGGGGTGCACCAGATGTGGATGTTGACGAGGCGGTCGATGTACTCACGGTTCCACCTGAGGCTTGCGAAGTCGCCGCGTAGGCCGGTAGCGCGCCACAAGCCATGGTCAAGGTGACAGCAACGGTGCTGACGGCCATGGATCGACCAGACGGGATGAGATGGCGTGGCCTGCGTCTTACTTTTCGGAACTCTTCTTTCACGGTTTCCCCTCCAGTTCCCGCGCACTGTCTCCGGAGCAGATGCTCGATGAACTTGCGCAAGAGATATCAAGAGATATATGGTAGGCTCGACACATCACGTGAATATCCTACCAAAACTTTACGATTCATGCCAGTTGCTTCAATCCTCTGCCTCCAACAACGTTTTCAGCATTCCATCCCGATTCGAGACATCCGAACCCCGGGCGTAGAACGACTTTTCGGCATTGGCGCGGGGCCCGTTCATAGGCCGGAACCCCGCTTGGGCAACAACGGCTCCGTCACGCCCGCCACGCCGACCAGGCCCAGCACCGTCAACAGCACGCGCTGGACGCCCTGGTGGCCGTCCGTCGGATCAAACCACTCCTGCACCGTGTGCACCCCGCCGCAGCGGCCCCGCCGCCGAGCGTCACCGCCGGGATCCCGAGATGGATGGGGACGTTCGAGTCCGTGCTGCTCGGCCCGTCGAGCTCCGCCCCAAAGCCGAGCGCCTGCGACGCCGCCAGCGACACCTGAACAATCGGCGCGTCCGCCGGCTGCGATCCCGCCGGCCGATCCCCGACCTGCACCACCTCCACGGTGATGGCGTCGCTGTCCCAGCGCCGATTCTCCGCCTCCACGGCCGCGTGCACCCGTCGCAGCACCTCCGCCTCCAGCGCCAACAGCGCCTCCTCGTCGTTGGACCGCATGTCCAGCATCAACTCCGCCTCGGCGGCGATGGTGTTGACGGACGTGCCGCCCCGGACCGTGCCCACGGTGAACGTCGTCTTCGGATCCGACGGGACCTCCACGTCGGCGATGGCCGCGATCGCCCGGCCCATCGCGTGGATCGCGCTGGGCAACCCGAACGCCCCGAAGCTGTGTCCGCCCGGGCCGCGGAAGGTGATGCGATAGCGGTGGCTGCCGGTGGCCAGATACGTGGTGCGCGCGGGATCGTCCGGCTCGATGGAGATGAACCCGTCCACCTCGTTTTCCCGGAAGAACGCCTTGACCCCGCGCAGGTCGCCGAGGCCCTCCTCGCCGACTGTGGCGCCGAACCATATGTCACCCACCGTCTCCACGCCGGCGTGATTCAACGCACGCAAGACCGCCAGCACCACCGCAAGCCCGCGCCCGTCATCGCCGATCCCCGGCGCGAACAGCTTTCCGTCCTCTCGCCGCACCCGGCAGTCCGTGCCCTCCGGGAAAACGGTATCCAGGTGCGCGCAGACGAAGACCGTCGGTCCGCCGCCCGTGCCGTGACGAACGCCAAACACGTTCCCCTCCGCGTCCACGCGGATGTCCGCCAGGCCCAACGCCTCCAGGTCCCCTCGGAATGCCCGCCCGCGCGCCTGCTCGTGAAAGGGCGGCGCCGGGATCTCCGTCAGCCGGATCTGGTCCGCCACCGTCGTCTCGTGGTCCGCCTCTGCGAACCGCAGCGCCGCCTGCACCCGGGCGTCCGCCTGGATCCGCTCCACCGCCGCCGCCACCTCGCGGGAGATGTACCGCGCCGCGTCCGTCTCCTGCGCCACACCTTGCACCACGCGCTGGGCGTGATCCTGCACCTTCTCCTGTCCCATGTCGCCGCCTCCTCTGTGCCCCGCCGACGGCTTGGTGCCTTCATACCGATCGGGGCGTCTCGAAATCTCGCGGAACACGCACATCCGATGCTTCCACTTCACCAACCCGTGACCCTGGTTCTCAAGGCGCAGGTCGGAAGCGAATCGAACCTCGATGAATCAAGCGGACAAACTTCCAACACTGGTTCCAGTGTGCCACGGGTTTATCGAGCCGTGCAACCGGTGGGGAGAAGGCTTGCACATGGTGTTGAATGGGCAGCCGATCCCCGGCTGTGCGAGGCGTGACAGATCCGCGCGGGACCGCCCGTTGGTGTAACATGGAGGTGATCCATCCCTGACCAGACACAACCCGCCGAATGTCGAGAAGCATTCACGAGCACGTTGACGAGCGAGATCACAAAACGAGATCACAACAATGGAGGAAGCGCGGATGTCCCATCTCCCGAGCCTGTTCATCGCCCACGGATCGCCCATGGTCGCCGTGGAGAACAGTGTGTACGGCCGGTATCTCGACACCCTCGGGAGCCGGCTGCCACGGCCCCGGGCCGTGGTGGTGTTCACCGCCCACTGGCTGAGCGGGGCGCAAGCCGTCAGCGCCAGCCCGGCCTACGAAACCATCCATGATTTCGGCGGCTTTCCCGATGTGCTGTACCAGATCCAGTACCCGGCCCCTGGTGATCCCGCACTCGCCGAAGCCATCCAGAGCCGCCTCGCGGCATCGGGCGTTACTTGCCACCTGGATGCCCGGCGCGGCCTCGATCACGGTGTCTGGACCATCCTCCGCCGCCTGTATCCGGACGCCTCCATCCCCGTGGTGGCCATGTCGGTCAACCCGCACCTGGCACCCGCCGAGCAGTTCGCCATCGGCCAGGCGTTGGCACCGCTGCGTGCGGATGAGGTGTTGATCATCGGCAGCGGGGCGACCGTCCACAACCTGCCGGCGCTCGACTGGAGGCGCCAAGACGATGTACCGGACGAGTGGGCCCTCGCCTTCGAGACCTGGCTCGAATCCCGCCTTGCGGCCTGGGACCTCGAGGCCTTGTTCGAGTACCGCCGCCTCGCCCCCGGTGCCGACCGGGCCGTCCCGCCCTGGGGCACGGAGCACTTCGCGCCTCTGCTGTACGCCATGGGGGTCGCCGCCGATACGCCTGCTGCCGCGCTGTGGCATCGGGATTTCCAATTCGGGAACCTGTGCAACAGCGTCTACGCCTTCGGAGTCGAAGCGTGAAAATTTCGACCAACCGGTAGATAGGGACTGTTGCCCAAATGATTTTCCGTCTAAAATACTTGTAGGGAGTTTACAGGATGACAGGCCGGAGGAGGCAGGACTGCATGAGTACCGTGGTGGAGACGAAGTACGGATTGGTACAGGGATTCACGGCCCGCGGCGTCCGCCAGTGGCGGGGCGTACCGTTCGCCAAACCGCCCGTGGGCGCACGGCGATTCCAGCCGCCGGAACCGCCCGATGCGTGGGACGGCGTGCGCGACGCCACCGTTTTCGGTCCCGCGTCCCTTCAACCCGAGGATCAGGCCATCGCCAACATCGTCGGGCGCGCCAAGTTGCCAGAGAGCGAGGACTGCCTGTACCTCAACATCTGGGCGCCGGAGGACGACGGCCCCCATCCCGTGATGGTGTGGATCCATGGCGGGGCGTACGTGTCCGGAGCCGGTTCGCTGAACTGGTACGACGGGACGTCGTTCGCGCAGAACGGCGTGGTGCTGGTGACCATCAACTACCGGTTGGGGGCGCTCGGGTTCTTGTATCTGGGGGATCTCTTCGGCCCTGCCTTCGCGTCCTCGGCCAACCTCGGCATCCAGGACCAGGTGGCCGCCCTGCGCTGGGTGAACGAGAACATCGCGGCCTTCGGCGGTGACCCCAGCCAGGTCACCATCTTCGGCGAGTCGGCCGGCGCCGGCAGCGTCGCCACCTTGCTCGCGACGCCCAGCGCCCGCGGGCTGTTCCAGCGAGCCATCCTGCAGAGTGGATCGGGCGCTCTCGGCGTACATACCCCCGGTACCGCTTCGGCCATCACCGAGCGCTACCTCGCCGTCCTCGGCATCCAGCCGGGCGATGCGGACGCGCTCATGGCCGTGCCCGGGGAGAAGTTCGTCGAGGCGGCGTCTGCCCTGCGTGAACCAGCGCTGCCGTTCGGCCCCGTCGTGGACGGCCGTATCCTGCCGAAGCATCCGATGCTGGCGCTGGATGACGGCGTCGCGCGGGACATTCCGGTCATCCTCGGCGTCACCCGGGACGAGTACAACCTGTTTGTCGCCCGGGATGATCACTGGTTCCGGGCGGACGAGGACGCGCTTCGCCAACAGCTGCGCCGGATGGATCCCAGGTTGCCGGACAGCGTGATCGACTTCTACCTCGCGCACAGACAGGGGGACACAGCGGGCGCCAAGCTGATCCCGCTGGTGACGTACCGGGTGTTCGTCCAGCCGATGCTGTTGACGGCCGACAAATTGGTGCAGCAGGGGACGCCCGTGTGGATGTACCGGTTCGACTGGGCATCCCCCGTCCTCGACGGCCGGCTCGGGGCGTGCCACGCGATGGAGATCCCGTTCGTGTTCAACACGCTCCATCAGACGGGCGTGGACCGGTTCACAGGGGATTCGCCGGAACGGCAACCGATCGCCGACCAGATGCACCGGGCATGGGCCACCTTCGCCAAGACAGGCAACCCGAACGCGGCGGAAGGATCGGAGGGGCCAGCGTGGCCAGCATACGACCTCGAGCGGCGGGCGCTGCTCGCCTTCGGGATCGACACGCATGTGGAGGACGATCCGTACGGCCCCGAGCGCGCCGCCTGGTCGGCGGCGGCCCCGCCGTCCGCATCCATCTCCTGAGCCCGGCTCCAGTTCCCGGCCATGGTGCGGCGCGGGCGTTGGGGGTGTGGTTGGCCCCGCGCCCGCGCTTTGCTTTGGTCAATGGTGGGTGTCGTCCGGATCGACCTTGTGTCCGTAATGCTTTTTCACGTTCTCCACGGCGTCCCCGTCAATCAGGAATTCCACGGCTTCCATTTTCATGCAAGTTCACCTCCAGGATGATCCTCTCCCGCTGGATGGCCCGGTATGCAGTGGCGATTTGCCTAGGATAGGTTAGAATACCTTACATGAATCGCATAATCATCCGATTATGTGTCATGTTTTATTACACATATTGATTGACATCCGCGACAGTTCGGCATACAATCCGTTCAGAAGCACCTGGTTCATGTCATCTTTCAGGACACAAAACATTGGGGTGATGTCCATGTCCGCCTTCGGCTCCCGCATCCGTTCGGCCGACTTCGGCCGCTTGCGCTCGCTCCTCCCCGCCGTGGGGCCCCGCACCGTCAAGACCTGCCTGGCCATCGCCCTGTCCATCGCCACCGCACGCGCCCTGCATCTGATGTCCCCGCAGTTCGCCGGGGTCGTCGCCGTCCTCGCCGTCCAGCCGTCCGTCCACCGCTCCCTGCGCCAAGGCGTGCGCCAGTGGCTGAGCGCCGGCATTGGCGCAGCCGTGGCCATGGGCGCCATCCTCGCCCTGGGCCGGTCGGCGTGGTGGATCGGGCTCATCGTCCTCTTGGTCCTCGGATGGCACGTCCGGTGGCGGTGGACGCAGTCGCTGCTGATCGCCGTCGTGATCGTCATCAACACCATGGGTGCCGACGGGGTTTCCTCCGTGGCGAGCGGTCTGAACCAGCTCGCGCTGGTCACCATCGGCATGGGGTTCGGCACGCTGGTGAATGTACTCGTCCGCCCGTCCCACACCGGCGCGGTGCGCTACTTCATCCACGAGTGCGAGGCCGGACTGTCCTCCCTGTGGCAGATCCTTCGCCGGGACGTGGACCGGGGGATGATGACCGCCTATCCTGACTTTCGCGCCCGCATTGACGAGGTCCGGCAGCGCATCCAGGAGGGGTTCCGGTTCGCTGAGTACGTCGCCGAGGACCTGCGCCATTTCCGCCGGTTGGATGTCGATCCCGCCGCCGTTCATCCCACAGCCATCTTCGCAGCCCTCGAGTCGGCGCTGGAGCGCACACGCGACGTCCATCGGGCGCTTCAGCATCTCTCGGGGTACCGGATGCACCCCGACCTCTACCGGGCCCTGCGCCTCTGCCAGCGGGCATTGGCTCATGTCATCGCCGGGCGGCCATGTCACGCCCGCCTCGCGGATCAAGCGTTCCGGCGCGCGGAACTGTCGCTCATGCAGCTTCCCGCCACCCCGTCCCCGAGCGATCTGCGCCGGCACATGGCTCAGTACCAGGTGCTCCAGCACCTGCGCCAGTTTTACGCCGCGCTGGCCCCCTGCGCGCAGGCCCGCCAGGAGAACCGTCCCGCTCCCGCGGCGGAGCCGTTGGATTTCGCAGAGCGCATCCGGCGGCTGGTGTCTTGAAGCGGCCTTATGGCAACGGGCTGTCCGCCGCCCGCGCGTACGTCAGGAACACGGTGAACTCGCACACCCCGTCCCCGCCGTTTTCGTACACGTGGGCCAAGTCCGCCCGAAACACCGCGGCGTCCCCCTTTGTCAGGGTGTACCGGTGCTCACCGGCGACCAGCGTGAGCACGCCCTCGCGCACCCACAGCCCCTCCGATACCCCAGGCCCGTGCGCCTCCGCCGCGTGCACGCACCCGGAGGCCAGGCGAACGTCGTACACGTCGGCCGCGTGCGGATGGCGGATCGCCAACAGGCTCCGGACCACATATCCCCCGCCGTCGTCGGCCACCACCGGCTGCTCCTCCCGGCGAACGACCGTCACCTGCGGCGTTTCCAGCGGCTGCAAAAACGTCGAAAAGGGCACGCCGAGACCCGTCGCGATCTTCCACAGCGTCACCACCGTGGGATTGGACTCCCCCCGCTCGATCTGGCCGAGCATCGGTTTGCTCACGCCGGTGGCCTCCGCCAAGCGGTCGAGCGTCCATCCCCGCTCCTTTCGCAACCGCCGCAGGATGGCCCCGATCTGCGCCGTCAGTCGATCCGGTTCCACCCACATCCCTCCTGCAGGCATCATAACAGATTTTCTGTATGTTATGATATACTTCTCTTGACGCACGCGATCCCGGAGGGATCTTCGATGAGCCTCACCCTGCTGGAAGTCCTGTTGATTGGAGTAGGTACGTACTTGATCCGCGCGGGATCGCTGAGCTTGGGGAGCCGCGTATCCTGGCCCTCATGGGCACAGGCCTGGCTATCGTTCGTCACCCCGGCGGTGCTCGGCGCGCTGCTCGGCCCGCTTTTGGTGCTGCCGGGCGGCCAAGCGCTGCCTCCGCTGCACAATCCCACCCTCTTGGCCAGCCTGCCGACGGCCATCGCGGCGTGGAAGACGCGAAGCCTGTTGTGGACGGTCGCCGTCGGTGTCGTGTGTTTCGCGCTCATCCACCCGTTGACCTGATATGCTGCTCATCCCACCGGGAGGTGACGGTGATGCTTTCTTCCGCCGTTCGCCAGGGGCTTCAGGATGCGGCCCCTATCGCGTTGGCGTATTTCCCCATCGCCATGACCTTCGGCGTGATCGCCGTGCAGTGCGGGCTGCCCGTGTGGCTGGCGGTACTCATCTCCGTCGCCGTATACGCGGGCGGAGCCCAGTTCATGCTCGTCAGCCTGGTCTCGTCGGGCGCGCCCTTTGCCGCCACCGTGGCCACGGTGCTCTTGGTCAACCTTCGCCACGCCTTGTACGGGACGACGCTCGGCCCTGCGTTCACCCGTTGGCCGGAGAGGAAGAAGTGGCTCGCCGCCTTCGGGTTGACGGACGAGGTCTTCGCCGTCACCAGCGGCAGGCTCTTACAGCACCCGCCCGATCCAGCCGTTCAGATCGTCCTCTCATTCACCTGCTACGCCAGCTGGGTGGCGGGCACCTTTGCCGGCGCTGTCATCGGCCAGGCTGCACCTGCGGGCCTTTCAGCCGACCTGAACTTCGCCCTGCCCGCGCTGTTCCTGGCCCTGCTCCTCATGAGCATAACGTCACTTGCCCACCTGGCCGCCGCCCTCACGGGCGCCGCTGCGGCTCTCGTGTGCACGTGGCTGCAGGCTGGCGGAGCCGGCATCGTGATCGGTGCCATCCTCGGGGCGACCGTCGGCGCGGGCCTGTCCAAATGGACAAAAGGACCAGTCTCCCGACTGGTCCCGAATCGCCCTTCGTCCCGTTCGCCCGTCACCACAACAACAGACCCCACAGCGCGTAAATACTGAGGAAGGCGACCGCCCAGCGGGCCAAGGGCCCGCCCCAGCCCCAACCCCCATACGGGCCGTAGGCGCCCCCGACACCCGGGCCGTAGCCGCCCCACCAGGCGAGCGCGAGATCGAGCTTCTGTTCATCCGTGCCGACCGCCATGCTCGGTACATGTTTCGGGACGCACCGCGCCGGAGACACCACGATCAGCGCGTCTGGGGTCACCCGCTCCACGAGCCCCACGTGTTGCCCGTACCGAGTATGGAAACGCACCCACTGACCCACATACTGTTGACACTGCGCTCTCGAGACCATTCGTTTCACCTCCCGGGCCGGCGCCCCGGTCCGCCATCCTTCTCGCCGAACCGTCGTAAACAAGAAAAGGGGCGTGGCCGACGGTCCACTCACGTCCCCTCCCTGCGCACGGCATGTCGTACAGTATGCCGGAGACCGCCGGACGGGCAGGGTGTCCGGCCACGCGCTCGCCCAATCTTGTGCCACTTCCCAGACCGTACGTTGACGACACGACCCGGGCGGAACCAGCAACCAGCTCATCGAACCAGCACTACGATCTCTCATGAAATGATGGCGTTCATTCCGGCGATTCACAATGCGGTTTCCTTTTACGATCAAGGAAACCTAAACGAGGCGGCTGTTCAGATCGGTATTGCAGGCGGGGAGATGGGCTGCATCACCATTGAATGATTCGGAACTGGAATTTCCCAGCAAAATGCAGGCTTTGTGGCGGAGTATCTCAAGAACAATGCTCAATCTAAAAAGGTTGTGGACTACATCAAACGTGTTGATGCATTGCTCGCACCATCTCACGCCAAGCCCACAAGATAATGCAGTCAATGCCAAGCCCATGAACGAACATAGCGCCGCCCAGGCGTTTTGTCCTGAACCGGCGCTCGAAATCGGCCCGTTGAGCGGGCGATACGACGGACTCCTACAGGAAACTGTCCTCCGGCCTATTTATGGGAGGGACGTGTGCCTTGGGTGAATGACCGTAGGCCAGACAGGTCACGGTTGCATACGATAACTCATCAGTATTGGAGTGGTGGTGAAGAGAGTGCCGATCAAGAACGGCGAACAGTATAGACAATCCATTAACCGGTTAAAGCCGAATGTGGTTTTTCGCGGGAATCCAGTGACCGGGGACATATCGGAACATCCAGCCTTCCGGGGACTCATCGCTACCCAATCCATGCTGTACGACATGCAGGGGCAAGACGAATATATCGACCGAATGACCTACCCATCTCCATTGATGAAAGAGCCTGTTGGATTGTCATTTTTGCCCCCGAAGACAAGAAGCGACTTAAAGAGACGCAGGGTCATGATGTCTTTGTGGGCAGACCGCCACCATGGATACCTGGGCCGTTCACCGGACTATATGAACACAGCATTAATGGCATATTTTTCGGCAGCAGACTTGCTTGCCGAGTTAAACCCTGAGTACGCAGACAATCTGAAAAATTACTATGTATATTGCCGGGAACTTGACATCACGCTATCCCATGCATTTATTCAGCCGATAGCGAGCCGAATTTCCATGTTCAGGGACGAGTTTGAAGATTCAATTGCCGCCAAAGTACATGAGTACAATAAGAATGGGCTCGTAGTCAGTGGTGCATTTTTATTAGCCACTCAGGGTGTTACATCGGAAGAAATTCTTATTTTCCCAACTCCTACTCCGTCATTCGGTGAAGACAACCCATACACATTTGCATTTGCGATTCCGAGTAACTCTCCCGGCCTTACGTTTCTTTGTCGGGAAAGTTACGTCCAGGGAGACTCTATCTATGACTACCCTTTGAGTTCCCGATTTGAAGAGATGGATACCCTGGTTTTATGTGATCACGTACAAGTTCCGAGAGATCGGGTTTTCCTGTATGGAGACGCAGGTCTTGCACATGCTTTCATTGCAGAAAGCCAATTTCACGCCCATGTTAGCCATCAAATCCTCTGCCGATATATTGCAAAAACAAAATTCTTTCTTGGGCTTGTTGAATATTTGGTCAAGAGCTACGCTCTGGACTCCCCGGCCGTACGAGAACAGGTTTGTGAAATCATAACGGTCTTAGAAATCCTGGAATCCATGATGACCCAAGCTGAAAACAAGGCTGCAAAAAATCGATGGGGGATCATGGTTCCGAACAAAAATACGATGTTAGTCGCTAATTATTACTTTCCAAAGGTTTATTATCGAATGGTGGAAATTGTACAAACGCTCGCAAGCAGCGGGTTAATCATGATTCCGTCGGAGAAGGATTTTCAAGGAAGTCTGGCTTCTTGTCTTGAAAAATATTTCAAGTTGTATGACATGGACCCACAAGACGTCGTCGCTTTACATCGCCTTGCGTGGGAGTTAAGTGCGAGTTCGTTTGCAGGGCGACAAATACAATACGAACGGTTTTTCTTTGGGGGTCCGAACACAGTGACGGAACGGTTGTACAGCGGGTATTCAAGCAGAGAGAAACATCTTGAAAGGATCGCTCACTTCTTGAATCTATAGCGCTTGATGGACATGTGACGGTACCCTGATTCGTGAATGAACTGCAGTTGAGGATTGGAGGAGCAGCAATGAAGGATTCCAAGATTCTCAAGGTGTTAGATGAACTCGAAAGATTGGAGGAAACCTCTGAACTTCCAGAGGGACTATGGCATATATCGCGGGAAACTGGCCTGTTCTTTAATGCCCTCCTGCGACATAGTAAAGCCAAACGTATCTTGGAGATTGGGACCTCAAGTGGATATTCAGGGCTATTTCTGGCGGACGCAGCCCGTGCAAACGGAGGAAAGCTCATCACTTGCGAGTATAGCGACTTTAAAATCAAATTAGCGAAACAAACCTTCGAGAAAGCCGGACTTTCGGAGTATGTGGAGCTTATCGAGGGGGATGCGCTACAAACCATTGAGTCGCTGGAAGGTTCCTTTGATTGCGTATTCCTCGACGCAACCAAAGACGAATATCCGTTTTATCTCAGCATGGTGTGGGACAAATTGAGTGTCGGAGGGATTATCCTCGCGGATAACATGATATCGCATCAAGACTGGATAGTAATAGAAGCATATAAAGGATTGGCTCGTCTTATGGATGAGGCCGTTTCGGTCACCGTTCCAATTGGAAACGGGATCGAATTCACCTGTAAAATCAAATAACTTATGACTCGCAAACCTTCATTCAGGCAGCTCAACCTAGGGGATTGGACCAGGACCTGTCTAAAACCCGCGCGAATGACCGTGGACAATCCCCACTGCCTGCTGTCAACCTATTCACCGCAGGAGCAAATGATGTTGCCGCCCCCCGACGGTGGCCCCTCCATCACCGGTCGCAGGCTAAACCCGGATCACCCTCGTCTTCGCGACGTGATCGTTCCAGCCACGCTTCTCCTTATCCCATGCAATCCAGAAGTATCCGATGCCCACCAGAGCCATGCCGACCATCCACACCCAGTACCGAACGACCGCATCCCAGTAGGAGAGCGGGCTCCCGTCCATCCGCACTACCTTGGCCCGCATGATCCGCTTCCCCACCGTTTGACCTCCAAACCGCCAGCACAGGGTGTAGTAGTTATAATCAACCAGCTCGTAAAACAGAATCCGAGTCCACCAGGAGTGAAACATGTCGAAGCGATTCAGGCATGCGAGCGCCAAGGCCGTCACTCCGACGAGGAGAATCTCGTCAATCGTCAATGCCAGCACACGCTGCCAAAAACCCACCTTCATGATTGACCTCCGAATGCTCCGCGAGTTCCGTAATTTGCTTAATTTATAGTATCATGGATAAAAGAAGGAACGAAGGGGTTTGAAATGCTGAAACGAAGGACATCCAACAAGCGACGTGTGTTACTCATTACCGCCGAATCCGCAGAGTCCAGATTTGTCCGTCACCGCAGATTGATCCGCTTCCCGCAATTGACCATGCCTCTCATCGCAGCGTACACGCCGGAACACTGGGACGTGATTCACGTAGACGAGATCGTCCAGAAGATTGACTTTAACATCGATGTCGATCTCGTCGGCATCACCGCCAACACGCCCGCTGCACCGCATGCCTACTCCATTTCAGACCGATTCCGATCCCGCGGCATCCCCACGGTCATTGGCGGACCTCACGCAACGCTCATGCCGGAGGAAGTCAAGGAACACGCGGATGCGGTTGTCATCGGTGAAGGGGAAACGGTTTGGCCGGCCATTATACAGGACGTGGAACAAGGCACTCTGAAGCCGTTTTACAAATGCAGCCAATTGCCCGACTTGAAAAACATGCCCCACCCGCGTTGGGATTTGATCAAAGGGCGCGTCTACGGTAAGGGCATCACCATCGCAACGCGCGGATGCCCATTCGCCTGTGACTACTGCAGCATTCCCGCAATGTACCAACGCAGAATGCGCTACCGCCCTATCGAAGAAATCGTCGAAGAAGTGAAAGTGATGCCGGGCAAAGCCCTCATCTTTTGGGATGACAACATCGGAGCCAATCGGGAGTATGCCAAATCTCTGTTCCGGGCCATCGCTCCGTTCAAACGCTGGTGGACGAGCCAGGCGACCCATGATGTGGCCTTTGATGACGAGTTTATGGAACTGGCCGCAAAGAGTGGATGCAAGGCCCTCTTCCTCGGGCTGGAGACCATTTCGCAGGAGAGTCTGAACGGATCGAACAAACGTCACAACAAGGTGGAAGAATACAAGGAAGTCCTGCGCAGATTCCACTATTATGGGATTGCTGTGCAGGCGGGGACCGTGTTTGGCTTCGACGGCGACGACAAGAGCATCTTTCGCCGAACCGTGGAGTTTTACAAAGAGATTGGCTTGGACTCCGCAACCATCAGCGTGTTGGTCCCGTTCCCGAATACGCCCTTGTTCCGGCGTCTGGACGCTGAAGGCAGAATTCTCACCCGGGATTGGTCCAAGTACGATGGGAAGAAGCACGTCGTCTTCCAGCCCGCGCAAATGTCCCCGGAAGAATTGTTGATGGGGACGGAGTGGGCGGCACGGCAGTTTTACTCCGCCTCTTCCATTTTCGAACGAATGTGGAAGTCTCGAACCGGGCTGTGGTGGAACATCATTCGCAACGTCGGGTACAACCTTGCCCTGCGCAACTTCGGGAATATCGGTTACAACCCGGAAGACACTCCAGCTCCACCTGCGGGATCGCAAGTTGCCGGGACTTCGTAAAACAACTTTGGCCGCATCACGTCCAGACGTACCCGCGTTGCCGAATGCTGGCCCGCACCCAGGACAGGCTGCCATCCCGGCACGCTCGTCGCCAGACGTCGCAGGAGCAGGCCGTCCGGTCGCGTGCCTTCGAATCCCCTTCCAGGGTGCTGGGCCAGCCGCGGTAAACCGTATCTCTTATTTCAAGTACCGGTCAAACCAGTCGATGATAGTGCGCAAGCGATGCACCCGGTGCCACGGTTTCCCGGTCCGACTCATCCCGTGCGATTCATCCGGGTAGAGGACCATTTCCACCGTACGCCCCAGGTACTTCAGCGCGCTGTACAACTGCTCAGCCTGCTCGATGGGCAGGCGGAAGTCCTTCTCCTGGTGCTCGATGAGCAGCGGCGTATGGATGTTCGAGGCGTATCGAAGCGGCGACTGCTGCCAGTACGGTTCCGGTTCTTCCCACCACGGTTTGGTCCCGTATTGCGGGACGCGGAGCCAGCCCATGTCGCTGGAGCCCATCGCACTGAACCGGTTGACCACCGACCTCATCGTCACGGCCGCCCGGAACCGCTGGGTGTGCGAGACAATCCAGTTGACCATGAAGCCACCGTAACTCCCGCCGGCCACGCCCAGATTGTCCCCGTCCAGGTCAGACCAGGCCGCGAGAGCCGCGTCCAGCCCGGCCAGGACATCGCGGTAGTCCTTGTCGCCCCATTGTCCCATGATCACGTCGCAGAAACGCTTGCCATACCCCGTCGATCCCCGCGGATTCGTGTACACCACCGCATACCCGGCCTGAACCAGACACTGAAACTCGTGAAAATACCGGTAGCCGTACATGGCCATCGGCCCGCCGTGGATCTCGAGAATGACGGGATGCTTGCCCGCCCCTTTCGGACGGATGCACCAGGTGTGCACGCGGGTGCCGTCCGATTCGGTGGCCCACAGTTCCTCCGGCGCCACCGGACCGTTGGCTTCGGCATCGTCCGCCCAGGGAGTCGGCGCCCAGATGGCCGGCTGCTCCGCTTCCCCGAAGCGGGCCAGGACAATTCCGGACGGGTGAGTGGGATCGGAGATGGCCAGCGCAACCTCGTCCCCTTTGACCGCAAAATCATAGACGACGCGCGTCTCGTCCCAGAGCCGGGTAACTTGATCACCTATGCCAAACGACGTGAGGGTCACGCGACCTTCGTCCGACAGGAGCATGAGGACCTGATCCCCGTGCCACACTGGCTTTGCCGTGGAGAGCGCCGGCACGTCCGTCGAACTCTCGTCCCCGATATGCCTGTCCAAATGACTCGACAAGTCGGTGAGCACGCCGTTCGCGAAATCCCAGCGGTACAATGTCGTCAAACCGTAGCCCATATCCTCCGGCTTCTCCGCATAGAACGCGAGATGCTTGCCATCGGGAGAAACTTGCAGACCGCCGATGGACCAATCCGGAAGCGGCACTCGAGTCCATTCGCGCGTCTTCCACGAAAGCTGCTCGACGTGGGTGATGCCGGGATGGGGGCCTTCGGGATCGTAATCGCGGTGAAGGCAGAACAGATTTTCGCCATCCGGTGAAAAGACCGGGCCGCCGAAATGATCTTTGCCGCTGGTCAGCAACTCCGCCTCACCCTCGAGCGGCACCCAGACCAACTGGTCCCGGCCGTTGTCAAAGAAACCCTCACCATCCAGTTTGTAATACTGGTGCTTGATGCGTTTGACATCGCGGTTATAATACTGTTCGAGTTCGACGTCGGACGCGTCCGGGCCTGGCTCGCAAAGTTTTGACTCTTTCTCGATTTTCCCTTCCTCGATGTGTGCGACCACGACCAGCCCGTGACTGTCCGGAGACCAAATGAAGTCCTTCACACCGCCCTTGATGGATGTGAGCTGCGTTGGCTCTCCACCCCGAAGCGGGAGGCACCAGACTTGAGCACTGCCGGATCTGCGGGACAAAAAAGCGAGCCATTGGCCGTCCGGTGAGGGCAGCGGCCGGAGATCTGAGGGTCCGTTCGTCAGCGCGATCGGTTCCGGAGTACTTGACGACGTATCCAGCATCATGATCCGTTGGTGCATCTTGTTCGTCCGTTTGTCCGGGCGAGATTCACTGAAGTAAAGCCTCGGGCGCACAGGATCAAACGCAAGCTGGCCCCACGTGGCAATTTGAAAGAGATCCTCTATTCTCATCTGGCACTCTCCTCTCTCGATCCCGATCTTACCGCAGGTCCCCGCCCACGGAAACCCGGCATCCAGGCATCCGGTCGAACCCGATTGCCGCCCGGTGGATGGCTTGGTACGATGGACCTGTAGGGGGGCGAAGGGCAACCTTGACGACAGTGTTGGTTGTGGATGACGATGAGCACATTCGCGAATTGATTGCGCTGTACCTCAAGCAGGCCGGATTTTCGGTGATGGAGGCTGCAGACGGTCTGCAGGCGCTCGACATCTTGGACCGTGAAAGAGTGGACATGGTCATATTGGACATCATGATGCCCAAGATCGATGGCTGGGCGTTGTGCCGACGGATCCGGGAAGAGTCCGCGCTGCCGGTCCTGATGCTGACGGCGCTGGGCGAAACTCCCCAAAAGGTCAAGGGTTTGCAATTGGGAGCGGACGATTATCTGGTGAAACCGTTCCACCCCGCGGAGCTGGTCGCGCGGGTGAAAGCGTTGCTGCGGAGGTACCGGATCAGCACCGAGCAGGTGATTCGGATCGGCGAGTTGTTCATGGACAGAAAGACGTTTGAAGTCAGGTTCGGCGGGCAAAGTCTCTCCTTGCCGCGAAAGGAGTTCGAGCTGTTGTTCAAACTCGCCAGCTATCCCGGGCAAACGTTGTCGCGCGATCAATTGATTGAAGACATCTGGGGTTCCGACTTCGACGGTGACGAACGGACTGTGGATGTGCACATCAAACGGCTGCGGGATCGATTCCCCGAAGACAATGGTTCCTTTACGATTCGTACCGTCCGTGGCCTCGGATATCGCCTGGAGGTATGCTCATAGTGCGTATCCGCGACGGTCAAAGGCAACAAAACACACGGGTGGATCCTGGACACCCCACGTCCGCCACACCGTCCCCGCAAAGTTCGGATTCAAAAAAATCCATTGTCCTGCGCGTGTTGTTGTCCGCCTTGGTCTTCATGGCCGTCCTCGCCGTCTTTTTCCTCGCCTACTTCACAGCGGCCGGCGTTTACGGATGGCTTGGCATGCAGCCAAAAGCGTACGTCGTGTACATGACATCGGTCATCGCAGCTTGGTTGCTGCTGCTGACAACAGGCGTTGTGATAGGGAAAATCACCGCTCCGAAGCAACACGCGTTTTGGCACTCCCTGTTGGACGCCATGCGCCAGATGGCGAAGGGGAATTTTAACATCCACATCGACGTCAACCAGGTACACGAACCGGGCGGCGGGAATCACCCGTTTCGGCAACTGGTACACACCATCAACAACATGGCGAAGGAACTGGCTCAATTGGAAGCGATGCGTCAGGAGTTCATCTCCAACGTATCCCATGAGATCCAGTCACCGCTGACGTCGATTTCCGGATTTATCGACGTCTTGAAAAACGAGAACTTGTCCCCGGAGCAGCGGCAGCATTATCTGAGCATCATCGAGGCCGAGAGCAAGCGGTTGTCGAGGCTCGGCGACAATCTGCTGAAGCTGACTTCCCTCGAATCGGGATATCATCCGTTTTCTCCCGAACCCTTCAGGCTGGATCGGCAAATCCGGGATGTGGTGTTGTCCCTCGAACCCATGTGGACGCAAAAGTCCCTGGAAATTGACCTCTCCTTGCCTCACATCGAAATTGAGGCGGACAAAGACCTGGTCAACCACATCTGGATCAACCTGCTCTCCAACGCCATCAAATTCACGCCGCCACAGGGAAGCATTTTCATCTCGGCGCAAACGATGGATGACAGGTGGGCAGAAGTTTGCGTGCGAGATACCGGGATCGGCATGAAAAATGAGGAACTCGTTCGCATCTTTGAGCGGTTTTACAAAGCCGACAAAGCCCGCAGCGGCGGTGGAAGCGGCTTGGGTCTCTCCATCGTGAAGAAAATCGTCGACATGCACCACGGGGAGATCGACGTCGAGAGCCAGGTCGGCGTGGGTACGACGTTTGCCGTTCGTTTGCCCATTCGTCCTTCAGAATCCGACCCCTCATAGTTCTTCGACGCACAGCGCAGAGGGACCGCCAACCTCCACAGAGGTCTGCGGTCCCTCGCTCTGCCCGACGAATCCTGTGCATGGTGCTGCCGGTGTTTGCCGTCGCGTACGGCTTACGTCCGCCGCATGTAGGCGCGTACCGTGAGCGGTGCGAAGATCACCACAATGACGGCGGCTCCGACGAGCGAAATGGCGAGATCGCTGCCGACCGTCCCCGCATTCGCAAGATCGCGAACCGCCGTGATCAGATGCGAGAGGGGATTGATCTTCACGAACCATTGAAGCCAGTGCGGCATGGTATTCACGGGCACCAATGCGTTCGACAGGAACGTCAGAGGAAACAGGATGAGCATCGAAATCCCCTGTACGCTGGACGCGGTCCGCGCAATCACGCCGAAGAAGGCAAAGATCCAGCTGACCGCCCATGAGCACGCCATCACCAGAATCCCTGCGATGACCGTGTTCAGGAGACCGCCTCCAGGCCGATAGCCGATGATGTATCCCATGACCAAGGTGAGCACCGTCGCGATGGTGTACCGGACGGTGTCGGCCAACAGGGCGCCCGCCAAGGGCGCGATGCGGGCGATGGGCAGGGACTTGAATCGATCGAACACGCCTTTGTCCATGTCCTCCCGCAGTTGGACACCCGTGACAATCGAGGTCGTGATGACGGTCTGCACCAGGATGCCGGGAATGATGATCGGCAGATAGTTGTGCACATTCCCGGATACCGCCCCGCCAAAGATGTACGTGAACATCAGCGTGAAGACGATGGGTTGGAACGTCACGTCGAACAGTTGTTCAGGCGTCCTCCGGATCTTCAACAGCCCGCGATAGGCCATCGTGAACGATTGGCTCAACGTCTGCCGGAAGCTCGTACGATTCCTGAGCGGACGCTGGATACCCGATGTCATGGGAATACTGCTCATCTCTGCATCGCCTCCGCTTCGTTCAATTCTTCGACGGACTGTGACTGATCCTCTACGCCGTGCCCAGTGATGGTAAGAAAGACCTCGTCGAGCGTCGGTTTCTGCACGCTCATCTCTGCCAGTTTGATGCCTGCCTCCCGCAGTCTGACCAGTAAGTCGGTGACCCTGTCTGCATCCATCATGGGTGCCGTGATCTTCCCGGACACCGAGGACACAACCGACTGGACGCCGAGAACCCTGTTCACGATCCGGCGAGCTTCCTCCGTATCCTTGGGGTCATGAACCCGGAATTGCAGCGACGAAGTCCCAACCGAGGCTTTCAACTCATCCACCGTGCCCTCGGCGACCACCTTGCCACGGTCGATGACCGCAACCCGATCCGCAAGCTGATCCGCCTCGTCGAGGTACTGGGTTGTCAGCACGACGGTCGATCCGCTCTTTACCAAACGCCGAATCGTTTCCCACATGTGCGTTCGCGTGCGTGGGTCGAGCCCGGTCGTCGGCTCGTCCAGGAAGATAAGCGGCGGCTGAGCAATCAGGCTAGCAGCCAGATCCAGACGGCGGCGCATGCCTCCGGAGAATTGCTTCAAGGGACGTTTCGCAGCCTCTGTTAAGCCGAATTCCTCCAGCAGCTCTGCAGCCTTCCGCCGTGCCTCGGCTCTCCCTAACCCGAGCAACCGGGAAAAGATCACAAGATTCTCTGTCGCAGTGAGCGTCTCGTCCACCGATGCGTACTGCCCCGTCACGCCAATCAGCTGGCGCACAATCTGCGCTTCCTTCACCACATCGTACCCGAATATGCGCGCCGAACCTGCGTCTGGCCGCAACAGGGTCGCCAACATTCGGACGGTGGTGGTCTTCCCGGCCCCATTTGGCCCCAGCACGCCGTAAATGGTTCCAGCACGGACCTTCAGGTCGACCCCATCGACCGCTCGGTTGCTGCCAAAGCTCTTGACAAGGCCATGCGCCTCCACGGCCCACTCCGTTTTCGCCTTCACACTGTCCACTCGGATTCCTCCATTACCCTGAATCTGAGGGAAAAGTACCTCACACGTGTGAACTCAATATGAACAGGGCCACGTCCTAGCTTCAATCTCCCTGGTTGACTTGTATCGATCCGTTCGACGTCCGCAACTCCATCGTGTGCACGCCCTGGCCCAACGTCGCGGTTCCATGGTCGTGGTCGTCCCCGGAATACTGCCAAGGGACGTTTCCGCTCACCCGGCCGTTTGAGGTGTCCCCCGTGATCCGGACGTTGTTCCCTTGCTTCGGCAATTGCACGCGAATACTGCCGTTGGAAGTGATGAGCGTCCAGTCTCCCAAAACCGCGGATTCCACTTCCACTTCTCCATTGGTCGTACGGCCTGCCACCTTGGACGCCACGTCCTGGATCTGGATGTTCCCGTTCGAGGTGTGCAGGTCCACAGCGCCCTGTATGCTTCTGGCATGCACCCCGCCGTTGGACGTGGAACCGATGACACTGCCGTGAATGCCGTCAAACGTGATCGCTCCGTTTGAGGTATCTGCCTGACTGTCCGCATTCATGTGCGTGACCACTACCTCTCCGTTCGTCGTCTGCACGGTGGAGAGAAGCCGGTTGGGCACCTGGACTTCCAAGTGCGGATGCTTCGCGTTCCACAGGAACCACCCGAAGTCTGGAGAAGCCGTCTGCCGCTTCTGGATGAGCACGAGCGTGTCTCCGTTTACGGCCGCCTTCCACTGAGCGTTCAACTCGTTCTTGGCAGTCTCCTCCGAAGAAGCGAACACCCGCAGTTCCCCGGTGTAGGTCGCTTCGTTTGACGCCGTTCCCTGAACTGTGACATTTCCATCCACGAGCCGAATCTCCACTTTCCGGACGTCAGCGCCCACCTGGAGATGCCCGCTCACGCCCACCAAATAGGACGGCGACATGCTAAGCCGAGGAATTGCGCTTCCGGCGAAGCTGATCAGACAGACGACCACAATGACAAAAATGCTGAATCCGCTGAACCGTAGCTGCGCATCCGGCCGCAGAGTGCGCGTGAGAATCGCCTCCATGCCAAACACAACGAGCAGGATGGGCCACAGATACTTCAGCGTGCTCAAGGGGATGGACCCGTTCATCGAAAGCAGAAGGATGAGTCCAAGGGCAACGAAACCAAGCCCCGTCGTCCAAATGCCAATTTTGATCTGTTTCAAGTGATCGACCCCAATCTGTCTCAAATCAAACATTCATTCATTCTTGTCTGAATGCCGGTTGAGGATGAGCCATAGGCCAAACCCAATCATCGCCAGCGCAACAATGACCGTGCCCAGGTGGAGACGGCGAACGAAGGACCAGAAGTCCGGAAACAACACCCCGACGATGGCGAAGATCCCGAGGGCAATGAAGACGCCCCCCACCCATTCCGGGTGTTTTGAAAGAACGTCCTCTTCCATGGGAGGCTGCGCACCCACTGAGTCACCCGATACGCCACTGGCGTTGTCCCGGTTCTGCAGGTTCACGTACGTGGCTTTCTGCAGCGCATCAAACATTCCATAAATCCAAATGATTGCAAGCGCGAACGAAAAGACGAGGGGCATCAAGGACATGAGCACAATGCATCCGAAAAAGGCGGCCATCAACTGCAGACCGCGGGTCTGATAACCGAGGTACAGATGGCCTGTTCCAGGAACAATAAACGATAGGATGAACGTCGCAAACTTGCTCTTTTTCTCCAATTTTGCAGCCTCCCGTCCTCTGGATCTAACGGAGTGCCGACGGCAGGAGGTCCCGTACGAACCGCACCCGGCTGTGGCCCCGGCCATCATCATTCGTCTTGACTTGGACGCCGTCGACCTCGGCATCACCTGGTTCGATCTGAAACCCCATGCGTAAATGAAAATGGATGGATCCCTTGTTCACTGGAGACGTCACACAACGAACCGCTGTGCACCCTTTGCCTTTCACTGTATCGAAGAACCTCTCGTACAGTTGTCTTGCCAATCCGCTCTGCAAAAGGGGGGATTGTTCAACAGGCGGCTGATATTCTCAGGCACCAAGGAATCTCTCAATTTTTATTCAACGCCGGCGGCGACATGGTCTGTTGCGGGACGCATGGTGACCGTCCGTGGTGCGTGGGAATTGCCGACCCGTTCAATCCGGCCGGAGCGCATGTGCTCACACTGGATGTGTCCGACATGACAGTGGCTACCAGTGGTACGTATCGGCGAAAGTGGACGTTCAACGGGCAGACCGTGCACCATATCGTTGACTCGTACCTCGGCCTTCCGGTTCAGTCTGATGTGGTCTCGTGTACAGTCGTCCATCAAGACCTTGTTCAAGCTGAAGTAATGGCAAAAGTCGGTCTGCTCTTGGGCCGTGAGCGTGGCTCGGCCTGGCTCAAGGATCACACAGTGGCCGGCTGGGTCCTCGTGTTGAATACGGGTGAGGTGATCCATTCGTGGAACTCTTGAATGAACGCCAACGGTTCCGTTTGGTGTTGCCTGTACACTGACCTTCTTCATCGTTGTCGGTTCATATGCGGCCATCCACGTGGTGAGCCCAGGCCAGGCCACCGCGAACAAGTTCTACTGGTACATGGCCAGATCTGCAGGATTTACGTCCTATTGTTTGCTGTCTCTGGCGGTCTTGCTCGGCGCTTCGACGACAAGTGCTCTCCGGGACAAATGGAAACTTCGCAAACTGATGACGCAGATGCATCAATACGCTGCGTTGCTGGTCCTTGCGTTTCTCTTTTTCCATCTGTGGGCCCTTTACCAGGACACCTCCGTCCCGTTTGGCGTACTCAGTCTGTTGATAGCCTTTGCAGCGAAGTATCGCCCCTTCTACACGGGATTGGGAGTCTTGACACTGTATGGCTGGATTCTGCTCGTTATCACGTCATACCTCAGAGAAAAAATGTCTGCCAAGGTATGGCGAACAATACATTACGCGTCATTTCCCATGTTCATCTTGGTGACACTGCACGGACTTTTTACAATAAGTTCTGTTGACCTGTCATCCACGCCTCCGCGTTATGGGCAAATGACTGCACCCTGCCGCAAAGTGAGATACATCTTGAACTTCTCCCCCGCATTACTTAATGATGACCATGATTTGCGGGGGGAACCACTTATGCGGCTGACCAAGTTTGTCGAACCACTGCCGATTCCCGGCATTCTACAGCCCCTTTATCGGGATGAACGCGGTACTTACTATGAAGTGAAAATGGTGCAGTTTACCCAATCACTCCATCCTGAACTTCCGGCTACCACCCTTTGGGGCTACGAGGGGGTCGTGCCTGGGCCAACCATAGAAGTCCGTAGAAATGAACTGGTAAGAATCAAGTGGATAAACAATCTTCCATACAAACACCTTTTACCGGTGGATACCACGATACATGGAGCTGAAGCGGACAAACCTCAAGTGCGCACCGTTGTTCATGTTCATGGCGGCAAGATGAAATCGAAGTACGATGGACATCCTGAGGCGTGGTTCACGAACGGATATCTGCGCAGGGGACCCCAGTGGAGACAGATGATTTACAAGTACTCCAATCCGCAAAGAGCAGCAACTCTGTGGTACCACGACCATGCCGTTGGAATCACTCGTTTGAACGTATATGCCGGTTTAGCCGGCTTTTACATCATTCGGGATGATCATGAAGATGCCTTGAATTTGCCGCGTGGGTCATACGAAATTCCTCTTGCCATTCAGGACAAATCATTGAATCCCGATGGATCGCTGTCATATCCACGGCAACCAAGTGACGCCATACCCGGGGTCACGCCAAATCCGTCTGTAATTCCGGAGTTTTTTGGCGATACCATCCTGGTCAACGGAAAGGTCTGGCCGTATCTCGAGGTCGAACCGAGAAAATACCGTTTTCGCATTCTAAACGCTTCGAATGCGCGGTTCTACTCACTGAGCCTCGACTCCGGGCAACCTTTTTACCAGATTGGGGTCGAAGGTGGTCTGCTCGAGCGCCCCGTCAAAGTTCATCAAATTCTGCTTGCCCCTGCGGAACGAGCAGACGTCATTGTGGATTTTAAAGGCATGGAGGGTAGAAACATCTTGTTGAGAAACCATGCTCCCACACCGTTTCCGAGTGGCAAGCCAGCGGATCCGGATACGACGGGTCAAGTTATGCAGTTTCGGGTGACCGTTCCGCTTAGTGATCAAGATGTGAGCTCGATACCCAGGAATCTGGGAAGAATTGAACCACTTACCGAAGAGGCAGCTAGACGGACGAGATATTTAACTCTCGTAGAATCGAAGGATGAGTATGGGCGGAAGCTGTTACTGCTGGATGGTAAACGCTGGAGTGACCCGGTTACAGAAACAATTCGTGCAGGGAGTACCGAAATGTGGTGTCTTGTTAATTTAACCGCGGACACGCATCCCATCCATATTCATCTTGTTCACTTCCAAATTGTCAACCGCCAACGATTCAACGTCAAAAAGTACTTGTCGACAGGGGACATTGTGTTGACGGGTCCCCCAATGCAACCAGACGAAAATGAGCGGGGTTGGAAGGATACGGTGCGTGCCCATCCAGGGCAAGTCACGCGAATTATTGCTCGCTTTGAACCTTATACGGGAGAATTCCCCTGGCACTGTCACATTCTTGAGCATGAAGACAACGACATGATGCGCCCGTTCACCGTGATTCCCAAATAATGAAGACCTGGGTTTGTGTGGCCAGGATTCATGGGTACCGCATTTTTCCGTCATGATGCTCCTCACAAATCCAATGCATAAACGGGTATAATTCGCACAAAGGAACAATTATCGCGCCAATATCGTGCCAACTTGAGATACAACAAGGTCTGGTGATGATTGATGGATTTTGTTAAAGAGGGGAATTCGGTGAGCCCCAGGTGGTTTGGATTAGCGTTACAGGCATTGGTCATCTTGATGGATTCAGATCATGTGTGTTCCAGTACGTCTATCGCGGACAATACCAACGCCGGCGTTACATTCATGCGCCGCGTCATGGCACCGCTCGTAAAGGCGAATATCGTCAAAGCGCGTGAAGGACGTGACGGTGGATACCTTCTTGCGAAACCCGCCAATCTCATCAAACTTTCAGAGGTTTATCGCGCTCTCCAAGTGTCCAATCCCTTGTCCGCCGCGCTGGACGAGTCGCTCGATGAGAACTTTCCTCACCGACAGGATCTGTGCCCCGTGTTTGCTCAGATAGCCGAGAGAGCCGAAGAACAGATACTCAAATTGCTCGACGAATATACGGTTGCCGATCTGGCAAATGCTCAAAGCCGCCAACCCTAATTTGGGATACTGAGCTTGACGAAAACACAGTTTCCCCCTATACTGTGCTTAAGCATTGCTCAGTTTCTGCAACTATAACTGTGCTCTATTAATACACAGTATTGGGAGGTAAGAACTGTGCATATCGCCGCGATTGTACTACAGGTCATTTTGGCACTCATGTTTCTCATGGCAACCTTTTCCAAATTCCGGGACAAGAGACAGGTCGAAGCCTTTGAGCACTACGGCTACCCACAATGGTTCCGAATCGTCACCGGCATTGTGGAGTTGATTGGTGCCATCGGCATGGTCGTCGGTATTTGGTACCCTGCAGTGGCACCGTTGGCAGGTTTGTGGCTGGGTATTACAATGCTCGTCGCTGCCATCACGCACATTCGGGTGAAAGACCCCGCGAAAAGCCTGCTGTTTCCGGTCATCTTGCTCGTGCTAAACGTGCTGGTCGTTCTGTTGCAATGGAACGCACTTGTAGGGTAAAGTACGCACCATACTACAGAGCAGCCACCCGCGGGCCGTCCCTGGGTGGCTACGTTTTTCTTAAAGAGAGGGCCGATGAGAGACAACAGCGCAATCAGTAACACCTCGAACTGGAGCATCAGCTGAAGAGCCTGAGCGTCTATCCGCGCAAACTGGCCTCGAACTGCCCTCCCATCTCGCGCGATCTCGCTGCCGCCCGCAAGACGCCGCCTTTCACAGCGAGCGGCAGCCCCAATTGGTGCATCGCAGTGATTCCCGCATGATTGGCCGCAGACCATCATTTTGTTTGACCAGGGCCGCCCCCTGTTCTGTGGTGGACAGCCTCGCGTAGAAATCCGTCAAGTCGATCTCGGTGGAAAACATCCGGCAAACCGTTTCCCGTACAGCTGTCCGCTCCTCATCAGATAAGCCATCGGGACAGGTCAGACGCAACGTGGGATGGTCGACGGTGCCCATGCTGACAATTGTGACCGGGATGACTCTGGTGGGGAGTCTCAAGGCGGTGGTGTAGGAGAGCGCCTCCGGATCGATCACGTTGACCTTCAATGGACGTGACAACGGGCGTTGCAGCATTTTGGCAAAGTCGAATGGTGCTTTCGGAGTCAAGGTTTCCATCATGGTCGCGCCGGGCTCACACGCCTTTCGCTTTCTTGCGGTCATATTCCCAAATGCTGACTCAGCGGCCGAAATTGCGGTACAGTGAAATCAGGAGGCGTGATCTATGGACGAAGCACAGTGGAAAGCGATTGTGAACTGCGACGCAACGTTCGATGGCCGATTCTTCTACGGCGTAACCACCACCGGGATCTTCTGTCGCCCGTCTTGTCGATCCCGCACGCCCCTGCCGGAGCATGTCCGCATTTTCAAGCATGCCGGCGAAGCGCGAGCCGCAGGATTCCGGCCCTGTAAACGTTGCCGCCCCGACACGCCCCTGCGGCCGGAAGAAGAAGTGGTGCAAGGGGTGAAAGCCATTGTGAATCGCCGCTTCGATGAGCCCTTGACGCTGGAAGCTCTGGCGCAAGAACTGAGCATGAGCCCTTATCACCTGCACCGGATGTTCAAACGATCGACCGGCGTAACGCCAGCGGACTACCTGATCGCCAAACGGATCGAAGCGGCGAAAGAGGCTCTGCGCACCGAGCCGCTCCAACCCATCACGGAGATCGCCCTGGCGGTGGGATTTCGGAGTGCATCGCACTTTTCCACCGTGTTTCGCAGGATGACCGGATGCAGCCCGAAAGACTACCGAGCCCAGTATATCACGGCCGGTACCTCGCAGGAGGCCGCAAGATGAAATCCGTGTCCACCCCCGTGTATTGGGACACCCTCCGGCATCAGGACTCGACCTTTCACTTGGCAGCCACGGACGACGGGCTGTGCTGTGTCACCCTCCCCAACGAGACCCTGGACACCTTGTCGGATTGGCTGGACAAGCACGTTCCCGGTGCCGTGCGGACGCACCACCGGGATCAAATGGCCCCATACGTGGAGCAGATGAAGGCATACCTGGACGGACGCACCCAGGCATTTTCCGTGCCTTTGGACTTCCGAGGCACCCCATTTCAGATCCGCGTCTGGCGGGGTTTGCTCGAGATCCCGTTCGGATCGATCCGCAGCTACACCGACCTTGCCGCGTCCATCGGACACCCCGCCGCTGTCAGGGCCGTGGCCGCCGCGTGCGGAGCCAATCCCATGCCCATCGTCGTCCCCTGCCATCGTGTTATCGGCAAGGACGGAAGGCTCACCGGCTATCGTGGCGGCTTGGAGATGAAAGCGAAGCTGCTTCGAATGGAGGGGATTGCACCCGGTCTAACGATCACCGTCGATGAAAATCCATACACAGTGAATCGTGGAGATGCCATTCGATTCCGTGCAGACGTGCCGCATGTTTATCACAACGCTGGGAATGCCTTGGTTCGGTTGAACATGGTGATTTACTATCCCAAATGATCCGCCGTTGTATAAAATAGAGCAAAGTTAGACGAAGGGGGATTGTTGTGCCACAGTCAATACGGGTGGAGGACCTGCACAAACGCTACAAAAATCATCATGCGGTTCGTGGGGTCAGCTTCCACGTTGAACAGGGAGAGATTTTTGGGATTGTGGGTCCGAATGGAGCCGGCAAGACGACGACCATCGAAATCATGGAGGGCCTTCGAAAGCGTGACTCCGGCTTCGTTCAAGTACTCGGGCTTGATCCGGACAAAGAACCGCTGGAACTGCGCCAACGGATTGGAGTCCAATTCCAGTCCACTTCAATTCAGGAGCGAATGAAGGTCAAAGAGGCGATTTCCCTGTTTGCTTCTTTCTATCGCAAGCGCGGGAATGTGGACAAAATTGTGCACGATTTGGGGCTCGACGGAATGCTCGACAAGCAGTTCAAGGATCTGTCCGGCGGTTGGAAGCAGCGCTTAACCTTGGCATTGGCGGTCATTCACGATCCCGAGATCGTCTTCCTGGACGAACCAAGTACCGGTTTGGATCCGCAGGCGCGACGCGAACTCTGGGAACTCATCTTGCAATTGCGCGAAGATGGAAAGACCATCGTCTTGACCACGCATTATATGGAAGAGGCGGAACGGCTCTGCGATAGAGTGGCCATGTTCAATCAGGGGAAAGTGGTGGCGCTCGATTCCCCGAAGCGTCTGGTGACAAAGCTAGCTGCGACGAATTATCTCTCGTTTGAATCGGAGACGGCTGACGTGGCATTGATCCGGACGCTGCCTGGTGTGGAACGGGCGGAACGGCAGAACGGAACCGTTCGCGTGTACAGTGCGTCTCTTCAGGAAGCGTCCTTCCATCTGTTTCAATTGGCGTACGAAAACAAATGGAAAATTGAAGCGTTTCGGTGGGAGGTCGGCAGTCTGGACGACCTATTTGTCTACATGGTCGAAAAGGAGTGGTCACATGGCAGCGCTGGCACGCCTGGCGTCGATGGAAATCAAGCTGTTCTTTCGTGAAAAACAAGCGGTCTTTTGGACATTTCTGTTTCCGGTGCTGATGATCTGGCTGTTCGGGGTCATGTTTGGGAAAGAGAAGATCGCGGGGATGAGCTACAGCGATGCCTATGTGCCGTCATGGATCGCGGTAAATCTGCTGACCACTTCTCTGTTTACAATTGGAACAACACTCAGTTCCTACCGCCAAACGGGGATACTGAGGCGATTTCAAGCGACGCCTTTGCGATCCTGGGTGATCCTAGCCTCGCATATGGCATACGGCCTGTTGGTCTTTTGCGTCAGCGCGCTGGTCATCGTTGTGTTTGGCGCCGCGGCGTTTCAGCTCGATATGCCGAAGTATCTCGGGAGCACGGTCATCGCAGCAGTTCTCTCCGTATTGGCCTTGTTTCCCTTTGGATTGTTTATCGCATCTCTCGCAAAGAACGTCCGGGCTGCGGCTGCCATCAGCTCTCTGCTGCTCAACCTGATGTTGTTTCTGTCCGGCGCGACGTTTCCGCTCGAAATGATGCCGAGTTTCCTTCAATACGTCGCGAAAGGGTTGCCACTCTATTACGTGATCGATCTGCTCCGGCACACGTGGAATTTCTCTTCAATTTGGGACAACGGACTCGATGTTGCAGTATTGGTTGGTATGTTTGTGGTATTCACTGTACTGGCGGCGCGTTTTTTCCGTTGGAGTGCGGACTGACCCGACAACGGGCAGTCTTTCCCTCCCGCGCCGTTACGGTCAAGCCTGGCTGCTCGCGGGCCTTCGGGAGAAACTATTCCCGCGGGCAAGGTTCATCTCGTGGAGCACATGAGTCACATGCTTTGACTGAACAAGCCAGAAAGAATGCCGCCATCCGCAGTCAGCCCATGGGCCTTTTGGAATGCGCGGACAGCGCCCAAGGTCTTGGTTCCAAAAATCCCATCCACGGCGCCAACCGTATAGCCCAGGTGGTTGAGTTGATACTGAACCTCCTCAACAAAAGGCCCTTGGCTTCCATATCGAACCAACAACCCAGGGTAACTCACCCATTTCAGGGCACTATATGAAATCCAGCCGTTGTCAGCTGCATCAAAGTACCAAACATTGGTGCCCCCAACCATCTGTCCTTCCGTTACCTTGGTGAACCGTATCGTCTGGTTGCCCGGCAGGATTTTCACTGTGAGATACGGAGTTGCTGGGCCTGTTCGGACCCGGGCTCCGACGGAGACGGTTACACCAGCATAGTTCCCGTTGTAAGTCGAGTTGCTCGCAGCTGGCTGCGCAGCAACTTTTGGGTCGTTACAGCCTGTTCGTGTGCTTGGGAGGATTCCGCGGCAACAACCGTAATCGGCAAACCGGCAAGTGTGCAGGCAGCGGCCAACGACAGCAACCTCTTCCTCATGGATGACTCCTCCTTGGTTTGGCTTGGATAACGCGAGCCGGTGGGATTGCCATTCACCTCAGCGAATGCATTCATCCGACATCAATCGATGAGACGGGAAAGACAAGGTAATGGTTTCGAAACAAGGCTTAAATTGGACGCCACTTGACACTCACCCTCCGGTTTGCTGATCGTGTGCATAAGAAAACCCCACCGCAAACGTGCGACAGGGACCGTTCATATATGATCATGTCCTATTGCGCACTAGCGGCAGTGCCTCCGACCATGGCAAACGCAGCCATCGCGTCTCGTCCTTGTCGTCCATGTCCATGTTCGGCAGTGGCTCGACACAGCTGCTTATAAGGCATGCCACAAGCGCTCTGCATGGTCCGGAGGTGTACTGCCAAGCTCATACTGCTTTAGGACATCGCGGTCCAATACAATTCCATGTCCTGGGTCTTTCGGAGGCTCAAACGTACCGTTCTTCACGCCAACGTCTTTCGCGAGAATCCCCAGGTCACGGAACGAGCCACCTTCCACATCCTCTAGAATGAGAGCGTTCGGAATACAGCACATAAGTTGGCCGCTGATTTCAAGCATAAAGTGCGGGGCCATAGGAACATCCCATGTTTGCGCAAGCGTGGCGATCTCCAGATACGGCGTGATCACTCCCACGCGAATGACGTCCGCTTGAACAAAGTCACATGCACCCAGTGCAAGGTACTCATTGCATTGGTACTTTGTGTAGACGTTCTCTCCAATGGCTATAGGTGCGTTGACCAATTTGCGCAGCCGGGCATGTCCCTGGATGTCATCCGCCAGCAGAGGCTCTTCAATCCAGAACAGGTTGAACGGTCGGTACGACTCGATCGCTCTGACGGCAGAAGGGATATCCCAGCCCTGGTTCGCGTCCACCATGATAGGCCGTTTCGGCCCTACCAGTTTGCGGACCAGATTCAACCGTTCCAAATCCTCGTCCATTTGCCAACCTTGATCTTGACTGCCTGGTACCCGCCGTCCATCCAGCGGCGAACCTGTTCCTCTAACTCACTCAGGTTTAAATTGAGATTTACACCGCTCCCGTATGCTGGAATCGAGCTCCTGTACTGTCCAAGGACCTGCACAAGCGGCCGGGCTTGTTCCTTGGCAACCAAGTCCCACAGAGCGATGTCGATGGCGGCTAAAGCCATAGTCGAAATTCCGCCACCACCGGCGTCATGGGCTTGCTTCCACATGTGTTGCCAGACGACCCGAGGGGCGACCTCCTCACCAATTAATGTTGGCTGTATGTTTTGAATTCTCAAGGCCATCTCTCCTCTCAACCGGAATGCTCAACCGGAATGCTATGCCCCGAGATATGCCTTTTCCACCGCAGGGTCTTTCAATCACTCTTCCCCAGTACCGCTCCGCATGACTGCACCAACTCGCGGCACCAAACCTCTATCGGCTATGCATAGAGCCAATCGCGTATTCTACGAAAACAATTCCCACCCCCTTTCGGAGCTCATGGTGCCACCACCTCCACCTTGATACGATCCGGATCCTCGAAGAAGATCGCGTAGTGATCCGGTCCGCCGGCGTACGGGTGCCGGTCCTCGTACAGGATCCTCACGCCACGTTGTCGGAGCAGGTGCGTAATCTCGTCGACCTGCGCACGAGACGCGGCGTGAAAAGCCAGGTGGTTCAATCCAACGTGGCGCCGATGGTACGTTGGATGATTGTATCGTGGTTCGACTTGAACGAACACGAGGTACGTATCACCTAGCCGCCAACTCCGCCCGCTTTGCCACTCCTGATACGGTTCGTATCCGAGTAGGCTCAGAAACCATCCCCAAAACGCCGCTGACCGCCGCAGGTCCGACACATTGATTTCAATGTGGTGCAGGATTCCCGAAGGATGTACGCAGGGCGGCATACCATCCGTATGCCGGGTGTCAGGGCCTTCCATATGTCGGGCCATGGTCTGCTGTTCCCACTCCTCACGGAGCACGCCCATTCGAATGGAGTCATAGTACGCTCCGTTGTAATACCTGCACTTCCTGAGACGTCCCTCCAGTTTCATTCCCAATTTCTCTGCACACCGCATCATCCGCGTGTTTCCTGACCAGGTCGTGAGTCCGATCCTCGGCAATGACGGCATGGATTCGAACAGGTAATCGATCCATAAACGGAGCGCCCGAGTGCCGATACCACCGTTCCAAAACGCGGGATCGTATATCACAATTCCAACTTCCAACCAATTGGACGGTTTGTGTTCCCAGTAATAGGACACGGTGCCTATCACCGCACCGGACACTTCGATGACGAGCCGAGACGGTACCACCTCATCCGCATCCAGATGTTCCTTGAGCTCCCGAGAGAAAGACTCAAAGTCCTTGTATGCAAGCGGAAAGTACGGAGCATCCCATTTCTTCCATTCCGGATCAGGCTGCCCATGGATAAAGTGCCACAGAACCTGGTGATCCCGTTCCTCAATGGGACGAAGAACCAGGTCCCCGTCCGTGAGAAGAATGCCCTTGCGTTGCCTCTGATCTGTCACGCGTGGCCCTCCTTGGATCGGAAATACGATATGCCAGGCCGCCCCTTCAAACAGTCACCAGTCCGTCTCGGTTTGTCATTCCACCAAAGACATGTACTCCTCAGGGTTCAGTTCCTCTCCCTCAATGACAATGGCCGTCAATCCGGACTCGGTTCTTGTTTCGTGCCACTCTCCGCTCTCCCAAAAGACCGCGTGACCCGCCCGAACCACGGTTCGTTTTGCTTCCTTGCCTCTTACCCAACCTTCGCCTTGTACGACCAGAAACAACTGCGGTCCCACCGCTTGGTGTAACCCGATCACACCGCCTCTCTGTAGGTGCATGCATCCAATCTGCACGCCAGCGGTGGTCTTGAGAATACGTGTTAGAACGGTATGGTCGCTCCCGAAAGCCGTCACCGGCCGGCCAACTTCTGCGTCAAACCGAAACAGTTTCATCCTCTTCCCCTGCCCGGTGGCATCAGGATTGTTGTAACGCAGCCAAATACCCTTCCACTTGCTGCCTCGTACCCAACCGAACGACCTGCTTCCCTTCCCGTCTTGCCTCTTCCAAACGTCGGACAATCTTCGCTTGCTCCCGCCGTCTAAATCCCCAGGTGTAGCGAATGAACTCCAAATCAATCTTCTCGGGGCAACCCTCAGCCATGTCGGACCTTGTTCGACCAAGGTAACGGATGACCCTCTTGGCAATTCGCCACAGGCACACCCGCCGTGGAAGGTCCAAGAAGATCACAGTGTCCGCAGCTTGAATGCGGATGTCCATCGTGGCTCCGTAATGGCCATCCATAATCCAAGACTCATTCTGGACCAGTTGTTGTTGAAGGGCCCTCCACTCTTCCCTTGGTGTCTCGACCCACCCCGGTTTCCAGAACAGACGATCCAGGTGGAACACCTCAATCCCGGTGATGTCACCAAGCCTGCGGGCGAAAGTGGATTTGCCGGCCCCTGGCGAGCCAATGATGGCCACCCTTCTCACGCTCAAACGCCCCTCGTCATCCGCGAACCTATCCGCAACCCCATGCCGCATCGTCCAACAGCTCATAAAAGCGCAACTTCTCGGCATCGACCCTGTCCAATCCATACGCTTTTATAAATCGCGCGAAGCATTCGTCTGGAAACCCATTGTATCTCAACGTTTTTCGCATCGCGATCGAACCGCTTCGAGCTTTTCATGGAGCGGTGCATAGAACGGACAACGATCGCGATCGAGTTGATGGATCATCCTCAGTCCCGAGGCCAACTGTCCCATGAGGCCCGGGATATCATGCCTTAGGCTGTGGTGGAAACTAGGGACTCCCCGGATTTCTGACATGAGGAGGAACTCATACCCGTAGTTTGTTTCGAAACCCAAGACTTTCGGTACAGGCAGCAGCCCCTGCAGCCACTCCAGTCGGTGTTTTTCCGCAAGCAGTCCGCCCTCCGATATCGCCCGTATCTTCAGATACATCACATGGCGATCCGGTCCGGTCAATCGGAACACCATGCTACCAGAATGGCCGATGCGGTTTTGCTCCATGTGGCACCGTGCCATCCATCCTCGCCACGCTTGGGGAATGAGGTCAAACAGATGCACAGCTCAGCCCTCCTGCTATCGAGGCAGCCCGCCCCACGCCCACGGGCCTGTACCTTCACCCGCTCCAACATCCTCGCCAACAGAAAAGGCACCCTTCTGAGTGCCCTGCCCTGCGGTGAATGTGGTAGAAGCGAGGGCCAATCCGTTTCTCTATCGGATTCGCACGGAAACGAAGTCAGGGATGTCCACACCTTAACTCAGGTTAAGGGCGATACTGTATCGAACCACCGCTTAAAATATTAATGAACATGTACTTCTGCAGTTCCCGCATAAGGGCGAACAACGCTTCATCCTTACGCTTGGCTTCCAACATCACGTCGATGTCGACGTCGAACTCCCGTACACAGTCCAAAAAGGGGATCAGTTCTTCAGGATTGATGTAGTCTGCATGCGCACGAAAGTTCCTCTCGTCTTTTGGAGAAGACACGTGCGCCTTTGGCGGGATGGGCTGCCCCTCCCAGGAAGCCAGAAACGGCTCCACTACATCCGAAAGTTCCTCTTTCGTCATGATCTCTATGGGTACTGATCCCACTGTCGATCCGCTGGCCTCCGACCCGTGGTTGCAGTAATGATGGTGCAAATCGAATACCATCGGAATGCCAAGGGTCCTGCACAAACGTTGAGTTTCTTTTGCAGTATAGATCTTATCATCGTTCTCCAAGGTCAGACGCCGCTGTACACTTAAGGGGACGTGTACAAAATTCTGAATAAATAGATTTAGAGAACTTTCCTTGTCCTTGTCCTTGTATCTCCCACCGATGTGGATGACAAGTTTTGCGCTATCATCCAGCTCCATCGCCTCCAGAATATTTACGTGGTACAACAAATCCCTGATTGAACTGTCCAGTACTTCTTTCTTCGGGGAATTGAGTACGGTGAAATGCTCGGGATGGAAGCTGACCCGCATCGCATTCTGCTGAACGAAGTGGCCAATCCGAACGAGATGATCCCGAAGCCGATCAATAAAATCCCATCCTTTCGTGGCCTCATGTGTAAACAGGGGAATCAGCCTGGATGAAAAACGGTAGACCTCGACACCGGAGGCCTTGGCGTGGCGCAGAATTCTGAGGGTGTTCTCGAGATTTCTCGCCCCGATGCGAGTCGCCTTTTGTAAGGCTGCCTCTTTATCAGGGATGGATTGAAACACTTTATATGTCATGGTCTGAGAGGGCGAAGCGTTCGTGAGGGAAAGTGCCATCGCCACGAAACCGAATCTAACTTTCACGGTATCACCTGTTTCACAGCATACAGAAACAAATGTGCACCGTGAGCAAACGTTTTATGTGCTCAAGTTTCATGCGCTCAGGCAGCCGTTTCCCCTTCACAGCCTCTATGACGATACAGTAGCGTGGATGACGGGAACTCGTCCTGTCGAACATCGTTTATGCTGAAAATCGCACCGTCAAACATGTTTATGGCCGGGCTCGATTTCTTCAAATTCCAATGGATATCCATCGGGATCGAGCAGAATGAATGTTCGCTCACCCCACGGACGAACCGTCGGTTTCCCGGTGATTTTCAAACCGTTTTCGCGCAATGCATCGTACATGTCATCCAGGTGTTCGGTGATGTGTTTGCTAACGTAAAAGTTGACCACGTGGGGGTACATTGACAACCAAAAAGTTGACCACCCCGGCACCTCTTTCCTGTACCCTGGAGTTTGGTCCGAACTCTGGGGGGACAGGAGGAAAGGAATGTGCTCGAGATGGTCGACAAGGAGTATATCAGAAAGCGGTACTATGTGGACGGGTGGTCGATACGTAAAATCAGCCGGCAATGCCAAGTGTCGCGACAAACAGTGCGCAAGATGCTGGCCGACGCTGATATCCCCAAGTATCGGTTGACCAAACCCCGCTCCCGCCCGGCTATGGAACGATGGATCCCCGTCATCGAGTCCTGGCTTAAGGAGGAGGAGAAGGCGGGAGCCCCCAAGAAACAGCGGTATGTGTCCTCAAGAATCTACGAGCGGCTGCAGGAGGAGTACGGCGAGGAGTTCACCGCGGCTGAATCCACCGTCCGGTACTGGGTAAGCAGGCTGAGAAAACGCAGGCAGGAGGCGTATATCCCACTTACTTCGGACGCCGGTGAGCTGGCGCAGGCCGACTTCGGGCGAGTCGTTGTGAAGATAAACGGCAAGAAGACGGAGGTCAGCCTGTTCGTCATGCGGCTGCGGTACAGCGGCGTCATCTTTGCCTGTGCCTTCTCTACGGAGAAGATTGAAGCGTTCCTCGAGGGTCACCGCCGCGCATTCGAATGGTTCGGTGGCGTGCCACGCAGTGTTCGCTACGACAACCCAAAAACCGCGGTTACCAAGATCCTGGCTGGCCCCGCCCGCGAGGAGCACGTGCTTCTGTCCAACCTGCGTGCCCACTACCTGTTCGACAGCGAATTCTGCCGTCCCGGTGAACCACACGAAAAAGGCAGCGTCGAAAACGGCGTTGGTTACGTCCGCCGCCATACGTGTGTTCCCGTTCCTGACGTGGCCGACCTGGATGCCCTGAACGACCTGATTCTTCAGTGGTGCGAGAAAGAGCGTGGCAAACGGTGGTCCGCTTGGGAGCAAGAGCGGGCAGGGCTGCGTGCACTGCCGGAGCGCCCTCACTGTTGCGCTACCACACGGCCCGTCACGGTGAACAAGCTGTGTCTCGTCAGCTTTGACCACAACCGCTACTCCGTCCCCAGCATATACGTGGGCAAGACGCTGCTGTTGAGGGTGTATGCCGAGCGGATTGAGGTGCTCGACAGGGAACGGGTGGTGGCCAGTCACCCCAGGAGCCACGAGCGTCAACAGACCATCATGGACCTCGGACACTATCTGCCGGTTTTGGCTTACAAACCACATGCCGCCACGCACGCGGCGGTCGTCCGGCAGTTACCGGAGGTGTACCAACGCATCCGGGTCCGGATGGCGAACAGCAGACCGGATGGATACAAGGACTTCGTAGCCATCCTCATGCTGCACCAGGTCTGGCGAGCGGAGGACATTCTGCGAGCGATTGAGGAAATTGGGCCGGATGTCGTCACAGCCGACCAGATCAAGCGGCATCTATTACGCACCTCACCGGAATCCGCGGGCATCGTGCCAGACAGTCTGCAAATGTATCGCCTCGCGCAGCCCAATCCGTCCAGATACGACGCACTGACGAAAGGGGTGGTCCACTGATGTCTGACGACGTACACGCGGCCATGGTGGAGATCTACTGCAAGGAGTTGAAGATGCCGGGCTTACGCAAGGCGTACGCGGCGCTGGCAAGGGAGGCGGGAGTGCACAGCCACTCCCCCGTCCAGTACCTTGCCGCCTGCCTCGCCGAGGAGATGGAGTCGAGGAAGGCCAGTCGGCTGCAGGCCTACACCCAGCAGGCGCGGTTTCCTGCCCACAAGACCCTGCAGAAGTTCGACTTCACCGCGATTCCGACGCTGCAGAAGCAGCGGATTGTGCACCTGGCGGGAGGAGACTTCATTCGGGCCAAGGAAAACGTGATCTGCATGGGCGCTAGCGGAACGGGCAAAACACACATCGCGATAGCCATCGGGCTGGCCGCCATCTCAGCGGACTACAGAGTGCGGTTCATCACCGTCATGCAGCTGGTCCAGGAGCTCTTACAGGCAGAGTCAGAGTACCGACTGCCCAGATACCTTCGGACGTGGGACAAGTACGACCTGGTCTGCTTGGACGAGTTAGGGTATGTATCCTTAACTCAAGGTGGGCCACTACTGTTCCAATTCTGTGCGGAGCGGTACGAGAAGGGCAGCATCCTCATCACGACGAACCTGGAGTTCGCGAAATGGACGGACGTGTTCCACGACGCGACGCTGACGACAGCCCTCCTCGACCGACTGACCCACCACTCCCACATCCTGCTGTTTGAAGGCGAATCCTACCGATTCCGAGAGAGCCAAAGACGAGTTGCAGCCCAGCTGTGAGGGGCCTGTCGGGCCTCCGCCAGGCACCAGACTCACTACGCCAGGGGTGGTCAACTTTTCGATTAGCAAAGTGGTCAACTTTTCGCTTGACAAACACAGGTGAGCAACTCCAAATGAAAACCCCTGTGCTCTCCGGTACCAATCAGACCGATACGGGCCTCACCAATTCTAAGGATGGCTACCCTCCCTGGAATATGCAGTACAACTTCGGCCCCTGGAATTTTTGAATAAAAATCGCATGAACGCTCTACGTCTGAAACTTGTAAGGTAACACCGTCCAGTGATGCTTTCATTCACATTCTCCCTCCAAATTGCTCATGTAACTAAATCATATGTCTGACACCTTCAACGGGTGCAGATCCACGTTTAGGAGGCCGGCTAGGCGGCTGCGCAACTCGTGCCCGCGAACCGGTTCCTCTTCGAATCCCTCGACCAGACGCAAAAGGCACCCTATCGGGTGCCTTGCGTTTGGTGGAGGCGAGGCTCCACAATCCGAAAGCCTAAAATGCACGATTCAGGTGTGACCCCCTGTTCGAGGGGGCTCTGTCTCGCCATCGAAGTGGGACTGGCCATCGAACTGCCATCATGCGATGGGGTCACGCCGAGACTAATCGATCTGCGGGCTTCCTCACTCGCCGGATCCAAACCCAAGTCCTTCAACAGCAGCAGAGTGTAGGTGATACGCATCCAATTTTCAACGTCAGCGTTACCCCCCAGTGCTCCTCCGATGCCTGTAGTCGAGGAACCGGGCACCCCACTCTCCGTGGTAACTCTCGACCCAGCATCGATCTCATCGAGCTCTTTGGTGAGGTCACGCATGACCTGCCAACAGATCGAAGGGTCCCAATCAATCAGCCAACTTTATAACCGACCTCCCTTGTGATTCGTGACTTGCCATACGGTAAGTTTTGTACCTTCACATAGGGTTAGAATACGATATCTGCGGATTCCATAGTTTCTGCAAACCATTGAAGCACATGATTGTGGTGCTCAATGATTTCGCTGGCTGTAAGATTTCCGCTATCCCAGGTGCTGTGAGCGTCTTTTGCCAGAACAACGTCATATCCCAAACTGACTGCTCGACGACAAGTTGTATCGACACACATTTCAGTCTTGAGTCCTGCCAAGATGAGTCTGCGAACTCCTAATCTGTCCAGTTCATCCTGAAGATTGGTATTATGAAATGAATCTGGAGTGCGCTTTTGGATGATTACGTCACCCTCCATCGGAGCAACGGCCGAATGGATATGCCAAGCGGGCGTATTTGTTTCTAGAGGTTCCCCTGGTCCCTCATTATGCTGAATATAGATGACAGGAGCCCCACAGGAGCGTGCCTTTGCAATCAAAAGTCTAATACGCTCCAGCAGGATGTCACCGGCAATGACGTCATGACAAGACCTATGCACCCATATTACACCCTTTAGACAATTCAATCTCCCGTGAAAACAGGTACGGCCAAATCATCGAGGATTTATGCTAAACTGGACACGCTATCAGCGATCTTTAAGGTGGTATGGAAACTGCAGCTGGTATCCTGGAATGTCAACGGCTTGAGGTCGTGCGTGAATAAAGGTTTTTACGAATACTTCAACCATATCCAAGCAGATATATTCTGCATTCAGGAGACGAAACTCCAGGAAGGACAAATTCTCGTGGACCTTGGAGAAGAATATAAGCAGTACTGGAATTACGCCCTGAAGAAGGGTTATTCCGGAACTGCCGTATTTTCAAGACTTGAACCGCTTTCCGTCCGCTACGGCCTCGAAGAGGAGACAGAGCCAGAGGGACGTATCATCACGCTCGAGTTTGACGCATTCTATCTCGTTAATGTATACACGCCGAATGCGAAACGGGATCTGTCAAGACTTGCATATCGCTTGGAATGGGAAGATCGATTTCGAAGTTATGTACTCCAGCTTGACGCGCACAAGCCCGTGATCATTTGCGGTGATTTGAATGTTGCCCATCAGGAGATTGATATCAAGAATGCCAAAGGGAATCGTGGCAATTCCGGCTTTACAGACGAAGAGCGGAATAAGATGACTCTGCTCCTGAACTCCGGTTTCACAGACTCCTTCAGATATCTCCATCCTGACCGTACGGATGCCTATACTTGGTGGTCGAATATGCCGAAGGTGCGGGAACGGAACATCGGCTGGCGAATTGATTATTTTCTGGTTTCATCGAGACTCCGTCCCTTTATCGTAGACGCCCGTATAGATTCCGACGTGTATGGAAGCGATCATTGCCCGATTGTACTAGAAATGGCCGACTTTAGTCTGCAGTCAATCGCACCAAATGATTAAGGGCTTCACGTAAAGTGTAGAGCCCTCATCTCTGACGGAGGCGACCCATCACGATCCGACTTAATCGTCGTGTCAGAGATTGTGTACTCCCTGAATCCGTGACAGGGTACCTGTCGAGCACTCATGCGGCGTTTATCTTGCATCGAACGGGCTGCGACTGCATTGGTGCGTGGAGCGATTCCATCGAATTCAACCGTAAGGGAACGCCAGTTCCCGCAGAAGCGAATAACTTCCCCGGCCTGTTCATCGTCAGGCTTTGTTCCCAGGCCACAAGACGGCACATGTTATACGAAGGTCAAATACAAACGGCGAAACACAGGGAACCATCGGTTCCCATGCCCCAACTTCAGTTTGCTCTGCCTGGCATGTCGGACTAGTTTCGCAGCCAAGGTCATCAAGTTCTGAATCACCGTCCGGATACGACGACGTTCTGCCTTCTTACGCAGAGGTGCATCGTTGCGTTTTAGGCTTTCCTGGCCAATCACCCTCAGCAAGTTGTAAGCCATGCATACAAAATGCAGTACCAGGTTGTTGGTTGCGAACTTGCCTGACGGTAACCGTTCAGCGTCCAGATCCGTCTTGATTTCGCTGTGGAACTGTTCCATCACGGCGTGGTCATGGTACAGACGAATGATCACATCTGGGTCGTCGGGCAGTGAGGTCCAGTAGGCGTCGACCTCGATGTCTGGGACCAACAGGGTTTGCCCGTCGGCCATGGTGGTCCGTTCGATGACTTCGAATACCATCCGAACTGGTTCCGACAGGCCCTTGACCGGGCACATCAGCGAACCGTGATACACTTTCTTGCCTGGCCGAGGTTCGTGGCATACACCGTGCTGCTGGGCGGTCACGAGCCAGGCCTGGGGGCTTTCCTTTCGCAGATTCCGTTTGATAATGAACTCGGCCCTGCTGTCCTGAGAACGACACACGGCAAGGTTTTCTGCACTGTCATTTCCGGCATCCATGCGAACGAGCAGCGGAAGGGCTGAAATCTGCTTTGCGTACTGAATACTCTTGCGCAAGAAGGCCGCTGTATCCTTTTGAACATGGGTACTGCCTTCACGCAGCTGAACATTGACCACATAGCCCTCTTGGCCGAGGTAAGCAAAGATTGGGGCGTATCCATCGTGGCCTTTGTACGTGCGGGAGACGCCTTCTTTTTTCGTTCCCGAGTTATCAAATGGGCTCACGTCAAGGTCCAGGGGAATGTAAGCCCGGCGTTTCGATGACTCACCCAGCACAATCGGATGCAGTGTAACATTCAGGGTTCTCAAGAGGTTTGCGGACTCTTCGAGTAAAATACTCTCCCAGCCGGCCTTTCCGGCGGCCATATCCAAACGCTGGCGCAGCGTTGGGCTCGAAGGCACGCTGTCCATCTGTAGTGCGATCGTGAAAAACTCGTCATCACGAAAGGCTTCGATGTGGTCAAAGTCCGTCTTGCCTTGACAAAGCAGGCCGATGTATGAGTACGCCACATCTCGGTTTGAAATGTCTGGTTTTCCCATGCCTGACAGGCGAGTCCGATTCAGGCGTTCACCGAGAGTGGTTTTGTCCAGCAATAAACCGACAAGGGTCATTCCAGAATGTGTGACAATGACTTCGTCGGATTCTTCGATGATAAAGCGCAAGGGGGTTCACCTCTGAGGTGAAGGGGGATTGAAGGGAACGGACATCCCAACGATCCCGATTCTACACGACAAATCACAAGTGCTTCAGTAGTTTTTACACCTGCTTGTCACGGATTCAGGTGACTTCCTATATTGGCAACTAGAGTATATTTATCTACAATCATTATGGTATGGAATACATCTTTAACCGAACAATAGAGGATGGTGTAACCGTGGACAATCTTCCACCGTATGGAACAAGCCTCTGCTTCTTTAACAACAAAGGCGGAGTAGGCAAAACCACATTGGCATGTAATATAGCTTCCTATATAGCATCGTCTGGGGCACGAGTTCTCGTTGTAGATGCCGACCCCCAGTGTAATTCCACACAGCTAATCCTACAAACAGAAGACTGCTACAAATTGTATAATGGTGAATATAATGGAGCCAACACATTACTCGATGTTCTCCGCCCAATATACGATGGCGAGGCTGATATAAATACCCACGTCGTTCCACTTAGTGCTGAGGACAACCGATTTAAGGTGGACTTAATTGCTGGACACCCTAAAATGTCTTTGGTGGAGGAAAAGTTAAGCCAATCGTGGGGAGAGCTAACATCCGGTGACGTTGGAGGGTTTAGAAGGACCAATTGGTGTACACAACTTGTCAATCATTTTTCGTCTGCGTACGATTTAATTGTGTTTGACGTCGGCCCTAGCCTCGGCGCCCTTAATCGTACAGTGCTAATTGGCACCAATTACTTTGTAACACCAATGGGATGCGACATTTTTAGCATAATGGGTATTAAGAACATTGCTGAATGGCTAAATGAATGGAATACGCTGTACCTTAACGGAGTCGAACTATGTGACCGTAGAAACAAGGGTTCTCTTGAAAGATACGGTGTTCCCCGCACTCTGAAGAACAGCAGTCTCTTCATTGGGTATACAGTCCAGCAATACATTACAAAGTCGAAAAAGGGACAAAGGCGCCCAACAGTGGCCTTTGAAACTATTCTAAGACAAATTCCAGGTACCATCGAATCTAATTTGAGCAAATACATTCCGTCCTACTTAAACGTGGAAAACCTAAAACTTGGTGACATTCCTCACATGTTCAGTTTAGTACCTTTGGCCCAGAATGCCAATTCACCGATACACGCTTTAACTGGGAAAGATAATCTTGTGGGTAGTCAGTATCAACAACAGCAGTCTTTCGTAGAAATGGTTACCCAAGTTTCAACTCGACTTTTGTCTAATATGGGAGTCGACCTACTATGATTAACTTTCCCGAGTCACTGATTCATGAGATCGCAGAACGAAGGTGCATAATTGTCCTTGGAGCAGGGGCTTCCGCGGGATGTGTTGGAGTAAATAATACGAAACCGCCGACATGGGATGACTTTCTTACTCAAGCCGCGGAACTTGTCAGAGACTCATCAGATAAAGATGAAGCGCTTAAACTAATCTCAAGCGGGCAATATTTAGATGCTGCCCAAGTGATTGTTGACTCTGCTGACGAAGGAGATTTTGCATACTTTATTCGGCGTATATTTGAGACGCCTCGTTATCAACCTTCGGAAATACATCATAGGGTGTTATTGCTCGATCCTAAAATTGTTGTCACGACCAATTATGACCAAGTCTATGAACGGTTATGTCAAAATGGTTCTGCTCGCGATGGATACAACGTTTGTAAGTATTACGAAACACACGCTCTCAATGACATCCGTTCGACTACAAGAGTAATACTAAAGGCGCATGGTTGCGTAAGTGATCCTAGTCAGATTGTTCTTACAAGAGCACAATACTTTAGGGCGAGAAACCAATTTACTTTCTTTTTTAATATACTCGATGCACTGTTTTTAACGCACACTCTATTGTTCATCGGTAGTCGAATGACGGACCCTGACATATTGCTACTTTTGGAAAATGCAAATATTGCGGCGCCAACCCAACGTCGGCACTATGCCATCGTCGAATCAGGTCGACACCCTTCCGTACGCAAAGCAATGCGAGAAACCTATAATCTCGAACTTTTGGAGTATGATATGGGACAACATGATCAAGTTGTTGCTGCACTGGATGACCTAATCACTGAAGTACAGGCTTATCGGGCAACACACTCATGACTCACAGGAGGAATCTATTCCTCCCAATTTCTTATTCAACATCAAACGAGCAATTCCTGATTATTCATGTGGTCATAACGCAGGTACCAACAAGCAAGACTATGAAACCATCCGTCTCCAGATTGACGGGTTGGTCTGGCCAACCCCCTGGTGGAGGCGCAAAAGGACGAAGCACTTCGCCCGGATTTCGGATGGTGGAGGCGACGGTCAATCCGTTTCTGCATCGGATTCGCTCGGAGGCGAAGTCGGGGCTGTCAACACCTTAGAGGATGGAAACGAATCCCTTGCTCCTCGCGCCGTCGGCGCTCGTTCGCGCGAAGCGAGACCCGAAACGGTTTCGCTCCGAATACCTCCACCAAACGCAAAAGGCACCCTTTTGGGTGCCTTGCGTTTGGTGGAGGCGACGGGAGTCGAACCCGCGTCCGAAGATCTCGCCACATGAACTTCTACGGGTGTAGTACATCTACTGGGTGTCCCTGCGGCCCGCGGATGCACACGCTGGCCAGCAGGTCAGCTCACAAAGGTCTCGACCGCCGCCCGTGAGCGAGGCGGCCGTCCAGCCCGCTGAGGTGACGTCACCAAGCGCACACGGGCGATGCGCTAGGCGACGGCCTGGTTGCGATTAGGCAGCCAGGGCGAGGTTGTTGGTGGAAAAGCGTTTCGCTTTGCCAGTTAATTTAGGTCCGCGTTTTTTACGTGGCCCCGCGGCCCCACGACCCGCCGTTCATGCTCGAACAATCCCCGTCGAATCCAAAACGCCCCCATGTCGGAAGGCAAAGCGCAACGAGGTGTCCGGCCATGCCGGTCCTGTTTTGATGCGACGAAGAATGTCGCACGTCCTCACCCCGGCTTCCAGCCGAGATGAAACCGGAAAGACGAAGACTTTCCGGCACCCTGATCATACTACGCCGGTCCACGCCTTGACAATGGCGATCCGGTGGCACTCCTGCCAACTGCCGGCCGCCTCAGCGATTGCGCTCGCGCAGCGCCCGCTGGATCTCGCGGTTGGCGTCGCGTTGCTTCATCGCCTCGCGCTTGTCGTGCAGCTTCTTGCCCTTCGCCAGGCCGATCTCGACCTTGCAGAAGCCGTTTTTCAGGTACAGGCGCGTCGGCACCAGGGTATAGCCCTTCTCTTTGACCGCGCCGATGAGCTTCCGGATCTCCGCCCGGTGCAGGAGCAGCTTGCGGGATCGCAGCGGTTCATGATTGAACCGGTTCCCCTGCTCGTACGGGCTGACGTGCATGTTGTGCAGCCAGACCTCGCCATCCTCGACCCGCGCATACGCGTCGCGGAGGTTGACGGAACCCCGCCGGATGGACTTGATCTCGGTGCCCTTCAGCACAATCCCGGCTTCGTACGTCTCCTCGATGAAGTAATCGTGGTACGCTTTCCGGTTCTGCGCCAGGGTCTGCCCGTCGTTCGCCTTGGCCACCGCACATCACCCGCCTCCATCGCCCATTTGGCGCACCCTCTATCGTATCACGGAGGTAAGGAGGCGGCAACCACCGTTTTGACATCCCGCCAGGCCATCCGCCCGTGCTCACTGCGGCAGGTCAGGCCACTGCACCCGGCCCGGGGTAGAAGCCGACTCCATCCCCCGCGCCTTCCGCCCGCGCTTCGAGCCACCTGCACCGCCGCCCTTGGCAGCCCTGGCGGCCTTAGCAGCCTTCCCCTTTCGGCGGCTTCCAGTGCTCCGGTTCCGGGATCGCCCGTTCGGCGCGCTCGCGCCGGAAAAGTCCACCTCGGCACGCGCACTCCGCCGGCCGCGCCGCTTGCGCGAGCCGCCCACACCCGGCCCCGTCCATGCTTCCGCAGTCGATCCCGCTGCCCGCCGCCTCCGCCCGCCAAACGCCTCCCCGGCTTCTGCTTCGTTCGCCCAGGCTCCGCGCGCCCCCGCGGCCGCCTCGCCTTCGCGGCGCGCTCGGCAACGGCGCGCCGGCGCTCCCGCGGCGACAGGTCCTCGTCATAGACCACCGACTCGACGCCGTCGTCCACCACCAGCGTGCCCTCCCGGTGGTGAGCCACCAACTCGAAGTCGATGGTCAGCTCCTCCTTGTTGGCGCCCGTGACCCGGACCCGGACCGGATCGCCCAGGCGGAAGACCCGCCGTGTGCGTTCGCCGACCAGGGCCATCTGCTTCTCGTTCAGGACGTAGTAGTCGTCCGTCAGGTAGCTGATGTGAATCAGCCCCTCGACGCCGTTGGTCAGCTGGACGAACAGGCCGAACTGGGTGACGCCCGAGATGATGCCGTCGAATTCTTCGCCGACGTGATCGAGCATGTACTCGACCATCTTCAGCTGGTCCGTCTCCCGCTCCGCGTCCTGGGCCACGCGCTCCCGGATGCTCGAGTGGGCCGCCGCCTCCGCCACGAACTCCCGCATGCGCTCCTCGCGCTGGCCGTGCATCCGCCCCGCCAGGACGTCGCGAATGATGCGGTGCACCACCAGGTCCGGATAACGGCGAATGGGCGAGGTGAAATGCGTGTAGTACTCCGCCGCGAGGCCGAAGTGGCCGACCGGCTCCGGGGCATAACGAGCCTGGCGCATGGACCGCAGCATCAGCGTCGCGATCACCCGCTCCTCCCGCGTCCCCCGGCACTTTTCCAGCACCTCCTGCAGGGCGCGCGGGTGGATGCGACTGCCCAGCCCCTTGACGTGGTAGCCGAAGTTGTGGATAAACTCGTTGAACTCGAGCATCTTTTCCAGTTCCGGCTCCTCGTGGATACGGAACACGAACGGCACCCCGAGCCAGTGAAAGTGCTCGGCCACCGTCTCGTTGGCGGCCAGCATAAATTCCTCGATAATCCGCTCGGCGATGCCCCGCTCGCGCGGCACGATGTCGGTCGGGCGGCCGAGGTCGTCCACCACCACCTTGACCTCGTCGAAATCGAAGTCAATCGCCCCCCGGTCCATCCGGCGCCGGCGCAGGATCAGCGCCAGCTCCTCCATCTGCCGGAAGTGGGGCACCAGCGCCTCGTAGCGGGCCATCACCTCCGGATCGTGATGGACCAAAATCCGGTTGACCGCCGTGTAGGTCATGCGCTCGGTGGTGCGGATGACGCTCGGAAAGATGTCGTGGCGGACGATTTCGCCCGCCGGCGTGATCTCCATCACGCACGACATCGTCAGCCGATCGACCTTCGGATTGAGCGAACACACGTTGTTGGACAGGCGCTGCGGCAGCATCGGGATGACGCGATCCACCAGGTACACGCTCGTGCCGCGGCGGTAAGCCTCCTGGTCGAGCCGGGTGCCCTCGCGGACGTAGTAGCTCACGTCGGCGATGTGCACCCCGAGCAGGTAGTTGCCGTTGTCCAACCGCTTCACTTGCACTGCATCGTCCAGGTCCTTCGCGTCCTCGCCGTCGATGGTCACAATCACCTCCGAGCGCAGGTCGCGCCGGCCGGCGTAGTCGCGTTCACTCAACTCCAGCGGGATGCGCTCCGCCTCCGCCAGGACCTCCTCCGGAAAGACCTCCGGCAGGTTGTACTTGCGGATGACCGCCAGAATGTCGATCCCGGGGGCGTCCGGCTGCCCCAGCACCTCGACCACCTGACCCACCGGCCCCCGCGTGGCCGTCGGGAACTCGGTGATCTCCACGACCACCACATCGCCGTCGTGGGCGCCAAGCACCCGGTCCCCGGGGACGAAGATGTCTTGCCCCATTCGCTTGTCCAGCGGCGTGACGAACGCGTGGTCGTGGTACTTGGTCACTTTGCCGACCACCCGATCGTTGGCCCGTTCCAACACGCGGATGATCTTGCCCTCGCGGCGGGCCCCCGCCGAGACCTTCTCCACCCGGGCCATCACCCGGTCGCCGCTCATCGCCCCGCCCAGCTCGTCGGCCGGGATGTACACGTCCGGTTCGCCGGCCGCATCCGGGATGAGGAAACCGTAACCGCGCGCTTTCATCTGCAGCCGGCCGACCACCAGGTTCATGCGCTCGGGAACGCCGTACCGGTTGGTGCGCGTGCGCACCACCTCGCCCTTGGCCTCCATGTCGTTCAACAGGCGCACGAACGCCTTGAAGGATTCGGCGTCCTCAATGCCGAACGCCTCCGTCAGCTCTTCCACCGTCATCGGGCGGTACGCGTCCAACTGCATGTATTCGATGACCTGCCCGCGGCTGACCATCTCCTCACCTCCGCCCGGATGCATGTCCACAACAACACGGCTCCTGTTTCGATGTCCTTCTCATAGTATGAAACAAGCAGAGCGCGTGCAATCAATGGCTTAAGACATTTCATAATGGGTCGGCCGATCGGAGGGCGAATCCACCTTTTCCAGAAAATTCAGGACGATATCGGCAACCTGATCGGCCTGCGCGCTGTAACACAACATGTGCCCCGCGTTCGGAATCATGTGCAGTTCTTTGAATGGGCTCGATACCGCCCCGTGAACATAGAACGCGGATCGCGGCTCCACCAGTTCGTCCTTTTCCCCATGCACCACGCACACCGGCAAGGTGAGATGCGGCAGCGCGGATTTGCCCAGCTGCACCGCGCGCCGAAATTGCATCAAGCTCTGCAGCGGCGTGTTCGTCACTTTGTCGATCCGCTGGCGCAACTGCCCCGGCGTCGCCCTCGACGCCCAGGTTTCCTTGATCACCCCGGCGATCTGCCGGAACATCTGCGTCGGTCCCGCATAATACACGGCCGGCGCCAGCATGGTCAGCGAAGCCACCGTCTGCCGCCGGGCCACGGTGGCGCAGATCATCGCGCCCATGGAGAACCCCACGAGATGCACCGGTTTGGCCGCCGCGCGCACGTGGGGGACCACGCTCTGAATCCAAGCGCTGGCCGTCGCCCGCTTCAAATCGTCCTTTGCCCGGCCGTGGCCGGCCAACACCGGCAAGGCCACCTCATAATCCGCTTCACGCAGCCTGTCCGCGAGCGGAGTCAGTTCTTCCGGGGAGCCCGTGAACCCGTGCACCAACACACACAACCCGGCCGTCATCGCGTGACCTCCTCCTGCGTGGGCGTTTCACTGGCTACGTGGGCGTTTCGCTTCGTTTGTGCTGCGCAAGACACTTCGCGAAACGCCCGCACCGCACAACGGAGGGAACCACCTTCCCCACTTCGCAAGCCGCTTCGCGAAACGATCCTCCAAGGGTGGGGCGGGGCGTGGAACGGCTTGCGCAGCAGAAGCGGAGCGACTCGCCCTACCCGCACAAACAGAAAAGTGCCGTCCCAGGACGGCACTCAACGAAGTTCTTCAGGATTGATGCACAAAGAGGTAGGCGATGGTGAACGTGGTGATGAAAAACAGCACCGCGAGAATCACCGTCACCTTGGCCAAGAACGAATCCATGCCGCGCGCACGGCGGCCCACCATCTGGTCGGGCCCTCCCGTGATGACACCCGACAGGCCCGCGCTGCGCCCGGATTGCAGCAGAATCACCGCAATGAGGATCACCGACAGGACGGCCAACACCACTTTCGCGGCCGCAAGCATCATATCACCCCCTGCCTTCCGCCCCTCTCCAAATGCCCGCCCGGACAGGCAGGCTTGGGCGGAGACACGCCGGTATCCACAGTCGCCTTCAGTCTATCACGGAACCCGGCAGCCTGACAATGGACATCCATCGGTCGGAATGGCCGTGTAAAACCCGCCTGGAACGGAAACCCTTTGGAAATGAGCGCCATTCGGAGTGCACAACGAGGGAGGTTTTGGTGTGCTGCAGAAGACCGTGTTTGAACTGATGGGCGGGGAGGCTAAACTGGACGCGCTGTTGGACGAATTCTTCCGCCGTGTCCAAGCGGATCCCGACCTGGGACCGTTGTATCCCGACGACATTTCGCAAATCAAAGCGGCTTACAAGGACTTCGCCATGGAGATGCTGGGCGGGCCTAAACGGTGGACTCAACAGCACAGCGACTTTCGCATGTACGAGGCGCATCGACACATCCCCATCACCGAACACCGCGCGAACGCGATGATCCGCTGTGCCAAAGACGCGATGAACCAGTTCCGAATCCCGAAGTTCGTCCAGGAGGCGGCTCAGCAGCGTTTGGAGAGCGTCATCTACGACCTGGTGAACACGGACGCCACGTCGTTCCCGGATCCCCCGGCGGAGAAAGGAGACCCGGCCCAGCCCTGGGCCTGACGGTGTGCCAAAGGGGGGCGTTCTCGCCCCCTCAGTGCACCACCCGCTTGCGAAGCTCCTGCAGCCGGTTCCACTGCTTTTGCAACAGGTCGAGGCGCTGCTCGAACGGGATCGAATCCCAATGCTCGTACAGATGACGGTTCGCCTTCTCGTACCGCTCTACCGTATTCAAGATCAACTCCGACTTGGCGTCGTAATCTTTTTCCTCGGCCCACGCCCGTTCCGCCAACTGCTGCAGACGGTTCTGCTGCTTTTCCAAGATCATGTCGATCTCGTCGTCGCTCAGCCGGTCCCAAACCTGCAGCAGGGCTTGGTTGGCCAGCTCGTAATTGCGCAGCGTCTGCTCAATCGCTTCCCGGTTGTCCATGGTCAACCTCCCCGTCAGGATGGTGTGTCACACGGACCCTAATGTGTGCAGACACCACGCCGATATGCGCCAACCCTGGTTCGGACGCCTCATTCGGACGTGACCCCGCCGGTTCACTCGGTCACTGTGGCAGCTTCGCGAATGCGACCGCCCCCGCGTACACCGCGGCCGACCCCAACTGCTCCTCAATGCGCAGCAGCTGGTTGTACTTAGCCACCCGGTCGGTGCGGCTCGGGGCCCCCGTCTTGATCTGCCCGGCGTTTGTCGCGACGGCGATGTCTGCGATGGTGGTGTCCTCCGTCTCACCCGAGCGGTGGGAGATGATGGCGGTGTACCCGGCCGTCTTCGCCATCTCGACGCAGGCAAACGTCTCGGTCAGCGTGCCGATCTGGTTGACCTTCACCAGGATGGAGTTGCCGATTTGCCGTGCGATGCCCTGGCCGAGGCGCTCCGTGTTGGTGACGAAGAGATCGTCCCCCACCAACTGGACGCGGCCGCCGAGGGCCCGGGTAAGGTTCTGCCACCCCTCCCAGTCGTCCTCCGCCAGACCATCTTCAATGGAGAGAATGGGGTAGCGGGAGACGAGCTCCTCCAGGTAGCGGATCATCTCGTCCGAGGTGCGCGTCACGCCTTCGCCTGCGAAGACGTAGCGGCCGTTCTGGTAAAGCTCCGAGGATGCGACGTCCAGCGCGATCGACACCTGATCCCCCGGTCTGTAGCCCGCCTTCTCGATGGCCCGCACAATCAGGGCGATGGCATCCTCGTTGGTCTTGACGTTCGGCGCGAAGCCGCCCTCGTCGCCGACGGTGGTGGCGAGGCCCTGATCCTTCAGGACGGCCTTCAGGTGGTGGAACACCTCGGTGCCCATGCGCAGCGCCTCACGGAACGTCTTGGCCCCGTGCGGGACCACCATGAACTCCTGGATGTCCACCGTGTTGTCCGCGTGCTTGCCGCCGTTGAGGATGTTCATCATCGGCACGGGCAAAAGGCGCGCGTTGAAGCCGCCCAGATAGCGGTAGAGCGGCATGTCCACATCCGCCGCGGCCGCTTTGGCCACCGCCATCGAGACGCCGAGGATGGCGTTGGCGCCCAGCTTGCTCTTATTCGACGTGCCGTCGAGGGCGATCAGAGCCTGGTCGATGGCGACGAGATCGTTCGCGTCTTCGCCAATCAATTCCGGCCCGATGATTTCGATCACGTTCTTGACCGCCTGCCGCACGCCCTTGCCGAGGTAGCGCTGCTTGTCGTTGTCGCGCAGCTCCACGGCCTCATGGGTGCCGGTGGACGCGCCGGACGGCACAATCGCCCGTCCGATGGCCCCGGTCTCCAGTTGCACCTCCACCTCGACGGTGGGATTGCCGCGCGAGTCGAGCACCTCGCGGGCGTGGATGTCAAAGATCTCGGACATGGGATCCCCCTCCTTTACACAATCAGCGAGTGGCCGGTCATCTCTTTCGGCTGCGCCACGCCGAGAAGGTCGAGCATCGTCGGCGCCAGGTCGGCCAGGATGCCCTCCTCGAGCGCGATGCCCGGTTTGGTGACGATGAGCGGCACCCGGCTCAAGGTGTGCGTCGTGCACGGGCCGCCGTCCGGGTTGATCATGATGTCGGCGTTTCCGTGATCGGCCGTCACCAGGGCGATGCCCCCCTGCGCGAGCACCGCGTCCACCACCTTGCCGAGGCACTCGTCCACGGCCTCGACGGCCTTGACCGCGGCCTCCATCACGCCAGTGTGTCCGACCATGTCCGGGTTGGCAAAGTTGAGGATCATCACGTCGATCTCCCCGGACCGAATGCGCTCCACCGCCGCGTCGGCCACCTCGTACGCGCTCATCTCCGGCTTGAGGTCGTAGGTCGCGACCTTCGGCGACGGGATGAGCACCCGCTCCTCCCCCGGGAATGGGTCCTCGCGCCCGCCCGAGAAGAAGAACGTCACGTGCGGGTACTTCTCCGTCTCGGCGATGCGCAACTGCCGCAGGCCGTTCTGCGCGAACACCTCGCCTGCGGTGTTGTCCAAATTCACAGGCTGGTACGCGACCGTCCCGCCGACCAGCTCGCTGAACTTCGTCATGCACACGTAGTGCACGTGCGGGAACTTGGGTCCGCGATCGAACTCGCGGAAATCTTCATTGGTAAACACCCTGGAGATCTGGATGGCCCGGTCGGGCCGGAAGTTGAACATGATGACCGCGTCGCCATCCTGAATCAGCCCCACCGGTTTGCCATCCTCACCGACGATGACGGTCGGGAGGACGAACTCGTCCGTAATGCTCTTGCGATAGCTGTCCTCCAGGGCCTGCAGGGGATCGGTCGCCCGCTCGCCCTCTCCGTACACCATCGCGCGGTACGCCTTCTCCGTGCGCTCCCAACGGTTGTCCCGATCCATGGCATAGTAACGCCCCTGGATGGTCGCGATGCGCCCGATGCCCAGGTTCTCCATCTCGGCCATCAGCCGCTCGATGTCCTGCCGTCCCGAATGCGGATCGACATCACGCCCGTCGAGAAACGCGTGCACGAACACCTTTGGTACCCGCATCCGGTGGGCCATCTGCAGCAGCGCCAGAAGGTGCCGGACGTGGCTGTGAACGCCCCCGTCCGACACCAGCCCGTACAGGTGCAACGCCGTCCCGTTGCGGAGGACGTGCTCCATCGCCCCGCGCAGGGCCGGGTTCTCGAAAAACGCGCCCGTCTCGATGTCCTTGTTGATGCGCGTCAGGTCCTGGTAGAGGATACGCCCGGCGCCGATGTTGGAGTGGCCGACCTCCGAGTTGCCGAACTGCCCCTCCGGAAGCCCCACCGCCTCCTCGCTCGCCTTGAGCGTCGTGTGCGGGTACTTCGCCCACAGGGCGTCGAACACCGGCTTTCGCGCCTGCGCCACCGCGTTTCCGTATGTCTCCTCGCGCAGGCCGAAGCCGTCCAGGATGATGAGCGCCACCATCCCGACACCCGAGGGCGGCCGCCGCCGCTCAAACGGATCGCTCGACCAGGTGTGCTGCCCGACCGTCATGCGCTCGCCCCTTTCGTGATGGCTTTGGCCATGCGGACGAATCCGTCGGGATCGAGGCTCGCCCCGCCGACCAGCGCTCCGTCGATGTCCGGCTGCGCGGTGAATCCCGCGATGTTGTCGGCCGTGACGCTTCCCCCGTACAGGATCCTTACCCGCTCGGCCGCTTCCTTCCCTTTTTCCTGTTCGATCACGCGGCGAATGTGCGCGACCACCCGCTGCGCGTCCTCCGGTGCCGGCGTCTGGCCGCTGCCGATGGCCCACACCGGCTCGTACGCGATCACCACTTCGCCGGCCCGGCCCGCATCGACCCCCGCCAGCGCGGCCTTCGTCTGCCGCTCGACCACGCGCTCGGTGTGTCCCAACTGCCGCTCGCGCAGGTCCTCTCCGACGCACAGGATGGGCGTCATCCCCGCCCCGAGCACCGCCTCCAGTTTTTTGCGGACCAAGGCGTCCGTCTCCCCGAACAGGTGGCGCCGCTCGGAGTGCCCGACGATCACGTACCGGACCCCGGCTTCCGCCAGCATGTCGGTCGACACCTCGCCCGTGAACGCGCCCTTCGGCTCGAAGTACACATTCTGCGCCCCGAGCGCCACGCGCGCCGGCAGCGTGACGCGCAGGACGTGCAGCGCGGTGAAAGGCGGACACACCGCGAAATCCGCCTCGCCTTCAAACGTGTCCGCCTGCCGCCCAATGGCCTCCGCGAACGCCCGCGCCTCGGCCACCGTCTTGTTCATCTTCCAGTTGCCCGCCAACAATTGCCGCCGCGTCATCAGGATTCCCCCTTATCGCGCAGCGCGGCGACCCCAGGCAAGGTCTTGCCCTCGAGGAACTCGAGCGACGCCCCGCCGCCGGTCGACACGTGCGTCATCCGATCCGCGAGTCCGGCTTGCTCCACCGCCGCGACGGAGTCCCCGCCGCCGACGATGGTCACGCCCTGCACCTGTGCCATCGCCTCCGCGATCGCCAGCGTCCCGCGGGCGAACGCGGGCATCTCGAACACCCCCATGGGGCCGTTCCAGATCACCGTCTTGGCCTGCCGGATGACCTCCTGATACTTCGCCGCGGTCTCCGGACCGATGTCGAGGGCCATCCCGTCGGGCGGGACCTCGCCCGCAGCGCATACGCGGCGCTCCGCATCCGGGGCGAACCGGTCAGCCACCACCAGGTCAAGCGGCAACAACAACTGCGCCCCGCGGTCCGCCGCCGCCTGCAGCAGTCGCCGGGCCGTGTCCAGGGCCTCCGTCTCCACCAGCGACTTGCCCATATCGTGTCCCTGGACCGCGAGGAATGTGTTCGCCATCCCGCCGCCGATGAGCAGGTGGTCGACTTTCGGCAACAGGTTCTCGATCACGCCGATCTTGTCGGACACCTTCGCCCCGCCGATGATGGCCGTGAACGGCCGCTCCGGCCGCTCGAGGGCGCGCCCCATCACGTCGATCTCCCGCTCCATCAACAACCCGGCCACCGCCGGGAGGTAGCGGGCCACCCCGGCCGTCGAGGCGTGGGCCCGGTGGGCCGCACCGAAGGCGTCGTTCACGTACACGTCCCCGAGGCGGGCCAGCGCCTCCGCGAAGGCGGGATCGTTCTTCTCCTCCTCCGGGTGAAAGCGCAGGTTCTCCAGCACGAGCACCTCCCTGGGCGCGAGGCCCCGGGCGGCCTGCTCCGCCTCATCTCCGACGCAGTCGGATGCGAAGCGGATTTGGACCTCCGGCAAGAGCACCCGCAGGTGCCCGGCGACGGGCTCCAGCGAATACTTCTCCACCCGCTGTCCCTTGGGGCGACCGAGATGGCTCATCAGGATCACGGCGGCGCCGCGTTCGAGCAGGTAGAGCAGCGTCGGCAGCGCAGCCCGCATGCGCGTGTCGTCGGTGATGCGGCCGTCCTGCATCGGCACATTGAAATCCACCCGCACCAGGGCTCGTCTGCCCTTCCACTCGACATCGCGCACCGTCTGTTTGTTCATACGGTTCACCTCTACAATGGTGTGGGTCGCGCCGGCTCCGCTTCCTCTGCGTGGGCGTTTCACTCCGTTTATGCTGCGCAAGTCACTTCGTGAAACGCCCACGCAGCCGGTGACGGTGTGGGGCGCGGCGCGAAGCGGCTTGCGCAGCAGAAGCGAAGCGCAGCGCCCACCCGCACAAACGGAGTGAAGCGCCCACGCAACGAAACGGGCGGCCCCGGCCGCACCGGGAGCCGCCCATGCCACCCTGCGGCGAGCTGCGTGAGCGGTCGCCCGGCATCCGTCCGGCCGCCCTGTGTCTTCAGCCAAATCGTAACACACCACAGGCGCGATTTTCATCTCGTCTGCTGCATGGGCGTTTCGCGAAGTGACTCTCAGCACAAACGGAGCGAAACGCCCATGCGGCCTCAGCGGACCGCCGCCGGCAGCTTGCTCGCAATATAGGCCGCGAGATCGACCACGCGGTTGGAGTAGCCCCACTCGTTGTCGTACCAGGCGATGACCTTCACCAGGTTGCCGTCCATCACCATGGTGGACAGGCCGTCGACGATGGCCGAGTGCGGGTCGCCGTTGAAGTCCCGCGATACCAGCGGTTGGTCAGTGAAGGCAAGGATGCCCTTGAGCCCGTCCGCTGCAGCCGCCTGCAGCGCGCCGTTGATCTCCTCCACGGTCGCCGGGCGCTTCAACTCCGCCGTCAGATCGACCACCGACACGTTTGGCGTCGGCACGCGCATCGCCATGCCGTTCAGCTTGCCTTTGAGGTGCGGCAGCACCAGGCCGACCGCCTTCGCGGCGCCCGTCGTCGTGGGGATGATGGACAGCGCGGCGGCGCGAGCCCGGCGCAGGTCCTTGTGCGGCAGATCGAGGATCTGCTGATCGTTCGTATACGAGTGCACGGTGGTCATCAGGCCGCGGACGATCCCGAAGGTGTCATCGAGGACCTTGGCCACTGGCGCCAAGCAGTTGGTCGTGCAGGACGCGTTGGAGATCACGTGATGGCGTTCCGGATCGTACGCCTGCTCGTTGACGCCCATAACGATGGTGATGTCCTCATTTTTCGCCGGGGCCGAGATGATGACCTTCTTCGCGCCGCCGTGGGTGATGTGCACCTGAGCCTTCTCCTTGTCGGTGAAGCGCCCGGTCGACTCTACCACCAGCTCGACCCCGAGCTTGGCCCACGGCAGATTGGCCGGGTCGCGCTCGGCCAGCACCTGGATACGGCGGCCGTCGACGATGAGCGCCCCCTCCTCCGCCCGGACCTCGGCGCCGAGGCGGCCGTGCACCGAGTCGTACTCCAGCAACATCGCCAGCGTCCCCGCGTCCGTCAGGTCGTTGACCGCCACGATCTCCACCTCCGGGCGCTTGAGCGCCGCCCGGAACACATTGCGGCCGATGCGCCCGAAACCGTTGATCCCCACACGGATTGTCATGATTCGTCCCCTCCTGTATGATGTTGCACACCATCCGCCAGGATGGCGGTCGCAGCTCCTTCGTCTGTCACCAACACGTCCATCCGGTAGGCTTTGGCGGCGGCGGCGATGGCCTTGGCCTTCGAGGCGCCGCCCGCCACCGCGATGACGAGGCGCAGTTGGGCGAGATCCTCCAACCGCAGCCCGACGGTCGTCATGGCGTGGACCGGTTCGCCTTGCGCGTCGAAAAAGTACCCAAACGCCTCGGCGACCGCCCCCCGCGCCCGGAGGACCGCCAATTCTTCGGGCGCCAGCTGCCGCCGCCGGGCCATCGTCAGGGCATCCCCGATGCCGTGGACGACGACGGTGGCCTCACGCACCTCCTGCAGCCGCTCCTGCACCAGCGGTTCACTGGTCAAGTGCTCCAAGGTCTCCGGGCTCAACTGATCCGGGACGTGCAGCATGATGGAGGTGCCGCCAAGGCGCTCTGCCAGGCGCGCCGCAATGGTGTTCGCCTGGATGTCGACATTCTCCCCGAGTCCGCCGCGCGCGGGGACGACCCGGATCCGCAGCCGCGGGCCCTTGGCCGGCATCATCTCGGCGACCGCCGACATCGTCGTGCCACCGGTCACCGCCAGGACGTCCCCCTCGGTCAAGGTCTCGCGCAGGTACAGTGCGGTCTGCAAGCCGAGCGTGTCCTTCACCCAGGTCTCCTCGTCCGAATCGCCCTGCACCACCGTCACGTGCGGGATGCCGAGCGCGCGCGACAGGCGCTGGGCGAGTTCTCCCCTGCCCTCGACTGCCGCCAGCACCCCTTCCAATTGGTCAAGAAGAGCGTACCCCTGTTCAGACAGCGACATGCCTGCCGGGTTGAACACCAACAGCCCCTGGCGGCGCAGGAATTCGACCTCCGCGCGCAGCACCCGTTCCGTGATCCCCATCGCCGCCGCCAGCGCCCGCCGGCCCACCGGTTGCAGCAGGCGAATGCGGTGCAGGATTTGGACCCGAGCCTGCAAGGTCTCCATCAACTCCGGTACGATGCGCCGGACGGCAGACAGCTCCAAGACATCCACGCCTGTCGACCTCCGGGACCTTTTTGGTCCCTGCGTTCTAAAAAACGTCCCACATGGAAGAAAAGAAACCGCGCCCGAGGAGCGCTCGTTCTTGACTCCATTGTATGCCAAGGCGCGGTCAAACGCAAATCGAAACGTCCGCCTGCAGAGCCCAGGTGCAACGCGTCATTCGGCGAACCGCCGCCGCCGCCACGACGGCGGAATCTGCATCTCCTCACGGTACTTGGCGACGGTCCGCCGGGAGATATACATCCCTTCGTCCTGCAAACGGCGAGCGAGCGCTTCGTCGGAGAGCGGACGCTGCGGGTCTTCCGTGTCGATGAGGCGCCGGATGGCGAACTTCACGGCGCCGGCTGAGGTCGATCCGCCGGCCGCCGCCACCTCGGCGGTGAAAAAGTACTTCATCTCGAACAGCCCGCGCGGCGTCAGCATGTACTTTCCGCGCGTCGCCCGGCTGATGGTCGACTCGTGCAATCCCAGGGCTTCGCCCACCTGGCGAAGTGTCAGCGGTCTCAGCGCGGCGACACCGTGATCGAAAAAGGCGCGCTGATATTCGACAATCGCTTCGCCCACCCGGTACAGCGTCACGCGGCGCTGCTCGAGGCAGCGCGCGAACCACTGCACGGCGTGCAGTTTCTTGACCAGGTACTGGCGGGTCTCCTCGTCCTCCGCCCGCGCCAGCATGCGATGGTAGTGCGGACTGATGCGCAGGGAGGGTTCGGCGTGGTCGTTGTGCAGGACGATGTACCGGGACCCGTCGCGGCGCACCAGGAGATCGGGCACGACATACTCGGGGCGGCCTGCCTTGTAGGCGTATCCCGGGCGCGGGTTGAGGCGGCGCAGTTCGTCGACGGCGGCCTGCACCTCTGCGGGTGAGGTGTGCAGTTGCTTGGCAATCGCGGCCAACTTGCCCGCCGCCACGGCCTCCAGGTGGTGGTCGATCAGGATCCGCACCATCTCCCGCCGTCCAGCCGGCACCCGATCCAACTGCAGACGCAGGCACTCGCGCAGGTGGCGGGCCCCGATGCCGGGCGGATCGCACGACTGCAACAGCGCCAGCGCCTCGTCAAATACCTCACGGGGGACACCCAAAACTTCGCACAAGGCATCCTCGGGCTCCCGGAGGTATCCGCTTTCATCGAGGCAACCCGCGAGATACTCGGCGCAGCGCAGGATGTGCCGCGGCGCAGGCATCAGCCGCAGCTGCCGCACGAGCGCTTGGCTCAGGGTGTCCTCGGCGGCCACCACCTGCTCGAACGGAACCCCCGCCGCATCCCTGCGCACGCCGCCCGCGCCTGGCGCCGTGCGCCACCAGGGCTCCTGCCACAGCGCGGGCGGGGGTTCCACCTCCGCCAGCGGGTTGCTGTCGGCCAACTCCGCCAATTTCTCGACCAACTCCAGCGCATTGCACTGCAGAAGTTCGATGGCCTGTTTCATCTGCTGGGTCATGACCAAACGCTGCATCTGCTCCTGATACAGCCCGTACCCGAGATTCATCCCGGCCATCTCCCGTCCGTTTTGGTGTTGAAAAGACGATTCGACACGATTGGCACGATTCCTGCTAAAAGCGCTTACCTCATTCCACCATATGCGAGTCACGCAGTGAGCAATTCGCGCCCAGGCGAATACACATAAGTAAGCGGCACCACGGCCCTGGCCCAGCCAGGCGCACCCGCAGCAAGAGCGATCCCAAGGCACATTGGAGGCGAGACCATGCGCATCGGTGTCATCGGAACGGGGACCATCGGCAGCATGTTGGCCCAGGCGTTTGCCGTCAACCCACAGCACGAGATCTGGGTCGTCAACCGGACCCGCGAAAAGGCGGACGCGCTCGCCCGCTCCGCACCGAATATCCGCGTGGCCTCCGGCTTGGCGGATTTGGTGGACCGAAGCCAGCTGGTCTTTCTGTGCACCAAGTCACAGGACGGCCGTCCGTTGATGAACGAGCTCGGCCCGCTCCTCCGCCCGCACCACATGCTGGCGGTCACCATCAGCTCGCTGCCGATCGCCTGGCTCGAGCAGTGCGTCGCCTGCCCGGTGGCAAAAGTGATCCCGAGCGTCGTGCAGTTGGCCCGCAGCGGCGTCATCCTGGTCTGCCATGGGACGCGCGCCTCCGACTCCGACAGAGTGTGGTTGGAATCGGCGCTGTCGGAGATCGCCACCCCTCACGCCGTCCGGGAGGACCAGATCCGTGTGGCCAGCGACCTCACCAGCTGCGGACCGGCATTTCTCGCCGCCCTGCTGCGGCACTGGGCGGAGGCGGCCGAACAGACCGGGACCATGACTCAGGAGGAGGCGGAACGACTCCTTTCGGGGACCCTGGCGGGCGTGACGCAACTGCTCCAGAGCGGGATGACGTTTTCCGACATCATCAACCGCGTCTGTGTCCCGGGCGGTGTCACCGAAGCGGGCTTGGTCTCCATTCGCCAAGAGGCCCCGGCGGTATTCACCCGTCTGCACCAGACCACCCAGCTCTTTTCCCAGGGCAGCATGTTGGTCGTCCACCTGGGGGGATGACGAAGCCCGTCGAGCCATCCCCCAGCAGGTACTCCCCCTGTCCCACCGCCAACGCGTGTCGAATGCTGTCTACTTTTGTGGACAGAGCCCGATCGAGCGTGAATTCGCTTGTTCCCTGACAATAAAGTGAGGATAATAAGATTAACGGCATTCGGTTCGGGATGACTCGCGCGCACAGGCGCGCGTAAGGGTGTGAATGAAGGATGAGCCATCCGTCGTCAAGAGCGCCGGGACAAGCCCTCCTGGGTATGGCCCCGGTTTTTGGCACCCGTCTTCCGGAGCTCGGGGAAGGCCTCTCCGGGCTTCTGGAAAACGGCGATGTGGTCCGGAAGAACCTGAATCTTCTCAAGGCATTCCGCAAACAGACGGCGGCGTTCCAACGGAGGCCGCGGGCGGGCATCGCGGCCATCGCGATTTGCGACCGGGACGCCAAGGTGTTCGATCTCGCCGGCCCCCCGGATACTCTTCAGACCCTGCACGCCAGCGGTCTGGACGTGGGGGCTGACGTATCTGAGCACGAGATGGGGCGAAATCCGCTCGGCACCGCGCTCGCGGAGGGGGAGACCGTGTACATACCAGCCGATCCCTCGGCCCCCTGGGCGGGCTTGGCCGGAGCCGGATCGCCCCTCCGAGGGGATCGCGGGCCATTGGCGGGGGCCTTGGCCGTGATCGCCGACGCGGCCTTCCCCGGATCCGCGCTGTCCTCCCTCGCCGAATCGCTGGCGTCGTCCGTTTATCAGGTCTGGCAATTGGAAGAATCCCGTCAGGACATCCTGCGCGTGTTTCGAAGCCTGGTCAGCCATCTGGACTGTCACGTGCTCGTTTTGGACACCCGCAACCGGATGCTGGAGGAGCGCCACCCGATTCCGGTGACAGAGGAGATCCGGGATGCGATGATCCACATCGCGCAGTTGCCGGATCAGTACGAGCTGGAGGTCTCGCTGGGCGATCGGACGTATGTGGCCAACGTGCGGTCCCTGACCGATCACCGGGGGTATCTGCGCTGCAAACTGGCGATCTTCAAAGACATCACGAACCACAAGAAACTGGAGTCGCGCATCCTGGACGCCGAAAAGTGGTCCGTGCTGACCTCCCTCGCCGCCGGGATCGCTCACGAGATCCGCAACCCGCTGACGACCGCGCGCGGGTTCCTACAGCTGTTCCTGGAGCGGTTGTGTGACGAGACAGACCGGCGCTTCCTGCGCCTGACCATCGACGAGCTGGACCGCATCCAACGGCTGGTCACCGACTTCATGTCACTCGCCAAACCGGGGCAATCGGTGTTCGGGCTGGTCGATCTCGCCGCCGCCCTGAAAGAGGTGGCGGAATTCATCTCCCCGCAGGCGGCGTTGTCGAACGTCACTTTGGAAACGGAACTCGAGGTCAATGACGCCTGGGTCTGGGGAGACGCCAATCAACTCAAGCAGGTGGTCCTCAACGTCTTGCAGAACGCGTTTCAGGCCTGCAAGCCGAAGGACACGGTCAGCTTGCGCCTGCGCGTGCAGGCGGGCCAGGTGACGGTGGAAGTGGCGGACACCGGTTGCGGCATGACCGCCGAGCAAATGGCCCGCCTCTTCCAACCGTATTACACCACCAAAACCACCGGCACCGGACTCGGTTTGACGGTCACCAAGCAGATCATGGAACGGCACGGTGGCAACGTCCACATCAGCAGCCGGCCCGGAGAGGGTACCCTGGTCACCTTGGAGTTGCGCCAGGCGGTGCAATCCCTTCCGAACGCTCCCATGTGACCGGATACACCTGCGCGACGGGCCGCTCCCAGGTGACCCATGCGCCGGCGTCCCGCCCATCGGCGTCCCATGGAGAACCGGACCCTGGCGGGAAGGCGGCCGCCACATCATCCTGGGAACCCGTCACGGACACCGACGCGGCGAACCCGTGCTTGGCGAAGAAACGCTGGGCCCGGGCGTTGTTGCGGGACAGCCGGACCGACGCCGCCTCGCCCAGGTTCGCCAATCGCACGAACTCCAGCAGCTTCTCCAGGGCTTGTCCGCCCACCCCACGCCGCCGCCAGGCAGGCAGGACGTAGATCCCCCGGATCTCCGCCCCGCGCGATCCCGCGCGGACCGCGCACATCCCTGCGAGTTCCTCGGCACCGCCCCCGAGGGCGGCGAGGATGAAAAACGCGTGCACACCCTCCGCCCTCCAGGACGTTGCGGACCATCCCAAGGGCGCCCCGTCCGGTCCGGCCGGAGGGCGCCGTCCCTCGAGGGCCCAGACCTCCTCTGCGAAATCGTCCAGCAAGGTTTGAAGCGGTCCGTCCTGCTCCGGGCTGACGCGATCCAGCCGCACCGAAGCCGGACCCCGGCCCGGTGCGGCGACGACGCGCTGGCCGGGAGACGCGGCCGCGGACGGGCGCGGACGGACGCGCGCCCGCTCCCGCCGCCGGATGCTCGCCTGCCGGCCGATCTCGTCGAAAAACCAAAAGAGGCAGAATACCCCGCCGTACGCCATCGCCACCTCGTCCCAGAGCGGCGCTGCACGACCGTGCGCGCGCCGCCAGCCCCAGATGGCGAAGGAGACGATGGCGATGAAGACGGAGAGCACCAGCACGGCTCTGCGCGCCCTTCTGCCGTCCACAGCCATCCCTCCCCAACCTCGCGCTTTCGCTGTCTGCCAGCGTTACGCCTGGAGCAGCGCCGCGAGGTCGTCGACCAATCGCGTGAACAGGCGCAGGGTCTCCCGCACCGGCTCCGGCGACTCCATATCGACTCCCGCCCGGCGCAGGAGAGGAATCGGGTAATCGGACGCTCCGCCTTTCAGGAAGGACAGATACGCCTCCACCGCCGGCTCCCCTTCCCGCAGGATCTTCTGCGACAGCGCGGTCGCCGCCGAAATGCCGGTGGCGTACTTGTACACGTAGAACGCGTTGTAGAAGTGCGGAATGCGCGCCCACTCCATCTCAATCGGGCGATCGACCGTGCACTCCGCCGAAAAATAATCGCTCACCAGTTGGTAATAGGTCTCGCACAGCCACTCCGGCGTCAGCGCTCCGCCCTCCTGGGCGTGGCGGTGCACCAGCTTCTCGAACTCCGCGAACATCGTCTGGCGGAACAAGGTCCCGCGCAGGGTCTCCAGGTGGTGGTTGATGAGGTATGCCCGCATCTTCGGATCGTCCGTCGTCTCGAGCAGGTGATGCGTCAGCAGCGCCTCGTTACAGGTCGAAGCCACCTCGGCCACGAAGATGGTGTAGTTGGCGTACACGAACGGCTGCGCGTTCATGGAGTAGTAGTAGTGCATCGCGTGACCCAATTCGTGCGCCAGCGTGAACATGTCGTTGAGCGTGTCCTGGTGGTTGAGCAGGATATACGGGTGCACCCCGTAGGTCGCCCAGGAGTACGCGCCGCTCGTCTTGCCGCGCGTCTCAAACACGTCCACCCACCCGGACGCAAGCCCTTCCGCGGCGACACGCTGGTACGCCTCGCCGAGCGGGCGGATGGCCTCCTTGACCGTCTCCACGGCCTTGTCGTACGGGATCTTGACATCCAAATCCGGCACGAGCGGTGTGTACAGGTCGTACATGTGCAACTCGTCAAGCCCCAGCACCCGTTTGCGCAGCGCCAGGTACTTGTGCAACGCCGGCAGGGACTCGCGCACGGCTGCGATCAGGTTGTCGTAGACCGAGACCGGAACGTCGTCCTCGTCGAGGGCCGCCTCGAGCGCCCCCGGGTAACGGCGCACCTGCGCGTAGAACAGGTCCTTTTTCACACTCGCAGAGTAGATGGCGGCCAGCGTGTTGCGGCTCTTCCGGTATGTCTCCAGCACGCCCTCGAAGGCCTCCCGGCGCACCCGCCGGTCGCGGCTCTGCAACATCTGCATGTAACGCCCGTGCGTGAGTTGGACCGGTTTGCCCGATTCGTCCTCGATCACGGGGAACTGGATGTCCGCGTCGTTGAACATGCTGAAGATGTGGCTCGGCGCGCTCGCCATCTCTCCCGTGCCGGCCAGCAGTTGCTCCTGCTCCGCCGAGAGGACATGCGGCTTCTGACGGATCAGTTGCTCCAGGTAGAACCGGTACAGCGCGAGGCCCGGTTCCTCCTCCAGGTACGCGCGCAGGGTCTCCTCCGGCGCGGCCAGGATCTCCGGCACGACGAACGCCTTCTCGCTGTCCACCTGCACCGCGATGGACGTCGCCCGATCCGTCAACGCCTGGTACTTCGGATTGGCGTTGTCCTCGTCCCGCCGCATCTTCGCGTACACGTACAGCCGGGACAGCCGCTCGTTGACCTGGTCCTGCAGCTTTAGCCCCTCGAGCAGGGCCGACGCCGACGCCGTCAGCCGCCCCTTCAGCGCCGCGAGTTTCCGGACGTCCTCGAGGACCTGTTTCGCGTCCTCCTCCCAACGGGCGTCATCCGGGTAGATGTCTTCTAGCCGCCACTTGTACCGATCTTCCACCTCGCTGCGCAGCGGCAACTGCTGCGCCCCGCTGCTCGCTCCTCCGGCTTCTCCGTCCGCCTCTCTGCGGATGTCCTGAACCATTCCGAGAATCACTGGATCCCTCACGCCACACCCTCCATTCGCCTCATCGACCGCCCGCCAACTGCGCGGGCCCAAATGCATGCGGCAGGAGTTCCCCAACCGTCGTCCGCCGGACGGCGCCGTCCGTGTTCGCCAGCCACACCGGCGTCTCGGGGCTGCAGAACTCCGCCAGCACCTGCCGGCACGCGCCGCAGGGCGCGACCGGATCGGGGCTGTTTGCAATCACCGCCACGGCCACCACCCGGATGCCCGCGGCCCGGGCCGGCGAGGCGGCCCATTGAAACAAGGCCGTGCGCTCCGCACAGTTCGTGAGCCCGTACGACGCATTCTCCACGTTTGCGCCGGTGATCACCGTTCCGTCGGACAATCGCAGCGCCGCCCCCACGGGAAACCGGGAGTAAGGCACGTACGCCTGCTGCAGGGCCCCCCTTGCCGCGGCCAGCAGGGCCTCGTCGGGGTCGATCGCCGTGCCGGGAGCGGAATCCTCTGGCGACCCCTGGCCGCCCGCGGGATCGCCCGGCGAAACGTCGGCCCGGATGATCTCCAGCACCAGCGGGGGCGTGAACGGATCGCCCGCCGCCAGGGTGATGCACCCGCGAAGCGCGCGCGCCGCCTCTTCCGCCGCCTCCTCGCTTGCGGCGTGGATCTCCGCCAGCACCTCGCCTTGGACCACCGGATCGCCCACCTTGCGGTGCAGCACAATGCCGACGGCGGGGTCGATGGCATCCCCGTGTTTCGCCCGGCCGGCGCCCAGGCGCATGGCGACGAGCCCGATCTCCTCCGCCTGCATCCCGCTCACGACGCCGTCCGCCCACGCGTGCAACGGACGGACGACGGGCGCCTTCGGCAGGAGCGAGAGATCGTCCGCGACCCGATCGTCACCGCCCTGCGCCCGGACGAACTCCTTCCACTTTGCGACAGCCCTGCCGTCCGCCAAGGCCTGCTCCAACATCGCGCGGGCTGCGGCCGCTTCCTTCGCCTTGCCCGCGAGGAGGACCATCTCCGCGCCGAGGGTCAGGCAAAGTTCCGTCAGGTCCGGCGGTCCCTGCCCGCGCAGCGTGAGCACGGCCTCGCGGACCTCGAGCGCGTTGCCGATGGCGCGCCCGAGCGGTTCGTCCATGTTGGTCAGCACGGCGACGGTCCGGCGCCCGGCCAGCTGGCCGATGGATACCATCGCCCGCGCCAGCCGCCGCGCCTGATCCAGGTCTTTCATGAACGCGCCCGCGCCCACCTTGACGTCGAGGACGATCGCATCGGCGCCGCTCGCAATCTTCTTGCTCATGATGGAGCTGGCGATGAGCGGGATGGATTCCACCGTGTCCGTGACGTCGCGCAGGGCGTACAGCTTCTTGTCCGCCGGCGCCAACTCCGCCGTCTGGGCGGCGACCGCCACGCCGACGCGGCGCACCTGGTCCAGGAACGCGTCCATCGACAGCTCGCAGGAGAATCCCGGGATGGACTCCAGCTTGTCGATGGTGCCGCCCGTGTGCCCCAGCCCGCGGCCCGACATCTTGGCCACCGGCACCCCGACGGACGCCACCAGCGGCGCCAGCACCAGGGTGGTGGTGTCCCCCACGCCGCCGGTACTGTGTTTATCCACCTTGACGCCCGGAATGGACGAGAGATCGAGCACATGACCCGATTTGGCCATCGCCAGGGTGAGGTCCTTCGTCTCCTCGTCTGTCATCCCGCGCCAGACGACCGCCATGGCGAACGCGCTCACCTGGTAATCCGGCACCTCTCCCCGGACGTACGCGTCGACCATCCACTCGATCTCGCTGCGTGTCAACGCCTGCCCGGTGCGTTTTTTGTGAATGAGGTCGTACATCCGCATCGGCAACACCCTCACCGCAGTGCACGCGTTTTCCCGGATCATACCACAGTCGGCAGACGGATGCCTATTTCGCCAACCTTGCCGAGCCTGCGCACCCGTGGTACTTTCAGAACGTCGGCGCCTCCGGCGCGGCGGCCCAGGCCAGGGCCGGGAGGCACAGAGAAGGAGGGACGGGCGTGAGCACCTCACGCACCACCTTGTTCACCATGATCTACAAGGGTGTCCTGTCGGGGCTCGGCTTTTTGAGCAGCGCTGCTCTGGCATGGGCGCTCTCCAAACCGGATCGCGTCGAATTCCAGTTCGCCGGCACCATCGCCCAGACGGGGATGACGTTTGTCGGCGGGTTCACCAATTACTACGCGTACGCGCTGCCCAAGCACCCGGAGGATGCCCGGGGCGTGGTACAGACAGGGAATCTGTTCGTGGGCCTCGCGAGCATCGTCGTCCTTCTCGTAGCGGGCGCCAGCTTCGCTGCGGGAGGGTTCGGGGGCGGCGCGGATCGACCGTGGCGGTGGGCGCTGATGTGCATGCCGCTCACCTTCATCTTCGGGTACGGGTCCCGTCTGCTCCAAGCCGCTGACGAGATCGCCTGGTTGAACCGGGTGAACACCTTGCAGCCGCTGATCTTCCTGCTGTTCGTCGGCGGGTTGTTCGCGTTGCCCTACGCCGATCGAGACGCCGCCCGGCTTACGGGGGCATATGCCGCCTGGATTGCCAGTTTCGCATTGGCGGCCTTCCTGACCATGGTCGTCACCTACCGGCGCCTCGGCGTGCCAGGCGGATGGGCCTGGCGGCTGCATCCCCGGCATTGGCGGGGCACCTGGCAATACGGCGGTTGGTCGTCCATCGCTCAGGGCGTCAACATCCTCAACTACCGCATGGACTTCTGGATGGTATACCACTTCCTGCCTGCCGCCGAGGCGTCCGTGTATGGCATCGCCGTCGTCGCCTCGGAGGTGCTCCTCAACATCTCCGGCTCCATCCAGTCGGTGATGTTCCGGCGGATGACGGGCACGGACCAACAGGACGCCATCGCGGCGACGGAGCTGTCTTGCCGGCACACGCTGCTCTCGTCGGCCCTGGTCGCGATCGCGATGTTCGTGACCTTCCCGTGGCTCATCCTGTTCGCCTATCCCGGGTACGGGGCGGCGATCCTGCCGTTTTTCATCCTGCTGCCCGGGCTCGTGGTCAAGGCGGCGAGTAACATCGTGATCCAATACGCGACCAACGCCCTGGGCCAACCGAAGACATCCATCTGGATGAACGGCGTGTCGGCGTTGGTCAATGCCGCCGCCTGCCTGATCCTGCTGCCCACCCTCGGCATGGTGGGCGGCGCCATCGCCTCCACCCTGTCGTACGCGATCTCGTTCGTCATCTATATCGTCTGGTTCGGTCGCGTCGCCGGCGTCCATCCGTCCGGCCTGTACTGCATCCGGCGGACGGACCTGGCGCCTTACTTGCGCATGTGGTCGGCGGTTCGCCGGCGGCTCGGGGGTAACCCGGACTGATGAGGCCCTGCGGCCGTCAGGTGTCTCGGGGTGATGAGGGTCCTGTTGGCCGTCAGGTGTCTCGGGGTGATGAGGGTCCTGTTGGCCGTCGAGTATCCGCCAGTCCCACCTGGTCGGCCCAGTCATTTCCACAAGACGGGAATGGGGCGTCTGCACGGGGCATACGGATCAAATCGTGGCCCGTGTGGGAATGGGGGGTTAATCGGTTGCCAATGGGGGGTGATTGGGGGGTAAATGGGGGCTAAATGGGTTGATAGGGTGCCCACGATGGCCATTGTCAAGGCGGTTGTGAACGAATTGTCTTTATCCGACCGGGCTCGCGGATGGATAGCAACGGATTCGTTGTTATGTGGATGGCTCGGGTCACTCATAGCAACGGTTTTCAATTTATCCGCGCCCGGGGAGACCGTCGTTGACCTCGATAAATAAAATTCGCCACCTTATCCGATCATCCTCACCCCGAGATGACATCAAAATGTTGTTTATCACCCTGCTGCCATCCGCCGATAACATCAAATCGTTTATTACCACATCCCGCCGCCGCACCCATCCGACCATACAAAACGCCCGCCCCCCTGCATCCAGGGGACGGGCGCTCGGCGTTGTCCGCAATTTACGCGAACACCGGGTCCTTGAGATCCTCTAGCTTCACGAGCGAGTGATCAGCGACCTCCTTGTGCAAGGAGTTGCCGTGGGCGTCCATGGTGACGATCGCCGGGAACGCCTCCACCTCCAGGTGCCACATGGCCTCCGGGATGCCGAATTGCTCGAGCAGGTCGACCCCGTTGACCTTCTTGATGCACCGGGCGTAGTACTGGGCCGCGCCGCCAATGGCGTTCAGGTACACCGCGCCCGACTTCTGCAGGCCGGCCAAGGTCTTCGCGCCCATGCCGCCCTTGCCGATGACCGCGCGGATACCGAACTTCTCGATGATGTCCGCCTGGTACGGCTCTTCGCGCGAGCTGGTGGTCGGGCCTGCCGCTTTGACCTGCCAGTTGCCCTGCTCGTCCTTGAGCATCACCGGACCGCAGTGGTAGATGATGCCGCCCCGCAGGTCCACCGGCGCGTCGTGCTTCATGAGGTACTTGTGGATCTCGTCGCGGCCCGTGTGAATCTCGCCTTCGACGAGCACCACATCGCCCACCTTGAGTGAGCGAATCTGTTCCTCCGAGATGGGGGCGCGCAGGACAATGGCATTCTTGACATCAAATCCGCCCTGCGGGCGCTCCATCGCCTCGGGCTGGTCGCGATACAGCCACTCTTTGATCTCCCCGGTCTCGGCATCGACGACGATGCCGAGGCGCCTGAAGGCCCAGCAATTGTACGCCACCGATACGTAGAAGCTGGCCGGAATGCGGTTCATCACGCCGATCTTGCAGCCGAGCAAGGTGACCTTGCCACCGAAGCCCATCGTCCCGATTTCCAGCTGGTTGGCGGTCTTCAGGATGTACTCCTCCAGCTCCGCCAACACCGGGTTCGAGTTGGTGTCCTCGAGGGGGCGGAACAGCTGCTCCTTGGCCAGCTCGTAGCCGCTCGTGCGATCCCCGCCGATGCCGACCCCGATAAACCCGGCGCTGCAGCCTTGGCCCTGCGCCTGGTAGACCGCGTGCAGGATGCACTTGCGAATGCCGTCGAGATCGCGACCCGCGCGGCCGAGACCCGGCAGGTCGGTGGGCAGGGCGTACTGAATGTTCTTGTTCTCACAGCCGCCGCCTTTGAGGATCAGCTTGATCTCGACGTCGTCCCGCTCCCACTGGTGGAAGTGCACCACCGGAGTGCCGGGGCCCAGGTTATCGCCGGAGTTCTTGCCGGTCAGCGGGTCGACCGAGTTCGGGCGCAGTTTCCCGAGCCGCGTGGCCTCTGCCACGGCCGCGCGGATCTCCTTCTCGAGTTGAATTTGATTGTAGCCGACCGGCGTATGCACGATGAACGTCGGCATGCCCGTGTCCTGGCAGATGGGTTGCACGTCCTCTTCCGCAGAGATAATGTTGTCGATGATGGTATTGAGCGCCAGCGCCGCGCGGGTGCCCACTTCCTCCTGAAGCTGGGCCCGCTTGATGGCCCGGCGGACATCCGGGGGCAGGTTGGTGGAGGTCTCGGTGATCAAGCGGACGAGACTGTCGCGAATCGCGCTCATGTCGGATGCCTCCTTGTTTGCGTTCGCCCCCCATTATATCACCTCTATCTCGGACCGGCGCCTGAAAAGGAAGGGTGAACCGGTCCTCGTTGAAGGGTTGGACCCGCGGCGCAATTGGCGTACAATGCGGGCAGGGGTACATTTGCTCCTCGGAGAGGAGGACCGGCCATGCTGCAAGTGACCGCGGCGGCCAAGCGGTTTCTGCAATCCGTGCTGTCGCAGGAACCGGGATCGCTGATCCGCATCCACATCGCTCCTGGGTGAGGCGGACCCCGGTATTTCGCGGCTCTGGATGAGTCCGCTTCAGCGCACGACACGCGGATCGACGTGGAAGGCATCCCGTTCGTGTACCAGTCGAATGTCGCATATTTAATGGAAGACCTCGTGCTGGACTGCGAGGAATCGTGGGAGGGTCCGGAACTGGTGTTCCGGTCGCTGCGCGGAGGATTTTGCTAGACGGCGCCCGAACGAAGTCGCCGTCGTGAGGTGTGGTCGATCCCGCGGGCACCCGCCCGCATCGGCAAGGGTGGGGCCGGATGCCTGCGGGCGTTTGGCTCCTGCCCCGCCTCGGCTTGTGGCGGAGGAAGCGGGTGCCTTCGTCTGTCTGGCTGCTGCCCCGTCAGCCCCGGCGCAGCGGCCGATCCTGGCGCAGCAGGTCCTCCCACGTCTCGCGCTCGACCACGACGATCGCCTCCCCATCCCGGACGAACACCACCGCCGGGACCGGGTTGCGGTTGTAGTGGCTGGCCATGGAGTAGTTGTACGCCCCCGTGCAGAACACCGCGAGGATGTCCCCCGGGCGCGGATCCGGCAGCGGCGCCTCCCAGATCAACATGTCCCCGCTCTCGCAGCACTTGCCGGCGACCGCCCAGACCCCGGTCGGCGCCTCCCCCGCCCGGTTGGCCAGCAGCGCCTCGTACTTGGCCCCGTACAATGCGAGCCGCGGGTTGTCCGTCATCCCTCCGTCGACGGAGACATAGTTGCGCACCCCCGGGATCAGCTTGTGTGTCCCGACCGTGTACAGCGTTGTCCCCGCCTCGCCGACGATGCTGCGGCCCGGCTCCACCGCCACCTCCGGCAACGGCAGACCGTGCACCGCGAACGCCGATCTCACCGCGTCCACGATGGTGTGGATCTGCCGACGAATGGGCTCCGGATCGTCCTCGGCCGTGTAGCGGATGCCAAACCCGCCGCCTACGTTCAGCACGCGCAGCGGCAGACCCAGCGCCACCCCTTCGGCGTACAGTTCTGCGACCCGTTCGATCGCCTTGATGAATCCGCCGGCGTCAAAGATCTGCGATCCGATGTGCGAATGCAACCCGATACAACGCAGATGCCGGCAGGCCGCCACCCGCCGCACGGCCTCCCTTGCCTGTCCGTTCTCCCAGTCGAATCCGAACTTGCTGTCCTGCTGGCCGGTCGAGATGTACTCGTGCGTGTGCGCCTCGACCCCCGGGGCCACGCGCAGCAGCACATCCACCGTCGCATCGGCCGCCGCAGCCACCGCGTCCAGCATCTCCAACTCGACAAAGTTGTCTACGATGATGTATCCGATCCCGCTGCGCACCGCCAGCTCCAACTCCGCCTGCGTCTTGTTGTTGCCGTGCAGGTGGATCCGCTGCCGCTCCACGCCCGCGCGCAGCGCCGTCAACAGTTCCCCGCCAGAGACTGCATCCACCGCCAGTCCTTCCTCCGCCGCCAGTTCGCACATCGCCAGCGTGCAGAACGCCTTCGCGGCGTAGGCGATCTCGTAGGTCACACCGGTCTCCCGGAACGCCGCGTGAAACTCGCGGATGCGCTGCCGCATCAAGGCCTCGTCATACACAAACAGCGGCGTCCCGAATCGCCGCACCAATTCCACCGTGTCGCACCCGCCGATCCACAGGTGTCCCTCGGGCCCGATCCGCATCGTGCCCCGAAGCGGCACACTCGCGGCGCACGCTCGATCGCGCTGCACCTCGTCATCCTGCGGGTGTTGTTGCTCCAACTCCGTCCACTCCTGCTGTTGTGTCTCTGTCCGCACTCCGCTCCGCTCCCCTGTGCTGTGCTTTTATAAGCCATAAGTATAACACGGAAGCGAGCACCCGGCGCTGGAAAGTTTACAATCAGCGAACGTAACTGAATCGAGACGAATTCTTCCTCTCAGAATGTTCAGGTGATAAAATGACAAGTGGGAGAGGGGAAACCTTCTCCGCGTCACTCCCTTTGGAAAGGGGGTGAACGGGTTGAGTGTCTTTCTCGCCATGCTGGGGCTGGCAGCGCTCATTCGTGCTGTCGCTGCCCTGGTGTGGGCCATGAGAAAGGACCCCGGCGGTCGCCAACCAAATCGGGGTCCATCTCAACACCGGCGCGGAAGAGGGTGATGCCCTCTTCCGCTTTACATTCCTATGCTCATTATAGCACAAAGTGGCACGATCCAGTACCCGAAGCACCCAACACGGCCCTATGGTCCTTCGCACCAGCCCGCCTGTCCGGGGCCCCGCGCCTGCTCACGAATACCGCGCCGTCACCATCTTGCGCCGGGTGTAGAATTCCACGCCGTCGCGCCCGTTGGCGTGCAGGTCGCCGTAGAACGACTTCTTCCACCCGGAGAAGGGGAAGAACGCCATCGGCGCGGGGACGCCGACGTTGATGCCAAGCATGCCGGCGTCGATCTCCTCGCGGAACTGGCGGATGGCCTTGGCGCTGTCGGTGTAGATACAGGCGCCGTTGGCGAATTCCGACTGGTTCGCCACCGCGATCGCCTCGTCCAAGGTCTTCACCCGGACAATGGACAGCACCGGCGCGAAGATCTCGTCCTTCCAGATCTTCATGCCCGGCCGAACGTGATCGAAGATGGTCGGACCGAGGAAGTAGCCTTCCCGCATGCCCTCGACGTCCTTGCGCCCGTCGCGGACCAGGATGGCCCCCTCGTTGATGCCCGTCTCGATGTACTGCACCGTCCGCTCCTTGTGCGCGGCCCGGATGACCGGCCCCAGGAAAACGCCTTCTTCCAGGCCATTGCCGATCTTGATCTCACCGGCCGCCTTCACCAGCCGCTGCACCAACTCGTCGGCGATGTCCCCGACGGCGACCACGACAGAGCAGGCCATGCAGCGCTCGCCCGCCGATCCGAACGCCGCCCCGATGATCCCCTTGACGGCCTCGTCGAGGTCGGCATCCGGCATGACGATGGTGTGGTTCTTCGCTCCTGCCAATGCCTGCACACGCTTGCCGTTGGCCGCCGCCGTCTTGTACACATACTCCGCCACCGGCTGCGACCCCACGAACGACACCGCCCGGATGTCAGGGTGCTCCAGGATCCCGTTGACCGCGTCGTGTGCCCCGTGAACGATGTTGAGCACGCCTTCCGGCAGCCCCGCCTCCGTGAACAGCTCCGCCAGCCGGTTGGCCGACAGCGGCGTCCGCTCCGACGGTTTGAGCACGAACGTGTTGCCACAGACGATGGCCAGCGGGAACATCCAGCAGGGCACCATCATTGGGAAGTTGAACGGCGTGATGCCCCCGACGATGCCCACCGGATACCGCCACATCCCGGATTCCATGTTCGTCGCGATGTCCGGCAGCTGCGTGCCCATCAGCAGGGTCGGCGCTCCGGCTGCGAATTCCACGCATTCGATCCCGCGCTGCACCTCGCCGTACGCTTCCTCAAAGCTCTTGCCGTTCTCCAGGGTGATCAAACGAGCGAGCTCATCCCAGTGCTCCACCAACAACTGCTGGTAGCGAAACAGGATGCGCGCCCGCTTGGGCACCGGGGTCTTGCTCCAGGTCTTGAACGCCTCCTTGGCCGCCGCCACTGCGCGGTCCAGATCCGCACGCGTCGAAAGCGGCACCTGCGCCAAGGTCTCGCCGGTCGCCGGGTTCGGCACCATCTCGAACCGGTCCGTCTCGGCCGCCACCCAACGCCCGCCAATGTAGTTTTTCAACGTGTGCACACCCGTGGTGTTGCTCATCGTGGCCATCCCTCCCGTTTGAACATTCGCGCTGTGCCGCCCGATTCCTCTTTCCCGTTTATGCGCGGTCCGGCGCTCTCTCGACGCGCCCCATGATGTTCCCGTCCTTCGGCGCCACGTGCGCGTAATCCGGGTCCAGCTGGTACTTCCACGCCCGTTGGTGGCCAGCCATCACGTTCAGGTAGTACGCCCGAAACCCTGGGATGGCCGCGACCGGATGGTACCCCCGCGGCACCAGCACCAAGTCTCGGTCGCCCGGCGCCAGCACCTCGTCCAGCCCCTGTTTGTCGTACACCCGTTGAAGGGCCTGCCCGTGCGGCGGATCGAAGCGGTAGTAGTACGTCTCCTCCAGGTACGTCTCCCGCCCGGGCACGTCCTCGTCGTGCTTGTGCGGCGGAAAGCTCGACCAGTTGCCCGCCGGCGTCACCACCTCCACCAGCAGCAGCTTTTCCGCCGGGTGGTGCTCATCCAGGATGTGGTGGATGAACCGCTCCGTCTGCCCGGCCCCCCGGTGTTCATACGGGATGTCCGCGCGCCGGATGCAGCGCGGCCCACTGGCGCCGCGATCCGCCGGCGCCGACGCCACCGCCACCTCCGCCCGGGTCCGTGCTTCGACGCGCAGGCTGTGCCCCGGCGGGCAGTACACCGCCTCGGGCGGCACCGGATCGAATACCGAGTCCCGGCCGCCGATCTCCGTGAACCGCTCGTCTCCGGCCCGCACGTCGCACACGCCCTCGAGGACGATGGCGCACACCTCACGGCCCGAGCCGTCCACGTCCAGCGTGTCTCCTGGCCGCAGCCGATAGACTTCAAATCCGATATACGTCCAACCCGCCTGCTCAGGTGTGACCTGGACCACCGGCTCCAACCCCGCCGCCTGGGGATTCGCGCGCACCAACAACATCACAATCCCTCCTTCGCCTGTGCGCCCACCGCCCGCCTAGTACGGGCGTGCGGTCTGCACGCGCCTGCGCATCGCTTCGTACGCCTGTTGGACCTCCGGCCGGGTGGACACTTCCGCGACCCCGACGCGCCACCACGACTCGTACTCCGCCGTACCCGTCCCAGGTAAGACCTTCACATCAATGAGCGTCGATCTCGGTTCCTTCTTCGCCGACGCCAAGGCCTCACGCAATTCCTCGATCGTCCGCACCCGGTACGCCTTCGCCCCGACGGCCTCCGCCATACCGGCGAAGTCCACCGGCAAGTAGTCCCCCGTGAGGCGTCCAGTCTCCGGCGACCGGTAGCGAAACTCGTTGCCAAAGCCGCGCGACCCGTGCCCGCGCTGTAAATGATGGATGCATTGATAGCCGGCATTGTCGAACAACACAATGTTGATCTTGCGACCCTCCTGCAGGCTGGTCACCAGCTCGGAATGGAGCATGAGATAACTGCCGTCCCCGACCAGGGCGTACACCTCTCGTTCGGGATCCGCCAGCTTCACACCGAACGCTCCCGCCACCTCGTAGCCCATGCAGGAGAACCCATACTCCATGTGATAGGTCTTCGGCCGGCGGCTGCGCCACAGACGATGCAGATCACCTGGGAGACCACCGGCCGCCGCGACGATGACCGCATCGTCGCCAATGGCCCGGTTGACCTCGCCAATGACCCGCGTCTGCGCCAACCCGTCTGCCCGCTCGGCGGCGTACAAGCGGTCGACCTCGGCGTCCCACTCCGCCTTCAGGCGGGAAATCTCCGCCTGGCTGTATCCGGACGTGTAACCGCGGGCGGCCAACGCCTCGCGGAGAGCAGCCAGCGCCTCGCGGGCGTCCGCCACCAGGGGCACGGCGTCCATCTTCACCGCGTCGAAGCGAGCCACGTTGATGGCGAGCAGGCTCACATCCGGGTTGGCGAACGCGGTCTTGGACGAGGTCGTGAAGTCGCTCAGCCGCGTGCCGACCGCGATCACCAAGTCGGCCTCCTTGGCCAGCAGATTGGCAGCCCGCGAGCCGGTGACCCCGATGGCCCCGACGTTCAGCGGATGATCCCATGGCAGGGCGCTCTTGCCGGCCTGCGTTTCGGCGACCGGGATCGCGAACGCCTCCGCGAACCGCCGCACCTCCTCGGTGGCCTGACTGTAGTGCACCCCACCGCCGACGATCAACAGCGGCCGCCGCTTGGCCATCACCCATTCGGCCGCCCGCTCCAGCGCACTTCGGGCAGGCGGCCTGCGTTCGATCTCCCATACCCGCTTGTGGAAAAACGACACCGGGTAGTCGTACGCCTCCGTCTGCACGTCCTGCGGCAGGCACAGCGTGACCGCTCCCGTCTCGGCAGGATCGGTCAGGACGCGCATCGCGTTCAGCGCCGCGGTCATCAATTGCTCGGGCCGCACGATCCGGTCCCAGTAGCGGCTCACCGGCCTGAACGCGTCGTTGGCCGATACCGTGTAGTCGCTCGGATCCTCGATCTGCTGCAGCACCGGGTCTGGCTGCCGGCAGGCGAAGATGTCCCCCGGTAAAAGCAGCACGGGGATGCGGTTGACAGTGGCGGTCGCGGCCGCTGTCACCATGTTCAAGGCGCCCGGCCCGATGGACGAGGTGCACGCGAAAATCTGCAACCGGTTTTTGTGCTTGGCGTACGCGGTGGCCGCGTGCACCATGCCCTGTTCGTTGTGGCCTTGGATGTACACCAGCTGGCTATCCTCGTCCTCGAGCGCCTGGCCGATGCCGGTCACGTTGCCGTGGCCAAAGATGCCCATCACGCCGCGCACAAATTTGTGTTCCTGGCCGTCGAAGCGCACGTACTGTTGGTCCAGAAAGCGAATCAAAGCCTGCGCCGTCGTCAGGCGTACGGTCTCCATGTCCATCCCACCTCCTCTGGTTCACGGTCAGCGGCGTTGTGCCGCCAGCAGGGATTCCACCTCAGCCCGGGTCGGCATCGCTTCCGAGCAGGAGTGGCGGCTGACCACAATCGCGCCCGCCGCGGCTGCGAACTGCAGCCGCCGCTCCACCGGCCACCCCTCGAGCAACCCGTATGTGTACGCCGCGCCGAAGCCGTCGCCCGCTCCAAGTGTGTTCATCACTTCGACACGCACCGCCGGTACTTGGAAGAAACCCTCCGGCCCGTAGTAGCGCACACCCGCTCCGCCGCGTTTGGCGACCACCTCACGGACACCCAATTTCAAAATCGACTGGGCCGCCTCGTCCGGGTCCGAGCTGCCGCCCGCGAATTCCAGCTCCGGCTCGTTGGCGAGCACCACGTCCGCCAAACGCATCGCCGTCCGGTAGTACAGGTGCGCCTCCTCCGGGCTCGCCCAGAACATCGGCCGCCAGTCGAGGTCCAGCACGTTCACGCCACCGCTGTTGCGGTTGGCCTCCAACGCTGCGAGCGCGGCCTCGCGCCCCGGGGACACCGCCAGCGCCGTGCACGCCACCACCAGCATGCGCGCCTCCCGCAGCCGCTCGAAGTCAATGTCCACAAGCGACAGGTTCGCGTCCGCACACGGCTTGCGGTAGAACAGCACCTGCGAATCGTTGGGCGGAAACAGGGCCGCGAACGCCAGTCCAGTCGGATACACCGGGTCCGTCGCGAGCATCCCCGTGTCCACCCCTTCCTGCTGCAGCCGATCGCGCAGGAACTTGCCGAATTCGTCCGGCCCCACGCGGCTGATGAGCCCTACGGAAGCCCCCAGCCGTGCCAGACCGACCGCGGTGTTGGCGGCCGATCCACCGAGGTATTTGTTGAACGATGACACCTGTGAGAGCGGCACGCCGATCTGATTGGCGTACAGGTCCACAATCAACCGGCCGAGCGTGTAAACAGTTGGTCCGGCCATGGAATCCCCTCCTGCATTGCGGTTCCGTGTACACACGCCGCGAGGGCCAGTGCGGTATCCACCGGATCGGACCCGTCCTCCGGGTACAGCACACCGCGCCCGATCATCACACCGCGCACGTTGTCCCCTGTACGCAAACAGGCCTCGACGCGGCGCAGCAACGCCTCCGGGCTGCCCGGCCGGCCACCGCCGAGCAGCAGAATCGGGCACGTGGTGGCCTCCGCCACGCGCGCAAAGTTCTCGGCCATCGGAAGTTTCAGCCATCTGCCCGCGGACGTGTGGCCGATGGCCGTCGCCACGCCCACCAGGCGCACCAGGCCATCGGTGTCCTGGGGGATCGACAGAGGTTCCAGGAAGACCGGCAGCCCCCGTCGCGCCAGGTCGTTGATGGCCTCGGCGCAGTAGCCCAGGGTGCGCGCGGACTCTGGTGCATTCGGATCGAGCCGCAGCAACAGTTTGCCGGCGTCGAGGCCGCTGTCAGCAATCGCCTCCGCCGTGTACGCGGTGACGAAGTCGTCCAGCTCGAACACGGTCTCCGCCAGTCCGGCGCGGTTCATGGAGCCGACCAACACCTTGCCAGCCAAAAAGTCCGGTCCTCCCCGCGCCACCATCCAATCGTTCAAAATGAGCAGTTCCTCCATGATGTCCGGGGTCGCCAAAAGCCCATCCACCCCGGGCTGCATCAGCACGTGCGCGGTGCGCCGAAGCAGTTCCGCCCGGTTCGCCATCGCCCACGGATCGCCGCCCGCCGCCAAGACTCGCCGGCCGGGGTGGTCCATGGCCACCATCACAAGACGGTCACGCGACCACCCTTGCCGCCGAGGCCGCTTGCGGGCGAGCTCCGCCACGCGCCCCGGCGCCTCCAGGCGCTGTTCCAGGATCACCGAGCGAATCACCCGCCAGGTGTGCATCCACCGCTCCGGTCCCATCTCCAGTCCGCCTCCTTTCCCTGTTCGAGCCTTTCACACGCGTCCAGCGGGCGGTGCGGTGGACGCCCGCACCACCAGGGTGGGGGGAATGACCACCCGTTCTGTCGGCTGGTCGCCCGACTCGATGGCATCAATCAACAGTTCGAGCGTGCGCTGGCCGAGTGTCTGCATCGGCTGTGCGACCGTAGTCAGCGACGGATACACGATCCTCGCCAAGATGGTGTCGTCGAACCCAATCACCGAGACGTCGCCGGGCACGTGTTTGCCCAGTTCGCGCAACGCCTCGAGGGCGCCCACGGCGAGCTGGTCGTTGAGCGCGAAGACCGCCGTGATGGACGGGTCGGCGAGCACCTGTTTGGCCATGCGCGCGCCGGCCGAGATCCCGAATCCCCCTGCTGGGGCCACCGAACACTCCGCCCCTGCCGCCCGCAGCGCCCGTTCGAATCCGTGCAGCCGGTCGCGGCTCGAAGCGAGATGGAGCGGTTCCGGGATCACGCCAACGCGGCGGTGCCCGAGTTGCACCAGGTGCCTGGCCGCCAATTCTCCGCCCAAAACGTTGTCGATGGTCACCGCGCCCACGCTGACGCCCTCGATCTCGCGCGACAACAGCACCACCCGCACACCTTCCGCCACCAGTTCGGCCACGGTCTCGGCTGCGGTCGACCCGGTGGCAATCACCAGGCCGTCCATCTGCTTCTGCCGCAGGGTGCGCAGGTAGACGCGCTCGCGTTCGGGGTCGTGGTCGGTGTTGCAGACCAACACACTGTAACCGCGGGCAAACGCCGCGTCCTCGGCACCGCGCAGGATCTCTGAGAAAAACGGGTTGCTCACATCTGGGACGAGAAACCCGATGGTGTACGTGTTCTTGCCAGCCAAGGCGGTGGCGATGGTGCTGCGCTCGTACCCGAGTGCCTCTACCGCCTGCATGACCCGCTGCCGCGTCTCCTCGCTGATGCGCCCCGTGCCGTTCAGGACTTTGGACACGGTCGCGATGGACACCTGGCTCAGCCGCGCAATGTCGTAGATGGTCGGTTTCACCCCATCCATCCCCCCCTTCCGCTCGGGTGCGCCGGACAGAAAATCCCGTCCCGTCCGGGTGGACGGTGTGCCTCGCGTCAGTCGGCCATCAACTGCGTGATGTACGCCTTGGCCGCCCGGGCGTACGAGACCGGTTCGGCCGACGCCGGGTCCTGTTCGGCCTCCACAATCATCCAACCCTGATAGCCGATCCCGCGCAGCGCGTCGAACACGGACGCGAAATCGACACACCCGTCGCCCGGAGTGGTGAACATACCCTGACGCACCGCCTGCAGAAAGGAGGCACCGCTGGCCTGCGCCTCCGCCAGCACCTTCTGGCGGACATCCTTCAGGTGCACGTAGCGGACGCGCTCGGCATGCTTGCGGATCACGCGCTCCGGCTCGCCACCTGCCGCCCGGATGTGGCCGGTGTCCACCAAGAGCCCGACCAACTCCGGGTCGGTCATGGCCATCAAACGGTCGATCTCGTCCGGCGTTTCGACGGCCGTGCCGAGGTGCGGATGATACACCACCTGCACGTCAAAGCGGCGAGCGTACGTGGCCGCGCGGTGCAATCCAGCGGCGAGCCGCGCCCACGCGGCGTCGTCATACCGCTGGGCCGCCCCGCGCGGGCCCGGCCCGTCCAGTCGCGCCCCGCCCTGGTCGCACACCACCGCGTAGCGCGCGCCCATCCGCCGCAGGAACTGGACGTGGACCTGGAACGCCGCGAACGCCTGCTCTTCGTCGACCCCGGTGCTGAACCGCACCGACGTCCACGCCCCGGTCAGGACCAGACCGTGCTTCGCCAGCCGCGGCTTCAACTGCTCTGGGTCGCGCGGGTACTTGCGCCCCATCTCGGTCCCTTCGAACCCGAGCGAAGCCATGTCGGCCCACACCGTCTCCACGTCGTATGCGTCTCCTAGGTCCGGCATGTCGTCGTTGATCCAGTTGATCGGGGAGACGCCCAGGCGGACGTTATACACGTGTCTCCCCCCGTCCCGCCGCCGCGGCAAGCGCCTCCGGCAGATGCTGCACCTGCACCCGGCCGCCTTCCCGGTACGATTCGCGCGCCGCGATGCCCACCGCCAGGGCGGCATACCCGTCTTCCACGCCGACGCCCGGGCGAACGTTGTTGCGCACGCAGTCGATGAAGTGCTCCATCTCCGCCACGTATGCGGTTTCAAACCGTTCAATAAACCCCGGCACGATGTCGTGGTGCGCGCCGGACTTCCCGAGCAGTTTCACCTGGTGGTGCTGCAGACCCGACACCACGATGGCGCCCTCCGTGCCGAGCACCTCGGCGCGGATGTCGTAGCCGTAGAACGCGTTCCGGTACGCCTCGATGTCGCCAGCCCCGCCGCCTGCGAAGCGCACGTACGTCAGCGCCTGATCCACATCTCCGTACTTGGCCACCTCGGTCGAATACAACACCGAACCCAGCGCCGTCACCTCGGTGATCTCGTCCCCCATCAGAAAGCGGGCGATGTCGTAGTCGTGGATGCTCTGATCCAGGTAGATACCGCCGCTGACTGCGACGTACGCCTCCGGAGGGGCTGACGGATCGCGGCTGACCGCCTTGAAGTACAGCGGACGTCCGATGTCCCCCGCGGCGATGCGGGCCCGCGCGTGCGCGTAGGCAGGGTCAAAGCGGCGCATAAACCCCAACTGGCAGAGAATCCCACTCCGCTGCACCACGGCCACTGTCTCAAGTGCCTGGTCCACATCCAATGTGAGTGGCTTCTCCAGAAACAGCGCCTTGCCGGCGCGCGCCACCCGCTGTGCGTACTCCGCGTGCGTGTCGGTAGGGGTTACGACCACCACCGCATCGACATCGTCTCGCTCAATCAACTCATCCGGATTCGTCGTCCAAACCGCCACGTCCAACTCGCGCGCGACGCGTTCCGCCACTGCGGGAATCGCGTCCGCCACCGCCGTCACCTTGGCGCCTCTGACCTTCGTGGCCAGATTCACGGCGTGCCGGTAACCCAACCGGCCCAATCCAAGGACCGCACAGCGTACGTCTGCGGGCACTCCTGAGCAACCCCTTCCTGTTAGGGTAAGCGCTTAACCCTCTCGAGTATACCACGATCATAGAAGGAGAACAGAAAGAATTTTCGACACACCGCTGCAACCTATCAAAACCGGTTTACGATCTCTTAACGGAAAGTTTTCGTATTCTTGCTTGAATCCACGGCTCATGTTGGACATGATCGGCATAGAACACGGAGAAATTTTTCGGTCCTCTATACAAATTCTAATAAACCGGTTTAATATTCAAGTAAGACGACTGAACCATACGAGGAGGCCAACGGGTGGCAACCATCGACGACGTGGCAAAGGCTGCAGGCGTATCCAAAGGTACCGTGTCCAATGTGTTCAGCCGCAAGCGCCCCGTGAGCGATGAGGTGTCCCGGCGCGTGCTGGAGGCAGCGCGCCAGCTGAACTTTCGGCCCAACTACTGGGCTCGCTCCCTCTCCACCAAACAGACCCGCATCATCGGTCTGAACATGCCGGGCGAGCGAGCCAAATTCAGCCATTTTCATCTGAACCTGCTCAACGGTGCGCTGCAGGAATGTTTCGAACGCGGCTACCGACTGCTCGTCGATACCCTGGCTGACGAGTTCCAACAACGGGTTGAATACGTCGCGTCGAGCCCGACGGACGGCGAGATCCTGCTTGACCCGCGCGTGAACGACCCGCGCATCGCGGAACGCGTAGAAGAAAACACCCCGGTGGTCGTCATCGGGCGCCCGGCCGGCGCGTTCATCAACCGTGTCTCCTACGTCGACAACGACAATGTTGAGGTGGCGCGCCGTGTCACGGAGTACCTCATCCAGTGCCATCACCGCCACATCCTGTTTCTGAACACGATTGAGACGCGCACGGTGGCGGAAGACCGTGCCAAGGGATACCGATTGGCGTTCGAAGAGGCCGGATTGCGTGCGGATGCGCGGCTGCTGCTGCACCAGGAACCCGGCTCCACCTCCATCGAATTCGGGTACCGCAAGTTCAAGGAAATGTTGTCTCGCCACCCGCACATCACGGCGGTCATCACCGACACCGACAAGATGGCCCTGGGCGTGTATCGAGCGGCTGCCGAAGCTGGGGTACGCATCCCGCAGGACCTGTCGGTGTTCGCGTTCAGCGACGACTCAGTCTTTGCGCCCGAGTTCTCGCCTCCCCTCAGCGGCGTCCGCCTCAATGCGGAGGTGCTGGGGGCAGAGGCAGCGCGCATGCTGATCGAGCAATTATCGTCAGACACCTCGGTCATTAAACGGGTTTTGGTGCCCTTCGAACTGGTCGTTCGGGACTCCTGCGCGCCCGTTTCCGCCGAGTGACCTGACCCATCCCTCTACTGGAAAGGTGGTGGTAGCGGGCGTCGACGACGATCGGTGAAACCGTCGAAAGACACACACGGAAGGTTAGGTACAGCATGCTGGAGGTGTGAGGATTGAAGAAAACGGTTGCATTCGCAGCGTTGACGGCATTGGTGAGCGCCCTTTCCCTGAGCGGTTGCGGGAACGGCCAGCCCGCAGGCAACAACAACGGGTCTGCGCCGGCCGCTCAGCAGAAGACCCTGCGCATCTTGACCAACGTGGTGGGCGGCAAGACGCCGCAAGAAGACGCGTTGTTCGCCAAGGAGATCCAGCGTCTGACCGGGATTCAGGTAGAACTGGTGCACCCGCCCACCGACTACGACCAGAAGCTGCTCGCCGCGATGTCGTCGGGCGAGAAGTTCGACGTCATCTACTGCACCAAGCCGACGCTCGATCTGTTGGTCTCGCAAGGCGTGTTGACACCGTTGACAAACCAGATCAAGAACTCCAAGGTCCTGTCCGATACAAAAGTGGTGCCCCAGGACGAGTGGGACGAGATCCGCAGTGCGGACGGGCAGATCTACGGAGTTCCCGTCAAGTACGAGGGCGGGCTGCTGCCCATCGTCCGCCAGGACTGGATGCAGAAGCTGCACCTCAGCCAGCCCAAGACCCTCGACGACTTTTACAAGGTCCTGAAGGCGTTTAAGGACGACGATCCGGACGGGGACGGCAAGGCGGACACGTACGGCCTCACCCTGAGTTCAGCGTACGATATCCAGCCCTTCATGAGCGCGGTCGGCCTACAGTACGGTGTGCAGGAAGTGAACGGCAAGAAGGTCGTCCCCTACGCGACCGACGCCGCGGTGCCCGTCTACGAATGGCTGCACAAGCTGTACCAGGAAGGAATCCTGGACCCCAAATTCGTGACCAATAGCACCGCAGATGAACGGAACGAGTTTTTGTCAGGCCGCGTCGGAATGTTTGTGTACTGGGACGCCTGGGTGGGCATGCTCAACAACCTCCAGAAGCAGAACAACCCAAACAGCACGTTTGACGCCGAGGGCATCCCGGGCGCGGTCGGCCCGGACGGCAAGATCATGCTTCGCCGCGGGGATCCCAGCCTGTGGGCCATCCCCAAGAACGCGCCGCATCCGGACGTGGCCTTCCAATTTCTCGAATGGTGGAACACCAAGCCCGGTGAGATCCTGGGATCGCTCGGCATCGAGGGGTACGACTACACCGTGAAGGACGGCACCTACACGCTTACCGACACCGGCAAACAGCACAACATGGACCACGGCGATCCCAACCCGACCGACACGACGTGGAAGAATCCGTTCGGCTCGCTGCCCGGTTACGACAACGCCAAGTCCATCATCCTTCAGTACGGCACCGTACCGAAGTACTCCACCAACTGGACGGAGGTCGAGAAGAGCATCGTCTGGCACTACATCGATGAAGCCATCACGGGCCACATGTCGGCGCAGGACGCGGTTCACAAAATGCACGACGAACTGCAGGCGAAGCATGTGATCGACTGACTAGAGGCGGAGGGAGGGTGTCCCCCTCCCTCTCCGGCAGGGTGGAACTGGGGGCGAAAGGGGGTGCGACAACCGTGAGATCGTTGCGCAAGCACGCGTCGCTGTATCTGATGATCCTGCCGGCCCTCCTTTTCTTCGTCGTGTTCACGTACTACCCGCTGGTGCTCGGCGTCGACATCAGCCTGCAGGATTTCCACATCATCGGTACGCGCGCGTTCGTCGGACTTCAGAACTACGTCACGGTTTTGACGGATCCCACGTTCTGGGCGGTGTTGCAAAACACGGTGATCCTCGGGGCGGGCATTCTCGTGCTCGGCTTTATCGCGCCCATCGTGGTGGCGCTGTCTCTCAACGAGGTCATCCACACCGTGGCGAAAAAGACCGCGCAGATGGTGATCTACATCCCCCACCTGTTTTCCTGGGTGGTCGTGGGTGGCATCTGGATTTACCTCCTGTCTCCGGACGACGGATTGGTCAACATCGCGCTTCAGGCCTTGGGCGCACACCCCATCAACTTTCTCGCCGATGGGACGTGGGCGCGTCTGGTGATGATCCTCACGGCGGTGTGGAAGGACGTGGGTTTCAACTGCATCCTTTACCTCGCCGCTATCGTGGGCATCAGCCCGTCCCTGTACGAGGCTGCGCGCATCGACGGGGCAAACCGTTGGCATCAGGTGCGCTACGTGACGCTGCCGCAGCTGGTACCGACCATGAAAGTCGTGCTGATGCTGATGGTTATGGGGGTCCTGAGGACGTTTGACCAGATTTACATCATGCGCAACGCGGCTATTGAACCGAAGGTGGACGTCCTCATGACGTACGTGTTCGACAAGGGCATCACCGAATTTCAGATGGGCGTCGCCTCGGCGGCCTCCATTCTGGTGTTGATCATGACGCTGGCGCTGACCATGGTCGTACGCAAGGTCATCCGCTACGACGAAGACTGAGGAGGGATGCGGAATGCACGAGCGGATCACGCCGGGGCGGCGCGTGTTTCTCACCTTGAACGGGTTGTTCCTGCTGGTGATGGTCGCGACGATGATCCTGCCGCTTCTGAACACGCTCGCCGTTTCGTTCTCGAGCAGCCTGGCGTCGATGCAGCCGGGGATCAAGCTGTGGCCGCATCCGTTCAGCACCGAAGGGTACCAGACCGTATGGGGCCGCCTGCAGCTGTGGCTGCCATTTTTGAACAGCGTGATCGTCACGGTCGTCGGCACCGTGGTTCACGTCATCCTCTCGGCGATGGCCGGGTATGTCCTGATCCAGCGGGACCTGCCGGGGAGGCGGACCCTGACCACGGTGATCCTCCTGACGATGATGGTCCCCTGGCAGGCCATCATGATCCCGCTGTACGTCGTCAATCACCAGTTGGGACTGTTGAACACGCTCACCGCGTTGATCATGTCGGGCCTGGTGTCCGGTTTCAGCATTGTCGTGATGCGCAACTTCTTTCAGTCCATCCCGTACGATCTCGCCGAGTCTGCCATGCTCGACGGGGCGGGCCACCTGCGCATCTTCTTTCGCATATACTTGCCGCTGGCAAAGGCGGGTCTGGCGACGGTCACGCTGTTCGAGTTCGTCGCCCGATGGAACGATTTTACATCTGCCCTGTTATTCATCAACGATCCGAACAAATACACGCTGCAGATTGCCTTGAACACCATCATCAACCAGTCGGAGGTCGCGTCCAGCAACTACGTGATCACGGAAAACGTGCGCATGGCCGGCATCATCATCGGCCTGATTCCGCTGGTCCTGATCTACCCGTACGTCCAGAAGTACTTCGTGAAGGGCATCATGATGGGATCCACCAAAGAGTGATCGCCAACCGAAGAGTGGGCCCGCTGGCTGAACGGAAAGGATGATGCGCCCGTGGAGACCGAACCGTTGTACCACACACTGACCCTGAAACGTCACATCGAACCGTCGGAACAGGGATTGTTCCTCGAGGTTCCGTTTCAGATGCCCGAGGGCGCCGACGACCTGACCGTTCGCATCGAGGTGGCCGCGACGCCGGGCGCGTCTGCCGTGATCGACCTTGGCGTGCGCGACAGCCACCGCGTGCGCGGCTGGAGCGGCGGCGCCAGAAGACATTTCACCATCGGCTTGGACCAGGCCACGCCGGGTTACCTGCCGGGCCCCATCGCCCCTGGCGAGTGGGCGGTTTTGCTCGGTGCCTACCAGGTGCCGGACGAGGGATGCGACGTCACCCTGTCCATCCGCTGCGCACTGCGTTCACCCCGATGGCTGAAAGGAGACCTGCACGGACACACCGTGCACAGTGACGGCCAGTACACGTTGGCCCAGGTGGTGGAGATCGTCGAGTCGCTCGGCCTCGACTTCATGGGCCTGATGGACCACAACACCTGCAGCCAAAACCGCACCTACCCCAGGGATACGTCGGTGGTCTTCATCCCTGGCATGGAGCTGACGACGTATCGCGGCCACTGCAACCTGCTCGGGGTTCCGGACCCAGTGGACGACTTCCGGGTCGTGGACCAGGCGATGTTGAACGAGCGGATTGCTGAGGCACGCAGCCGCGGGGCCTACGTGTCCCTCAACCACCCGTGCGACACCTCCTGCCCCAGCTGCTCTTGGCAGTGGGACTGGCAGTTCCCGTACGATTGGGTGGAGATCTGGAACGGCCCGTGGCGCGAATGCAACCAGCAGGCATTGGCTTGGTGGCAGCGTCAGCTGGCGTCCGGAGCGCGCGTGGTGGCGGTGGGCGGCAGCGACGTACACCGGCCGCACCCGCTCGTGCGCCACGGTTGGCCGACCACGTGGGTGAAGGCGGAATCCCGGAGCATCGTTGGAATTCTGCAGGCACTGAAGGCCGGCCACGCGTTCATCAGCTACGCCCCCGACGGACCCGCTGCGGAACTCTCCTGCGGCGACTTCATGATGGGCGACGTGGTCCCCCACGACCAGCGCGCACCCTTCGAGCTGACGCTGCAAGGCGTGCAGGAAGGAGACACCGTCTGCGTGATCTCCGACCAGGGGAACGAGATCACGCGCGTCATAGAAGCTGGCGCCACGGACTTCAGCCTGACGTGGCCAGCGGCCGGCCGGCGCTTCTACCGAGTGGAGGTGTGGCGGCACTTCGACGCCGTCGGCCAACGCCTGCCGGCGCTGATCACCAATCCTATCTATCTCGGGTAAGCGGCCCGCGCCGCAGGAAGCATCCTTTCCATACAACGTCGACTCCGACCAGTGGCACCCTCGGCCAGCTCGGGGTTAGCCTGGTGGACACCATGAATCCTTGTCGGCAACCCGCGGCAGACACAACCTGGTCGCGCAGTAAGGAGGCACACCATGTTTTTGACAGAAGAGAAACTGACCGCCCGCATCAACGAGTTGGCGCGATACCGCTACCGGGACTTTCGGCCCATCCCCGAGTTCCGGTGCCAGGTGGACCCGCACGGCCATCCGGGCGCCCGGCCGCCGAGCGGCGGCGAGTGGGGCGTCATCCGCACAGGCGATCACTGGGCCGGCCGGGACCTGTACCTTTGGCTGGCCGCCGACGTGGCTCTGCCGGCGGAATGGGCCGGGAAACAGGTCGTGGGCCTGTTCGACTTCGGCGTCACCGGCGGCGGCAACAACTCCGGCTTCGAGTCCCTGCTGTACGTCGACGGCCAGCCGTTTCAGGGCGTCGACCAGAATCACACCGAAGTGCTGTTCGATCCGTCGTCTGCCGGGCGCACGGTCTCGTTGTGCTTCCGGTTGTGGTCCGGCCTTGAGGGGGGCGGCCCGCCGGCACCGCAGGAGCACAAGATCCGCCACGCGGGCGTGGCGTGGCTGGATGAGGACACGGACGACCTGTACTGGACCGCGCGCGCCGCGCTACAGACCATCGGCGTGCTCGCCCACAACCGTACGGAGCGGATTGCGCTCGTGACGGCGCTCGACAGGGCGTTCCGCGAGGTGGACTGGTCGTATCCGGGATCGCCCGCGTTTTACGACTCTGTGCGGGCGGCCAGGCAAACGCTGCACGAGCAGTTGGCGTCCATCCGCAAGGACAGCGGCGTGGCGGTGCGCGCCCTCGGCCACACGCACATCGACGTAGCCTGGCTGTGGCGGACGAAGCACACGCGCGAAAAGGCGGCGCGCTCCTTCTCCACCGTGTTGCGCCTGATGGAGCGGTTTCCGGAGTTCGTGTTCCTGCAGACGCAGCCGCAGTTGTACGAGTTTTTGCGCACCGACTACCCGGAACTGTACCAGCAGATCCGAGCCCGGGTGCGCGAGGGGCGCTGGGAGGCCGACGGGGCGATGTGGCTGGAGGCCGACTGTAACCTGCCTTCAGGGGAATCGTTGGTGCGTCAGATTCTCCACGGCACCCGGTTTTTGAAACGGGAGTTCGGAGTGACCTGCAGATATCTGTGGCTGCCGGACGTGTTCGGCTACAGCTGGGCGCTGCCGCAGATTCTGGCCAAGTCTGGCATTCACACCTTTGTCACGACGAAAATCAGCTGGAACCAGTACAACCAGCTGCCGCACGACACGTTCCGCTGGCGCGGTTTGGACGGCACCGAGGTGCTGACGCACTTCATCACCACCCCCTGCCCGGAGCCGTACTACACGTACAACGGCCTGATGGACGCGCAAAGCGTGCAAGGGGCGTGGGACAACTACAAAGACAAAGCCTTGAACCAGGAGCTGCTGTTCGCGTTCGGATACGGGGACGGCGGCGGCGGTGTCAACCGTGAGATGCTGGAGATGCGCCGGCGCCTCGACCTGATGCCTGGCCTGCCGCGGGTGCGCGTGGGACGCGCGGACGAGTTTTTCGCCGGCCTGCACCAGCGCGTGGCGGACACCGACCAGTACGTGCACACCTGGGACGGGGAGCTGTACCTGGAGTACCACCGCGGAACGTACACCAGCCAGGCGTACAACAAGCGCATGAACCGCAAGTTGGAACTGTTGTACCGGGAGACGGAATGGATGGCCGCGGTGCAGAGTCTCCTTGGCGGCGACTGGGCGGCGTACCCCCAGCAGGCACTGGCGGAAGCGTGGACCATCTTGCTTCGCAACCAGTTCCACGACATCATCCCCGGTTCCTCCATTCGCGAGGTGTACGAAGACAGCCGGGCGGAGTACCAACAGGCCCAGGAGTTGGCCAGCAGGGCCTGGCGGGAGGCTGCCGGCACGCTTTTGAACGATGATCCCGCCGCAGCCGCCTACACCGTGTTCAACAGCAGTCCATGGGTGCGAACCGATCTGGTGGCCATCCCGGTTCAGCCTGAGACGGAGGAAGGCCGCTGGGTCGACCATGCCGGCCGGGAGCTGACGAGCCAGCGAAGCGGAGGCATGTGGTGGGTCAAGGTGCCGGAGCTGCCGCCGGCCGGATTCGCTGTCGTCCGTTTCCACGCCGGAGCCGCAGCGTCTCCCGCGCCCGCCCAGTTCGAGCCGACGGAGAGCGGGATCCGCACGCCGCACTACGAGATCGAGTGGAATGAACGCGGCCAGTTGACCCGTCTGTTCGACCGCACCGCCGGTCGCGAGGTGCTTGCCCCGGGCGAGCGCGGAAATGTGCTGCAGGTGTTCGAGGACAAACCGATAGAATACGACGCCTGGAACATCGAAGTGTTTTACCAGGAGAAGATGCGCGAGGTGGAAGACCTGACGGCAGTCGAGGTGATGGAAGTCGGGCCGCTGCGGGCAGTGGTGCGGTTCGAGTGGCAGTACATGAACTCGCGCATCCGGCAAGACATGGTCGTGTACGCGCACAGCCGGCGGATCGACTTTCAGACGGAGGTCGACTGGCACGAGCGGCAACAGCTGCTCAAGGTGGCGTTCCCGGTCGACGTGCGAGCGACCGAGGCCACGTACGACATCCAGTTTGGAAACGTGAAGCGCCCCACCCATTGGAACACCAGCTGGGACCTGGCACGCTTCGAGTCAGTCGGGCATCAGTGGGTGGACTTGTCGGAGCGCGGGTATGGCGTGAGCCTGCTCAACGACTGCAAGTACGGGCACGACGTGAAGGACCACACCATCCGCCTGTCCCTCATCAAGTCGGCCATCCATCCGGATCCGGAGGCGGACCAGGGGCGGCACGAGTTCACCTACGCGCTGCTCCCGCACGCGGGCGACTGGTGCGAAGGCGGCACCGTGCCCGAAGCCTGGTACCTCAACAACCCGCTCACGCACGTCAAAGGCCGGCCCGTGGTCGACCGCTTCTCGCTCTTCAGCGTGTCTGCCGCGAACGTGATGATCGACGCCGTGAAAAAGGCGGAGGACGGCGACCTGGTGGTGCTGCGCGTGCACGAATTCGCCGGTGCCCGGACGACCGTTTCCATTCGCAGCGACCTCACCGTGCGCTCCTGGCAAGAGTGCAACCTGATGGAGGAACCTGTCGGCGAACGGCAGACCGGCGGTGAGCTGACGTTCACCCTCAGGCCGTACGAGATCAAGACGTTCCTGGTCGATCTCGCCGGTCCCGCCGGGTCCGCGGGCTGAAGCGGACCCCGCGCTGCGGCCCCTGCCTCCGTACAGAGGCAGGGGCCGCCGTACTCTGGGCGTAGGCGCCCGTAGCAGACGCCGGCCTTGGGCGACGCAGCCCCTTCCGTCACGGCCCGAGGACGACCCGCCGGGCCGCCTCGTACGCCTGGCGAGCCACGTCCGCCGCCGGCATCCGCCAGTATTCCGGTCGAAACAACTCCACGCTGTACGCCCCGCGATACCCGCCGGCTTGCAGAGAGCGCACCACGTCAGGCAGTCTCCCCACGCCGTCCCCCGGCAGCACCCTGTGTTCATCCGTGCGCCTGACCCCTTTCGGCACGTCCTCCACATCGTCCAGGTGCACCAGCGCCACCCTTCGCACCATCTCCGGCGTCAGCGGTACATCTGCGGTGCCAGACAGGGCATGATGGAACGTGTCCAGCACCAGTCCCAACCGTTCCCCCGTCTCCTCGGCGACCCCCTCGACGACCTCTGCGGCGCGTCCGAGCGTACACAGTGGAAACGCCGGAAAGCCAATGAACTCCAACAGCGGACGAACGCGAAAGGACCGCATCACGCGCGCCACCTGTGCAAGCCGCCGAACCGTGCGGGGTTTCACCTCGTCCCAAGCCGCCGTCTCAGGTTGAGGCACGCAGATCAAGAACGGGCAGCCGAGACCGTCCGCCACCTCAGCCCAGCGGCGCACCTGGTCCAACAAATCAGCAAATTCCCGGTCATCTTCCGTGTTGAACCGTTCGACCGCGTTGATGGATAAGACCTTCACCCCGGTACGCTCCACGAGCTCCAGCAGATCACGGAACGTCCGCCCGCTCAGATAGGCTTCCAGATGGGGGATGCGCAATTCGACGCACGGAAACCCCGCATCGGACGCCGCCCGTAAACCTTCCTCCAACGGCGTGGTCATCAAAGTCGACAGATTGATGGCGAGCATCGCCGCCCTCCCTTCAACGGTTGGGCCGCCCGATGGTGCGAGCCACCGCGTCCTTCCATCCCGCGTACAGACGATCCCGCTCGTCCTGCGCCATCCTCGGCATGTACCGTTCATCCAAACCCCAATTGCGCTGGATTTCCGCCTGACTCTCCCAGAAGCCGACCGCCAGCCCGGCCAGGTACGCCGCGCCGAGTGCGGTGGTCTCCGTGACCTTGGGCACCTCGACCGGCACCCCGAGCACATCCGCCTGAAACTGCATCAGGAAACGGTTGGCGGCCGCGCCTCCGTCCGCGCGCAACGCGGACAGCCGCACGCCGGCATCGCGCTCCATCGCCTCCAGCACGTCTCTGGACTGATAGGCGATGGACTCCAGCGTGGCGCGCACGAGGTGCTCCCTCGTGGTGCCCCGGGTCAGTCCGAACACCGCCCCGCGCGCTTCCATATCCCAGTAGGGGGCCCCGAGTCCGACGAACGCGGGCACCACGTACACGCCGTCAGACGAGGGAACGCGCTGTGCGTACCGCTCCGACTCGGCCGCCGTGTTGATCACGCGCAGCCCGTCACGCAGCCACTGCACCGCCGCCCCCGCGATGAATACGCTTCCCTCGAGGGCATACTCCACCCGGCCGCCCACACCCCAGGCAATGGTGGTGAGCAGGCCGTGGCTGGAAGCCATGGGCCGCTCGCCGGTGTTCATCAGGAGAAAGCAGCCCGTCCCGTACGTGTTCTTCGCCAGACCAGGGGAGAAGCAAACCTGGCCGAACAGGGCCGCCTGTTGGTCCCCGGCGATCCCTGCGATCGGGATCGACACGCCGTCGAACAAGGCAGGGTCGGTGTGCGCGTACACCTCACTGGAAGGCCGCACCTGCGGCAGCATCGCCGCCGGCACGCCGAACAGCCCGAGCAGATCGTCGTCCCAGCACAGGTCGTGGATGTTGAACAGCATCGTGCGCGACGCGTTGGAGTAGTCGGTCACATGCACCTTTCCTCCGCTGAGCTTCCACACCAACCAGGTGTCGATGGTGCCGAACAACAGTTCGCCGTTGGCCGCCCGCTCCCGCGCGCCGGAGACGTGATCGAGGATCCACTGGACCTTGCTGGCGGAGAAGTAGGCGTCCACCACGAGGCCGGTTCTTTCCCGGATGAACGGCTCGTGGCCGGCCTCCTGCAAGCGGCGGCAGATGTCGGCCGTCTGGCGGCTTTGCCACACGATGGCCGGGTAGACCGGACGTCCGCTGTCACGCTCCCACACCACGGTCGTCTCACGTTGATTCGTGATGCCGATGGCCGCCACCTGTGCGGGTGGTACGCACGCATCCGCCAAGACCCTGCGGACCACATGAAGGGTGGTCTGCCAGATCTCCTCAGGGTCGTGCTCCACCCAACCCGGCTGGGGGTAGTGCTGCGCGAACTCCTGCTGCGCCATCGCCACGATGGCTCCATCGTGATCGAACAGAATCGCACGCGTGCTGGTCGTACCCTGGTCGATGGCCAATACGTGCGTACACGCGCTCATGTTCACCCCTCCTTGCTCACCTGCAGCGCTACGTCCGGTTGATTGGAGATCAGGATGTCGACCCCCTGGCGCAGAAACGCGCGGATGCGATCCGGGGGATCCACGGTCCACACGCACACCCGCACACCCTGCGCTTGGCACTCCGCGACCACGTCCGCCGCAAATCGATGGTCCAGGTTGACCGAATAGGCACCCAGGTCTTTCGCCCGACGCCACGGCTCCTGCACAGGCCCCTCGTACAACAGGCCAATTTCCGCCTCGGGATGGCGCGACTTCAAGTACTCCAAGCACCCGTGGTGGAACGATGAAAAGAGAATCCGCGATGCCAGGGGATGGGCCAGGACCATCGGCACGACGCGGTCCACCAACGCACGGCCGTCGCCGTCGTAGACTTTGAGTTCCACGTTGTAAAAGCCGCCCGGGTATTGGGCATAAGCGAGGTCAAGCACTTCGTCCAACACCGGGATGGGCTGCGCCTCCCCGCTGTGCTCCCCGACGAACCGGGCTGCCGCGTTCAGGCGGCGCAGCTCAGCGAACGTCAGGTCGGCCACGCGGCCGGTACCATCGGTGGTACGATCGACCGTCGGATCGTGCAGGATGACTGGAACTTCGTCTGCCGTCAGCTGCACGTCAAATTCCAGTCCGTCGCAACCCAGGTCCAGGGCCCGGCGGAACGCCAAGAGGGTGTTCTCAGGGTAGCGCGCACTCCAACCGCGATGCCCCAGGATCAGCGTGTCGGTCATATCCGTCTCTCCTGATTCTTTGATTCTCCAGAACTCTTGAACGCCACAGCAGCACAAGACGCTTGATTCCATTTCTCCACCTGATGCTGAACTTCCTCCGGACTCCAGCCGAGCACGTCAGTGGCAAAGCGCGTGAGGCTCGGCAGCCAACGCGCCACATCTTCCCGTTCAAAGAACAGACGCCCAGTTCGACGGATCAGGAAGTCATTGAGATCGGTCACCATTTCCTCCTGTACGCAGTACTCAAACTCCGCCAGGACGACCGCCGTGCGAATGTCCTCCCACGCATCCGAATCCGCCATCTCCAGCGCCCTGGTCCAGACGATGTCCGCATGAGCGCCGTACTTGTGATAGAGCGACCGCATCGCACTGTCGATTTCGCCGCGAATCGGATTCACGGTGCAAGCGCGACGCATGTGCGCGAGCATCTCCTCCTCCCCCGCATCACCACCGGACAGAACGATGCGGTCGGTCCGGCAGGGCTGAAACGCCCGCCCTTCCTCGCGGCCGAGTTCTCGCATCACCAGATCCACCACGCGCTCCGCCATTTTCCGGTAACCGGTCAACTTGCCCCCCGCGATGCTGAGCAACCCGGACGCTGACAGGAAGATCTCATCCTTCCGCGACAGTTCGGAGGGTGATTTGCCGTCTTCATGGATCAGCGGACGGAGGCCCGCCCAACTGGAACGAACGTCCTCCAGGCCGAGATGGACACTCGGGAACATGTGATTCACGGCACGCAGCAGGTAGACCACGTCTTCCCTGAGCACCGGAGGGTCCTCCAGCGGCCCCTCATAATCCGTGTCCGTCGTGCCAATATAGGTGACCTCACCCCGTGGGATGGCAAACACCATTCGGCCGTCATCCACGTCGAAATACACCGACTGACGGACAGGCATCCGATTTCTAGGAACCACGATGTGCACACCTTTGGTCAAGTGCAGACGCTTGCCGGTCAAGGACCGATCCGCACGGCGCAGATGATCCACCCAGGGTCCCGCGGCATTCACCACCTTCTTCGCCATCACGCGGTGGTTCTCTCCCGTCAGACGATCCCGCACGATCGCGCCAGCGACACGCCCATCCCGGTACCACAATTCGACGGCCTCCGCGTGATTCACGCACAGGGCGCCCAGGTGGGCGGCTGTCTTCAGGACTTCAATCGTCAGTCTGGCGTCATCGGTGCGGTATTCATAGTACAGACCGCCGCCGCGCAGGCCGTCGGGAGCCAGGAGGGGTTCCGCGACCAACGTTTCCGCTTTGGTCAACATGACACGCCGCTCATTTCGGTGCACACCCGCCAGTCGGTCGTAAAGCCACAAGCCAAACGACGTCGCGAGTCTCCCGTAGCTCCCACCCCGGATGATAGGCAGGAGCATCTTCTCCGGGATCACGAGATGGCGAGCATTTCGATGCAAGATCGCCCGCTCGCGTCCGACCTCGCGCACCAACCCGATCTCACCCTGTTTCAGGTACCGCAGCCCGCCATGGATCAATTTGGTCGAACGACTGCTCGTGCCCTCGGCGAAGTCCTGTTTCTCGACGAGTCCCACGCGCAAACCCCGGTCGACGGCGTCGAGCGCGATGCCTGCGCCCGTGATGCCTCCGCCAATGATCAGGAGATCCAGGGGCTCCTCCGTCATCTCTCGCAAAATCAATGGGCGCGACAACGCCGACATACGTTTGGCGCGTGCTGCCATCTTTTCATCTCTCCCACACGTTTTCTGTCTCACCGTGTTGTGTCCGTCGAAGTCTCCTCCGCTGCGGGTGCAAGGAAAACGACCACCGTGAATGCGTCGCATTCCTGCGGTGGTCGTCTCCTCGTCTCAAGACCGTATGCGGTATGAAGTTGTCGATGGCATGATGAATCAGCCGACCGTCAAATTGTAGTTCTTGATGGCGTCGGTGACCTTCTTGGCCGCGTCATCCAACGCGGGTTGCGGCTGCTGCTTCCCGAGCAGTACCGCCTGCAGCATATCCTGGACAATCTGCCGTGCCTGCGGGAAGACTCCCATCAGGCCACCCTGTGTCGCATAGGTCAGCTTCGAACTGTGCAGTTGGTCAACCGCTACCTGGAAGTCCGGATACTGCTTGAGCCAGTCCTTGAACCCTGGATCATCATACACCGCCTTCGTGATCGGGAAGTATCCAGTGGTCTCCGTCCAGTATGCCTGCTCCTGGGGCGAAGCCGCAAACTTCACGAACTCCCATGCGGCCTCCTGTTGCTCTTTGGACTGATCCTTGGTGATCCAGAGGGAACCGCCGCCGATGATGGTCCCTCCTGTCGCTCCCGCGGGCCGAGGCAGCGGCCCGATGCCGACCTCGAACTTGCCCTTGGCGCCTTTCACCAGGTTTCCGTAAATTCCGGACGAGTCGATGATCATGGCACATTTCCCTGCCAGGAACGCATTCTGCGTCTGGGAGGTGACGGAGCCCAGGTTCAGGTCGACGCCCGCGTCGTACAACGACTTCCACCAATTCACGATCTTCAGCCCTTCAGGACCATTGAAGACCGCTTGCGTTGCCGTGCCGGTCCGGCCATTGTCGTGATCAACGTAGTACGCACCCTGGGTGGCCAACATCTGTTCGAAGAACCAACCGTATGTGGCCAAACCAATGCCATACACGGTCACCTTGCCATCCGGGCCTTTCTTCGTCAGCTTTTTGGCGTCGGCCAACACCTCATCGTACGTCTTAGGCGGCTCTGTGATGCCTGCGTCCTTAAACATTTCCTTGTTGTAGTACAACACAGGCTGGGAAGAGTTGAACGGCATCGAGTACAGCTTCCCACCGACACTGTAATACCCTAGAATGTTTGGCTCGAGCTGAGAGATGTCGAAGTGACTTTGATCAATGAAGTCCTGCATCGGAACGATATCCTGTGAGTCAATCATGAACTTGGTTCCGATGTCGTACACCTGCATGATGTTTGGGCCGTCCTTGCCACCTTGCCCCTGCGTCGCCTTCCACTTGTTGAACTCGTCGTCATACTGGCCTTGATAGACGGCCGTCACGTGAATATTGGGGTGCGACTTGTTGAAATCATCGACGATGTGCTGCAGCGCCTGACCAGGGACTCCGCCCATGGCGTGCCACAATTTCAGCTCGATCACACCGTTGTTGGTTCCGCCCCCGCCACCGGCGGCATTCTCGGTGTTCCCCGTGTTGCCCCCACCGCAACCGGCCAACAGCGCCGTCAAGCTCAAGGTGGCAGCGGCAGTCCACGTGGCGGTCTTGTGGACCCACGGCCGGCGCGACGCGTCCTGGTTTCGTTCCATCTCACATCCCCCTTTGTCATCAAGAACCCCGAAATGGTTCCATCTATGTCACAGGTGACGCGCGCCGTCACGCGCACGGCGAACGTCAACCCTTGACAGCACCAGCGGTCAGACCCTTCACAAGGTGTTTCTGTGCGAAGAACAACAGAATCAACGTCGGAAGCGAGATGATCACCACTCCCGCCATCGTCAGATTCCACGAGAGTGCGTCCTGGTTTTGCAGCATCCCAAGTCCGACCTGAACGGTGCGCATGGAGGTCGAGTTGGTCGTCAACAGCGGCCACAGATACATGTTCCAGGACTGCAGGAACACGTACACAGCCAGCGTCGCGAGAATCGGGCGCGACAGGGGAACGACCACGCTGATCAGAAACCGCCATTGACTCGCCCCATCCATCTTCGCGGCCTCAAACAGTTCGTAAGGTAACTGCAACAGGTATTGGCGCAGCAAGAAGATGCCGAAAGCATTGGCCAGAAAGGGAACCGTCAGGCCGGCGAACGTATCGAGCCATCCGAGCGCCCGTATGGTCATGTAGTTTGGAATCATCGTCACCTCGGTCGGTATCATCATGGTGGCGAGAAACACCAGGAACATGACGTCTCTGCCCCGAAAACGAAGGTACACAAAGGCATACGCGGCGAGCAGGGACGTGACGATTTGACCACACACGATGATGGCGGACATGATGAAACTGTTCAGCAAAAACCGGCCCAACGGAGCAGCCTGCAACGCCTCTGCATAACTGGCAAAGTGAAATGGATGCGGCCACAGCTGCGGAGGATACGTCGACACGTGGTTCGAAGTCTCCAAGCTGATTAACAAACTGTATAATATCGGAAACAACACCACCAGCGACGCGATTATCAAAAGGATGTACCGAATCACGAGCAGCACCCGATTCTCCTTCACGAGTAATGCACCCTCCTTTCCACGACGAGGAACTGCAGCAATGTGAGGACCAGGACGATGATGAACAGGACCACGGCTTGCGCGGACGCCAAACCGTATTGGAAATTGAAGAACGCGTTGCGGTAAATGGAATACACCACAAGGTTCGTGCTGCCTGCCGGGCCACCCTGGGTCAAAATGTTGACCTGCCCGAAGGTCTGAAAGGACCCGATCATCGACACCACGAACACGAAGAACAACGTGGGCGAGATCGATGGAATGGTGATGTAACACAACCGCTGCAAGTAATTCGCTCCATCCACCCGAGCGCTGTCATACAGTTCTTGAGAGACGTTGCGCAAAGCCCCCAGCAACACGATGGTGCTGAAGCCGAGGTTCATCCAAATGGTCACGATGGAAATCGCCAGGAGCGCCGTCCAAGACCCGTTCAACCAGTTGATGTTCGGAATACCGAACAGTTTGGACAAGATCCAGTTCAACAGACTCACGCTGGGATTGAACGCCATCAGACCGATGGTCGACACCGCGGCCACAGACATGCTGATGGGCGAAAAAATGATGGTTTGAAATACGGACAGGCCACGTATCTGCTTTTCCAGCAACAGAGCCAACAGGAGCGCGATGAAGACCCCGGGAATCACGGTCAACAAGACAAACTCCAGCGTCACTCTCAGGCTCTGGATAAAATCCGGAGAAGTGAACAGTTCGACATACTGTTGCATGCCGACGAAGTGCTTGGCCACACCCTTGCTGTTGGTCAGGTAAAGGCTGAGATAGACGACCTTGACAATCGGGTAGAAAAAGAAAACCGTGAACAGGAGCAGTGCAGGCAACAAAAACGGAGACGCTTGCAGGAACGCCATCACTTCCTTCGTGCGCCTGCGTGGCGGCATTGGAATTGTGGTATTCGACACCGCAGTCTGCATGGCTTTTCCCCCACTGTCCAACAAATTGAAGCGTACTCATCCGCTGTCCAAGCCAAGAAAACCATGCCCCATACTGAATACTGTAGAGGATCCGTGTGAACTCTCTGTAAAGCCCCGACAAACCTTGCGTGAAATCAGACCTTCACCAGGAAATGCAAACAGGGACGAACCAACCGTAGGATGTCCTTGGACCATGCGGACATCACACGCACCGGTGGTCGTCCCTACTCTCCATCTCCAGGAACGATTGCCCTCAGATGATGACCTGCGTAGATGACTGCGCTTTCAAGACAGATTATATAGACTACGTATGAATTTCTCAAGAGGTCTCGCCCATCGTCTGTCTGAACCCACCGCTCACACATTCCCCTTGATCACAATCGAACCAATCACGTCCGCCGCTTCGTCGGCACGGTCTGCGCTGTTGCTCAGATGGCGGTAGACCTCACGAACTTTGAAGATGTGGTGCATGTCGGTGAGATGGAACAGGTCGGCGTTGGCTCGCCGATACAAATCCTCGATGCGATTCTCCGCCTTTTTGGCGGCGACGATGTGTTGCACTGCGCGGCGCGGTTCATCCACCATGTATTGAATCGCCTCGCGCAACGCGAGCACCCCGTCGTACAAGGTGGCGACCATCTCCACCATCTCCGGGGTGGGGTTGACCTCCCACAGCACCAGCTCCTTGACCGTCGAATCCGCGTAGTCGAGGATATCGTCGACGCTGCGCGACAGGTTGTAGATGTCCTCGCGGTCGATGGGCGTGACAAACGTGTCCAACAGCTCCTGGATGATGAGCCGGCGGATGTCGTCTCCCTGTTTCTCCAAGTCACTCATGCGCGCAATCTGCTCGTCGCGGTCCTCCCCCTGCGGGCGCTCGGTGACAAACCGGTGAAGCACGCGCACCCCTTGCACGGTCACTTCCGCCTGCTGGATGAGATACTGCACGAACCGGTTTTCTCGCGGCAGCAGGATTTCTTTCAATCGTTTCACATGACACCACCCGCCTTACACAGAAGTGCCAGCACCACCGCCACCACGAACGCCAACGGCATGGTCACGCCCCACACCACCAGCATGCGCCGGACAAACGACCAACGGATGCGCTCTTTGCCCGCGCACACGCCGACGCCGACCAGGGCGCTGTCGATGGTCTGCGTGCTGCTGACCGGACCGCCGAGCGCGGACGCCCCGATCACAACGGCGGCCGACGCCACCTGCGTGGCGAACGAATGCACCGGGCGGGCCCGGAAGACGTGAAAACCGACGGATCGGGCGACGCGCCAGCCGCCCCACAGAAGCCCGATGAAAAACACGATCCCCGGCACGACGACCATCCATGGGGTGACGCGAAACGGCTCGTGATGGGCGACCGCGTTCACGGTGGCCAGGAGGCCGACCGACTTTTCCGCGTCATTGGCCCCGTAGCCGATGCACAGCATCAGGGCGGACACGTACTGCAGATACCCCACGCGCCTCCCCAGGCGTGCCGAGGCGAGGCGGAGGAGGAAATACAAGCCATAGTATGTCAGATACCCCGCGAGGCCACCCAGGACGACCGCAAGGACCAGCGACAGGCCCACCTGCAAGAGCCCCCACCACACCACGGCGTGTGGCCCCAACATGGCCAGGCCTGAACCGCTCAAGCCACCGACGAGCGCAAACGAGGTGCTCGTGGGCACCTTGAGCCGCCAGCAGACCAACAGCGTGACCAGCGTCGCGGCCAGGCTGACGTTGAGCACATCGACACCCGCCTGACGAATGTCGACGATGCGCGTGCCAATCGTCGTCGCCACCGCCGTGCCGAGGAGAAACGGTGCCAGAAGCACCCCCGCCAGGATGATCCCCAACACGATGGTGGCGTGCATCACCCGGGTATTTAAGAACGTCGCCAACAGGTTTCCCCCGTCATTGAACCCGCACAGGACGGTGAACCCCATGACCAGCGCGACGGCCAGCAGGTCGTTCATGTCGCTTCTCCCCCGCCGTTCGTACCGGAGACCGAAATAAATAAAAACAAAGAGACCTCCCATCGCAGCCATCCCGCCGATGCGGCTGGCAGTACGGGAATCTCTTCGTCTCCGACCCATACCGAAAACTGAAGATGCGATAATATATAACATCAAATGAAAGCGAATGCAACCCGTCGGATGGCCGCAACAATGGGATTCGCTCATCCTCACACAGCTCTTGCGTTTCATGCACCCCCTGCGTTTCATGTACAATCAAAACGATACCATCCACTCAACCGCCCACTGCGACACACCTGTTCATTCCAGAGGAGGGGAAGCGCCATCGACACGATCTCCTATGCGCTGCGCAAAAAACCGATCGTCACCGCCATCACCCGTGATGCCGATCTGACCGATGCCCTGTCCTCCTCTGCCAACGTCGCGTTTCTGCTGGGCGCCGACATCCTCACCCTGGCCGGAACCGTGGAACGCCTGCACGCGGCAGGTAAACTGAGCTTCGTCCACCTCGACCTCATGACCGGGATTGCACGCGACACTTCGGGCATCCGTTACCTGGCCGAGACCATTGGCGTGGATGGCGTCGTCACCACGCGGACCAGTCTGATCGCTGCCGCGAAGCAGCACGGCCTCATCGCCGTTCAGCGCACCTTCATCCTCGATTCGGTTTCCATCGATCAAACCTTGAAAATGCTCCAGGATTCTCGCCCGGACGCCATCGAGGTCCTGCCTGGGTTGGTCATCCCGCACGTGATGCACTTGCTCAAACCCTCTCGCCATACGCCCATCATCGCAGGAGGACTGCTCTCAACCCCTGAACACGTTCGGAGTGTCCTGACTGCCGGATGCATCGGAGCATCCACCAGCTCGCGTATCTTGTGGCGTTGGCAGGATGCCGGGTTCCCGGACGGTCCGGAGGCATCGTGGACTTAGACTCTGATCGCCAATAGACCGACAAATGGGATTGACACGGTATTTTTTCCATGGTATAGTCAGCCTATCGCATTCCGCAATCCACTTTTTCACTGTTTCAGAGGAGGTCACGCCCCGTGCGTCAGCGTTTCGGAATTGCCTCAGCGAACCGAATCGGCTTGCATGCGACGGCTGACCTCGTGGTGCGGATGTGCTGATCCCTTGATGTATTCTTCGTGAGCACACTCGACTCCAGGCGGTGAGCCTGGAGTTTTTTTGCGCCCTCCAGGCCTCTCCGGAGCACCCCGTACGCGAAGCCGCGGATGCAAGCCCGTCCGCGGCTTTTTGCGTGTAAAGGAGGCTTGTTCTACCGTGAAGTCTCACCCTCAGCGATCCATGCTCTGGCTGATGCGCTACATCCTCCCGGTCAAGTGGCGGATGGCCGGGCTGCTCGCCCTGCTGCTGCTGACGACCGCGATGCAGCTCGCCAACCCGCAGATGGTGCAGCATTTCATCGACACGGCCGCCGGAGGCGGACCCGTCTCCCGCTTGCTGGGGCTCGCCGGGGCGTATCTGGCCATCGCCGTGTGCACGCAGTTGACGAGCGTCGCCGTCAGCTACCTCGGCAACGACGTGGCATGGCGCGCGACCAACCAACTGCGGGCGGATCTGCTGCGGCACTGTCTCGGACTGGACATGCGCTTCCACAATCTCCGGACACCCGGGGAGATGATGGAGCGCATCGACGGGGACGTGACCCACATGTCGAACTTCTTCGCCATGTTCATCGTGCAGATGTTCGGCAGCGCCGTCCTCTTGGCGGGCATCCTCGGCATCATGTTCGCGCGCAACGTGCCCATCGCCGCCATCATGACGGCATTCACCCTCCTGGCGCTCGCCGCCATGGTCCGCATCCGCGACGTGGGCGTGGCCGCTTCACAGGCGGAGCGCCAGGCCAACGCGGCGCTGTTCGGCCTGATAGAGGAGCGGATCGCCGGCATCGAGGACGTGCAGACGAGCGGCGCCGTTCCGTACGTGATGAACCGGTTCCACCGGGCCATGCGCCACGTGTTCCAGACCGGCCGCAGAGCCTGGATGATGCGCGTGATCCCGTGGAACGTCACCGTGGTCCTGTACGCGTTGGCTGTCACCGGCGTGCTGATGATGGGGGTCCACCTGTACCTGACCGGGGGCGCGACGCTCGGCACCCTCTATCTGTTCTACCAGTACACGCAGATGTTGAACGATCCGATTGAGCAGCTGGGGAATCAGCTGCAGGACTACCAGCGGGCGAAGTCCGGCCTGCGCCGGTCTCTGGAGCTGCTGTCGATGCGCAGCGAGATCGAAGAAGGAGAACGGACCGATCTCCCCGAGGGTCCCCTCGGTGTCGCGTTCGAGCACGTGCACTTCAGCTACCAACCGGGAGAACCGGTGTTGCACGACATCCACTTTGAGCTCAGACCCGGGGAGCGGCTCGGCATCGTCGGGCGCACGGGCAGCGGGAAGTCGAGCATCAGCCGGCTCCTGCTGAGGCTGTACAACCTCGATAGTGGCGTCATCCGCCTCGGGGGCGTGGACATCCGCGAACTGCGTCTGGACACCCTGTACGGGCGGGTCGGGATGGTGACGCAGGACGTGCAACTGTTCGACGGGACGCTGCGGGACAACCTGACGCTGTTCCACCCCGGCGTGCCGGACGCAGAGATCCTCGCCGTCGTCGACCGGCTCGGCCTGCGGCCGTTGCTGGAGCGGCTGCCGGAGGGGCTCGACACCCGCCTGGCGGCCGGGGGCTCGTCCCTGTCGGCAGGCGAGGCCCAGCTGGTCGCCCTGACGCGTGTGTTCCTGACAAAACCCAGCCTGGTGATCCTCGATGAGCCGTCGTCCCGGCTCGACCCCGCCACGGAAGCGACCCTCCAGGCCGCCATCGATCACCTGCTGGAACACTGCACCGGGATCGTCATCGCCCACCGACTCTCGACGCTCGCCAAGGTCGACAAGATCCTCGTGCTCGGCCAGGGCCGCATCCTGGAATTCGGTGACCGGGCGGCGTTGGCGGACGATCCCAATTCTCACTTCGCAGCCCTGCTGCGCAGGGACCGACAGGAGGAATGGGCATGACGGTCACCTCATTCATCACGCGTCTGCTCCGCTTTCGGCTGACGCTGTACATCGTGGACGCCTGCCTGTGGACGGCGTTCCACGGCCTGCCCGTGGTCATCGGGCTGGGTATGCAGTGGTTCTTCGATCGCGTCACGGGCGGCTCCCACAGCCTGTGGTGGCTCACCGCGCCGCTGTGGGTGGTCCTCGGCGTGCGATTCATCCGGACCGGCGTGTTCTTCGCCGCCTTTTACACGTGGGTGACGCACATCTACCACGTGCAGGCCATCCTGCGCCGCAACCTGCTGGCCGGAATTCTTCGCTGGCCGGGGCGCAACCTCCCCGCCTCCCCGGGCGAGGCGATGACGCGCTTTCGCGACGATGTGCAGGAGGTCGTCGAGTACGTCGAGTCGTGGACCGACTTCTGGGGCTTTGTCACCTTCGCAGTGATCTCATTGGGGATCATGCTGCGGGTGAATGGCTGGGTCACCCTGGTGGCCATCCTGCCGCTGGGGTTGGTGACGCTATTGAACAACCTGACCGGACGCCGCGCCCGCCGGTACAGCCGCGTCAACCGCGAGGCGACGGGCCGCGTGACCGGATTCATCGCGGAGATCTTCTGTGGCGTTCAGACCATCCGGCTCGGGCGGGCCGAGGCGCATGTGCTCCAACGGTTCCGCCAGCTCAACGAACAGCGGCGGCAGGCCGCGCTCAAGGACAACCTGTTCAAGCAGTGGGTGCAGTCGCTGAACCAGCACGTGCTCAGCATCTCGACCGGTGCCATCCTGCTGGTGAGCGCGGCGCAGATGCAAGCCGGGCGGTTCACCGTGGGGGACTTCGCCCTGTTCACGACCTACCTGGCTTGGCTCGCGAACAGCATCTCGCTGTTCGGATATATGGTCTTCCAGCACAAACGGCTGCGCGTGGCGCTCGACCGGATGACCATGCTATTCCGGCCTGGCGAGGCGGACCGGCTGATGGAGCCCGCCGACATCCACCTGTACACCGATCCGCCCGAAGTGCAGGAGCCGGCGCTGGAGCCGGCGGATCGGCTGGAGACGCTGGCCGTCGCCCATCTCACCTACCGGTATCCGGGGTCCGGCCGCGGCATCCACGACATCAGTTTCCAGATCCGGCGAGGAGAGTTTCTGGTCATCACCGGCCGCATCGGATCGGGCAAGTCGACGCTGGTGCGGGCGCTGTTGGGACTGCTGCCAAGGGACGACGGGCAGATCTGGTGGAACGGGCGCCCCGTCCAGGACCCCGCAGCCTTTCTGGTGCCGCCGCGAGCCGCTTACACGCCGCAGGTGCCGCGCCTGTTCAGCGACACGCTGCAGGACAACATCACCTTGGGACGACCAGCCACCCCGGAGCGGATGGACCAGGTCCTGCGCGCGGCTGTCCTCGAGCGCGACGTGGAGATGCTGGAACACGGCCTCGACACGTACGTCGGGCCGCGCGGCGTGATGCTCTCCGGTGGACAGATTCAGCGGGCGGCCGCCGCCCGGATGATCATGACCGGAGCGGAGCTGTTCATCTTCGATGATCTGTCGAGCGCCCTCGACGTGGAGACGGAGGAGCGGCTGTGGACCCGTCTGTTCGCCAGCCCGGACATCACCTGCATCGCCGTGTCGCATCGGCGGGCGGCACTGGCGCGCGCGGATCGCGTCCTTCTGCTGAAGGACGGGCGCGTGGAGGCGGAGGGCACGCTGGAGACGCTGCTGGCGACCAGCGCTGAGATGCGCCGGATTTGGGACGGGGATGCCGGGGAGACCGCGGGATCGACCAGGGCCATCCGGCTGGAGGACGGAGATGCCGTGGGACAGTGGGCCTGAAGGACGGCACCACCCCCTCGGGCCGTGGACGGTGCGGTGCCTCCTGTCGGAGGGCCGAGGGGGTGAGAGCTGGTGAGGTGTTTCTACGTCGTTGACTGAGAATCCGGTTGAACTTACGCGTTCACCGCCGACCGAGCCTGTGCGCCGGCGCTTCGGGTGAACGCGCTCACGGCGAACGTCACGATCAGGTTGACCACCATCGCCACAATGCCGATGTTCAGGTCCTTCACCCACTGCGGCATGAACGGCAGCAGGAGACCCACCGTCTTGCTGGTGATGGTCGTGTAGGCGACCACCAGCTCGCCGGCCAGGATGCCAAAGATTGCGCCCCACTTGGTGATGGGATTGCGCTTCATGAAACTGAACACGATGGCCGGGAAGAACTGCGTCACCAGGCTGTAGCCCATGAGCAGCAGCGCCACGATACTCTGGCCGTTGAACGTGAAGTACAGGGCAATCAAGGCCACCACCGGCACCAGACAGTGAGCCAGGCGGGACACGCTCTCATCGGACGCCTTTGGATTGATGACCTTGTACAGGTTTTTCGAGATCATCGTCGCGCTCGTCGTCAACAGCAGCGACCCGGGAACAATCGCGCACAACAGGCCCGACGCGCCAATGAGACCGACGACCCATTTCGGGAAGGTCTGCACCGACAGGACCAACAGCGAGTTGTCCCCCGCCGAACCCTGCAGCGGCGGCTTCACCGTCAGGATGGCCGCGAAGCCGACGAAGAAGACGAACAACAGAATCAACTGGTACAGCGGAAACACCATCGCGTTGCGCCGGAACGTCTGCTCGTTCTTCGCGGTGTACACCGCCTGGAACGCGTGTGGCCAGGTGTAGAAGCCGAGGGCCGTCAACAGCACCGTCGAGATGAACCAGTACACGCTGTTGCCCTTGGCCGGCAGCGTCAGGTAGCCGGGCTTCGCCTGGTCAATCGCGTGGAACATCTGGCCGATACCGCCGTAGTAGTGCACCGGCAGGTAGATGCCGAGGAACACCACGACCACCAGTACCAGGCCGTCCTTCAGCACCGCCGTCCACGCCGTGCCGTGCACACCGGAGGCCATGACGTAGATGGTGACCGCGATCACGCCGATCCACACGGCCAGCGTCGACGAGATGCTGCCGTAGGAGGCGATCTGCATGATGGCGCCGAGGCCCTTCAGCTGTGTCACGAGATACGGGATCATCGCGATGATGCCAATGAGAGAGACGAGCACCCCGAGCGCCGGGCTGTTGTACTTCGCGACGAAGAAGTCCGATTGCGACAGCAGGTTGTGTTGTTTCGCGTAGCGCCAGATGGCGGGCAAAAGCCAGTACGACAGGATGTACGCCAGCGCCCCGTACCACAAAATGTAGAACGTCGGGCCGCCCTTGCCGTACGCCCAGCCGCTGCCGCCGAGGAAGGTGAAGGTGGTGTAGATCTCGCCCGCCGACAGCAGGAACACAAACAGGGTGCCGAAACTGCGGCCAGCCGTGCTCCATTGCTCCAGATTCATCGTCTTGCCGCGGCGAGCCTGTACACCGAGGTAGATGGACAACAGAAGAACCAGAAGGATCACAATCAGGGCGCTGTTCACGAGCGGTCACCTCCTCGGTTCACCGGGTCCGTCCTGTACACGATGAACATGATGACCGACGTCAACACCACCCACAACACGGTCCAGAACAGGATGAACGGCATCCCGAGCACGTACGGCTCGGTGCGATTGGCGAAAAACATCCCCACAATCAAGGCCAGAAACGGCAGCGCCGCGAGCCACTTCACACCGATCCCTCCTTATTTTCCTTCGATCCCGCTGGACCAGACGCGCTTGGACGGCGGCTGGGCTGGACGCCGCTGCTCGCACGCCGCCAGCCCACCGGCCCGCCGGCGCGGCCGCGGCGAAACACCGGACGACCGCGCCGCGCCCGCGGCGGGATCGTCACGCCAGTCCGTTGAACTTGGCGACAATCTGCACAAACGCCGCGACGCCCACCGGCAGCGCGTCCTCGTCGATGGTGAAGCGGGGATGGTGATGCGGATACACGATGCCCTTGTCCGGATTGCCCGCGCCGATGAAGAAGAACGTCCCCGGCACCGCCGCCTGGAAGGCGGAGAAGTCCTCGCCGCCCATGGTCGGCGTCGCCTCCTGGACGAGGTCGTCACCGAAGGCCTCGAGCAACGCTTCGCGCACCTTGCTGGTGACCGCCTCGTCGTTGAGCACCGGGCGGTAGCCCTTCTCGTAGCGGAACTCGTAGTCCGCCCCGTGGGCCGAGGTCACGCCCCGAATGATGCGTTCCATCAGCTCCGGCACCCGCTCGCGCAACTTCGGATTGAGGGTGCGCACGGTGCCGACGAGCTCCACCGTATTCGGGATGATGTTGTGAGCCGTACCGCCGTGGAACTGGCAGACGGAGACCACGATGGGATCCAGCGGATCGACATTGCGCGAGGCGATATGCTGCAGATTGAGGACCACTTGGGACCCGATGACAATCGGATCGACCGTCTCGTTCGGATGCGCTGCGTGGCCGCCCTTGCCCTTGATGGTGATATAAAAGGCGTCCGGAGCTGCCATCAGCGCACCCGCCTTGACGAGCACCCTGCCGACCCGCTCGGACGCCCACAGGTGCGCGCCGACCACCGCGTCCACGCCATCGGTGACCCCCGCCTTGACCATCTCCTCCGCGCCGCCCGGGAACAGCTCCTCTGCGTGCTGGAAGAAGAAGCGCACCTCGCCGCGAATGCGATCCTTGAGCCCGGCCAGGACCTTCGCCGTCGCGAGGAGCATCGCCGTGTGGCCATCGTGGCCGCAGGCGTGCATCACGCCCGGGTTCTTGGAGACAAACTCGAACGTGTTCTCCTCCGTGATGGGCAGTGCATCCATGTCGGCACGCAATGCGAGCACGGGTCCGGGCTGGCTGCCGATGAGCCGGGCCACCACGCTGGTCTTGGTCGGCCGCGACAGCTCGAAGGCGCCGAAGGACGCCAGCGTGTCGTACACGAACTGGGAGGTCTTCTCCTCCTGGAACGACAGCTCCGGGTTCATGTGCAGGTGCCGCCGCCAGCGGACCACATCCTCCTTCACCGAATCGACCAACGCCGGCAGATCCTGAATCTGTGTGGACATGTGCTCCTCTCCTCTCCCTTGTGTGCGATGGCTCAGACCCCGTCCCGTCAGACCTGTACCGCCTCGGAGGCCAACTGCAAAAGGGTGTGCATCAGAACGTCCGCCCCCGCGGCGCAGTCCTCCGGAGATGTGTATTCGGCCGGGTCGTGGCTGATGCCGTCCTTGGAACGCACGAAGACCATGCCGACCGGGCACAGATCGCGCAATTGCATGCCGTCATGCCCAGCGCCGCTGACCAACGTGATGGACCGCATCCCGAGCTGCCCGCAGGCGTCTCCGATGATGCGCTGGATGGCGGGCGCGCACGGTACTGGCGGGATGCGCTGCAGCGTCTCCACCGTCAGCCCAAGTCCGCGCGCGGCGCAGACCGCGCGCGCCTCCGCCAGGATGGCGGCCTCCGCCGAGTCCCGCTCCGCTTCGTCCACGTCGCGCAAATCCAGCGTGAACTCCACCCGCCCCGGGATGATGTTCACGCCGCCCGGGTGCACCTGCAGCTGGCCGACGGTGCCGACCGTGTGAGCGTGGCGGCGACACTCCGCCTCGATGGCCTGAACGATGGCCGCCGCGCCGACGAGCGGATCGCGCCGAAGGTTCATCGGCGTCGCGCCGGCGTGGCCAGCCTCGCCCTCGACGGTAAACCTGAGCCACAGGGGCCCTGCCATCCCGCTGACCACGCCGACGGCCAAGCCGGCGTTCTCCAACACCCGGCCCTGCTCGATATGCAGCTCCACGTAGGCCTTGACGGATCCCTTCGATCTCGCCGCCTCCCGGAAAGCCGCCGGATCGAGCCCATACGCCCGCATCGCCTCCGCGATGGACACGCCATCCGCGTCCCGATGCTCCAGATCCTCGGCGGTCAGCGTCCCGGCCACAGCACGGCTGCCGGTCATGCCGAACCGGAAGCGCGCCCCCTCCTCATCCGTAAAGGAGACGACCTCCACCGGGTGATCGGTCTCGATCCCGTTCTCCCGAAGGGTCTGCAGGGCCTCCACCGCCGCCAACACACCGAGCGGACCATCGAAGTTCCCGCCGTGAAACACCGAATCCAGGTGCGATCCCGTCAAGACCACCGGTAACTCCGGCCGCCGGCCGGGCCAGCGCCCAATCAGGTTGCCGACGGTGTCCTCCCGCACCTCCAAGCCGGCTTCACGCATGAAGCCCGCCACGCGCTCCTTCGCTCGCCTCCACTCCGGGGTAAACGCCAACCGGGTCACCCCGCCGTCCGGCTGGCGGCCGATCTCGGCCAGGGCCATCAGCCGGTCCCACAATCGCTGCCGATTCACCTCAACCATGGTCTCTCCTCAATTTCGGTGGATTTCTGGTCAGACGGGATATACGGATTATATCACTCTCTGCCCAATGGAAACGAGTCATTGTTTTCAGAGCAACCCGGTTGCGCAATGCCGAGACGGATGCGGTAGACCTTGCGCGGCCTGCCCCGCGCGTACGGAGATTCCTCTCCCACCACCTCGGCAACGCCCTGCGCCTCCAGGGCCGCCAACAGCCGTCTGGCGCTGCGCGGCAGGATCTGCAACCGATCCGCCAGCTCGTACGCCGTGATCTCGTCCGTCCCGAGCTGGCGCAGCACCTCCCGCAGCCTGCTCAGGGTCGCCACCGACAGCGCGCTTTGCGCGCCGACAGCCCGCAATCCCTCGTCCGCGTACGAGTACGTCATCCCGCACCTGGCCTCGCGCCCTGGCCCTTTGGCCAGGGGCCCGCGCACCGACTTGTCGTCGAGCACGCACATCCAAGCACCAGGCCCCGCCTGCCGGGCGTGCTGCAGGGCCGCGCGGGCGTGGGCCTCCGCCTCGGCGACGGTCCGCCCAACGCCGATGCCAGCGGTGACATCACACCCGGGCTCGTCCAATGCGGCGGCCGCCTCCGGGTAAGTCCGAAAATCAGCCGTTTGAGCCGACAGGATGCCGCGTGTCGTCAATACGGTGTACACCCCGTCCTCGGCCGCCTTCACGGTCCCGGCGAGCCGGCACGCGTAACGCCGGACTCGCGCCCAGCGGGCGCCGGCATCCGCCGGCTCGAGACCGCGCCCCGCCTCCGCCGTCCGTGAATCCGCAGAACTGTCCGGGCCGACCGGGCATGAGCTCGTCCCGCCGCGAGGCGTAAACACCATCGTCTGCGCCGCAATCTGGGCGTCCCGAAAGTGAGCCGCTTCATGCATACGCAAGGCCAGATCGAGGACGCGCGCGATGTCATCCCGCGCCGCTGTCACGTGGTACGCGGGCACGTCCAACCGCTCCAACCTGAGTTGACAGGACCGCACGCAGGTGACCGCAGCCTTGGTCTTGCCCTCCCGCCACAGGCGGAAGTGAAAGTCGGCGATGCGGTCGACGTCGACGGCATCGCTGTAATGAAACAGATGCTCCGGTGGCGCGATCCGGGCCTCCGCGGCCAGGCGCTGCAACTCGTCCGGGTGAAACGTGTCAAAGCTGAGCTCCGTCACGCGCCATCCGCGCTCGTGCGACAGATGCAGCAACACCTTCCACAGGCCCGCGCCGGTGTGCGGCGTGTACAACATCGGGACACGGATGCCGCCCCACGCCTTCGCGATGGTGTACGGCACCTGGCCGCTGAACAGCCACATGTCGACAGTGTCCGCCACCGGCTGCAGCAGGTCCACAATCTCCGACTCGTCCCAATACACCACGGGCTGCAGCCGGATGTTCGGGTATCCCGCCGCCACCGCCGTGATCTCCGCCAGCGAATCGTCCGCTCCCAACACACCCAATCTCAGTTGCACGCGACCCGATCCTACGCCTTGCACGCGCTGACCGCCCCTCCCGCGGTATGTTCTGAAGGCGTAATTGGGCCAATCGGAATGTTTGTTCGTCGATAATGGGCGGAACCTCCATCTCGACCCATTCATCACGCGGTCTCAGTTGGCGTTTGTATTTCTCGTCGGTGCTGGCAATGTATTTGTTTAGATGCGTACCATGCGTTGCATACTTGCGGATATACGTCTTTCCAGTGTAGTACGTTTCGTTGGTAAGAATGCGGCGGACGGTTGATTGACTCCATACGGATTTTCCGGCACGCGGAGATGGTATCCCCATTTCCGCGAGCCTGTCACAAATACGGAATACACCCATCTCTGCGCCCAGCTTAAAGATGAGCCGAACGACAGCCGCTTCGTCCTCCTTTATAGACACGGTATCTGATTCGTAGTGATACCCATAGATGTCGGGCCAGTGTGTCCAACCGCCTTCTCGTGCCTTGCGGAGCTTGCCGGTTTGCGTGCGCCGAGCGATCATTGCTTTCTCAAACTGAGCGATGGCGCCGCGCACGGAGTAGAACAATTCACCCTCAGGCGTCGATTCGCGGTTAAAGTCGGTAAAGACCAGTTTCACACCCCGCCGCTCAATCTGCTCGGTGAGCACCAACAGATTTGACAACTGGCGTGATGACTAACTGGCAGTACGTTTCTTTTGGTTTCCTCACGAGTGGAAGTAGTGACTATGGCACAATTGGTCGGGCTCTTTTCACCTGTATAATGCGACACAAAGAAAACACTTCCGACATCTTGACCTTTCAAAATGGGTTCGTTGCAAATGACGCAGGTTCCTGCGGGAACAGGAATGCATAGGTGCTTGTTGCATATAACTGCCCGAGAGCGCAACAACAACGGAACACGAATATGCATGATTATGCAAAATCGCCGCATAATCAAACACCAGCTACATCCGGGCTTATAGGACATTCGCCCCCGTTAGCGACACAACTGATTCACTTGGACCGATATTCCTTTAAAGGCCCTGACTCAAGTCTGTCGAGCCAGTTGTCCACCAATGCCCTAAAGACATCCGGCTGCTCAATCTGCAGGTTATGACCTGCCATGTCAAGCACTGCAAAGGTCCCTCTTGGATAATTTTCAATCAATCGCCACGCATCCTGGAACCCGACAACGTGATCCTGTCGGCCAGTAATAATCAACGTTGGATGCTCAAATGGGGGTGAGTTGGCATCGATATCAAACGTGAATCCATAGCCGTTTTGGCGAACTCGATCTAAAAACTCGTGATTAGCGTTTCTAGAAGGGATCAAGATTTCTTCACGGAACCTCTCCCACTCTTGTTGCCCCTGTAATACTGCCACCGATTCAAATTCGGCAGCATCTTCCGATGACAACCGGGATATTAGAATGGGGTCCCTCCTTAAAATCTGCTGCTCAGGCAAGACTCTTTCAGCGGGTTCCGAAACAATCACCGGAGCAATGAGCAAAAGGCCACGGACTAAGTTTCTGCGTAAATGAACTATACCGCGAGCAATAAGCCCTCCATATGAATAGCCGCAAACCACTAATTGTTCATTCGGAATGACATTGTCAAGAAAGTGTAAAACGGTTTCCAGCATTCCATCAGAGTTCTGGATGGACGGCTGAGGCTCAGAACGACCCATACCTGGTAAATCTATATATATCCGCTTCCAACCATTCCGTTTCTCGAATATTGGTTCCATCGCATGGAGTAACACCTGATGGTCCAAGGTCCAACCATGCAGCATGACAACAGGATATCCTTCTCCAATGACCTTATAATTGATCGACAACTAACCTTACTTCCTTTCATCTGTAGTTCCATGACAGTAATTTCCGCACAACAATACACAAACATATGTTCTGTTGTCAAGAGACGAGTAGCCGCAGCTGTTACATTGAACTTTCCTGCCCTTAATTCCATAAGCGTAGTTCCAGACATGCATAGTCATGTAAAATGAACGCATAAGCATGCAACACTGTAATTTGGCGTTACTGCAGATTCGCCCCCGTAAACGACAGAAACACTAACTTACGTTTCCTCATCTTCACCGTCATTTTGAACTTGTAAGAAACTGTCTAATCGCTGAATAGGCTTCTCGCCCCTCTTCGTTATCTGCAAAAACCCCCAAAAATCCGTGAATTGTGCCCTCATATCGGATTGCTATAACAGGCACACCCGATTCGTCAAGTCTGCGAGCGTACGCTTCTCCTTCGTCCCTTAATGGATCGTACTCTGCAGTAATGATAAGCGCAGGAGGTAAATCGGTTAAGTCTGTTGCCTGCACTGGTGATACATAAGGATGACAAGCTAAGTTAGTATTTTGTATGTACCATGACCAAAATTGACTAATACCTCGTTCAGTTGTGAGATACTTTGAACCACATTCAGCATAGGATGCATATTTCGTTGGAATATGGGATTGGTAAAAATCCGTGTTAGGACAAATCAACACCTGTTTACAAATAGAAGGAGTTCCTCGGTCACGTGCCATCAAAGTTACAACCGTTGCAAAGTTCCCGCCAGAACTGTCTCCTCCAACCGCAATTACTGAGGGGTTCACGTTCAAGTAAGATGCATTTTCAGCGCACCATTTTGTCACTGCATAGCAGTCTTCCACTCCTGCGGGAAATGGGTTTTCTGGAGCGAGTCTGTAGTCTACGGCAATAACTTTCCAACCTAACTCATTTGCCAAACGACGACATATCACGTCATGACTCTCAAGACTGCCAATACAAAATCCCCCACCATGAAAGTACACAAGCAGTGGAAGTAGCTGTTGAGTGTTGGGAGTGTAAATGCGGATAGGAATCTCCCGCTCTTGGGCAGGAATGGATATATCTTCAACATGCCAGACGTAAGGTCGCTGATTGGCAGGAATAACTCTTGACATTTGGTTACGGCGTAACTCTATTACGTTTGATATCAGTGTAGAGTCTTCCTTCGGAATCGACTCTAAAAATGATTTAACATGCGGACGAAGTCCCATAAAGATCTCCTTCAAAATATTATTTAACTTTATTCTAGCCGATATCAACCTGAACCTCTTGTTGAACTCACCTGCCCATTACTGCAACAAGCATAACACATACGACTCGAATAAATATGCGGCAGTCATGCCTAAGTGACCGCCTCATTTTTGTGTAAGTAAATGAAACCGCGGAATACACGTGACTGGGAGGAACTTTCAATGAAGCGGTCGAGAAGTTTGCTGTGGAACATAGTCCCGCCGTAGACGCTGTTGAGGCTGACGCCGTGTGGTGCGTGCGTAAAGACGACGGGACGGTGCACAAGTATGCTGTGTCTCAGTGACAGCCTTGGCATCCAGCATGTATCGACTTTTGCTGCGTAGGGAAAGATGAGAGTGTTAGACATTTGGGAGGGACCAAACTTGGGCACCGTTCGTCGAGTCCATGTTCGTTCCGGCCATGTATACATCGATACACGGTACGAATACTTATTTCGAGTTCCTTTGCGATTTCAGCAGCCGTTATTCTCTTTCTTAAATGAAGTAGCCACAGCACGGAAAGCATATTGCCTGCCTTGGGCATAGAGTGACTCTCCTCGTTTGAAATAGATCTCTAAATTGAGGAATTTCAACGATTGATGTTCAGGAGCAGGTTATGTATGACGCCCTCCCATTTAGCGGCCTCACACGCACGATTACTTCATCGTCAATTGTACATTTTCGCCTGAGATTTCAGATATCTCTTGATGCAAAAGAAGTTGTGCATGCAACTCGCATTCACACTTCTGCAGAGGTCATATCAACTACTCGTGGAATCAAACATTACCCTGGTTCCTATAGAGCCGGTTCAGGTGAGTCTGTCGGCTCGATGGACCGTCAGGCGAACCAGCCAATCATGTTAGAAAACAATGCATAAGTGGTTGGCCATCTTAGCGATATGAGCTATATTTCGAATTGTATCTGGCGAAAAGGGCTTGTCAGATATCGGCAAATAGTCACCGTAAGGAGAGGGGCGATTCCGTTTCCATGAACGAACTACTAACATTCCGACTTGCCACCCCATCCGACGACGAACTGATTCACACGATAACACAAGATGCCTGGGAGGAGTACAGACACGTCCCTGGATCCTCCAGCGCATTTGATGAAACACCGGAACAGATTCGAACGGCGCTGATGAATGGTTCAATTCAGGCTGCGATTGGCCTCTTTCACGGAGAACCGGTACTTTCCGTACGCTTCCGACTTACAGACCATCTTTACTTTTCACGTTTGGCAGTTCGTAGAGCCTATCAAGGCCGAGGATACGCCCGATTGGTACTCAGGTGGATGGAGGGCTTTGCGAAAGAGAATGGGATCAACGAGCTCCGTTGTACAGTTCGGGCATCGATTCCACGCAATGTCTATTTGTATGAATCTATCGGATACCGCATAATAGACGAACAGATTGTCGTAAAGAGCCCCGACGTACATTTGGTAGTTTGGACAATGGCGAAGTCGATTTAAGAACCAGTTTCGCCAAAAATCTTTACCCCGCCTTGAAGCCGACGTGCAGGGTATCCACCGTAGCTTACCTGATTGGGTCACATTATCCGCTCTATGTTCCTTTCGATCACTGGAATCTACCGCACATTGTCCTGCAGAAGGTACTGTCGAACCTTCCCCAAATCCAGTAATTCAAGGAGGGAAACGGAGATCTCTAGACGTGGAGCCACTGTGTGAATCCAGTCCACTACCCCCACAGCAAGTCTGACACTGGCGAATAGAATGTCGTCGATGGTTCGGGTGTGTGGCCGTAATCCTAGACAAACCTCGATGTTTTCGACATATCCAGGAATATCTTTCCCAATCTCAAGTCGGTCCTCAAATGCTTGGGACTCCCCAGCCATGAGACGTGGAGATTCACTATATGTTCGGCATGTGCGCCATGCGTACTCGCCGACCTTCTGGGCGAAATAGGCTGCACGAGCGAAATCCGCCGCAGCATGAGCGTTTTTTACCTTCGTAACGTACTCGACAAGGGTCTCGAGAGCATACTGTAAGTCTTCCACGTAGGGATAACGCTTCGGCGTGTTCGCCTCGATGATCTGATTCAACACATCGAAGATCCCAGTGGAGTCCCACAACACTTTGGCCGAGGTATAAGTCGGTTTCATCCATGCCCAACGCTCAGGGTCCTGGCAAAGACGCATCAACTCAGAAATAGACCGGCTGCCGATGGAAAAATGGACAAGCCGTCCACCATACTCCTCGAAATAGATTCGGTCACGTACCTCAGGCTCACGAGCCGTAATCACTCGAAGATCCACATCGCTATACGGACCCTCGTTTCCGAGGGCTCGGCTACCGAACAACAATATCGCCACGGCGGATGGTTCCACTTTTCTTAGGCGATTCACCCACAGATCCCATTCAATCATGACGGTATTCCACTCTCCAAGACGAACCATGGATTTACCTTTCTAAAGTATACAGAATTCACAATCACTATGGACGAACTTGCGACGGTTTACTGATTTGCACTGGAGAGTACCAATGACCGCAAGTGATCAATTGTCTCGCAAAGTAATTGTTAATACGGCCCCTATCAGTGAGATGACCGCACAGACCATGCCGACAGATACATATCCGTACATTGTGTAAATGGATCCCATCAGCGAGGAGCCCAAAGCCACCGCCATGTTGGTTGCGAAACTGTATAACCCCATCACCTGTCCACGATGTTCCTGGGAGGCTTCGGTTAAAAGTGTACTTAGGGTCGTCAAGGCAGTGCTTTGTCCAATACCCCAGACAAGGAGCACCGGCGTCAGAAAGAGGACACTCTGACCTAGATGCGGAAGTGAGGTTAAAACGGCTGCCAATAGGAACAGTGCGATAAGCAGTGACCTGCGGTGACCAAAGCGGTCGGCGAAACGCCCCGTCAAGGGGCTCAAAGCAAACCCGATTCCGTATGGTATGATAAGTTCACCGGCTACTGCCGTTCCAAAGTGTTGTGAGGAGCGAACGAAACTCCCCAAAAAGGTATAGGCCCCATAAAAGCCAAACATATCGCAGAATGTCACCAATACGAGTGGCAAAACGCCGGGTATTTGAACCACTTTCCAACAGGCTTGCATAAAACTCTCATGTTCCCGTGCCTGAACACTTGAATCTGTGACCGCATGAACTTGCGGAAGGCGAAACATGAGGCATGTGGCAACTACAGCGAGAATGGCAATTGAGACAAAGGTAGCTCTCCATCCCAATTGTCCGCCAACCCATCCACCGAAGGGCACACCGATCAGCAGTGCCGCCGCCCAACCAGACAGTACCACACCCATAACTCTTCCCCGATGCGTAAAGGGGACGCTATCACCTACGTATGCGTATGCAGACGGAACAAAGGCACCTGCTGCCATCCCGGACAATGCTCTTCCGATAAGCAGAACGAGCATGTTGGGCGCAACAGCACAAACTGCTGAGGCCACAATGAATCCAACCAATGTACCCAACATTAGTGTACGGCGTGGGATTTGGTCACCAAGTGGAGAAACAATGGGTGCAGAAATGGCAATCGTGAGACCGTAGATGCTCACCGATAGCGCCGTGACGCTTAATGAACTGTGGAACGTGTTTGACACATCAATCAGCAATGGTGAAATCACCAACTCGTCCATGCCGATAGCAAAAATTCCAATGAGCAATGTCACCGCAGGCCATAACAGTGCAACTGTATTCTGTGTCATGTATTGTTCTGAAGCATGTTCTAGTTGTTGAGCCACGGATATCCACCTCACTCGACAAGGTTCCTCTTACTTTTAGGCTACATTGCCGGACTGCAAAAACGAATGTAACATTGAAGTTAAATCAAGGATTCGGCATGAGCATCGAAGGTAAATTGTGAGGTGAGTTTCGAATTGAAAAGTATACTTGATGAGGTGAGTTGGAGAATTTTAATTGAGCTTCAGAATGATGCCCGTTTGTCGTACAGCGAACTGGGGCGACGCCTCAATATGTCGGCGCCGGCCGTTGCGGAACGTGTAAGGAGATTGGAGGAAGATGGGATTATTACCGGCTATCATATAGCGGTTGACCCGTTTAAGCTTGGTGCGACGATGATGGTGTCCATTCGGATGACAACATCCGGTGGCAATTACGATCGACTGACAGAGACCATTCAGCATATGGATGAAATCCTCGAGTGCCACCGCTTGACCGGGAGTGACTGCTTTATCATGAAAGCCGTCGTATCTTCCATTGGCCATTTGGAAGATCTGATCAAACGCCTCATTCCATTTGGCTCAGTGAATACTTCTGTCGTTTTGTCGTCGCCAGTCAAGCATCGAACCATCACTGGGCCTATCAGCGATCCACGAATAACGTAATTCGTGCTGTGCAGTGTTTCGCTTGGTACGCACGATCGTATGTTTACGATGGACGATTTGAGTCGCTCCAGATTTCCAAAGTATTGTTAAGAAATCCTCCTCCCCCATAGCATGGCGGCCACGATACACAACCCACCCACCATCTCTACAACGGAGAGATGTTCTCCAAGAAGCAGCACGGAACACACGGCCGCAAATACAGGCTCACTACTCATCAGAACCGCCACTCGAGCGGGCGACGTCCGCCGAATCATAGTCATCTGGATGAAAAATGCGAACATCGTTGCAAAAACTGCAAGATACCCTGTGATGAGCCAAAACGAAAGCGTTAAGCCTGTAAGAGATGGGTGTTGAAACATACTCACAACGCCGGATCCAATCGCAACGACGCCAAGCTGGATAGTGGTGAGCGCCCCGGAATCCACCTGTTTCCCGTCCGTCATTTTCTTCGTCAACGTCATTTGGCTCGCTCGACAGAGTGCCGCTCCCAGAACCCAGCAAGTCTCCAAGATTGACATGAATCTGAGCCCCACGCAACGTGAGCAAAGCCGTGCCCAAGACGGATAACACGACAGCACCAAGAAGCCCTAGTTTCGCCCGCCTGCGGTAAACGATGCTGTCTATCAGGGGAACCATCACAGCAAACAAGCTAATGATGAATCCGGCATTGGCAGCCGAGGTATTCGCCACCCCGTACGTCTCCAATGTAAAGATTGCAAAGAGAAACAGGCCAAACACAAGACCGGTGAGCCACGTTGAGCGGTCAGCACTTCGTATGGCACCGAAGGTCATCGGCAACATGAGAAGGGTTGTCAGAGCAAACCGAATGAAAAGGAACTGTAAAACGGGTACGGATGAGACAACATCCTTCGAGGCAACGTACGTGGTTCCCCAGATGAGAGCAACCAGCAGCAGGGAAATGTCCGCCGTCCACCGTGAGTTCCAAATCCCCTTCCCGACCGAAATAAATACGTTTTTTGTTTTCGTGATTTTGATTCAACACCTCGAAACTTACCCGTTCAAAAATATACTCCACTCCACTTCCTCCCTCTCTCTATCCATTCTTAGTTAATTGTTTCACTAAAAGTCTGAGATGCAAAATTACCTTTAAGGACGCCACATGCGAAGTCCAAACCTCAGAAAACCGCAGCGGTTTTTTGCACGCAGACTTTGCGGAACACCACCTCAACTACCATTTGTGCAAGTCGAAGTGCCTGTTCAGCACAACGAATAAATTCATCGGTAACACCATTGCCCTGTGAGTCGATGACCTTGGCTCTCCCGTCGAGCACATAAAATCCGTCACCGCCGACAACTTCGGCGGGATTCCTTGGCGTAGGTAGACCTCCCATTTGCTCAGGGCAGACTGATATCGCCTCTCCTGAACGAACCATCGCCTCAATATCGTGGCCCGTCGCTGCTCTTTGGTCGTATCGACATTTACATCCTGCCAAGCATGCGCTGACTACCTTCATGCCTTCCACCACCAATTTGAACAGACGTACTGTCGAAGTGATACCTCGATTCGCCTACAACTTTTGTGCAGCTACGAACCTGAGCTGCAAATCCTCGGTCTCGCCACTCGGGTCAGCTTCAGTTTGAACATGAAGCTTCTGTTCCAAAATCTTGTAGTCCGCTTCAAGCATCGTCCGAATCTCTATCTCATCAAAAAAATGCAGAGGCTTTCCCTCATGTTTCTCAAATGTATTCGGCTCAACTTCAGGGCCAATCCCGTAGTTGTTCGTGTCGAAAACTGAAATACAAGAGAACGCAAAAATACCGCCTCGTTTCAGGAGTGAAGTCAGTCGACGGACTAGTTTGTCCCGTTCGGCTGCCAAAAACAGGTGAAGCACGTTGGACAGATATATCCCGTCAAACTCCTTCCCAGTCAGAAATACGGCGTCAAAAATGTCCCCCACTGCGTAATCGATGTCGATAGAACGTTCCCTAGCCTGCGCAGTGGCCAGTTCGATACATCAGATACATCAAACGCCGTTACTCGATAGCCTTTTTCTGCAAAGAAAACACTGTTCCGGCCGTACCCACAACCCGGCACGAGCAGATCTTTCACGTTCGCCGATCTGAAATGCTCGTTTGCCATCAAAGCGGAGGGACATGGATCATCACCCCAGATGCGGCCGTTTGCGTACCTGGCGTTCCAATATGAATTCATCAATGTAGTCAAATGGACTCCCTCTTCAGGAATCGATGTTTTCATGAGGGCCCCTCGTCAAGGTCCATCATCGATATAGAAAAGTTTACCGTACCGCCTGGGTATGCGATAGTTCAAATAGAATATCTCGTGATGTTACAGTCGAGGAAAGGAGTTTTGCGATGCCGATACGTGTTGGCATCATTGGGACCGGTTTCGGTGCCACCGTCCATGCCCCAATTCTCAAACAGCACCCTAAGTACGATCTCGTTTCCATTGCCAGTATGCGTCCTGGACGAGCTACAGACGTGGCCGTCGATCTTGGCATACCGAATGCGTACGATGATTGGCGACAGATGATGAACGCCGGTGGATTGGATTTGATTGTGATTGCCACCAAACCCGGTCTTCATGCGGAAATGGTGGAGCATGCGCTTTCCACCTCGCATCACGTACTCTGCGAGAAGCCGCCTGCCCTTAACGGATCGGAGGCCGAGAGGATGGCCGAGGTCTCGCATGGAAGCGCCAGGGTTGCAGCGATGAACTTCGAGTGGCGGTATCTGCCGGAGCGTCAGGCTGTCCAACGGATCCTGAACGGTCGCCAACTGGGGGACATCATCCAGGTGAATTGGTCGGAAGTTTGGCCCCTTTGGCCGCAGATCCGGGAGAGCGAAGCATCGTGGCACTGGTTGGCCGAAGAAGGTGGTGGCATGCTTGGTGCCATTGGATCCCATGTCATTGACGCCCTTTGTCATTGGTTCGGCCCGTTTGCCACCATTCAGGGGCAGACGATAAATCACGTCCACAGCACCTGGACCGAAAGCCAGCGAACGGACGGCGTCAACTGTCAAACCGAGCACACCTCGCAACTCCTCGGTTGAGGCCGGATAATGATCTCTAATTCGGCGTCGGCCGAGGAGATACGGTGCTTCCAATACTCCATCATGGTCTTTAGCAACGTGTTGAGTCATTTGATTGGCGCCTGCAAATACTGGTGAGCAAACGATTCAAGAACGTCCGAACTGACGCCACCGTACTCGTCAATCACAATCTCAGTTACACTTCCGTTCGTCTCAGGATGCAAGACAATGACATTCGCAAAGCCGCCCGGTTTGTTAATCTTCAAATCCGACCATTTTGCAGAGACAAGCCACGCAAGGTCCCCTGAAAATCCCTGAAGTTGCGTAGTATCTTTGCCGAAATCCCAATAAACACCCCCGCCCGAATCAAATGACGGATCCTGTGGTTTTTTGTACGCCTTCGACATGGAGTCGAGATGCTGCTGCGTTACAGCTACCCTTTGCCCTTTATCATTTGTATAGATGTCCACGTATTGAAAGGGTGTTTTCGTCACGCTCACCAGCTCATTGTCACGATAATTGTACAGCGGAAACTCCACACCTTGGCTCAGGATCCTTGTCCAACCATCAATCGTGTCAGGTTCTCGTATAGGAAAGTTCGCTATCTCATGAGCTTGGGACAAAGGAAAAGTTTCCGTGCCGGGTTGTGTCAGCGTCTTGTCGACGAAAGAAGGGTCTGCGGCTAAGGAATAAGGACCGTTCATATTGCCACTAGTCTGAAAGTATGCCCCGCCCCATACGAAGTAGTCGACATAGGTAAAGCCAGCAAGTGGCAACACTACAAGCAGAACCCCGATAGCAGCAATCTTCTTGTTGCGTGTCCACTTGCGTTTCACCAAACGGTCATTGCCAGCCAGGGACTGAAACAACCGCCTTTCAAAGGCGTCCGTATCAACTGTAATTTGTTCATAGCAGCGTTTTGCACCCTTGAGTTTCAGGTCTAAGCTCATCGTCTTCACCTTCTTGCAAAAGTCTGCTGAGCAACTTGCGACCGCGAGCCAGTCGTGTTCTAACCGTCCCGGCATTTGTTTCAAGTACCTCTGCGATATCCTGGGTACTCAACCCTTCAAAGTAAAACAGAATAATCGGAGTCCGGTACTTTGCCGGAAGAGACTGCAAAGCATGGTGTACTTCACGAAACTCGGCATCGCGTAAATAGGTCTCTTCTACACCAGCCCTGCTCCTTTCTGGAAGTACAGAAACAGTGACCTCACGCCAACCTTTTCTTCGGAAGGACCGGCACTCATTGATGACAATTCGTGCAAGCCACGGAAACGGGTTTCCTGGATTCTTCAGTTGGTTCATTGAGGCGTACGCCTGTATGAATGCATCCTGAACACGGTCTTCGGCAGTGGCCTGGTCCCTAACATACGTGTACGCCAGACGTACCAGACGCTCTGTATAGAGCCGCACCCATGTCCGGAGTTGCTCTTCTGGTTCCAAGATTCACTTCACCGTCCTTTCGTACGTATGATGCAAATCACTTAGTTTTTGTTTCACCAACACCAACGTTTCTATTTGATTGAGGGACTAGTCACCCTATCGTATGTCCCATTGATGCCTAGATGTACTAGTTTAGGAGACGAACAGGTGTTGACGATCCCCCACTTTAATAACAGAATCTCGGGAAAACTCAAGAGGACATTCCCTGCCACGCCGGATAAGGTGGCTTCAGGAATTCGCAATCGAGGAGTGAAAACCAGTAAGGCCCGCCTTGTGATTCCCTGTCCAATCGGTAAATCAACCGTGGGCACGGAACGAGGTCAGGAGGTGTTTCAGAGGGAGTTGTCTTCCACAACTTGAAAATGAAGAAAAACGCGGCGTTCCGATATACCGAGTTTTGCATGCCAATGCAGGATCAGACGGGGGGCGTTGTTGAACTAAAGCCCCCGTTAACGCAAGAACGAAGGACTAATTCGCCATTGACTATGTACCATATTTTTCATATCATGAAAACGAATGAATGAGAGGAGGGAGCACGCTAATGAGGTTGCCGTGGTGGTGTCCTCTGCGACTATTTGGACCCGCAGTAGTACCTAACGGGATACGTATGCCCTTTTTCGGCAATCCGGTTAGCGTGCTTGCTCTTTACGGATAGTTCTTTCTTGGCAAGCATACTACAAGGTGCCGTTCGGGGCATACGCTCTGAACGGCTTTTTCATATCTAAGTTCATCCATAAAGGAGCTATTGTGAATGAAACAGTTCGATTATCTGAGCGTGAATAAAGCAAGGTGGAACGAGTTAGTTGGCATTCACAGCAAGTCCGATGCTTATCGATTGAAGGAGTTCTTGGGAGGCAATTCGACGTTACACCCTGTAGAACTATTGGAACTCGGCAATATCCAGGGTAAGCGGATGCTACATCTACAATGTCATTTCGGGCTTGACTCTCTGTCATGGGCAAGAACTGGGGTGAAGGTGGTCGGAGTAGACTTTTCCGACAAAGCCATTGAACTTGCCAGGAAATTGAACGACGAAGTGGGACTGGATGCCGAATTCATTTGCTCCGACATCCTGTCCTTACCCAAAGTCTTAACAGACGAGTTCGACATCGTGTTCACCTCCTATGGCGTGCTGTGCTGGATCGAGGACCTTAAAGAATGGGCGAAAGTCATATACTGCTTTTTGAAGCCGGGGGGAACAAGTAGTCCGCCATGCCGATTGTTTTCCCAACGGAAGAAATCTTGGACCTTTACGACCAGGAGTACACTTCTCTTAACATAAGGGACAAATCAACCGTATTACCGCACCACTACGTTCCCGAGCTCTACAGTCAAAACACGCATGAAAAAACACTCGACACCCCGCCTACCGTTTCCTTTGCGTATTTTGGCGACTTTTACGGTGCTCGCTCACCCGAGCCATTTATCAAGGCGTTAGAGCATATTGCTCGTACCACTCCAACTCTCCTGAACCATGTAAAGGTCAATTTTTATGGCAACATTGAATCCAAATTTGCTGACATGGTTGATAAATCACCCGTGACGATCACCCGCAGTAGAGTAACGTACTTCGAAAGTCTCAACCTGATGACAAAGAGCGATGTTCTCTTGTTGATCGACGCCCCTTCCAAGACTGGGATCAATCCTTTTTTGGCATCTAAGCTTGTGGACTATTTAGGAGCAGGGAAGAGAATTTTAGGTATAACGGATGAGAAAGGAACGGCGGCTAACATCCTGCGGAAATACGGTCACTATGTTGTCAGCCCGCATGATACGCAAGGAATTGTTACGGCGATAAAAGAGTGCACTCGAGAGCCCTGCTTCTCAAGCAAACAGGCATACTCTCCAATACTCGGATAAAACCAAGGGTTCCTTTCTGCTGCGGATATTCCAAACTCATTCAAGGCGTTTTCTAAGCCATTGATAACCAACTCAACGTTGACTGACTTTACTGAGCAAGGAACGCGCAAAGTCAATAAATGTACGCAACGCAGTTGTGACGTACAGATCTCTGCGCCGCATGAACACCGTTGGAACAACACCATGCGGATCAGGAATCGGAAAACAGCGAACCCGCCTCTGGTTTGCAACAGCGGCGATGACGGAATAAGGAACCACGGTCACTCCAAAGCCATTCTCAATACAGCCGAAAATTCCATCAAGGGTCCCAAATTCCATGACTCTCGCGGGACGATGACCTTGTTCCTTCAACCAGCGCTGCCATCGCTCAAGGTAGACACAGCGTTTGAAGGGCATCAGGAGGGGTTCGCTCAGAACATCCTCCAACCGATCATCGGAAGGCGACGTCACGAGTACCAACCGCTCTTCGAATGTCAGTTCGTCCACAAGGTCAGGATGATGGACAGGGCCATCGACGAACGCTCCTTCGATCTCGCGCTCAAAAACCGCCTCAATTAGGACTTCCGTTGGTGCCGTCAGCACTTGTAGCTCCACCTGAGGGTGTAGTTGGTGATATTGAGCAATAATCTCCGGCAGTCGGACGGCAGCCGTTGATTCCATCGCACCAATGGACAGCGGACCATGTGGGACAGACGAATCAAGGACAGCCGTTTTCGCTTCATCGAGAATTCGCAGTAACTGGTTTGCATATGGAAGCAGCGTCTGTCCTGCGGGAGTCAAGGTCATCTTCCGATGCTCTCGATAAAACAGGGGGACACCTAATTCCTTTTCCAATTGTTGAATTCGAGCTGTCACATTCGACTGCACGTAGCTCAAGCGTCTGGCGGCTTTGGTTACACTTCCTTCAACTGCGACAGTACGAAACACCTTGAAGGCGTTGATGTCCATTTCGCATCCCTCAACTTCAAATCATGAATCATGATGACTTAATCATTTTCATTCATTTTACACGAACATTTTGTTTGAATAGACTGGGATTGAAAATCGGTGTGAGGAGATGTGCCCAATGAGAGAGGTTCTGGTTTATCATGTGGATGCCTTTACCAACCGAAGATTTGGCGGAAATCCAGCGGGGGTCGTCCCAGATGCCACGGGTCTAACGGACGACGATATGCAAAACATCGCCCGGGAACTCAACCTGTCTGAAACAGCGTTCTTGACTCCGGATCAACGTAGAGGAGACTATCGGATCCGGTACTTTACCCCGAAATCCGAAATTGACTTTTGCGGCCATGCAACTATAGGCGCTTCATGGGTGCTGGCAACTGAATTTGGTTGGAAGACACGCACATCCGGAATTGCCTTTCATACGAACGTGGGTGTTGTTCCAGTGGAATGGGCATTCAATCAAGAAGGCGATGTGGACAACGTCTTCATGCGCCAAGTCGCTCCACGCGTTAGGAATACTGAAGTGAGCCCCGAGGAAGTCGCCCGTATCGTCGGGATCAACGTTTCCGACATTGGATCGAACTATCCAATTCGACTTGGTTATACGGGAAACTGGCACTTGCTCGTCCCCGTTGCTTCACGCGCCGCCATAGATGCTGCGCAACCTCATCTCACCGAATTAGCCGAGATGAATACGAAGCAACAAGCAGTGACTACGCACCTGTTCACATTTGCCGAAGAAGGGGAGCCATACGATATTTACACCCGTGACTTCGGCCCTGCAGTGGGCATCCCGGAGGATCCCGTTACAGGTGCGGCAAATGGTGCTCTGGCTGGATATCTCGTTCTGGAAGGAATACTGAATTCCGAACAAAGACATTCGTTACGCATCGCGCAGGGAGACTCAATGGGACGTCCCGGAATGGTCTTCGTGGATATAGTCCCTGGGGATTCACCTGAAATCCGCGTGGGCGGTGCGGCAGTGATCACAGTGACTGGCCAGCTTCAGTTGGATTGACCACTTAAATGAACACTTCTGCCCGTTTTTCCCGCAACGATGGACGGAAATCATGCGTGGTAAGTTGTTTACAGTGGACCTGTTCAAACGAACGTTCCACCCCTGCAATTGTTTTACCGACCCTCACCACATGGTACTGTCAATAAAGCGCAGCGCTAATTTCGCTAAACTGCCCGTTAACGCAGTAAGCCAATCAAGACGATCTTGTTCTTGCTGTCGTAAAAAGACATCATTTCATGTATGTCATTCCAAACCGGCACGTTTCAGGATCTCTTTCACAAAGTCGTTCTTGCCATTTGTATATGCCGCACGATTATTAGTGAATCGTTGTGCGAGTTCCATCTTCAAATCACCGTACCTTTTGGCGTCCTGCGGATGACTTCGTAAATAATCCCGAAATATGATATGACGCTTATACTCGGGGTTATCTGCGGTGCACACGTACAGGTGATGACAAGGTGTGCCATCGGGAGGAATAAACGCCTCTCGCCCAGTAATTCCTAAATCGCCTTCGTGAACGTAGCCAATGGTAGCGAGCCGTTGGATCGCTGTCTGAACATCAGATTGGGTGTACACTACGGCATCTAAGTCAATAATCGGCTTTGCCGCCAGACCCGGAACCGATGTACTCCCGACGTGTTCTACAGTGACAAGGATATAGCCTAAAACTGGAATAATGGAATCGCGTATCCGTTTAAACATCTGTGCCCAACTGGGATTGTACGCAACGACTGTTACATTGGAACCCACAGGGACTTCCCTCCCCTCACAACATGTTGTTCAAATGACGCAGACGGAATTTTTTGCGTATTACAGATGTATATTCATGCACGTAGTACCGTGGTCACTTATGGGACTCTAGCCCCCGTTGGTTCAATAAGGAGTGTCAATACCCTTCCAACAGTGAAATCCACTCGGACCGTGGATTATGTTTTTTTAACGCCGATAGGAGCCAATATCGTTGAGACTCGGTACAATGAGGAGCGTAAGTTTGAAAGTCGCGATGATCTTTGTCCCTGCCTTCTTTCGATTTAAACAACAATTGCCACTCTCGAGCAACATATTTACGTCCACGGTTATCCACTCTAACGAATTCACTTAAAGGCATACGGATAGATGGGTCTCTGCGGAATATCACTGTCACCTCGTCGGCAGTCTTATCGGTCAAGAGAACTTCGATGAATTGATGACCTTTGCGTATGTGCAATCCAAATCGGGGTGGTAATGTATCCTGAACATGTCTGCACACTTCAAGACGGTGTTCGCCAGGGACCGCAACCTTGACATCCCAGTCCGAGAAATGGTCTAGTACAGCCTGTGTATGTTCCCTGAATACGCAGATATCTACATCCTCATGTTCGCGAGTAACCTTACCCAATGCAAGATCAATAGCCCAACCACCACCAATTAGCCAGGGGTATTGGAATTTGTCCATTACATCCGCGACAGAATCCAGCTGTTCTGAATGCACTACAGTCATAAGTCATATCCTGCTATCCTGCCCGATAGCGACGGAAGGGATGCCAATATTAGGAGTATAAAAATGCAACACTCAGCGTCCCGTCGTTCTTCGATTTATGCCCCCTTTAGCTGACAAACACATTTGACTATAGGTGCACAAATCGAAGAACGAATGTTAGTGCAATTAACAATAAAACGACGACCGCACCTACACGAATCCACGGACGAGCCCTACGGGGATAATGCGAGAGGATTTTATTACGCTGATAACCATTTATGATATCAAAATGCCTCGACACGTCATTGAACGGTTCTCGGTCAGACAATATGGGTTCCTCGGACGATTGTGTCTGGATAAGCGATGGATCTTCATAAGGATTGTAACGGTCAGAATCCATGTCAAATCCTCCCCCACCTACATGGATAATGCATCCTATCCAATTCTCAGACTAACCTGCCCATTACTGACATAAGGGTAACACAATGAAAATGCATGGTTATGCATTCCCCTTGCGTTACCCCGTGCCACGTCTTCTTTCAAGTTGAAGCCCACGAAAGTTGTCTCTCCGCAAATAACAGTTCCGTCTGGTGGTGCACCCAGAATACATTTGTTTTGTAACAGGATACTACTGTTTTGTCACAGGGTACATTTGTTTTGTAATTCCACAGCATCACAACCCCACGTACGCAGCTGCGTTATCCCTAAAGAGATTGCCATCTCGAATATATCTGCGGACCATGAGCGCACTCTTGTGTCCTGTCTGTGCCATAATTACGCGTTCCGCAGCTCCGGCCATCGCGGCAGAAGTCGCAAGACCCGCCCGCAGGCTGTGGCCGGCGTACTTTCGTGGATCGAGACCTGTCCCAATTGCCGGGAATCCGCGTTCAATCCAGCCAACAAACTAGCCAGCGGAAAAGGTCGCCAGCTTTAATTAGGAGAATGCTCGTTCAATCGCTCGTTCGAGTTCACTCTCTGTCGGCATGGAATAGCGCCGCGTGACGTTGATGTCGCGATGCCCGGCGAGTTCAGCGACGGTCGAGATATCGATTCCCTTTGAGACGAGTTCACGGACAAAGGTATGGCGTAGTTCATGGGGATGGACACCATACTTCGCGAGTGTGTGCTGTACGGCTCGAACGGAGATTCGCTGTCCTCGATTCGACAAGAACAACGCTGGTTCGCTGTCCTTTCTCTGCTCCAGATACCGTCGAAGGTGTAGTCGAACCTCGGCAAACATTGGAACCTTCCTGCTAACGTTTCCCTTGCCGTTGCGAACGAGGACGGAACCGGAACGTTCGGACATGGTCACGTCATCCCTATCGAGGGCAACGAGTTCGGACACTCGAAGTCCAGTCATCAGAAGCATGTACGTCATGGCGATGTCACGGAGGTTGCCGTCTCGTTCCACTTCACGGAGGAGACGATTCCGCTCGTTCCGCTCCAGTGACTTCGGAGCGATGTTGTGGACTGGCCTAACATCTGGGACTCGGATGTCCTCTACGATGTCGCTTCGCTTGATATAATGAGCATAGGTGCAGAGACATGCGAACTTATTCTTTACTGTTGTTGGTACATTTCCGTTCTCCCGTAAGTGGTTAATGAACTGTTGAACGTCGAGTCTCGTCAGACGGTCGAACTCTCCGCCGTTCTCGTTCAACCAACGATCGAACTCCATCAACGTCCTCGTGTAGTTCCTCACGGTGTTCTCGCTCTTTCCCTTATCTCGAAGGTATGAAAAGAATGCATTGAGTTGTGCGACAAAGTTTTCGCTCATTATGAATCCCTCTTTTGCGGTTTCACTGTGTTCATCATGTTGTATTTTGTCGCTCAAGTCAAGTTGTGCGAAATTCAAGTGATGGCATAAAGATGGCGTGTCCAACACAATGGTTTGTCTGTACACTAGAGATATACCTTCCACTTAGGAGCCTGAGACGTGAACCCATTTGATCCAGAATATATATTGATGGAACAAGTGACCAATATAATAATCAGCGGTTTCCGAGTAAACGTGATTACCATTCAGCGGCACGCGGAACGTCTTACCCATCTGTTGACCAATTGATCGATAAGTATGGTACGTTCAATAATTTCGTGGAAGCCTTCCTCAAGACATATGTCTCTGTACACGAATGTCCAATGCCCGATTACTTGCTCGGGGTTCTTGCCTACCGTGCCAAGGTGGTGCATGATGGACGACGTTTTCATGTGCGCCTTGCAACGCGAGACACGGAACAGATCCGAGTGCTTCAGTCCTTCGCCCAGTATATACAAGTCTACCCGTCAAACAAGCACAAGCCCACCTTGTATGTGCGCCTGTATGACACGTATCTCGTTACCGGTTTAGAACGGTTTTATACTGTGGATAATTCCTTCCTTGCCACTGTAGACTTCGTGCGCGGATACATTGAGACGCACAGCCATTTCCGCATTGAGACGCCAGGCCGATATCGCCTGACACTCACAGGGCCACTTGTCCCTCAGTGCCGCGACGTCCTCGTTCGTCTTGGAGCCCGAAATACACGGGTGTCTTCGGTTAAAAGTTCTTTACGATGGAACATCCACAGCGGAAGTCTGCGCAAAATCCGTGACGCCCTGTACCCGGATGGATGTATCTGTAATGAACGTGTGCGGACGATGATGTACAAGGCTTAAATTAAAAAAGCAGGCCCGGGCGACAGTACCCCGGCCGGCTGATCGGTTCCCCTAAAAGTATTCCACGTAATCCCAAGATTGCAGTCTTCACTGAAGGTCTGTTGATCGCAAGAACGATTGTTAATGCCGAGAGTTAAGAGATGTCTTGGCAGTGTGTATCTATCACATCATTTATTGGCTGAATCATATAACCGTAACCTCGGACTGCTATGAGAACCTCCGAACGTCGGCTATAGCGTTTGATACGCTCACGCAGTCGGTGAACTTCAACGTACAAATTATTCTTAAATGAAAATGCATCTACTCTTGGTCCCCAAATGGCACGTATTAAGGTCTCACTTGATACTGGCTTTCCAAGGTTTGCAGCGAGGTGTTCAACGATATGAACTTGTATGCGAGATAAGGGGATCTCGGATTGGCCGATAATAAGGGTGTCGTTGGATAGATTCAGATATGAGTTGTTCCCTAGAACAATCCTGTTCATACCGAACATCCTCCTATCCCTTCATTTCGCAACAAAAAGAAGCCATGTGAGACGCCCCCAGACCCACAACCTGCGCCCCTATGGCCCTGCGTAAATAATCTAGCTGCCAAATAATTAAGGTTTGTTTGTATTGTTTTGGACTTATAATAACATATTCCCATGACATATGTGCGAATTACATTATTTTTTATTCTTACAAAAGTGAAAGTTACTGAGTACTACAGAAGTGGTAGATTACTTGTAGCAATCCCTGAGGGGGGAGTGATAATGCATAGTGAACCGACAGGATCATTCAGGCGATTAGGACCAGCAATACTGGTTAAACGAGGAAAAGCAATTTCCTTTCGCTGGGCATTGAGGACAGTTCACATGACAATGGGGTTGATTGGAGCCTTACTAATTATGTTGATGTCAGTGACGGGACTGCTGTTGAACCATAAATCGTTAATTGGCTACTCTACATCGACGGAGTTTAAATTGCAAGAGTTGATCTTCTCAGTTCATTCAGGTTCCCTGGGGAACACCAAGATAGTTTGGCTTACGGATTTGGCAGCAATATGCATGTTAACTCTCAGCATTACAGGAATTTGGATATGGATTGACACTATGTGGAGGAAGTTCAAAAGGAGGCATGTTAGATGAAACGAGAGGCATTGATTTCGGTCTTGATGATCTGCGCAGTGGCAGCAGTAGGTTGCGCCACTGGTTCGGCAACTCATGTATCAGCTAATTCCACGACGAATGAGGCCATTGCAGATATGTCAGATATGCCCGGCATGTCAGGTGCGAATAATTCAGGAACCACTAGTGGGGACTCTTCCGAATTAAAACGGATCTTTGATGAGCAATTTTTTGGGTTGGAAACAGTGCAGGCAGACGTTTCACATGGAGATTACTCAGGCGCTATAAAAGTTGCCAATCAATTGCATGATCAATTCCATGCTTATATTCTGCCCAAATTAACAGCAAGCAAGGGTTCCCAATTCGCCGAGGAAGCTCACAGTACCTATGATTCCCTACAAGATGCCATTCAGTCACATAATCCTGAGGCTATCAGCTCCGCGCTCGACAAAAACCGTTCCACGCTCACAGAAGTAATGTCGATTCTAGGAGTCCATTAGACCTTCTCCACCCTTGTTTCAAATCGCACATGTGGACGACACGCGGAAAACGTCGAACTAACTTGTTTGAGACGTGGTCATCAACCCTGACCAGCAGCTCTACTTTTTTACTGCAGCTACGGCTGAATAGGGAGTGATCATGATGAACACATCCACCTGACGTCAAACTGGAGAAGCGGCGCACCACTCTGCACTGAGCAGTAGGGGAATCGACGCCGAGTGACTTCAGTAAACCGTGTCCATGCCCATTGCGCCAGACGTCAGATGTTGCAATCGCCATTTGAGACTCCGCGATGATACACGAGAGTGATCAAAAATTGGAACAGCTCAAGTGAACGGATGGGTGGAGCAGTTTTCCAATACGGAAGTCATGACAAAACCCTACTACTGTAGAACGGACTTGATCTTGGTATCACCTACCATGTAGGAAGCATCCTCGCTTTCCAGCGGACTAGTTGATTGGCTAACCTTAGCCTACCAGAGAACCGAGGATGTTTTTCTTTTGTGTTGCCTGAAATCCCTGTAAAAACACGGCTCACGGCCGCGACAGGAGATGCAAAACTTGAGTAAGTTAAGATTATCTCCTCTTTCATTAGTAATAGCCTAGTACAATGTGAGTTTCGCGCTTGTTTGCAGTTTGTTGTCCCGATAGAACTCCAACGTGTATTGACCCTTTGGCCATCCAAGACCAACCTGGTAGAAAGTTCGTCCTCCACCTCCATAGGATTCTTGCCACTTCTCGTCCATCATTATTTTGCGCGTATCATCTTGCCGGATGATCAGTTCAAGATTATGAACTGTCTTGGCCATTGGTGTAACGACCTGTACTATCAGAGGTTGATTGGCCGGGAATCTTGATCCGGGGTTACGGATATAACCGATCTCCTGGTTTTCGGAAGTGCCGATTTGAATCTCATCGTGGCTTGGGCCTGATCCCATACAACCGCTGACAAGCAAACATACCAAAAAAGTTAATGAAATTACAGTTCTCTTCATCCTACCTCACCCTCTATTCTCGAAATCCCACATACTTAGAGTAGCTTACTAATCTGAAAGGTACAAAATTACTATATTGTAAGATCACATATATCATGTTCTCTGTATTATATGCACAGGAGGTGGTGAAATTTCTAGTCGTTGTTGCCCCAATAGCAATAAAAAATTTGAAACTTTAGAAAGGGTGATATCCAGTGGCTAAGCGTACTGCTCTCGCCTTTGTAGCGACTGCATTGTTCACCGGTGTTGGCCTTCCGGTCTACTGCACGGCGACGGCCTTTGCCGCGGCCAACCAGCCGGCTACTGTGAGTGGCTCCGCTCAACAAGAGATAGACTTTGACAATGAGGCGGATTTCAATGCATTTGCCAATTTGTGCATTGAGTTGGCGAAAAAGGCTAACCCTTCTGCAGATGTCTTGAAAAAGGTTGAACGGAATCTACACAAAGATACACTGAGCGCAGTAAGGCCACTCTACGGTGCACAAGTTACAATCGGAAATCAGACAGCCACTATTGGCGTCGACGGGACATTCAGTATCAATGTAACCCCCGGCACTTATGACGCGAAGATCACGTGGCGGGGAAGCGATGTTTATCATCAGACCGTAACAATTAAGCCGGGTCAGAATAAGGTCGTACTTACTGTGGCCAACACCGAACAGCAAGCTATCAGCAATATGTCCAAGAACATGGACATGGGCACTACGGCTCCGGCAATCAACAGTGCCTCATCTCCGTCCGGCCCCGCATTTACCAATTACCCACCGGGATATGATATAAGCCCGGGTATTGACGGCCACATGAAAATTCTCGACTGGCAACAGCATGTATCATGCAATAAGTCGGATAACAACGACCTCGGTGCGCACTTCCCATGGAACAACTCTGATTGTGCGAACTCGATCGCCGCGGGTTTCGACTACTATTCCGATCCGGCGAATCTCTGGTTTTATCAAGACGGAGAGTTCTGTGTGAACGAAGCTATGAACGTGGGGGACAAAACCGGCAAACCAAATATTTATTGTAATGGCCAGCCGCAGATAGACAACTACGGAAACCCCACGAAACCCGTGGTGAGTTACTATCACGATCCATACTTTTTGAATGCCGGATTCAATTGTTCCAGTTTCCCGTTCTTGAACCACCTCGAAACTTTCCAACCCTACTCAAATCTATATTAACTATTTACGGAAGACCGCGAGTTAATCTCGCGGTCTTCCTACGGTCATGGTACCTCTGGAATGGACCGCTGCCAGCGGGACTGTTGGCTTCGTGGGTTACGAGTGTAAGGGTGTCCATCGTGGGCAGGGATCCTGAGACAATCTCAGATTCCGGATCGTTGAAAGCAGTTCTGTTAATTGGACGTACCGGTTTATTCCTGCGGTTGCGTATGCAATGCCTGTAATCGCATGATGTGTGCCCAGCACAGGTTCATTATCTCTTGTTTAGAAAGACAACAATCTCCCCTTTCGGCCGCTCCCCCATTGCGATGTGGTAAGGTTGTATATCGCCCCGCATGGTCGAAGATGTATGAGACTTGTTTAAAGGGACACCTCCAGGAGCTGGTCCAGCGCTGATTCACTCCTCATCCACCCCCGTCGCGCCTCAAAGAACGTCCGATGATGCAACAAAGTGCCGTCCACCAGTAGCGTGTGCAGATACATGAGCACCGTTGTCGCGGCCATGAGGTTGGTCATCAGGCGCTGCGGGTTGGACACGGCAACTTCGCCGCACGAGACTTCCGTTGGCAATCGGTCCTCCTCGATGAGATCGGGGAACACCTCCCCCGGGAACGGAAGCACGTCTTCGCCACTAATGCGTACCCCGACAACCACCTGGCCTTCCCAGCCAGAATCCTTGATCTTCGCCAGCTGGTATCGGTCGACATGCCCGGGATCATCCGGCACGGTGACGGCGCTGTTGCCGCTGTCGATGTACACAACGTGGTTGAGACAATGCAGCTGCTCGTGCAGGATGCGGCGGGTGCTACCGTTGTCTACAGCGCCCACCACAATTGTCCCATCTGCGACGCCGATTCTTTGAAGGTTTGTCTCCCGAGTCAGATACTCCGGATAGGCCGCGATGTCGAGGCCGTAGGCCCTTGAGTACCGCTCCGCCAACACACTGGCCTTCTTGCGGCCAATGTCCTGCGGGAGGAAGTATTGGCGGAGGAGATTTTTCTCCTCCACCACATCCCCGTCTATCAGCAGCACTCCCGGCACCTTGCGACTCTGCTCCTTGAGCGAGTAGAGCAGGCGGGTGACCTGCTGTAACACGTAGCCGCCCGTGCCGCCTACTCCCACAAGGATCAGTCGTGTACGTTCCGGGTCCACGACGCGAACAGGTTTTACCACGCTCATACGGGGGTCACCACCGCAGTAATGGGACCGTCGAAGACGGCCGAGGCCTCCAGCTTGACGAACTTGCCGCCGCATGAATACCGGAAGGCAAGTGTGGGCCTCTCCCGATCCGCTCTTCCAACTACCCCATACAGCCCCGTTCGTACCTCGTCCTCGTCGTCTGTGGCCGACCAGTAGGCGGGTAGCCGGCCGTGCGAGTGGATGTGAGCGACCACGAAACGGTGTTCAGTTTCCATGAAGCCCTCGCCTCGTACGGTGACTGCTGAGGCCGTTTGCTCAGGCCACACCACATCGTATCCCGTGTCGGTGTCGTACACGATGTACGCCAGATGCTCAATGTCCGGATCGGACTGAAAGCGTTAGACAATCTCGCTCAGACACCAGACAGGAATTTTCGGTACGAACAGGTGTAGCGGCGCACGCAGGCCTGTGCTTCCGTACACGGGTGCAGCGAATATGCCTACTTGTGTTTGCCGAACCTCGTAAACACGGCCATCCCTGTCGAGCAAGTGGTACACCGGGGGCACCGGAGGGGCGGGCGGCTCGGTATACACCGTAATCACCGCCCCCTTCTTGTGGCCCTTGAGTACGGGCACGATGTGGCCCGTGTCCTTGTCGTAGACCATCTCTGTGCGCTCTTTAATGAGCTCCGGAAAGGTCTGCTCAAGCCAGGCCCGTACGTCCTCCAGTTTCATTGTCCGGCTGGGTACTTCGAGCCGGTGACCCGCGTAGTACACCACACGATCAATCGCGTACTCGTCTGGTTCCGGTTCCTCAGCCGGTTTTGCTGTGGCCTTGGCAGGCGTGGTACGCGTTGTCGGCTTCTTCACAGATTTCTCCGGCTCCTGCACCTGCGGAATCAGGTCCTTGCGCTCGTCCTCCGGCAGAAGGTCGAAAATCGTGGTTTGCTGGATGTTCGTGTTCATGGTCCATGTCTCCTTTTGGGTTGGATGGTTTAGTACCGTTGGGCCCGGTAGGCGTTGTGAAATTCAGCGACAGTTCTCCCGAGCGGGATGAGCCATTCGTGGGGGATGCCCCCGTGAGCTTGGACGGCTTCTAAAAATGCGGCGTACTCCCTGTAGGGCGAGTTCTGGCTGGTTCCCACGCCGAATAGGTCGCGATTGTTGGGCGTACTGATGAATCCGAACACACCCCTGTTCACGACTTCGTGCAGCTCGCACACAGTGTCGTGCGTCCAGCACACGCGGCCGTCATCAAACACGTTCGAGTACGGCCAGCGGTACAACGGAGAAATCTCCGTGACCACGGAATCGGTCGTGACGGCAATCGACAGACCGATAAGCCTTTTTGCCTGCAAGGTCCAGCGGGCCCGGTAGACTATCGTCGGGATGTGCACCAGATACGAAGCGCCCTGATACACCATCGGATACTCGGTCGCGGGCACGTATCCCGTGAGGATGACATCTGTCCAGCGGGAGCACTCCGCGATGTCAACCATGAGTGTCCGATCCGGCAAACGTGGCAGTTTGGTGACTCGCAAGTCGGCCACCTTGAGTTGCTCAACCACCATGGACCGATCCAACAGGGTAAGCAGCTGGTGCCACCCTACCGTTTTGTAGTGAGTGACGCCGTTTGCCCTAATCTCGAGTTCCGGAAGCTTGTCCGGTTCGAGTTTGAGAATCAGAGCGTCGGCGGCCTCCTTACCTTTCGTGTGGAAGCTTACGGTGTTCATAAAATTGCTTCACCTCCCAGGCACTTAGGATCACGTCCCAAGCGGCCATGATTTCGTCGGTGATCGCTTCAGGTAGCACCCACACAAAGTGCGGTTCCTCGATGGTGTCGTGCACGCCGATGAACGACTGGAGTTTGCGCTGTGCCATCCACCAGATCCAGTGCCGCCACTCGGCGACCTGTTGCGGATCTTGACCCTTGATGATGATCACGCAACCGATGTCGTACACGACTTCCTCATCAGGCACATCGCCCTCAAGCCAGTGGCAATGGGCCCACATTTCGTCGTCTCCGGATGTGAAGATAACTTGGCTTGTGAGACCCGGAGCGAGAAGACGCAGCATAATCTCCAGTTGGGCGTCGTAGATCTGGTCTCCCGGGCCGTTCATGTCCATCCCATACGGCCAGCCGAGGTTGTCGATCTCCTCAGTGAAGCCTGTTCTGCGAAGGAACTGTCGGAGAAAGTCGAGGTGCAACAGACCTTCGGCCAGATGCTCTCTCAGCTCGTCGTCGAGGATCATATAAAGGCCTCCCCGACCGACGGGTCTGGTATGGACGGCAATCTGAGGCACTCCGAGAGCAGATAGTTCCAAGCGGAGTCGTCCAGATGCAGCTGCGCCATATCCCGCAGCGGGTCTCCGTAGTCATCGTGGTGGAGGATCTCCCAGGCGACCGCCAAGGTGTCATCCGTGAGATTGAGGATGTATTCCGCCGAGAGGTCCTCGTCAATCATGTGTCGCAAGAACTCTTCAGCGGCTTGAATGAGGTTGGTGTACTCCTGGGATGGTTGTGGCAGCTCTTTAACGTCCGCCACAAACTGGTCCCAGTGCAGCGTGATGTGGCGTTTCAAGAGGTTTCACTCCTTTGCCCATCCCCGATGTCACGGGGGATGGGCGAATTTATCCCCGCGTGACTCGGGTGTGTGCAAAGGATTAGTTAGAGGGCGAACAACATGATCTGGTTGTCCGCTACAGACTGCTTCTTCACCCGCTTCGCCTTCTCGACCATACCCATATGCTTCCTCCACTCGCCGTAGGTGAGCGGTGTCGCATCCTGGGCCACGGTTGCCTTGGCGACAGGCTTGCGGTGCGCTCCCTGGACGTCTTGAACCCCTTGAGCGACCGCGAACAATGGCAGTGCGATGACTTCCGCATCGGCCGGCGCAGGTTGAACAGGCCGCGGCGTTTGTGCGGCCGGCACCGGCTGGATGGTCTCCTCCGGTTCAGGCACACCTGCCAAGCGCCGTGTCTCTGACGCCAGTCGACGCATCGCCTGCTGAATCTCGCGCTTGAAGCGCTCTTCGGCCAGCAGGATGACCCCGCTTGGAATGTCCTTGTCCGCGAGCGTCTTCCACTTCTGGGCCAAGTCCTCCACGTTCCCGAGGCAGTTGGCAATGGCGTAGGTGGAGGCCGATTTGTCGTCCTGCTCGATGAACTTCGCGACTTCGGACTTGTCGAGACGGCCTTCCAAGAGCATCGCGTGGCTGCGTTTTTGCAGCATGCGCTTGAACTGCACCATCTCGTACGAGCCGTTGTAAACGTAGTAGAACACCTTGCAGGTGCGGTGTTGGCCAATCCGCCAGGCCCTGCGGGCAGCTTGCCGCATGGTCGCGATCTCGTCGGTGAACTGGTAGAACATCAGCGTCGGGAAATCGAGCAGGTCAAGGCCCACTTCTACCAGCTTGGCATTGCAGACCACAACCTGCGTTCCCTTTTTCACTGCTTCCTCCAGCCACTCAACGCGATCCTCCGGTGAGACGGTCGCCTGCAAGACTTGGGCGCGTATGCCATGTTGCTTGAGCACATCGGCAATACGCCGGTCCTGCTGGACTTCCCCGCTGTACCGAACGTACACAACACAGCGGCGGTTTTGCGCCAGTTCCGCCTGGATGTCCTCCAGCAGACGCCGTTCTTTCGCGGTCAGTTCGTCCGGACCATACGGCGGGAAGAAACTCACGGACTCATCCCCCACCCACACTTCTTGCGGCATATGCGGCTGGTTCGCCGCATTTACCACGGACGGGATGAATTTCGCGAAGGCGTGTTGGTTGCCGATCGCATATTGCTGGCGCATGACGCCTTCGAGGGCGTTATGGAAGGACCGGTACGCCACGGCGTGTTCGTCGTCCATGTCCACGAAGATCGGTCGTTCCTCCAATTCCACCAATGGCAGGCCCATGTCGCCCAGTTCCAGAAACACCGTCTTGTCCGCCAAGTGATTGACGAACAACTTGGGCGAAAGACCCGGGATTTCCTTTGGCGGATTGAGGATGACCTTTCTGGACGTGGTACCGCCGGCTTCAGTTACTTCGTCCGCCGCATACCGCCCGCGCTGCTCCAGCGTGCCGTACAGGTGCACGAATTTGTTGAGCGCACGGTGGTCCAGGCCATCCGCTTTCATCTCGGTCGGGCAGATGCGCCACAGCAGATGGTACAGGCTTGAGGCCTTGCCGTCGCTGAGCGTGCCCGTGAGGCCCAGAACGCGCCGGCTTGCGCCGACAATCGCACCCATCGCCTCACCCTGGCCCGAGTTGCTTTTGTACTGGTGCAGCTCATCCACGATCACCAGGTCGAAGTATCCGCGCAGGTATCGTTGGATGAACCATGCCGGTTGCAGACGACGGTGTTTGAGCCCGCTGACGGGTTCTCGCTCGGGCACCGCGTCGCGCATCAGGTTCGCGCCACACTCTGTGCAGTGGTATTCCGTGATGGACTTTTTGAACACGTAACGCGTTCTGCGGCGTTCCGTTCCACCTATGCCAACCGCGGTGTACTCTTCCACCCCTGTGGCAAGGTCGGAGAAGCCGAGTTTCAGTTCCGCCAGCGGGTCCTCCACGCAGTCGTGTTTCTTGGCCTCTTTCCAAGCGGTCTGCGTGGTCTTCTTCTGAATGCCGTGGCATTCAGGGCAGATCCACACGTCCTCAAGCGCAAACACGGTGATTGCAGCATCCGGCGTGCCCGGCATGTATTTGACCGCGCCGCCGTGGGCAACCAATACGGTCTTCCGGTTCGTCTCGTCCTTGGTCTCGGGCCGGTGTGCCACTACGACACGCTCCTTGTAGATGAGCGCTGGCACCTTTGGCATGCCGAGCTTGGCCGTGTCACGGGACAACAACACGAATTCCAACGGTTTTTTACCGTTGCCAATCCGTTTATCCCGGTAACGCACGACATCCTTCCAGGACTCTAACACCGTGACCGGGGTGCCCGGGAGCGTCTTGCCGATCTCGTCCCGAATCCACTTGGGGATTGTTATTCCAGGGACCAGAAGCAGTACCGCGAATCCGGTCTTAGAGCGCTTCGCCAGAGCGTTTGCCACCGCGAGACTGATGATCGACTTACCCGTCCCCATGTCAGACGAGGCAATCACGCCTTTGCTTTGATCCAGACCATTGAGGATCGCCTGGACAGTGTGCGCTTGGGCCGGGAACGGAAACCGTGCCATCTGCGCAATCGCAGGATTGATCGGACGGTCCAGGTCGTGCGCTGGCGTGGCCATCTCCTCGATGGTCGTGGCGAGATGAGGCGCGTACGTCTGGAGATAGTCAATCACGTGGTACCCGCCATCTTCGTCCCGTTGCAGCACTTCCCCCAGGGCTGGCGCATCCGTCAAACCTTCCGGGAGCTGAATCGAACCAGAGCGAAGCAAGTCGCTCAACAAATTCTTGGCCGCTTCCTCCGTCAGGTTCGGCGAGACTTCAAAGGCCTGCACGTGCTTCCAGTCCGGCACGTCAGGGTCGGTCCAAACCGAGAGCTGCTGCACGAAGTTGCGCCTGTTGCACGCCAGCCAGATGACGTCTTTCCACTCCGCGACATACGGGAGATTGAAGTCACTGGCAAAACGACGTGTGAACAGGTCCGCGATGTCGCCCCCGTCTGGAACGATAATGATGCGGAATTGCCCAGGTTCTAACTGCTCATCAACTGCCGACTTGTGCAGGATGATCGCGTGCGTGAGCTTGCCGATGGGCCGCGTCACGAACCGATATCCGTGCTTGTCTGTGAAGATGTTGTCGGAATCAAAGCTCAACCGATTCCGCTTCAAACGCAGCCGGCTTCCCTTAATCGCGTGCGCCACAATGGCTCGGGTCGCACTATCCAGGTCAATGAGGCCTGCAGCGACGAGATCGTCACCGTTGCGTTGAAAGTTCCGGCGGGTCACGATGAAGTGCACCGCCGCCTCGACGTAATGCTTGTCGTCGCTGTAAACGAGTGTCTTCACGCCATGCGCCCAGCATGCACCACGTCCGCGGCTTCGGCCCCGGTTTCGTGATGCACCGGGGCTTTCGCCTCCTTTGCGTGGTGATTTATGCAGGTCGCGTGGTCACTGCAAGTCCAAAATCGTCCCGTCCGGCTGGATGGTCCGCACCGCGGTCACGTAGGATTCGGTGTCGATGATGGTCTCCGACCCGTCGTCGTTTACCACCACTTCGCGCTCAACGATTTTCCGCGTCATGCCGACGACCATGTGCCTGTTCTCGCCTACACCGACCGCGCCATTGAGCGCGCCGGCCGCGATGAGCGTGGCCATGTGCGTGCGCCGAAACGGCAAGAGTGGGCGGCGCAGCGTTGAACCTGTGTCGATGGGCATGAGCATGTTGGCCGCCACCTTGAATGCTTCGGACTGTGCGAGATCGAGCCGCAGTTCTGCGTCATCGAGGATGTATCCCCGGAACAGAATTTGCGTGTCGATGTTCTCTGCAACGGGCACCGTCCAACGCCGGCCGTCGGGTTCGTCAAGGTATGGCATCGGGAGAGCCTCGTCCTTGCCGTAGGCCAAAAGCTCATTCTTGGCCCGGTGATCGGCATCAGACATCTCTTTGGCGCTCCGAAGATTTCTCTCGCGGCACGTCGGAACGGTCCAATCAGACTAGTCCCCTCGGAGGACGCGTCACTCCCTCACATGGGTATGGATATCGGCGCACTGGATGGCGTCGCATTGTGAATGTGCACAGGTCCGATCGAAGGAGGCAAATGGGTCCGTTTCACTCTGCCGTATCCCCCTACGGCGGCAGTACGCTTGGAAGCGAAGACGGCGGACGACATTCCGCCTTCTCTGGGGAGCATAAGGGGGGAGAGGAACATGAACAGGAAACGGTTTACGGGATGGACGTGGGTCGTCGTAGCCTCCAGCGCGGCAGGGTTGACGGGTGCCATCGCGGGGTGCAGCATTGCGCCACAGGTGAGCACGGCGCCGACGAGTGGCCAGGCCATGACCGGGATGAACATGGATGGATCGCCGCAGGCCGACGGATCGACCGCCGCGGCCGATGCCCAGTATGACATCGCCCCGCTCGGGACGGGCAGCCAGGGTGAGCCGAAACAGGCGGACGGGCTGCGCTTGCTCCCGTACACCATGAAGAACGGCTACAAGGTGTTCCACCTGACCATCGAGCCGGTGTACTGGCAGACCCAGCCCAACGTCAAGCAGGTCGAAGCGTGGGCGTTCAACGGCACGGTGCCCGGACCGGAAATCAAGGTCAACCAGGGCGACAAGGTTATGATTCAGGTCACCAATAAGCTGCCGGAGGCCACTTCGGTGCACTGGCACGGTTTGGACGTCCCATACGACCAGGACGGCGTAGGCGGCCTGACGCAGCGGGACATCAAACCGGGCCAGACGTGGACGTACTCCTTCACGGTCAACGTGCCGCCCGGCGCCTACATGTACCACAGCCATCCGATGAACAATATGATGAAAGAAGAAGCGATGGGTGCCTTCGGGCCGTTCATCGTCGAACCGAAAGGAACCGGCTGGAAGCAGGTGCATCCAGGTTACCAGGAGGAGTACACACTGATGCTCAACGACTCGTCCCAGTTCGGGTACACCATCAATGGGCTGTCGTTCCCGGCCACCCCGGCGTTGCCCGCGAAAGTCGGTGACAAGGTTCTGGTGCACCTCATCAACATCGGCGACATGAACCATCCGATGCACGTGCATGGGATGCACTTCCAGGAGATCGGCCAGGACGGCTATCCGCTGCCGGCGCCCATCACGATGGACACCATCGATACCGCGCCCGGGACCACGTATGACCTGTCGTTCCAAATGAACCAGCCGGGCAAGTGGCTGTTCCACTGCCACATCCTGCCACACGTGACGAGCGGAGCCGACATGAGCGGGATGATCACGCTGTTCGACGTGTCGAACAAATCCTGACCGAAGCAGGGCACGGCAGGTGGGGCGCAGCGACCCCCCCACGGCGCCCCGCCGCGACTCCGCGACCGTCCCGCCCTGCGTTTCAATCCACCTGTACGCAGTGCCGGCCCCGAAGGGCCGGCCCGACGCTCTACCGCCTATCCTGCCAGGCGCAAAACCAGATAGAGTACCGAGAGGGTGGCGAACAGCACCGGCAGGGCCGCACCACGCCCGGCCCGCAAGCGCTCCGCCGACCTGCCGACCGTCGGTAATCCCCGCCCGGCCGTCTGCAGACAAGGTCAAAATCCTCGATTGGCCCACTGGATGGCGCGGCCCAGGAACGGGGACAGAGCAGCGGCCCACTCGTTCGGCTCCTGGTTTTCTGCGTAACCCTTGGGCAAACCGAGCACGGGACAATCGAACTCAAAACCACCCGAGCCCCCCGGACTGATGGTCAGCAGTGGCACTTGGTAACGGCTGCACAGGTTGCGAACCGCCTGGTCCTTCTCCGCAACCTCGCCATCCTCACGATGGGAATCATAGATATCCAGCTTAACGGGCAGAATCACCGCACAGTCCGGATCCGCCTCGAACGATTGCGTGATGACCGCATCAATTTCGTGCCCCAACAGCCGCCGCTCTTCTGGGCTCAAGTCCGGCTTGTAGCCGAGCACCCAGGACACCGGAACCTGATGATGAACCTCAATACGATAGCTTGGACTCAGAACTTGAATGGATTCCCTCAAAACCCGTTCACTGTGGCTGTGCACGAAGGAGCCCTGTGCAAAACTCACGTTGCGCTCGTGCCAGGACAATGGAGCCGCGAGGAGCTTGAACAGGCTGCCCGTTTGTTCGCGAATTCCCATCGTCGTGCCGCCGTGCGAACACTGCAACACGTACTCATTGTTGTCCTGCGAGATGCGCACCCACAGGATGCCGTGCTGGTTATACAGATCATGAAGGGCCTGCGGTATGTACTCCGTTTCGATGACCATGCACGGTTTTTTGTCTGGATCGTTCTGCTTCGCCAAGACTCCGAAACACGGCTTGAAAAACTCCGGTAATTGCATGTTCAATCGGTAGTTCCGCACAAATACATGCCTGCGTGTGGGCCTGAGCAGCAAGGTGTACCCGGAAAATTGTTTGGCCGCCTGCACGATGCGGCGCTCCAGATCATTCATGAGCCAAATGTTCGGCGTGTATGCCAAATTCATCCCCCCGTACATGCTGAAACCGCGTCCTCGCGGACTGATACTCCATCGCACCAGAGCAAAAACCTGCGTAGAGTTTCTCGCACGCCGAGAGGAATGTCAACAATTAGTCCCCGCGCATCTGCTCCCGGTTGCCACGCCGCCGCAACCAGTACCCGAAGCCCCAAAACACGCCCACGGCGATCACGCCGATCAGAACCCACCACACGAACCCCTCGAGCACCCCGAGGAAGATCAGCGCCGCACCGACGAAGTACGGCAGGACGGACACCGCCGCCGTCCACACGTACGGCCAGAGCCGGACGGACGGCATGGTCCCGACGATGTAGCTGACCACGAACCCGGGGATGGGCAGCAGGCGCGCGAACAAAAGTCCCCATACGCCGTGACGCCGGATCCAGGCGTCCACCTGCTCGAACCGAGCCGGTGTGATGAGTGACTGGAACAGCGGTCTGCCGAGGTTTCGCGCCAGGGCGTACACCACGAACGAACTGAGCACCGCGCCTGTCCACCCGTACAGGACGCCCCACCATGCTCCATACATCTTCATGTACAGCACCAAAAGGGCGTCGGACGGCATCGGCGTGATGCTGACCAACGCCATGAAGAGGATGCTCAACACGATGCCGATGGCGCCCCAGGATCGGATGACGTCCGAAAGCGCGTCGTGCCGGTCGAGGTACAGGTACACCCCGACGCCGATCACCGAGACGGCGAACAGGATGAAAGTCCACGAAGTCGGTTTGAAGCGGCTGCCTTCGAGCATCAGACGACGTCCTTTCCGTGCGATCGAGCGGCTCGCACCCGCTCCAGGCCGGCGAGCGCTGCCTCCACCACGGCGTCGGCCGCCCCCGGGCGCGCCAACTGCCGGCACCGCTCTTTCATCCGTCTCACCTCACCGGGAAAATCGGGGCGGATCAGGGCTGACCGCAACGCTTGGACGTTGCCCACGGCCAGGCCGGCGCCCATCGCCTGCAGGAACCGCGCGTTGTCCGCCTCCTGGCCGGGCAGGGGCTTGTAGAAGATCATCGGGCATCCGCTCGCCAGGCACTCGCTGACGGTGACGCCGCCCGCCTTGACGAAGGCCAAGGTGGCGTGCTGCAGCCACGGCGCAACGCCCTCAGTGAACCCCACCGCCATCAACCGGGGTTCCCCGCGCGCCGCCACCCAGCGATGCATCCGTTCGTTCCGGCCGCACAATACCACCACCCGGTGATCCGGCATGGCCGTCAGCACCGTGTCAATCACGCCGGCCAGATCGGGAAACAGGCCCCGCCCACCGGTCATCAGAAGAACGTACGGCCCCTGCCCGGCCTCCGCCGGCCGCGGCTGCGGGTGTTGAAACTGGCGGCGCACCGGGATCCCCGACGGAAGGACGCGGGCGGAACCGGCGAACCGGGACGCGCCTTCCGTCAATGCCTCGTGCGCGACAAAGTACGCGTCCGCGGCGCGGTGAAACCAGTGGCCGTGCACGCTGAAATCGGTCAGGACGACGCCCAGCCACGGTCCCGCGGCGGCTGAGGAGACCATGGCCGGACCGTGATCGGGGAACAGCTGCAAGACGAGATCGGGTCGGTACTCGGCGAGCATCTTCCGGTACGCGCGGCGGGAGAACAGGGCCAACCCCGCCCACAGGGGCGCCCGCGGCCCCCAATGCTTCGTCCAGTCGTAACTCCATCCGTACAACCAGGGTGCGGTGCGAGTGATGGTGTGGTACATCCACTCGTTGAAGCCGGCCATCGCCCGGTTGGTCTGCTTGAACGCGTCCAGCTCGTACACGTCCGCCCCGCGCGCCAGGCAGGCCTCCCGGAGGGCGTTGGCGACCTGCCGGTGGCCGTCACCGAACCCGGCCGACATCAACATCACCCTCGTCATCCCATCCTCCTCCCGCTCCATCTCTCTCAGTGTACGGAAATGCCGACCGGCCGCGCAACTAGACTATTCAGCCGTTCACGCCGCGCGCCACCACGTATCCCAGGCTGATCACCACCACCACCAGGACCACCACGACCGTCCCCCACAACGGCGTCGTGGCGATCACGCCGATGAAGATGAGCGCCAGCGCCAGGATGGCCAGCCCCGCCCCTAGGCGCAGGCCGGGGCGGGTCGGCACGCCCGCGCGGTCACTGCGCAAGTACGCCCACGCGAGCGTGATCCAGACGAGGATCACGGAGTATCCCGGGATGGTCATCAGGTAGTCGAACGTGTGCCCCTTGGCAAAAAACGCGACGATCACGCCGACATACAGGAACACGGTGCTCGCGAGCAGCGCCCGCACCGGTACGTTTCGTGCCGACAGGTGTGCGAACCATCGCGGCGCCTGCCCGCGCAGGGCCTGGTTGTAAAGCATGCGCGAGGCGGCATACATGCCGCTGTTGGTCGCCGACAGGACGGCGGTCAGCATGACGAAGTTCATGATGTCGGGCACATACGGGACGCCGACCGACTGGAACACCGTGACGAACGGGCTCTCCCCCTTGCCCAACTGGTTCCACGGCACCAGGCTCACGATGACGAGGATGGGCAGGACGTAGAACAGGAGGATGCGGACGATGACACCGCGCGCCGCGCGCGGGATGGTTCGCTCGGGGTCCTCCGTCTCGCCGAGCGTCATGCCGATCATCTCCGTCCCTCCGAACGAGAACATCACCACCAACAGAGATGCCAAAAAGCCGTGCCAGCCGTGGGGGAACCAGCCGCCCTGGTCGGTGAGGTGGTGAAAACCGGGACCCGGATGGCCGCCGAAACCGGTGAACAGGAGGATCAGGCCGAAGATCACGAACAAGGCCAACACCGCGATCTTGATAAAGGCCAGCCAATACTCCGTCTCCCCGTACACGCGCACCTGGAAGATGTTGATGACGGTCATCGCCACCGAGACGATGAGGGCGAGCAGCCAGATGGGCACGCTGTTGAACCAGTACGATAAGAACCCGGCAGCTGCGGCCGTCTCGGCGGCCATCACCAACACCCAGTCGAGCCAGTACATCCAGCCGATAAAGTGCCCCGCGAACGGCCCGAGCACCGGCGACACCAGATCGCGGAACGTTCTGGCCTCCGGCCTGCGTGCCGCCATCTCGCCGAGACCCTGCATCACCATCAACAGGATGATCCCGCCGAGCAGATAGGCGAAGACCGCCCCCGGCCCCGTCTGGCTGATGGAGGTGTCCGATCCCCGGAACAGCCCCGCCCCGATGGCCCCGCCGAGGGCCATCATGATGACATGGCGGGGTTTCAGTTGCCGCTCCAACTCCTGCCCCGGACGGGCCGGGGAATGATTCCGCGCGTCGTCCATCGTCACCAACCCCACACGCTGCCGGCCACGTTGACCACCAGCTCCAGCTTGCGCCACTGCTCATCCTCGCTGAGCAGGTTCCCTTCTTCCGTAGAGGCGAAGCCGCACTGTGGGCTGAGGCACAGTTGCTCGAGCGGCACGAAACGGGTCGCCTCGTCGATGCGGCGTTTGAGGTCGTCTGCCTTCTCCAGCTCCCCGAACTTCGAAGTCACCAGGCCGAGGACGATCTTGAGGTCCGGCCGCTCGACAAACCGCAGCGGCTCGAACCCGCCCGCGCGATCGCTGTCGTACTCGAGGAAGAACCCGTCGATGGGCAGCTGGGTGAACAACACCTCCGCCACCGGCTCGTACCCGCCCGATGCGATCCAGGTCGAGCGGAAATTGCCCCGGCAGATGTGCATCGTCAGGGTGAGGTCATCCGGCCGCCCGGCCACCGCCTCTTGGATGGTGCGGGCGTAGCGCTGGGCCAGCACGTCCGGGTCCCAACCCTTGGCCCGGATCTGGGCACGCTGTTCCTCTGAACACAGGTACGCCCACGAGGTGTCGTCCAGCTGCAGATACCGGCAGCCCGCTTCGTAGAACGTCCGAATGGCCTTTTGATACGCGGCCGCGAGATCGGCGAAAAACTCGTCCGGGTCCGGATACACCGCCGGATCGATCTGACCCCGAAAATGGAGCATGCTCGGGCTCGGAATCGTCATCTTCGCCGTGCTGTCGCCGGCGACCGACTGGAGATATCGAAAGTGCGCCAGCATCGGGTGATCGGTGAAGCCGAGCTTGCCGGAGACGCGGATGCCGCGCGCCTTCGTCTGCACCTGGTGAAATTGGATCCCTTGGTCCGCCTCGTACCCCTCGACCCCGTCGAGGTGTTCGAGAAAGTCGAAATGCCACCAGGCGCGCCGGAACTCTCCATCCGTCACCGCCCGCAGCCCGATGTCCCGCTGCTGGCGGACGACGCGCCGGATCTCCTCGTCTTCAACGCGGGCCAACTCCTCCGCCGGAAGGCGCCCGGCCTCCCGTGCCCGACGGGCTTCCTTCAGGCGGGCGGGGCGCAACAAGCTGCCCACGTGGTCGGCCCGGAACGGGGGCCTGTCCCCAAGCTGTGCCATGTGCTGTCCTCCTCTGAACTCATCTCGGTCCTTTCCTCAACGCCTATTATAGCTTGACGTTCTCCCCAGCCCTAAAGGGCGGGGATTCTTTCTCGCTCATCGCGAGCCACGCGGGTGCGCCGATGCGGATGCCACCGCACACCCGTAGGGGACGCCATCACCCCAACTACTGGGCCTAAGCCCAGATAATTGCGCCGGATTAACCAGAACATTTCGGAGATATTTTAGACACTTAAAATATGGTGCTTGCACGAATACATAACGTTTCATTGGATTTGTGCTCCATAAACGGAGTATACAGCATGAAGGTGTCCAATCGAGAGCAAAAGATTTGGCCGCCTGGTCCCCGGGGCTGAAGCCCGGGATTCACCTGGTGTCCGCCCCCGTCCGTGCCACCTCGTCCCAGAGATGAATACCCTGTGGAGACATCATCTGCCATGGAAGCAGGGAGTTTTCGATGCATGTATGGGTCTTCACGTTTGAGTACGGACCGTCCATCATCGGCGGACTGGGTGTGGTGGCGACCCGGTTGTCCCAGGCGCTGGCCGATCTCGGGCATGAGGTCACCGTCTTCACGCGCGCCGGGGGTCCGCCCGGGATCACCCGCGACGAAGGCGTGTCCGTCGTCCGCCTGCCGGCGCGGGCGCCGTTTTACCTTCGGGAACGCCGTCGTTACAAGGTCCATCCGATTGCCGACCTCACCGCCGAGCTCAGTCTTGATCGCCCGGATGTGATCCACGTGCACAGCGTCCAGTTTGCCAATGTCGCTCTGCACTTCGGCCGTGTGCACGGCGTACCTGTCGTCTACACCTGCCACTCTCTCGTCCGCGATGAACCGCAGAGCCCCTTGCGCAACCTGGTCATGCGCCGGCAGGAGCGGCTTTTGAAGAAATGCGATTCCGTCGTCGTGCCGAGCGAGTGGCAGTGGCGCACACTCGTAAACGCGTATCCCGCCTGCGCCGGACGGGTGCGGGTGATCGCCAACGGCGTCGACGTCCCGGAAGGGGCCCGGCTGGCCACGGTCGCCACCGAGGTCGCGGAGGCCGCCGAGCGTGCGGGGCGAGACAAACTTCGGTTGTTGTTTGTAGGGCGGTTGGTGCCAGGAAAAGGTGTCGAGAGTCTGCTGAGGGCGGTGGCGATCCTCCGGCGACGCGGCTTGTCCGTGCAGCTGGATGTGGTGGGCCGGGGATCGCGGGCATACACGCAACACCTGCAGCGAATGGCGCGGCGGCTGGGCATAGCGCACCGGGTACGCTGGCTTGGGTTTCGGGCACCGTCCGCCATACCGCAGATGTACCTTTCCCACGATGTGGTGGTGGTGCCGAGCCGGCAGGAATCCTTCGGACTGGTGGCGCTGGAAGCCATGGCTTGGGGGGTTCCGCTGGTCTCGACGCGTTCCGGGGGATTAGCCGACTTCGTCGACCCCCAGGTGGCGGAGGTGATCCCGCGCACCACGGGATTGGCTGTGGCAAACGCCATCCACCGGATCGTCCGCCGACCCGAGGCAGCCCTGGCGTACGTGGAGGAAGCACGACGGCGGGCCGAGCGCTACGCTTGGCCCCGTGTGGCGGAGCGGTACGCGGATCTGTTCGCCGAGATCTGTCAAGTGGACGGACCGGGGATAGAGATCCCGATGGAGGCGGAAGTCCATGGCTCAATGGCGTTTTGAACGTGTGGTGTCGGAAAAACTGCAGGGTCAGGTGTGGCGCGTCCAAAGCGAGGGTCGCGTGGGCTACTTCAAGTTCGCCCGGGACGACCAGTGGCGGTACTCAGGCCCCTACATCGCCAACGAGTGGATCACGGCGGCGTTGGCACGCCGGCTTGGCCTGCCCGTGGCGGACCTGGAGGTGGCGGACGTCGTCGGCCCGGACGGAGTGGCTTGGCACGGCGTCGTCTCCGTGGTCACACCGGCAGAAGAGGTGATCAGTTGGGCAAAGGCTCCGCAGGCGGTCCGGCAACGACCGGAAGACCATCTGTACGATGTGGCGCGCCTGAGCCAACTGGTCGTGTTCGACGCCTGGACGGCCAACGTCGATCGCGCTACCGGCACGAACCTCATCCTGTATCGGCACCAGGGCGAGCAGCGCTACCATTGGTACCTGATTGATCACGCCCTGTGCCTCCTCGGCGCGCCCTACAAGTGGGAGAAGCACAGGTGGCGTGATCCCTTCTGGAGCCGCCTTTGGCTCTACTACCATACCCCGCAGGGTCTCCTGCGGCTCCAATCCTCCTGGTCCGCGTTGTCGCCGATGATTCGGCGGATCGAACGCCTACAGCCTGGCGACATCGACGCAGCCATCGCATCCGCTCCACAGGGATCGCTGCCCTCCCGCATGCGGCAGGAGACACGGGCCCTGCTGCTGCACCGGCAACGCATCCTCCGGACCCTCCTGCGCCGCTGGCTGACCTTCCGCGGCGTGAAAGAATTCCGCCCTCGCCGCCATGATTGAGCGGCTTGCGCATCCGCCCCCCGAGGCGCAAGCCGCCCCACGGATGGCGGAAGCGGGCGAGGTCCGGCCGGTCCGTTTCCCGTTCCGTTTGCTCCTTTCATCGTAGAATGCCAGAATAGAATGCGAGGTTTCAGCGATCTCTGGCTTTTCCAGGGTGGACAAGGTCGAAAGGGGCATGGGGGCCGATGGAGCGGGTGAGCGTGATTGGGGCCGGCGTCATGGGGCACGGGATCGCCCAGTTGTACGCCATGGCCGGTTTTCGCGTCGGACTGTACGACGTGGCGGAAGCTGTGCTGGTAAATGCCGTCCAACGAATGGAAGAGAGTTTGCGGGATATGGTGGACGCCGGGTGGTTGACTTCGGAAGACGCCACTGCGGCGCTGGCGCGGGTGGAGACGACCACCGACCTGCGGGAGGCCGTGGCAGGTAGCTTCTGGGTGACGGAGGTCATCCCGGAAGTGCTGGAGCTCAAGCACAACCTGTACGCCCAGCTGGAGGAAGAGGTGGCGGAGTCGTGCGTGATCGCATCCAACACGTCCACGCTGCCGCTGGCCCAGCTCACCGCACGCGCCAAGCGTCCGGAGCGGTTCGTGATCACCCACTTTTTCAATCCTGCGCAGCTGGTCCCGTTGGTGGAGGTCGTCCGCGGCCCAGAGACGCGCGAAGACGTCGTGCAGCAGACCATCGCGATGCTCCGTCGCCTGGGTAAGGCGCCCGTGGTTCTGAAAAAGGACGTCCCCGGATTCATCGCGAATCGGCTGCAGGCAGCGCTGGTCCGGGAGGCATTCCACCTGCTGGCCGAGGGCGTGGCGGACGCGGAAGACATTGACCGGGCCCTCAGCGAGGGACCGGGGTTCCGTTGGGCGTTCATCGGCGCTCTGGCCACGGCCGACTTTGGAGGTCTCGACACCTGGCAACGCGTGTGCACCAACCTGTTCCCAGTGCTGTCGAACGCGGTGGAACCTCCCGCCTGGTTGGCCGAAAAGGTGGCGGCCGGGATGCTCGGCGCCAAGACCGGATCCGGCATTTTCTCGTACGCCCAAGGGGAATTGGAGGAACGCCTCCGTGTACGCGACGCGGCGTTCCTGCAGCTTTTGGGGATCAAGCGCGGAATCCCCTCGCCCCTGCGGGGGGATCGGGGCGAGGTGACCAGCGGGGACAGGGGGTCCGAAAAAGCCTGACTTCCCCCCGCCCCTGCTGGCATCGCTTGTGCTTGTGCGAAAGGCCCTCGGCCTTCAAGACAACTTTTGCTTCAGCGCCTGCAGCGCCTGTGTGAGGGAACCGTTGAGCGAAGACAAGGTCTTCACATCCAACGAACTGGCTTTAATGCCGGCGTGCAGAGGATCCAGGTACTTCTCCACGGCCTCGTAGTCGTCGGGAAAACGGGGCCGAACCTGGTCCTCAAACGTGGCCCACTGTTCTTCCAATTTGTCTCCCAGCTGGCCGGCCTGCGCCACGTCCTTCGCCTCGATGGCCTTCGTCAACGCGGCCGTTGTGGCCAACATGCTGTCGATCCCGCTGCGGATGGCAGCCGTCGCATCATTTCCCGGGCTGGCCGTGGTCTGATTCGTCACGCTCTGGGCATTCTGGGTGGCGCCGGCTGGTGGTGCACTCGTGTTTGCGGCTCCGGTTCCATTCTGGGCAGCGCCGCACCCGCTCGCCAATCCCACCGTCAATGCAATGACTGCCAAAGCTTGTCCCATTCGTCCGATTGTCACAGGAGGGTCCCCCTTCTGCTGTCGTCAATGCAAGTTGTCAAAGATCACGGTCCTCCGAACGACCCGGCCACGGGTGTCCTGCCCCCAAAAGATCACCTCCACTCGAAGGCGTTCGCATTCTGAATGCATCCTCGCCCCAGCTGCCGGCGTCATGCGCGGTGTTCTGCCTGCACCATCCGCCGGCCGCGCCGTTGCCGCCACAACAGGACCGACAGGGCGACGACAATCAGAAGCGCCTGGGGCAAAGCGCTCTGCCAGGAAGGATACAACGCCAACACGTCCACGCTGGGCAGCCACGGCGCCACTGTTGAGGGCAACACGCCGGCGAGCTGCAGACTGTGGATACCCATTCCGGTGAACTTCACGCACAGGTAAAAGACGATCAGGCTCGACACAAGGAAGAAGGGCCGCAGCGGGAGTTTCATGCCGAGCACTAACATGAGAACGGCGACCACCGCCAACGCGGCCAGTCCGATGGCCAACCCTAGAATCAGTTTGTTCAGGCTGATCTGATTCACCATTCCGATGATGAAGAGCACCGTCTCCGTCCCCTCGCGGAAGACCGCCAAGAACGACAAGAAAGCCAGAGACAACATGCGCCCCGTCCCGAGGGCCTGTGCGGTCTGCGTCCGGATGTACTGGTTCCAATCGGCGATCTGGGACTTGCCGTGCAGCCAATAGCTCATGTACAGCAGCATCGCCGCCGCGATGACCCCTGTCCACCCGGCGATGAGGAAGTTGTTGTGACCGAACGCGCCGGAACTAAACACGAACTTCACGAGGACGGCCAACACCACGCTGATGCCAAGCCCGGTCCCGACGCCGGCCCAGACCCACGCCCGGCCTCGGCGCGCGCCCGACTTCTTCACGAACGCGAGCAATGCGGCCACCACGAGGAGGGCTTCCAGGCCTTCGCGGATCGGGATCATCGCCGCATCCCACACCGTGTATCCTGCCTGTGCGGCCAGAGGAGACAGATACCCGATCATGGTGTCCAACAGCGCCGTCGCGCCGTGCGTGTCGGGCGGATTGGCGGCCAGCATCGCGTTGACCGTCACCATGTCGCGCTCCGCGTTGTTATAGACCGTGCTGGACTTGGCCACGACCTGCCCCTCGACGCTGAGCCACACCTGGCGGACCTGCGCGATGTCCGTCAAGGCCTGCGACACATCGCCGCTTGCCGCCGCCGCCTTGGTCTGCTGCAGCAGGACGATGAACTGATCGAGGGTGACGTCCTGCTGAATCACGGTCTGATCCGCTCCATACCGGCCCGCCGCAAACGCTTCGCACGCCTGATCGAGTTTCTGAAGCGCCGTGACAGCCGCCTTCTGGTCGTGCTGCATCAGGGCGTATTCCACCTCGCCCATGGCGCCCTCGATGTCCGCGTACGCTTTGCCGGACTCCTGTTTCACGCCGTCCTCAATCTGAAACCAGCGCTGATGGAACCCGTCATACTGCTGTTGGGCCTCGTCCAGACGGTTCGCCTGTGCCGCCTGCAGCGCTTGCTCCACCTGTTGAGCGGCCGTACCCACATTGTGCTCCGCCTGCGTGTCGGCCAGGGCGGGCTGCGCAAGCCCCAGCCAAAGCCCGACTGTCACCAGCAGGCGCATCATCCGGTTTGCCACCGGTCCCCCTCCTTCCCGCTCCGCCGGGTAACCCCCGGATGCGGGTTGCGTCGCGAAGCCAGGTCTGCGATGTCCCCTCGCCATGCCCCGATTCACAACACGATTCTAAGGGATAATAATTGACTTCACAAGTCATGTTTTGGGCTCACATTGTGACGGATTTCAAAACGGAAATGAAAATGGTTAGCATCATCTAACACGGTGTTTTAGCCCCCGGTGGCTGGGTGGACGTGCCCGTCAGACACGGCAACCCGTTGGCTACGGGCCCTCTGACAGATCCATGTGTGACGGTATCCATCGGAATCGTGCAAGGCACTGGGTCGCGGCCGCCCTACGTCCCGCGGTGGCACAAAACGTTTTGGATGTTATCGACCCGGGGAAGCGGCGCGATACAAAACGTTTTCATGTAATCTCGAACCGATCCCGTTCGGATAAAGTGGTTCCATGATGTTATCGGTGCCGTCCGTACCCCCGGGAAGCCTGGTTAAATACAAAACAGTCTAGGAATGCCCGAACTCGCCCAGATACATACGAAACCGTCACTATCCGCTTGTGACCCCGGTCGAATGAACACCATTTTTTCACTACCACATCGTCACGACGGTGGCACGTCGGGGCGCCCGGCTGCGAAACCATGGAAAAGGGCCCCACCTGAACCCCCGGTGAGACCCACCACATTCACGCACATTTCGCCCGGGCGGGCGAGCCTGTCGGAGGCTCACTGCGCCAAGACGATGTAGTGCTGCGGATTCGGCCGCCAGATGTCCGTCTGAAATCCGGCCGCTTGAACCTTTGTCTCCAGTTCCGCGGCTTCGATCCGCTCCTGCACCGGAGGCCCGGCCTCCATCGGTTTCTTCTCCCATTCGATGACCATGACCCTGCCCCCGGGTTTCAACAGTCTGCGAAACTCGGCCAAGGTCTGATCGAGGTCGTCCACTTCATGCAAAACCAATGAACAGAGAATACGATCCACACTCGCGTCCGGCAACGGAATGTGTTCCGCTGGGGCCTGCACCTGCTCGATGTGGGTCAGGCCAGCCTCCGCCGCCCGGTTCGCCAACAGGGCGAGCATATCAGAAGATACATCGATGCCATACACCCGGCCGCGCGTCATACGGGCCAGCGGAATGGTGAAGTAACCGGGTCCGCAGCCTACATCGGCCACCGCGTGATGCGCTTGCACATCCAGCCTCTTCAGGATGTCTTCCGGCGGCAACAGCTTTCTTCGCTCCGGGTTGTCGAGCTTCGCCACGTGTTTGGGGTCAAACCGGTGTCCCATGCCACACCTCCTCGACAACGCCGCCCTGAATCACCCTGCCGCTTTCTCCACGGCCGCGCGCAGGGCGGTCTCCACCCGCTGGGCGGTCTCCATGAGTCCGTCGTCCCCGATGACGCCCATCAATGTGGTCGGTCTCGGCAAACCGATCACCGTCTCACCGTGGTCTTCGTATACGACCACTTTGCACGGGAGAAAGTACCCGACCATCGGATTTTGGCTCAGGGCCTGCTTTGCTTCATGGGGATTGCAGATCTCCAGCACCCGGTACGGCTTGTCGAAGTCCACACCCTTTTCCTTCAGCTTCGACGGTATGTCCATCTGCCAAAGCACCCCGAACTTCTGCTCCTTGAGCGCTTCCTCCAGGGCCTGAACCGCTTCGTCGACGCTTTTCGAGGTACGCTTGCTGTAGTGGAAATCCTCCGCCATCGTGCCCACCTCCACGAAGGTCAATGCAGGACGTCCGCCAACTGGCTGACGAGCTGTCCTTTTGGCATATAGCCCACCAGTTGCTTCACCGGCCGGCCGTTTTGGAACAGGATCATCGTCGGAATGCTCATGATCCCGAACGCCGCGGCCGTCCTCGGATTCTCGTCCACATTCAGCTTGGCGACCACCAACCGGTCCGCCGCTTCGTCCGACAGCTCTTCCAGCACGGGGGCCATCATACGGCACGGCCCGCACCACGCCGCCCAGAAATCGACCAGCACCGGTTTGTCGCCTTGGATGACGCTGGCGAAGTTGTTGTCTGTCACCGTGATCGTCGACATCGTTCACCCTCCTCACCGGCTTTTCATCAACAGTTCAATCGCTTCCCGAATCACCTTGTCGGCGCTGCCGCCCCCCGACAGTTCCTCGCGGATGCACTGCTCCATGTTCTCGCCGACCACATACATGATGACCCGGTCCACAGCCGCCCGAATGGCCGACAACTGCGTGACCACCTCTTTGCACGACTTGCCCTGCTCCATCATGTGAAGCACCCCGCGCACCTGACCTTCGATGCGGCGCAGCCGGTGCTTCACCGGATCCGTGTACTCCATGAAAGTTACCCCCTGTCCGTCCTCATTATACCCCCCTCCGTACAAAAGAGAACCTCCTCTCCGGGCGGTCCCGCCAGTGGCCTCACCGCCCGCGGCTCGCCTGCCAAGCCATAAATCCGCCGGAGAGATTGCGAACATCCGCAAACCCTTGCTTCGCCAGCAAACGGGCGGCTTGGGCGCTGCGCATCCCGGAGTGGCACATCACCACTACGGTCTTGTTCTTGTCGAGCTCGCCGAGACGGTTCTTCAACTGGCCGAGGGGGATGTTGCGGAAACCCTCCACATGACCCTGGCGGAATTCGCCCGGCTCCCGCACGTCCACATACTGCACACGCGTCTTTCGATCGCGCAGCATCTCCCGCAGCTCGTGCACCCGAAGGGTCTTCACCCCTTTGGCGGGCAGCATGCGATACACAAAATAGACGATGACGGCCAACATCCATACGATCCAAATCCAGTGCATCCTCTTCACCTCCCACCCCAAGGTATGCATCCCTGCGCCAAAAACCCATGCCCCGGCGCTTCCACTGCAGCGAGCCGCCCGCCGGACGCTCATCGCCCGAGCCAGGCCAGCACGTTCACATACAGCATGTAACCCGCGACGAGGACCAACACCCCGGAGAACAGCCTTTGCAGCCTCCGGGTGTCACGCCCAAGCCTCGTGCAGGCGTACACCCCGAACACGCCGCCGAGGACTCCGCCGCCCATGTACAGTAGGACGATGAGCCAATCCACCATGCCGGACAGCGCGTACGACACCGCGGTGGTGAGGCCGAAGGTGCCCACCGAGAACAGCGACGTGCCAATCGCCTCGGCCATAGGAAGCCCAGCGGAGAAGACCAGCCCGGGTACAATGAGAAATCCGCCGCCGATGCCGAAAAACCCCGCCACCAGCCCGGTGCCCAGTCCCGCTGGGACCACCCGCCCCAGGCGGACCGGATGAACGCCGTGTCCCGTCTCACCGGTGCGCTGGGATCGCCACATGCGGATGGCGATGACGAGCATCAGGAGGGCGAACAAGAACAAGATCACGCGGTCGTTCGCCATCTTGCCCATCACCGTGCCGAGATAGGCGCCGGCGGCGCCAGGGAGCGCAAACGCCACTCCGGCCTTCCAGCGCACGTGCCCCTGCCGCCAATGCGGCAGGAGGTTCACGTAGGCGTTGGCGGCCACGGCGAGCGCGGTGCTGCCGATCACGACGTGTGCATCGTGCACCCCCACCACGTACAGCAGCAGGGGCACGGCAAGGATGGACCCCCCACCGCCGATCAAACCGAGCACGAATCCCACCACGCCGCCGGACAACACGGACAGGAGCATCTGCAATGCGGTCAGATGCGGCACCGGCTCACCCCCTTACCCGGCGGGGTATATTTCGCCGCAAAAAATCAGCCATGCACCGCACACCGATTCGGCCCAATTTCCATCTCCCGTTGCTCGTCCTCATCGGGTTGCAGCCTGCCCATGTTCGTCAGGCGGATCTCCTGATACGCGTTCGGCTGCGGCGGGAGGTTTTCCGTCACCAGCGTGCGGAACGCCTGCGCATCCTCGACCTGCAGCCCCGCGTTGGTCGCGTACACATCCCCCAACTTCGCATGCACAGACCCGTCCGGATTCACTTCGCTGAGATCGCCGTAGTGCGCGGGGAGCAGGGTGAGATGGGAGGGCAGCTCCGGATATCTTTCGTACAGCGTCTTTCGCAGATCGCCCGCCCAGTCCGCCGCTTTGCCGGCGAGATCCGGGCGTCCGATGGATTTCACGAACAGAATGTCACCCGACAGCAGATACCGGTCGTCCACCACCAACGACGTGCTGCCGAGGGTATGTCCTGGGGAGTAGACGGGGACGATGCGGACCGTCGTGTGGCCGACCAGAATGGTACGCTCCGCCACCAACGGCTCGTACCCAAACTGCACCTCCGCGGCGTCCTTGGGAGGCAGCCAATAGGTGGCCTGGGTCTGCTCCGCCAACTTGCGCCCGCCGGAGATGTGGTCGGCGTGCAGGTGGGTGTCCATCACGTGGCGGATCGAGAGCCCATGCGCTGCCGCAAAGTCCGTGTACGCGTCCGTCGTCCGCACCGCGTCCACCACGGCCGCCTCTCCATCGGACGCAATCAAATACGACAAACATCCCTTGCCAAACCGCACGAACTGGTAGATCGCACCTCCTCCCGTGAGATCCCCGACCTTCACGGGCCGCAGCGCCTCGCTCCAGGCCTTCATCCCGCCGGCAAGCACTGCCACGTCCGTCACACCGGCAGCCTGCAGCTGCTCCGCCACGTACACGGATGCCCCTTCCTTGGCGCACACGACCAGAACCGGCAGATCCTTCGGCAGCCGCTTCAGCGCCGGTTCGACCCCATCCAGGAGATCGAAATACGGGATGTTGACGCTGGTGACCTCCGGGCCTTCAATCCTCCAGTCCGCGTACTCCTCCTCGTTGCGCACGTCGAGGATGAACATGGGCTCCCCGCGCAATAGCTTCTCGAACACCTCGATGGGCGACAGGCGAGTCAAGGTCGTCTGGATCATGCTGCGTTCCTCCTCTCACACATCCTGGGTGACGGGCCCCTGCCACTGGCTCATGCCGGGCACCACGTTGTACACCGGGCCAAACCCGCGGCTCGCGAGGATCTGGCAGGCCGCGTCACTGCGGCTGCCGGTGCGGCAGATGACGTACAATGGCTCGCCTTTGCGGCCTTCCAACGCCGTCAGTCGGGCCTCCAATTCGCCGAGCGGGATGGAGATGGCGCCGGGAATGTGCGCGAACGCGTATTCGGCGGGCTCCCGCACGTCGATGAGGGTCACGCCCTCTCCCAACTTCTGTAGCAGGTCCTCGTTCGTCACCGTGTGCGGGAACCGCTGCTCCGGCTTGGTCTCCTCCGGGCGGGACTTGCGGATGAAGTGCCGGAACACTTTTCCCTCCGTGATCGTCCCGAGAAACTGGTGGCCCGTGCGGTTCGCCCAGCCCTTCACGTCGGCCACCGAACCGGGATCGGTCGCCACCACCTCCAGCACCTGCCCTGCTTGCATCCCGTCGATGGCCTTCTTCGTACGCACAATCGGCATGGGGCAAGACAGGCCTTTGCAGTCGATGGTCTTATCCACGGTGATATGGGTCATGCCCACGCCTCCTTTCAGACAAACTTAAAACGTCACGGTCACATCGGCGTCGTACGCGAAGTCGAGGAACGTCACGGCGCCGCCCACCTGTACGCCGTCGATGAAATCGTCGACGGTCAGACCCATGACATCCATGGTCATTTGGCACCCGATGAGCTTCACGCCGCTCTCCTTGGCTACCTCCAACAGTTCGGCGATGGTCGGCACATTCGCGCGCTGGAAGCCTTCCATCCAGTGCTCCTTGCCCGGGCCCATGGTGAGGGTGTTCGCGGCGTCCTTGCGGATGATGTTCAGACCTTCGAAGGTGAAGAAGATGGCGACCTCGGCGTCCGTTGCGGCGGCCGCCGTGGCGATGTTCAGCACCTTGTAGGCCGTGTCCAGTCCACCTTGGGAGGCGATGATGGCCACACGTCGTTTTTTGTCGGTCATGGCAGGTCACTCCCTTTCTTCATTCGATCTCCCAGCTCCAGGCGTTCATGCCGCCGAGCATGTTCTTCACACGGGTGAACCCAGCCGACGCCAGAAACTCGCAGGCCATGGCGCTTCGGTTGCCGCTGCGGCAGACCAGGATGGTGTCCCGGCGCGGATCGATCTCGCCCATCCGCGCTGGAATCTGCCCGAGCGGAATGTTTTTGGCACCCGGAATTTTTCCGGCGGCCACCTCGCCCGGTTCCCGTACGTCGATGATCTGCAGCGGCTCCCCGCGGTTCAGGCGCTCGTGGACGTCCAACGGATGAATGTGGATCACGCTGCTTGTACGCTGCACAAGCTCACCTCCCAACCGGTTCTAAACGCACTCCCCGAACCCCATGTACCCGTACGGGTATATATACGGTACGGGGTATATATTATGACGCGGCTGTGTTTGTGTCAACACCCATAAAGGAGCGCAGATGATTTCGTCAAGTGGGGCCACGCACGCCCACACCGCCGAATTTTTGGACCCTCAAGCCGACCCGTTTTTCACTTGGCTTGGGTTTGCACCATCCCCAGAATGCCACGCCAACAACCCACGTTGAAACTTTTTCGGCCCGCTCAACACGTTTCATGCTTGCCCCATTCACTTCAATCGCAAGTCTCCACAACAGTACAACCCCTGCAATGAGTTCAATGATACTATCCGCACCAAATGCTACAAGCGCCAAAGAGTGGGCAATGACTCCTGCTCCTATCGCCACGCCAGCTTCGACAATCATCCAAATGACTGATGCAATTTCGATATTCACACCTTTACGAACCGATACAGCATGAACGGTTGTAGACAATCCACATCGCCACCTTATTGTTCTTCGTGCACGTAGTAATTCACACAACCCGCAATGCGTTGTGCATTCTCAGCGACCACTTCGTCAGCAAGGCTGAGTAAACGAAGGATTTTTTCATCGGCTATGCGGTAGTACACATGTCTCCACTCTTGGCGATTCAGAACCAACCCGCAGTCCTTCAAACAAGCGAGATGGTTGGATACATTGCTTTGTGAAAGACCTGTTTCCTCACTCAACATGCTAACTGTTTTCTCCCCTTGGCGCAGTGCTAACAACAATGCCAAGCGTGACGGGTCAGCTAATCCACGAAAAAACTTGGCTCGGACAGATAAGGCTGTGTCTACTGTAGCGCTCACATTTACCACCTCACATCATCATTTCAACAATTAATGATATGAATAAGATATGACTAATGTGTTCATTTCGCAATGGGCTGATGTGTTCAACACACCCTTGACCCACCCCACACTTCACATCCACCCCAAGGTTCTCCCTATGCCTCAATCGCCAATTGTCAAAGTAATACAGTTGTCCATCGACAACAAACTGCAACCAGATTGTATAGCACTTGTTAACTTAATAACCATATAGTTATAATATTCATCGGGGTGATTGTATGGAGTTCGAGCAACTTGCAGATGCGTTGAAGGCTCTCGGCGATCCAACTCGTTTGAAGATCATCGCACTCCTTCAGACTCGTGACTGTTGTGTGTGCGAACTCGTCCCGATATTCGGGATTTCGCAACCAGCCGTCTCAAAGCACATGAGTCGCTTAAAGAATTCTGGTTTGGTCAAAGAGACTCGCAAGGGAATGTGGGTATTTTATTCCTTGAACCGTGAGCGTTTGGATGAAATCGGGATGTCTCTCTCGAATTTACCCGACTTGTCCGAAGAACTGCGGCGGCTGGAGCAAAAGGGTTTACTCGTACAGTGTGAATAAGGAGCGTGGAAAACAATTGGTCAAACGGTTATCTTTTCTCGACCGATATCTCACCATCTGGATTTTCGCGGCGATGGTCGTCGGGATTGGTTTGGGGTACGTAGCCCCTCATTTCGTTGACGGACTGAATCAATTACAAGTCGGAACCACATCTATTCCGATTGCGATTGGCTTAATCCTAATGATGTATCCACCGCTTGCGAAAGTGCGATATGAAGAGATCGGTCAGGTATTTCGAAACGGCAAAATCTTAGGTCTTTCGCTTCTCCAGAACTGGGTCATCGGACCTGTTCTGATGTTCGTCTTGGCACTTGTATTTCTTCGTGGTTATCCAGAGTACATGGTTGGTCTTATCATGATTGGTTTGGCGCGTTGTATCGCAATGGTCATTGTCTGGAACGACCTTTCTAAGGGCAATGCGGAGTATGCGGCAGGTCTTGTGGCGTTTAATTCGATCTTCCAAGTGTTGTTTTACTCCCTCTATGCCTACGTTTTCGTGACCGTCGTTCCGCAATGGCTCGGATTTCACACCATGGTCATTCATATCACCATCGCGGAAGTCGCGAAAAGTGTATTTATCTATCTTGGTGTTCCGTTCTTGGCTGGTGCGATTACCCGTTACATCTTCGTGAAAACAAAGGGACGTTCGTGGTACGAGAAGAACTTCGTACCGAAAATCAGCCCGATTACGCTGATTGCGCTGTTGTTCACCATCATTGTCATATTCTCGCTCAAAGGGAACTTGATTGTTCGCTTGCCATTGGATGTCGTTCGGATCGCGATTCCGCTTCTCATCTACTTTGTCGTCATGTTTCTGGTGTCCTTTTTCATGGGCAAAAGGGCGGGTGCGGATTATTCCGTGACATGTACATTGTCCTTCACTGCGGCAAGCAACAATTTTGAGCTTGCCATCGCTGTTGCCGTTGGTGTGTTTGGCATCAACTCAGGAGCCGCCTTTGCCGCAGTCATCGGTCCTTTAGTGGAAGTACCCGTGATGATTGCACTGGTGAACGTAGCACTCAAGTTCCAACAGAGATATTTCCAAAAGGCATCAGCCTAAACGGGAGGGAATTGTCATGTCAAAAAAACCACTGATTTATTTTTTGTGCACAGGTAACTCCTGCCGTAGCCAAATGGCAGAAGGTTGGGCGAGACATCTCGGTAAGGACAAGATTGAGGTTTACAGTGCAGGAATTGAAACGCATGGTCTCAACCCGCGTGCCGTGGCAGCGATGAAGGAAGCAGGTGTGGACATCTCCGACCATACATCGGATTTGATTGACCCTGAGATTCTCAACAAAGCCGACTATGTGATCACTCTTTGCGGTGATGCCAACGACAAATGCCCCGTCACACCGCCACATGTCCATCGCCTGCACTGGGGATTTGAAGACCCTGCCAAAGCGACAGGGTCTGAAGAGGAAATTACCGCAAAGTTTCGTGAAGTACGGGATGCCATTAAAGAACGCATTGCGAAATTTTTAGAGGAGGAAATCAACCAATGACGATCAAACGTGTGCACGTTTCCGTGAGATGTAGCCGAAATCCCTGGATTGGAGGAGAAGGAAGATGTAAACATCACCGTCCACAACAATCGCCTTCATCTCAGCAGGAAAATCAAACAGATGGGCGAGCAAGAGGACGAGAACGTGCATCGAACGGAACGTTACTATGGGCAATTTTCCCGTATCGTGCCCTTACCGAGTGCCGTGGATGACACGGGAGCGAAAGCGTTGTATAGGAACGCCGTACTGGAAGTCAGGTTTCCGAAGAGCCAGAAGCAAATAGGTCGTCAGATTGACGTGGATTTTCACTGAAACGCATGTACTATGTGCCCCTTGGAGAGACTCCGAGGGGTTTTTTCGTATTCCATGATGTCGAAGAAGTATTTGAAATCAACCGTCCTTCCCTTAACTCAACGGGAATAGGGCTGGTGATTACTCTCTATAACGTGTGCCCTTAATTCTTCGTCTTGGGCGTTTGCCCTGGTGTTGCTTGGTGTGCATTCGGTGATCGCAACGATGATGGATATTGCGGAGTCATACCTGGGTCTAAGTTTTTTGATGATTTCAGGTCGGACTCGAACCCGATGTCTGTTGTCTTTGCGCTGTACGTCGAGGCAATTCCTGGGTCGGGGTTCGGTTGCGCTGGTTTACCCTGCAATTGTGGCGGAACGGCATGTGGGGTCGCTGGACCCGCTATATGCTTTGCGTCATGTGTGTTATTCGCCAGACCTGTGGAACTTAAGCCAATTCCCAAAATTGCCAGTGAAATCACCGGCGATACGATCACAGCTACAAATCGTTTCCTCACGACAAGTCCCCTCCATAAAAGAACACTTTAGAACGACACGTTAGCTAAATGAAAGCTTACCATTCAAGAATTTAGCCACAGGTATGTCTGTCACTTCGTTGTATCGGCTTTTTGCCCGTCTGTATTGGAAATTGTGATTCACCAAAACACCAAGTCAGGAGGCGATTAGAGACTGCCTGGTGGTCGTCTCAGACTTATCGGGCATAATTCCATATGCCCTGAAAATTGCGCAGGTACGGGCTTTTTCACGCTCCCTTCCTGCACGATTCTGTCCCTTCGCCCTTCTGTAACCTTTTCCCAATTTCAAATTCGAAAATTGAAAATCAGCCATTTTGCATTTCTAACTATGTCCCCATAAAACAATCTCCCGCAAATTCCCCCTTCTCTCCCCGCATAACTCCGTCCCCAGTTTTTCCCTCAGAAAATAAAGTCCTTCAAAGATCGGGCTTTTCCCCGATTTTTTGATCCGATTTTTGAAGCAGAACTTTATTCTTGAGAAAATAAAGTCGGGCAGAAAGCAGGGGGAAAGGGCTTGTGGGATAAGGGATTTCCGAGTTTATCCAGCCATTTCCCCCGCGTTGGATCAGGACTTTATTCTCGCTGAAGCAGGAGATTATTTGGGATTGCAGGAGATTGTTATTTGGCTACATCCTCTCTGATCAGCCGCGCGCAGCACTCCACATGGCTGGTCTGCGGAAACATGTCCACCGGCTGCACCTCGGCCACGCGGTAGCCAACGTCGCACAGCACGCGGAGGTCCCGCGCCAGCGTCGCCGGGTTGCAGGATACGTATACCACCCGCCGCGGCCGAGCCTCGAGGACCGCGTCCAGCACGCGCCGGTCGCAGCCGCGCCGCGGGGGATCGAGCAGCACCACGTCGAAGCGCCGGCCCTCCGCAGTCCAGCGCGGCAGCACCCGCTCCACCTGGCCGACCACAAACGACGCGTTGTCGATCCCGTTGTGCGCCGCGTTCACCCGCGCGTCGGCGACGGCCGCCGCCACCGTCTCGATCCCGGCCACCTTTCGCACCCGCCGCGCGAACATAAGCGCCAGCGTGCCCGTCCCGCAGTAGCCGTCGAGCACCCGGTCCGCCGGCCGCGCCTCCGCATACGCGAGCGCCGTCTCATACAGGCGCCGGGCCTGCAGCGTGTTGACCTGGAAGAACGAGCGCGGCGAGATGAGAAACTCCAGATCGCCGATGCGCTCCGTCAGGTGATGGTCTCCCGCCAACACGTCCACGGTACGTCCCCACACCGGGCCGTGCCGGTTCGGTTGCACGGTGCGGGCCACGCTGACCACCGGCGGGATCGCCAGGACGCGTTCGGCTACCTCCTCGAGCGGCACATCCTCCGCCTCGGCCGCGAACACCACCATCTGCGCCCCCGTCGTGAACGACTGCCGTACAATCAGGTGGTGCACCCGGGCCGCGCGAGCCCCGAGAGAATTGGTCAGCTCGCCCGCCACCGCCTGGATGGTGCGCTCCATCTCAACGGGCTCCAGGTGGCAGCCCGGGGCCGGAACCAGCGCGTGGCTCCCCGGCGCGAAGAACGCCGGGGTCAGGGAGCGGGTCGCGGGATCGAACGAGAGCGGCACCTGCACCTGGTTGCGGTAGCGCCAGGGCTTCGCCATGCCGAGCGTCGGGTGGACCGGCACGCCTTCGATCCGCGCGATCCGCCGAAGCGCCTGCACCACCACCTCGCGCTTGTGAGCGAGCTGCGCATCGTACGCCAGGTGCTGCAGTTGGCATCCCCCGCAGGTCCCAAAAGCGGCGCATGGCGGCGCGACGCGCGCCTGCGCGTCACTCCGCCGCTGAACGATCCGGCCGCGCGCGAACCGCCGCTCGACCGTGGTGATCTCGATCTCCGCCTGCTCCCCCGGCAGCAGGCCCGGCACGAACACGGTCAACCCTTCGATGGAGGCCACCCCGTCGCCATCGTCGTTGAGGCGCACCGCCTCCACCTCATGTCGATCCCCCGGCCGCACGGGCATGCCGCCGGCCCCAGCACCGCCGGCCGAGCCAGCCGCAGCCCCGCCGGGCGCTCCGGACGCTCCGGACGCCTCAGCCGGCCCGGCTCCGTGGCCGAGCGGGTCCGCGTCCACGCCTCGTGCCGTCACTTGCCGATGCGCTCCAGGATCATCTTGTTGACGACCGCCGGGTTGGCCCTGCCCTTGGTCGCCTTCATCGTCTGGCCGACCAGGGCGCCGAGCGCCTTCTCCTTGCCGTTCAGGTAGTCCTGTACCGACTTCGGGTTGTTGGCGATCACCTCGTCGATGATGGCTGCCAACGCGCCCTCGTCGCTGATCTGCTCAAACCCGTGCTCGCGGATCACCGTCGGCGCGTCCTTGCCCGTCTCGCACATGATCTTGAACACATCGCGGGCCTGCTTGATGGAGATGGTGCCCTTGTTCACCTCGGTGATGAGTCCCGCCAGGTGCGACGGGGACACCGGCGCCTCCTGGATGCTCAGGCCCTGGGCGTTGACGTACCCAAGCACATCCGTCATCACCCAGTTGCTCGCCGCCTTCGGATCCGCGCCTGCCGCCACCACCGCCTCGAAGTACGTCGCGACCCCGATGTCGCTGGTCAGCACCCCCGCGTCATACGCCGGCAGATTGAACTCCCGCTCGTATCGATCCCGCTTCTGCAACGGAAGCTCCGGCAAGCCCTCGCGCACCCGGGCCAGCCACGCGTCGTCCACGCGCAGACGCACCAGATCCGGCTCCGGGAAGTAGCGGTAATCGTGCGCCTCCTCCTTGGTGCGCATGGAGACCGTCGTCTGCGTCGCCTCGTCGAAGCGGCGCGTCTCCTGCTCCACGCGGCCCCCGCTCGACAGCACCTCCGTCTGGCGCTGCACCTCGTATTCCAACGCCTTCTGCACGAACCGGAACGAGTTGATGTTTTTGAGCTCCGTCTTCTCGCCGAACTTCGTCTCCCCCACCGGTCGCAGGGAGATGTTCGCGTCGCAGCGGAGCGACCCTTCCTCCATGCGGCAGTCGGAGACGTCGCAGTACTGCATGATGGAGCGGATCGCTTCCAGGTACAGCCGCGCCTCCTCCGGCGAGCGGATGTCCGGCTTCGACACGATCTCAATCAACGGCACGCCCGTGCGGTTGTAGTCCACCAACGAGTGCGACCCGTCCGGCGCGTGCATCGACTTGCCCGCGTCCTCCTCCAGGTGGACGCGGACGATGCCAATGCGTTTGCGCTCTCCGTTCACGTCAATTTCGACCCAGCCGTCCTCGCCGATGGGCTGATCGTACTGAGAGATCTGGTACCCCTTCGGCAGGTCCGGGTAGAAATAGTTTTTGCGGTCGAACTTGCAATCCTGGTTGATGCGGCAGTTGAGCGCCAGCGCCGCCTTCAGGGCCAGCTCCACCGCCTCGCGGTTGAGCACCGGCAGGGTGCCGGGGTGCCCCATGCACACCGGGCAGACATTGGTGTTCGGCGGGGCGCCGAACTGGGTGGAACAGCCGCAGAAGATCTTCGTCTTCGTCTTGAGCTCCACGTGCACTTCCAGGCCGATGACCGTCTCAAACTGCGTCGTCATTGCTCCACCCCCGGCAGCGGCATCTCGAATCCGCGCAGCTGCTCGTACGCGTGCGCGGCCGCCAGCAACGTCTTCTCGTCAAACGCCCGGCCGACCAACTGCAGCCCCACCGGCAGCCCTGCCTCCGTCAGGCCGCACGGCACGCTGATACCCGGCAACCCGGCCAGGTTGGCGGGGATGGTGTAGATGTCGTTGAGGTACATCTGCAGCGGATCGTCCACCTTCTCGCCCAGCCGGAAGGCCGGTGTCGGTGCGGTCGGCGTGGCGATCACGTCGCAGGCCTCGAACGCCTTCTGGTAATCCTCTCGGATCAGCGTGCGCATTTTCTGGGCCCGCAGGTAGTACGCGTCGTAGTACCCGGAGGACAGGGCGTAGGTGCCGATCATGATGCGCCGCTTGACCTCCAGACCAAAGCCTTCGCTGCGCGTGCGTTCGTACATGTCGATGAGCGAGTCGCCGGAAACGCGCTTGCCGTAGCGTACGCCGTCGTAGCGAGCGAGGTTGGAGGACGCCTCCGCCGGCGCGATGAGGTAGTAGGTGGCCACCGCGTAGTGCATGTGCGGCAGGCTCACCTCGACCACCTCGGCACCCGCCCCCTCCAGGGTAGCGATCGCCGCCTCGACCAGGCGTTTGACCTCCGGATCGAGCCCTTCCTGGCTGAGGTCGCGCACGACGCCGATCCGCAGGCCCTTCACACCTCGTTCCAGGCCGCTGACGAAGTCATCCACCGGCTCCGGGGCGGACGTGGAGTCGAAGGGATCGTGCCCGCTGATGGCCTGAAGCACGTACGCCGCGTCCTCGGCCGTGCGCGTGAAGGGGCCGATCTGGTCGAGCGACGAGGCGAACGCAATCAGCCCGTAACGGGAGACGCGCCCGTAGGTCGGTTTCAGCCCGACGACGCCGCAGAAGGATGCCGGTTGACGGATGGATCCGCCGGTATCCGAACCCAGCGCATACGGCACCATCCCGGCTGCCACCGCTGCGGCTGACCCGCCGCTCGAGCCGCCCGGCACGCAGTCTGGATTGTACGGGTTGCGCGTCTTCTTGTAGGCGGAGTTCTCAGTGGACGATCCCATCGCGAACTCGTCCAGGTTCGTCTTCCCGACGAGCACCCCGCCGGCCTGGCGGAGTTTGTCCGCCACGGTGGCCGAATACGGCGGCACGTATCCCTCGAGAATGCGGCTGGCGGCCGTGGTCGGGAGGCCTTCGGTGCACAGGTTGTCCTTCAGGGCGTAGGGGATGCCAAACAACGGATGGTTCGGCGTCTCGCCATCGAGGCGGCGGGCCGCCCCCAGCGCGCCCTCCTCGTCCACGTGCAGAAACGCGCCGATGCGATCGTCCAACGCCCGGATGCGGGCGAGCGACGCCTCCGCCCACTCGGACGGCTTGCTCTCACGCCGGCGCAGGGATTCCATGATGTGTTTGACGGTATGTACGGCCATCGTCAACCCTCCAGTACGGCCGGCACGCGCACCTGCTCACCGTCGGTGTCGGGTGCATTCGCCAGTGCGCGCTCGCGCGGCAGGCTGGGCCGGGGTTCATCTTCTCGCAGCACGTTGACGAGCGCAAACGGATGGCTGGTCGGCGGGACGTCGGCGAGATCGACCGACTGCAGCTCGTCCGCGTAGCCGATGATGTCGCTCAACTGCGGCGCGAGCCGGGCCGCCTCTTCCTCACTGACCGCGAGGCGCGCCAACTTCGCCACATGGCGCACGGTGTCGGCTGAAATTTTCACGGGGTTCCCTCCTCACAGTGAAACGCCGGACGCTCGTCCACCGCATGGGTGCACGGCCCGGCAGGATGTCACAGGCAGGGCATTCGTTGGGGATTATAGCACATACGCGGTCCGCGCCGCACGGCGGCGTTGGCGCCGGCGGGATCGACCGCCGCACCGAAGCACCCCGCAGGGGCCGCCTCAATGAGACATGAGCAGCACCACGATGGAGGCCAGCGAGAAGCACACGCCGAGCAGGTACAGAAACGCCACCGTCTGCACCTGGCTCAGCCCGGACTTCATCAGGAGGTGAAAGGTGTGCCCCTTGTCGGCCACATAGATGGGCCGGTTCTCGCGGACGCGCCGGATGACGACCCAGACGGTGTCGAGGATGGGCACGCCGAGAGCCAATACGGGCACGACCAGCGACACCAGCGTCGCGCTCTTGAACGCGCCGCCCACGGCAATGGCGGCCAGGACGTAGCCGAGGAACGTCGCCCCCGCATCTCCCATGAAGATACGCGCCGGGTGGAAGTTGTGGCGCAAAAACCCGAGCGCAGCGCCCATCAGGACGACGGCGAAGACGGCCATGGCCGCCTGTCCCTTGAGGAGGGCGATGAAAAACAGCGACATCGCCGAGATGGCCGACAATCCGGCGGCCAGCCCGTCGACGCCGTCGAGGAAGTTGATCATGTTGGTGATGGCGACCACCCACAGGATGGTGGCCACCCACGACAGCCACTCGGGGAACGTGTAATACGTCCCGCCCCAAGGCACGCTCACACCCCCGATGCTCACGCCGAAACAGAGCAGCACGACAGCGGCGAGGATCTGGGTGAGGAACTTGGGCAGTGCCTTGAAGTCCCGGCCGCGCGTCTTGTAGTAGTCGTCCACCACACCGATGGCGAAGATGAGAAAGCCGCCCACCGCGATGCCCCAGAACGTGTTTCCCGCATGCTCAAACAGGGCCGAGGTGACGACGACACCGACGTACAGCGCCAGTCCTCCCAACAGGGGCACCGGTTCCTTGTGGATCTTGCGCTGGTTGGGCCGGTCCACGAATCCGGTGCGCAGGGCGATCCGGCGCACGTACGGCACCAGCGCGTAGACGATCACGAAGGCGGTGAGGAAACTCAGGATGTAATACCACGCCGGATGCGTTCCCAAACGGCAACACCCTTCCTGAAGCTAAGCCAAAACCTGAGTCAAAACCTGCGTGAATGGCCCGCCGACGCAGACCGCGCGGCATATGGCCGCCTTACACCCATTCGGTGCGCGGACGCGGTTTCTGTCGAATCAGCGCGCGGACGTTTGAACCGAATCCCATTATACTCTTCTGGCCCTGTACATACATATGGGATGAGGCGTCCGCCGCCGGTAATTCCAATCCCACAGGGAGGGATGGATCTTGACCCAGAATGAACTCATCCTCGCTTGCGTCATCGGTGTCCCGGTCGTGTTCGCGCTTGGCCGGTTGTCCACGCGGGTCACCTGGTTCCACGCCAAGAACGAGGAGAAGTACACAGTCCCCGAGTTCGTGCGCGGCCAGAAGTGACCACCCGGCCCCCGGTGGTGCGCCCGGCGCCTGTCCGGGCGCTCCCACGGGCACGCCGAACGCATTCGGGCCGAACCGGGAGCTCAAACGGTTTCCGCCTCGCCACAGAGCACCGCACCGCGCATGGCGCATTCTACTGGACGGCGCACCCGCGCGACAGGTTACACGGAGGCACCGAGATCGCGCAGGCGAGCCAAGAATGCCGCCTCGTCCCAGATCTCCAGTCCGGGCGTCTGTCCGCTCTCAATCAGCGCCCTCGCTTTGTCCAGTTTCGATCCCGCTTTCTCCCCCGCGACCACCACATCCGTCTTGCGGCTGACGCTGCCTGCGACGCTGCCACCGAACCGCTCGATCCACCCGGTGGCCGTCTGTCGCTCCATCGTCTGAAGCGTCCCCGTCAGCACGAACGTGCGGCCTGCCCAAGGGAGCGAGGCGTCCTCCGCGCCCGGGCCGCCCGGCCCGAGGTAGCGGGTGTTGACCCCGGCCTCACGCAGCCGGGCGATGAGCGACTGGGCCCCCTCGCCCCGGAAATAGGTGACAATGCTCTCCGCCATCTTCGGGCCGATCTCGCGGATCGCCGTGAGTTCCTCGACGTCCGCCGCCATGAGGGCATCGAGATCGCCGAAGTGGCGCGCCAGCGTCTTCGCGGCCTTTTCGCCGACCAGCCGGATGCCGAGGCCGAACAGGAGCCGCTCCAGCGAGTTGCCTTTGCTCCGTTCAATCGAGTCCAGCAGGTTGCTCGCCGACTTGTCCCCCATGCGTGCCAGGCCCAGCAACTGTTCCTTCCTCAGGCGGTACAGGTCCGCGGCGTCCCGCACCAGTCCGTGCGCGAGAAGCGCGTCCACCCACTGCTCGCCGAGCCCGACGATGTTCATCGCGTCCCGCGAGGCGAAGTGGATGAGCGCCTCGCGGATGAGCGCCGGGCAAGCCGGGTTGATGCACCGCCACGCGACCTCGTCGGGCAGGCGGTGCAAGGGTTCCCCGCACCGCGGGCAGCTATCCGGCATCCGGAACGGGACCTCGTCCCCGGTGCGGCGCTCGGGAAGCGAACGCACCACTTCAGGAATAATATCCCCTGCCTTCTGCACGACGATGACGTCTCCGATGCGGATATCCCGCTCCCGGATGAGGTCCTCGTTGTGCAGGGATGCGCGCGTCACCGTGGTGCCCGCGAGGAAGACCGGATCAAACACGGCGGTCGGCGTCACGGCTCCCGTACGGCCGACGCTCAGCTCGATGGTGCGCAGCACCGTCTCGGCCTGTTCCGCGGCGTACTTGTACGCGATGGCCCAGCGCGGGCTCTTCGCTGTGGCGCCGAGGGCCTGTTGGACGGCGAGATCGTCCACCTTCACCACCATGCCGTCGGTGGCGTAAGGCAAATCGTGCCGCTTGTCCGCCCACGCCTCGATGTACCGGATCACGTCCTCGATGTCGTCGTACACGGCATAGGAGGGGTTGACGGGCAGCCCAAGTTCGGCCATCCAGGCGAGGGCCTCGCTGTGGGTGGCGACGGGCGCGGGCGGGTCGGCTTCGGCCAGGGCGTAGGTGAACATCGACAGCCCGCGGGATGCGGCGACCTTCGGATCCAGCTGGCGGAGCGATCCCGCCGCCGCGTTGCGCGGATTCGCGAACAACGGCTCTCCGGCGGCCTCGCGCTGCTCGTTGAGGCGCAGGAAGGCGCGCTTGGGCATGTACGCCTCACCGCGCACCTCGACGGTCACCGGCTGACGAAGCACGAGCGGCACGGCGCGGATGGTGCGGATGTTGGCGGTGATGTCCTCGCCCGTCTCGCCGTCCCCGCGCGTGGCGCCCCGCACCAACCGGCCGTCCTCGTAGCGCAGGCTGACCGCCAGGCCGTCGATCTTCAGCTCGCACACATACCGCACGGCCCGGCCGGCGGCCTCGCGCACCCGCCGGTCGAAGTCGCGCATCTCATCCGGACTGTAGGCGTTGGCCAGCGACAGCATGGGGATGTCGTGGCGCACCTTGACGAATCCTTCGAGCGGCTGGCCGCCGACGCGCTGCGTCGGAGAGTCGGGTGTCACCAGCGCCGGGTACGCCGCCTCGATGGCCGACAGTTCGCGCATCAGCCGGTCGTATTCGGCGTCCGGGATCTCCGGCTGATCCAGCACGTGGTAGAGGTAATCGTGGTGGCGGATGGTCTCCCGCAGCGCCTCCGCGCGGGCGCGCGCCTCCGCCTCCGTCGCTGGGACGGGGATGGTCATGGGGCCTCCTCCTTCGGATCGCGTGTCCATGGCTGTGAATCCCGTATGGTTCGTTTGGCCGTTTCGCGGTTTCCGCGTCACCCGGGGTCAATCGGCCTTGCGGATGGGGGCGAACCTGGCCGCCAAACGCTTGATGCCGGTGGGAGCCGGGAAGGCGATGGTCAACTCCTGATCGTCCCCCGCGCCGTGCACCTCGACCACGGTGCCGCGGCCCCACTTGCGGTGCTCCACCTTGTCGCCGGCCCGGTACTGTGCAACGCGGTCCGGTGTGAACGGATCACCCGCCGCGGGGACGCCGGCAGCAGCACTGCCCTTGGCCCCGGCGTCCCGCACCCCTGTGCTCTGTCCGTCCGCCGCATCTCGCCCGGACGACCCGGGTCTCGGTGACCACGGTGCCCTCGGACGCCGGCCGGGATCGTCCAACTGCACGTGCTCTGGCGGCATCTCCCCGAGAAACCGGGACGGCATGCAGGCCCGGTACTGCCCGAAGATGGTCCGCGTCGTGCACGTCGTCAGATACAGTTTCTCCCGCGCACGCGTCACGCCCACGTAGCAGAGCCGCCGCTCCTCCTCCATCTCCCGTTCGGAGTCGATCGCGCGGCTGTGCGGAAACAACCCCTCCTCCATGCCGGGCATAAACACAATCGGAAACTCCAACCCTTTGGCGGCGTGCAGGGTCATCAGCGAGACCTTGTTCTCTTCCGCCGCACCCGGGTCCGGCTTGCCCTGGTTGAGATCGGTGTCCGCGAGGAGGGCCACCTCGGCGAGGAATTCGGCCAGCGGATCGCCATACAAGACGGTGTCCTCCATTTCGCCGATGTGCGCGTCCTCCGCGGCGTCACTGTCCGCGCCGTCCTCCCCGTGGATGCCGGCCGCCGGGGCAGTGCCGCTGAGTCCAGCACCCCCGCCGCGCACCGCGATCACGCCTCCGGCTGCCTCCCACCGCTGGTCGAACTCTCGCGTCACGGACAGGAACTCGTCCAGGTTCTCCACGCGCGCCTCCGCCTCCAGGGTCTTTTCGGCCGCCAGCGCCCGCCGGTAGCCGGTGTGCTCGAGTACTTGTTCGGTCAGTTCGGTGACCGAGAGAAACGGACGCATCTGGCGCAGTTGATCCAGGGTTTCCACAAACTCACCCAGCGCCTTGAGCGCCTTGCCGGACACGCCGGCCTCCCCCGCCCGCCGGCATGCCTCCAGCAGCGGGACGCCGTGCACGGCGGACCAATGCTGCAGCTTGTCCATCGTGCCATCGCCGATGCCCCGCTTCGGCACGTTGACGATCCGCTGCAGGCTGATGTCGTCCGCCGGGTTGTGGATGAGGCGCAGGTACGCGAGGACGTCGCGGATCTCCTTTCGATCATAGAATTTCACGCCGCCGAAGATCCGGTACGGGATGCCCTGCTCCAGCATCGCTTCTTCGATCACGCGCGATTGCGCATTGACGCGGTACAGCACGGCCATCTCGCTCCAGTCGCGGCCCTGGCGCCGGTACTGCTCCATCTTTCCGACGATGTACGCGGCCTCGGCCCGCTCGTCCACCGCCCGGTACAACGTGGCCGGTTCTCCCTCGGGGTTGTCCGTCCAGAGGGTCTTCTCCTTGCGCTCGACGTTGTGTCGGATGACCTCGTTGGCGATGGCGAGGATGGTCTTCGTGGAGCGGTAGTTTTGCTCCAGCCGGATGACGGTCGCATCCGGGTAGTCGCGCTCGAACTGCAGGATGTTCTGGATATCGGCGCCGCGCCAACCGTAGATGGACTGATCGGAGTCGCCGACCACGCACAGATTGCGCCGCTTGTCCGCCAGCAGCCGGACCAGCCGATACTGGGCGTGGTTGGTGTCCTGGTACTCGTCGACGTGAATGTAGTGAAAGCGCCGGTGGTAGAACTCGAGTACGTCCGGCGCCTGTTCGAACAGCTGCACCGTCTTCAGAATGAGATCGTCAAAGTCGAGGGCGTTGTTCGCTTTCAGCCGCCGCTCGTACTCGAGGTACACGTCCCCCACGACGCGTTCGAACGGATTGCCTGCGCGATCGCGCACCTGCGCCGCCGTCCTGAGCACGTTTTTCGCGTTGCTGATGGCCGACAACACGGCCCTCGGCTCATATCGCTTGCTGTCGATGTTCAGGTCCGCCAGGATGCGCTTGACGGTGGCGAGCTGGTCGCCGTCGTCGAGGATGGTGAAGCCGCGCTGGTAGCCGAGCCGCTGGATGTCGCGGCGGAGGATGCGGACACACATGGCGTGGAACGTCATGGCCCAGATGTCCTGGGCGATGGGGCCGACCAGCCCCTCGATGCGATCGCGCATCTCCCGCGCCGCCTTGTTCGTGAACGTGATGGCCAGGATGCTCCACGGCGCCGCACGCCGGGTGCCGATGAGATACGCGATGCGGCGCGTCAACACGCTCGTCTTGCCGCTGCCCGCCCCGGCCAGGATGAGCAGCGGCCCGTCGGTGTGTTCGACGGCGGCGCGCTGCATCGGATTCAAGCCGGCGAGGATGCCGTCCACCTCCGGCGTCGCTGCACGCACAAGCACTCCACCTTTCCACGTGATCCCCGTTTTCGGTCCATCCACATTTGCGATCCGATCTGCGTTTGCGATTTATCACGACTTCCGCGTTTGCGATCCATCACGGTTTCCGGTCGGTCTCTGAGGTCGATCCCGTCGTCCCGCCCGTCCGGTTTCCGGTCGATCCGGATCCCCATTGAGCCGTTTTGCGTCCCTCCCATTATAGTACATATGTTCGGGGGTTGTCCGGTCCGGTCCGGGTCGGCCATGTGGATTCGAGGCGTTGTGGGCCGGCAGGGCCAGCGGAGACGCGGGGGCGAACGGGGATTGATCTGTTGCGGGATCGATATGGAACGGCGGAACCCACCCTGTTCCGCCGATTTTCCTTTTGAGGTCTCTGATTGAATGCACCGGGTTGTCAATGGGTTGAAAATGGGGGGAATGGGTTGTTCATGGGGGAATTGGGTTGACTGCGGGCCCCCCCATTCATGCGGTTGCGAACGAATTGTGTTTAATCCAGCGGCCACGCGATCAGATAACAACTGTTCCGTATTTATCCGCGCACCTCAGCACCCTGATAGCGACCGTTTTGCACGTATCCGCGTTCATCAGAGGTGCCGTCCACCCCGATAAATCAACTTCTTCACCTTAATCCATCGGCCCGGCCCGAAGTAACATCAAAACGTCCGTTACCGTCCCGATTCCCCGCTACGTTAACATCAAAACTGCAATTGGTCTCATGACCGCGTCTCCTCACAGGGCATCCGACCCACAGCCCCAACGCCCCAGCCGAAGCACCCACAGCGCAAGCGCCTCCGACCCATGCGCCCCCACAGCCCAGGCACCCCAGCCCAAGCGCCCCCCGCCCAGACCCTGCCCACAATGCCGGACGCGTCAGATCGGCAGATGACTCCGGCTTGAGTGCAACCGGTACCTGCGGATCCGCACACCCTCGCGCACCGGCTCCAACCAATGATTCTCCATGAGCCGCCGCATGTGCCTCGCTGCCGTCGCAGGCGTGATGTTCAGCTGCCGTGCGGCCCACCGGGGTGTCACGGGCGTGCTCGTCCTCGCTGCCAGCCGCACCAATTCGCGTTCAACCAGGCTCAATCTCTGTAATACCCGCGTGGATTGCCCAGACAGTCTGCCCAGCAGCTGCTGGATCGTCTGCTGGCATACGCGGGGGCGTTCCTCGATGTCGCTGTACGCGAATCGGAGCACCAGCCACCCGTCGATGACCAGGTGGTTCTGCCGTTGCAGATGATCGGAGAACTGCTGTTTTGTGATTTCCCGCCAGTGCGGTCCTTTTCCGTCGATCTCGAGGGCAATCCGATGGCCGTCTCGAATGAACGCAAAGTCGACGTACCGCTTGCCATCCCGAAAATCGCGAACCTCATACTGTGAATACAGGTCTGTAAAGTCCCCGAATGCGGGCCACCAGACATTTTCCAGAAACCTGTATTCTGCATGGCCCAATCCCTCCAGCAGGCGGCCTTGCCTCCCCCCATCCGCCTCTCGCAAGTGCGCCTCCACAAATCTTTTGTAGGCTGTGGCGAAGTCGATATTCGATCCCACGGTCGCGCTCCCCCTCCCCACACCGCCGAAGCCTCCGGAAGCCGTCCACACACGCCCCCATCCGGAGCTCCTCGCGGCAGGTCTGCACGGTCTCACCTGTACGTGACACCGTTATCCCCTTCCATACCACGAACGCCAGGAGCGGTCGATGACACCCAGGGAGATTTGGCAGTTTCCAGAAAACCCATCGCGGCGGTGCACACCACCCAACGCCACAGCCCCAACGCCACAGCCCCAACGCCACAGCCCCAACGCCACAGCCCCTACACCACAGCCCGGGCCCGTGCAAAGCCGCAAAGCCGCGGCAACCGCCGCGGCCCCGGCCCCCACCTCTCTAATGCCTCCTGCGCGCCCGCCTCTCCTACGCCTCCTGCGCGCCCGTCTCCTCCGCCTCCGGCGGCAACAGCTCCGCCGCCCGATCCACCGGCAGCTCCTGCACCCGCTGCAGCCGCCGCTCGATCGTCCGCGTGCGGCGCGTCGCCGTCTCGATGGAGTGGCTCGCCTCCTGCAGCTTCTTCTGCGTCTTCTGCAACAGCTCGCCAAACGCCCCGAACTGCGTCTTGATGGCCCCCAGCAGCTCCCACACCTCGCTGGAACGCTTCTGGATCGCCAGCGTCCGAAAGCCCATCTGCAGGCTGTTGAGCAAAGCCGTCAGCGTCGTCGGCCCCGCCATCACCACGCGGAACTCGCGCTGCACCGCCTCCATCATGCCCGACTGGCGCAGCACCTCCGCGAACAGCCCTTCCGTCGGCAGATACAGGATCGCGAAGTCCGTCGTGTACGGCGGGTGGATGTATTTGTCGTGGATCGATCGCGCTTCCGCCCGGATCCGCTGCTGCAACGCCCGGGCCGCCTCCTGAAATGCCGCCGCGTCCCCTGCGTCCTGCGCGTCGAGCATCCTCTGGTAGTCCTCCATTGGAAACTTGCAGTCGATGGGCAGGTACACCACCTCGCCTTCGTCCCCCTGGCCCGGCAGTCGGATGGCGAACTCGACCCGCTCATTCGATCCCGCGCGCACCGCCACATTCTTCTCATACTGCTCCGGGGACAACAGCTGCTGCAGAAGCATCTCCAGCTGGACCTCGCCGAACGTCCCGCGCGCTTTGACGTTCGTCAGCACCCGCTTCAGGTCGCCGACGTTGGCCGCCAGCGACTGCATCTCACCGAGGCCCTTATGGACCGCCTCCAGACGGTCGCTCACCTGCCGGAAGGACGCCGCCAACCGCTGCTCCAAGGTCGCGTGCAGCTTTTCGTCCACCGTCTGCCGCATCCGCTCCATCTGCCGGGCGTTGTCCTCCTGCAGTTGGCGCAGGCGATCGTCCACCACTCGCCGCACCGCCTCCAACCGCTGCTCGTTGGCGTCCGTCAGGTGTTTCAACTGGCCCGCGAACGCCTCCAGCAACACCCGCTGCTGTTCCCCCAACCGCTGCATCTGGTAGGCCGTCCCCTCGTTGACTTGGCTCGTCATGCGGACAAACCCCGCCTGAATGGCGTCCGCCGTCCGCTGCAGCTGACCCGCCAGCTCCTCGCGCAACAGCTTCGCCTGTTGGCTGAACTCCTGGCGCACCCCCGCGATCGCCCGGTCCAACGCCGACACCATCTCCATTCGCAGCGCTTCCTGCTGTCGCTGTTGGTCCCGCCCGCCATCCGCCCGGCGTGACAGGCGAACCCACAGCGCCAGTTGCAGCAGCACCATCCCCCACAACACCCACTGCACCGCGTCCAAGCGAATTCCCCCTTGCATTCTCGTATAAATCAAGACACCCGCCTCCGTCTGGAAGCGGGTGTTCTCACGGCTGGTCGGAATGACAGGACTCGAACCTGCGGCCTCACGGTCCCGAACCGTGCGCTCTACCACCTGAGCTACATTCCGTCGGCTGCGCCGGACAAAAGGTAATATACCACCCGGATAAACGAGCGTCAACCTCTCGCGCCTGGAATCTCTCACCGCCTTGGCGATCCCGCCGCCGGCATCCTGAAACAAACCAAAAGGGGCGGCCTTGGCCGCCCCGTGCCATGCATCCCAACACACGCTGTGTTACGCCGATGCCTTGCCCCCCGCGCTCTGGGTCGGGTGCTCTTTCTCCCCTTCCCACATCGTCCACAGGTTCAGGACCGCGGTGACGATGCCGAGGATCACGCTCGTCCATACCTCGCCCTCGTTGCCCGTCAGGGACAGCACGAAGGGTTGCAGGATGAACCACACGCCGGTGACGAACGAGACCCAGTTCTGCCAGACGCGCCAGTTCGGCCGATTGACGTAGGCCGCCCACACGGAGGCAATCACCTGGATGGCACCGAACACCACACTCGTCCATACGGCGCCGCTGACGTCAGCGAAACCGAGCACCCACGGCGCAATGATGAACCAGACACCGATGATGGCATTCAACCCGTTCCGCCATTTCATCTCGCGACACCTCCGGAAGTTTTGTGATTCACTTACGTATTGAAAGTAACTCCGCCCCCGTGTGGGTGTCAAAGTTCATCCAGGTCAATTTTTGCCTGTTAACATAATTCGATCGCGATCGCATGCAAACAACCCTGAATCCCGCGCACAAGCTTTTCCGCACGGGCCAAACCTTTCCCTTGGGCTGTCTCCCCCGCAGGTGCCCACATCCCGGAGTCACCCGCACACGCTCCCCACTGATGCCGCAAAAACACGGCGCGGTCCCCCGCACTGCCGCCAGGGGACCGCGTTGCCACCGCAGGCCGATGCGGAGTCGCCGGGTCTCAGTGCACCCCCGTCAGTTCGCGGACCGGCGCATACGCCTGGCCGATGCGCTGCATGTATGTCGCCGAAGCCTGTTCCGTCGGGTAGTAACCTTTCTTGATCATGTATTGCGATACCTCGAACGCGTGCCGGCAGCACATCCTGAATGCGTCCTCCAAGAAGGTGCGCAGCTGCGGGTCCGTGCACTCCATCGCCGCCCAGGCGTAATCGCGGCCCGCGCGCTTGAGCGTCAACAGGTACGACGTCGCAATCGAGCGGTCATCCAGCGCCGTCATCTGCGGATTCGGCGTCACCGGCTGCGCCAAGTGATGGGCGCCCCCCGCCGTCGCCGGCGGCATGGGGGGCACCGCCAGCTTCTGCTGGCTCGTCTGTCTGGTCGCCCACTCGACTTTCATGTTGTAATCCTGAATGTGCGCGGCCATGTGCTTCTGCAGGATGCCTTTCAGCTCCTGGCACTTGACCTGGCTCAGAAACAACCCCATGCAGTTGATGGAGTTGACGCAGCTCATCAGCAGTTCATTCAGCTCACACGCCTCGTGGGTCATCAAAGGCATTTGTGCACGCCTCCTCGTCTCGTAGGGTTTAAACGATTGTCATCGTCACCAACCATCCGTCCCCGCATGCGCCGCGGAACTGGAAGTTGCCGGCACGCTCGCAGAATCGGCGTCTCCCGCCTGGCATAACGTCCATGGCGGAGGACCACACTTTTTCAGTGAAACCGTCGGGCGCAACCATCCGCCGGGGTGCTTGCGGACCGGCGGACCACGTCTTCTCGCGACGGGAGTGTGCACCATGCCGGTCCATCACCCTGCCCGCCTCTCTTGGCCCCGCCTCATCCGGGTCTCTCTGTGGAACGCGGCGGCCAAGCTGGTCTTCTACGCTCTGGTGCTGTCGGTCGCGTCTGCCCTGTGGCCGGATCTGTACCCGTCCTGGGTGCCAGCAGCGTGCACCGTCCTCGTCCTCACCGCGATCGGCGTCATCGGCGACGCCACGCTCGTCGCGCGCTTTGGCAACGTGCCGCCGCTGGTGCTCGGCTTCTTCGGCATGACCGCCATCCTCTGGGGTCTCGCCCGGCTCTGGCCCGCGGCGCACATGACCCTCGATCGCGCCTGCGCCATCGCCCTCGCCCTCGGCGCGGTGGAGTTTTTCCTGCACCGGTACGTCCTCGAAGCCCTCTACGGGCCCCATCGCGAGTCGTCATAATTTTCCCAATCCCCAGTGTCACAAACCGCCCATACCCGGCGAATGATATGGCAGGACCATTCCGCCGAAGGGAGGTTTCACCGTGAACCTCGTACACCTGTTGGAACAGGCGGTCCTGCGCGCTCCCCATCACCCCTGCCTGATGCATAAACAGGACGGCCAGTGGCAGACCCTTACGTACCAGGCGTTCTGGGAGAACGTCCTACACTTCGCCGCTGGCATCCGCAAATGCGGCGTGCGCCCTGGGGACAAGGTCGCCATCCTCGCCACCAACCGCCCCGAGTGGGCGATCGCCGACTACGCCCTGTTGGCCCTCGGCGCTGTCGTCGTGCCTGTCTATCCCACCCTGCCGCGCGACCAGGTCCTGTTCATCCTCGACAACGCCGAGGTCAGCCATATCATCGTCGAGGACGCGGCGCAGTACGAGAAGATCATGCAGCCCTGGCCGCCCAACCTGAGGTTGGCCGTGGTCATGCGCGACGAGACCATGCCGCGTACGCCCCAGCGCCGCTGGCTGCCGTTTTGGGATGTGGTACGGCTCGGCCAGCCGCCCTTTACCACCGATCCGGTCGATCCCTCCGCCATCCCCGACGACCGCCTGGCCACCATCGTTCACACCTCCGGCACCTCCGGGCGGCCCAAGGGTGTCATGCTGTCGCACCGCAATATCGTGCACAACGTCCAGGCCAGCCTGCAGTTGCTTCCGGTCGATCCCGCCGACATCTCCCTGTCCTACCTGCCGCTCTCGCACATCTTCGAGCGCACAGTGGGCCAGTTCGCCGCCCTGTCCTCCGGGGCCACGGTCGCCTATGCGGAATCCATCGATGCGCTGCGGGACAACCTGCTGGAGGTCCGGCCCACCATCCTCGTCACGGTGCCGCGCCTGCTCGAAAAGGTGTACGCCGGCATCCAGGAGCGGCTGGCGCGCTTGCCCAAACCGGTCCGCAGGTGGTTGGAGGCCGGTCTCTCCAGCGACAAAACCACGGGCTTGACCTACCGACTGGTCAATCGGTTGGTGTACGACAAGTTGCGCGCCGGCCTCGGCGGGCGGGTGCGGGTCATCGTCTCCGGCGGGGCGGCGCTGTCCCCCGAGATCGCCCGCTTCTACACCCGGGCCGGGATCCCGGTTCACGAAGGGTACGGGATGACCGAGGCGGCCCCCGTGATCGCGGCCAACCCCGCCGGGGCCAACCGGCCCGGGACCGTCGGCGTGCCCCTGCCCGGGGTGCAGGTGCGGCTGGCGGAGGATGGCGAGCTGCTGGTCCGCGGACCCAACGTGATGATGGGCTATTACCGGGCGCCGGACGAGACGGAGGAGGCCTTGCGCGGCGGCTGGCTGCACACCGGGGACATCGCCGTGATGGAAGACGGGTACCTGCGGATCGTCGACCGGAAGAAGAACATCCTCGTGCTCGCCACCGGGAAGAACGTCGCCCCCGGCCCCGTCGAGACGGCCATCGCGCTCAGCCCGTACGTCTCCAGCGCCGTCCTCATCGGGGACGGGCGGAAGTACGTCACCTGCGTGGTCTCTCCGGACCTTCACGCCCTCGGCACCTTGGCGGAAAAGCTGGGCCTGGAAGGAGGGCCTGCCGAGTGGGTCCGCCACCCGGCCGTGCGCCGGCTGTACGCGGAGGAGATCCGGCGCGCCGTCGAGGGGTTCGCCCCGTTCGAACAGCCGAAGCGAGCCGTGCTCTTGCCGGAGGAGTTCTCCATCGAAGGCGGCGAGTTGACCCCCACCCTCAAGGTGCGCAACCAGATCATCATGCGCCGCTATGGCGCCGAGATCGAAGGGATGTACGCCGGCACCGACTATCTCGCCATCTTCGAGGACGGCGCGGACGATCCGCCGGTCCCCCCGGCCCCCGGACTTCCCGGCCCGATCGGAGCCAGTTCGGCGGACCACGTCGCGCCGCGCGCCGCCCCGAGTGAATCACCCGCCGCGCAGACCCGGCGATTCCCTCGGCGCCGCTGGGCGGTGGCCGGAGGAATTGGCCTGTGCCTCGTGACGGCGGGTGCCGCTGCGGCGGCCGCCGCGCGGGGACCGGCCCGGCTGTGGAACCTCCCCGCCCTGGTGCGGCAGATGGCCGGGACCAATGACGAAATCAACGGCGCCAACGGCCAGATCGTCCGCCATCTTCAGGACATCGATGCCCTCGCCGGGCGAGCGCCGCAGATGGCGGGGCAGCTGAGCCAGGTCAACCAGAGCATCGCGCGGGATCGAAACACGTTGGCGAAGCTGGACGATCTCAGCCGCCAGGAGGTGGCCCTCAGCCAACAGTTTCTGACTCTCGCCCAGTCGATGAAGACCGACCTCCAGGCCATCGGCGCTTCCTCCCAGACCCAGAAGAAAGCGCTGGCTGCCATGGGCGGTCACCCAAATTGATGACCTGAACGCGGCCACACGCAGCATCAACGACCAGTTGGCCGGCGCCGGTCGCTCAGGACAAGAGACCCTGGCGGACATCGCCAAGGCGCTCGGCCAGCTCCAGGACGCGCTCGCGGGTTTGGGTTCGAACGTGGACGCGCTCCACCGCGTGGTCCAGTCGGACGCCGCGAATCTCGCGGACATGCGCCAGCAGGTGCACGAGATGGACGCCAAGATCCCGGGGCTGTTGCGGTGACGGAGCCGTCAAGCGGCTGCGGAAAGGCCGGTTTTTCGAGAAAGGGGGAGCGTGCACCGTGAAACCCGACATCCTTCGTGTCCTGTCCACGCCGAAGGTGCTGGTCGTCGCCTGCCTGGCCGGCCTAGGCGCGGGCGGGTTGATCCAGGTGGGGCTGCAGCGGGACATGGCCGCGAAGTCGGCGCAGTTGCAGGCGCAGGTGGCGCGCGCGGAGGGCCAGAGCGGGCAGATGAAGACGAGCGTGTCCGGCCTGTCCGATCTCGCGGACACCACCCAGTCCATGCGGTCGGTGCTGGTCCAGATGGAACGGACCACCGCCCACATGGATCAGGGACTCGCCACCCTCGCCGCCACAGTGGGAGGGATTGAACAGGATGTGTCTGCGCTGGCGGGATCGACCACCGGATCGGACGCCCAGGTGCAACAGGCCATCGCCACTGCCCAGGCGCTGCTGAACCAAGTGCAGGCCATCCAAGGGGTGAATCAGGACGTGGTTCGGTATCTGCAGGCGATGGTGGCGGACCAGACGCAGATCAACCGCGACCTGGCGGACATGAACCAAAAGACGGCCCTCATCCCGTGAGGAGGTGAAGCGCATGCAAAGACTCGCACTGTCCAAACCGGCCGCAGCCGTCGCGGCGGTGGCCGCCGCGATGGCACTGATTGGGCTGGCCGCCCAGCCGGGTGCGGTCCGGGGTCTGTCCGCGGCCGCCGCGCCGCTCAAACAGGTGGCACAATTGGCGCAGTCGACCCAGCAGGTGTATCAGAACACCAAGACTCTGTCTTCCGGGGTGCAATCGGTCGCGCTACAACTGCAACAGTTGGATCGGCAGGAACAGATCCTGCAGCAGACCGGACAGTCTCTGGAAGCGGCCCTAGCCACCCAAGCGGATCTGACCGCGCAGGGCGTGTCGTGGATGCGGGACATCCTCGAGCGGCAGCGGCAGACGCAAGCGCTGACCCACCAGGTGGCCGGGACCGCCCAGGCGATGGCGCCGGCCGTGTCCGACAACGCCTCCGGGATGATGAGCCTGGAGGCCGCCCTCCGGGATGCGTCCAACTCCTCTGCGGCGCTCAACGGACAGCTGGACGCCCTGCTTCGGGAGCTGGCCTCAGCCCAGCAGGAGTTCCGGCTGTTCGGCCAGTTGCAGCAGTTGCTGCCCATCGGGGTTTCAGGGCCACAGTCGGGACTCGGCGGCGTGACAGGCGCGGTGCGAAGCGCGGTCGGATCGGTGTTGAACGCCCTGCCTTGAACAACCTGCCCTGAGCGCCCCGCCCTGACCGCGGGGCGGAGGGAACCCATGGAGGTGGGACGCGGATGCGAACGTTTTGGATACAGGGACTGCTCTGGGGCCTGGGCCTGGCGGGCGCGGGCGCGTTCGGATACAGCCTCACGCAGCAGGCGGCCATCCAGACGCAGTTGAATCAGGCCATGGCCCGCATCGGGGAGTCGGTTGGGAAGACCTCCGGGATCGTTCAGGAGACCAGCGCCGAGCTCGCGCCGCTCACAAAGCTGACGGAGAACCTGTCAGGCATCGAGACGGCGCAGGAGCAGACGGCGGCCCATTTGCAGTCCATGAACGGGCACCTGGCCACCATCGGCCGGACGGAACAGCGGATCATCCAGGATCTCGACCGCTTGAACGCCGCCACCGGCCAGGTGGGCCAACACCTGCAACAACTGGCGCCGCTGACCACCGGGCTGCGGGATGCCACCGGCGCGGCGGCCGGCCAGGCCCGCCAGGAGGCGGACGCGGTGGCACAGATGAACGGGATGACCGGCCAGACGGTGGACCAGCTCCACCGGTTGAACAGCAAATTTGCCGCCTTGAAGGCGCTGCCGTGAGAGACTAGGCGGTCTTGGGCCAGCGCATACTAGCCCCGACGGATGGCCTTTGGCGGCTGTCCACAATGTCCGGGCAAAGGAGAGGTACCGGTGAGCACGATACCCGATCAGACGCTGGCCGATCTCATGGCCAACTCCCGCCTCATCGCCTCCGTCGGGCTGATCGACGATCCCAGCCGTCCGAGCTATCAGGTGGCGATGTACCAACAGTCGCAGGGATACAAGGTGATCCCGGTCAATCCCAACGTGGACTCCGTGCTGGGCCATAAGGCAGTGCGGACCGTGCAGGAGATCCCGGAGCCGGTGGACATCGTCAACGTCTTCACGCACGGCGACCAAGCGCCGAAGATCGTCGACGACGCCATCGCCAAGGGAGCGAAAGCCGTCTGGCTGCAGCCGGGCGTGGAGAGCCCGGAGGCCGAAGCCAAGGCGCGCCAGGCCGGCCTGCAGGTGATCTCGCACCGCTGCTTCAAGACGGAACACCAACGCCTGTTGTCACACCAGCAGATGTGACCGAATCCGAGCGGCCGGCCCTTCTCTTTGTGTTTGCCTGAGACCGCGGCTCCTGCTAGAATGCTGGTGAACATGTCCCGCACGGAAGGAGCCGTCCCGCGTGCAACTGTTTCTGCCTTACTTCAACGAGGCATGCATCCTGGCCAGCGCCGTCGCGATGGCCCTCGGTTGGTTCCAGATCCGGCGCCGCCGCGTCGAGGCGCACCGCCGCTTGATGTTGGCGGGCGTGGTGCTGGCGGCGCTGTTTTTCGTGACCTACGTGGCGAAGACCATCCTCATCGGCGACACCGCCTTCGGCGGACCAGAGCGCTGGCGCCTCCCGTACCAGGTGTTCCTGCAGGTGCACTCCGTGCTGGCCACCGTCGCCGCCATCCTCGGCATCATCACCCTCCGCGCCGCGTTCCGCGAGAACTTCTCCTTTCACAGGCGGATCGGCCCTTGGACCGCCTCGATCTGGTTCATCACGGCCGCCAGCGGCCTGATGGTGTTCCTGTTGCTGTACATCATCTTTCCGCCAGGTCCGACGACCGATCTTTTCCGCGCTTGGATCGGGCATTGATCCATCAAATCCAGGTTTCGCTTCCAGTTCCACGCTTGGAGAAACAGGAATTTCCCGCCCTTTGTCGAAATGAGAGGAAAAGGTGAATTTGTATGGCGAGGAGCGTTGACCTCCGTGGACCGACAACTGGGCTGGATTCCTGCCGTATTCCAAAATCGTGATTTTTCCCTGTTTTTCGCGGGTCAGGCGGTCTCCCGCCTCGGCGACAGCATGTTCACCATCGCCATCGTCTGGCTGATGCACGAGTTGACCAATTCATCGCTCTGGATGTCCGTGGTCCTTGCGGCGGGATTCATCCCGCACGTGGTGATCGCTCCCGTCTCCGGCGTGTTGGTGAACCGTTGGCACAAACGCCGCGTGATGATCCGCACCGACGTGCTGCGATTTCTGTTGCTTACGGCTCTGACCTCAGCCACTGCAGCGCACCACGCCGCACCGTGGATGCTCGTCGCGGCCAACCTCCTGTTGGCGACTGCCAGCACCTTCGCCACTCCCGCCTACGTCGTGGTGCAGAAACAGATTGTGCGCGAGCATCAGCTCATGCAGGCCAATTCCGTCAACCAGACGGCGCTCAACATCACGCAGATCATCGGCTACGCCGCCGGCGGCACCCTCATCGGCGTGCTCGGCGCGGCCGCCGCGTTCGCCATCGACGCGGTCAGCTTCCTGTGTGCCATCACCGCGATGCTGCTCATCCGCGTGTCGGAACCGGCGCTCGAACGCAAGCCCCTGACCGGGCTGAACTTGGTGCGCGACATCGCCCAGGGGGTACGCATCGCCGCCCGGTTCCCGCTCGTCCGCCTGCTGACGCCAGTGCTCCTGTCGTACACCTTCTTCGTGATCGCGGTCGAAAACCTGCTGCTGGTGCAGTACATCGCCAACACCCTGCACCAGGGGTCAGCGGCGGTGGGCGCGGTGAACGCCACGATGGCCGTGGGTGAGCTGGCAGGCAGCCTCCTCGTCACGTCCGTCACCAGACGCTTCCCCGTACAGAGGCTGCTGGTCTTCAACATGCTCGTCACCGGTCTGTGCGTCGGGCTCACCGGGATCGCCCCCAACGTCCCGGTCATCTGCGCCCTGTTCGGCATCGGCGGGTTCTGCATGAGCATGGTGAACATCACGTTTTTCACCAGCATTCAACAGGTCATTCCGTCGGAATCCCTGGCGGCGGTGTGGGGCATGGTCGCGGCCGTGTTCAACGCCGTGGTTCCGTTGGGCCAGTTGGTGTTCGGCGCGGTCGGGCTGGCCGTTGCGCCCGGCCCCTTGATTCTGATCCTCGGCCTGTGCGCCGCCCTGTGCGCTGCAGCCCCCCTCTGGTCCCCCGGGCTGCGCCGGCAGCTGCTCGTCGCCAGGCCCATGGAGGCGGGCCCCGCGCCTTGAGCCGATCGCGCCCGAGCCCCCCTCCCATGAATGTGCGGCTCACCGCGATGGGGCATACTTACTTCAGTGAAGCGGCTGTGTTACACTGTAAGTAAGGAGTGAAGCCCCATGGCGTTTCATCAGATGTGCCCCAAGTTTGAATCTGCCTTCGAACTGCTCGGAAAGCGTTGGACAGGCCTCATCATCCGCGCGCTGATGAGCGGTCCGAAGCGGTTTAAAGACATCTCCGAGATGATCCCCAACATGAGCGATCGCATGTTGGCGGAGCGGTTCAAGGAGCTGGAGGCGGCGGGCATTCTGGTGCGCAAGGTGTATCCGGAGACGCCCGTCCGCATCGAATACGAGTTGACCGAGAAAGGCAAGGGGTTGGGGCCGGTGATGGACGAGGTCCAGCGCTGGGCCGACACGTGGCTGGATCCCGGCCAAAAGCCGGACTGACCCTCCTGCGCCCCATTTTCTCCCCTCTCTTCCAATCTGCCCATCCTCGTACACACATACCTCTTCCGTCCGCATAATACTGTAGCAATGTCTGACATCCGGGGGCTGGGTGCCCGCTGCGGCACCGCAGACCCGCCGACGGAAGAGGGCGAACACCATGCGGTCCTTCGTGCGATCCTTCGTGATGATGCTCCTTGTGGCAGCGGCCCTGTGTGTGAACGCGTGCGCCCCGTGGGGGACCGCTCCGCCCTCAACCCTAAAACCGCTCGCGAATTCCACGCCAGACGAGCGAGAGTTCCCCGCGCCCGGACAGGACAACAGCGCGTCGGACAACCGGACCAGCACGGGCAACGGGGGCAGCGTCGACACCGGCAACTCGGACGGAGGAACGCCAAAACCGGCCGATCCGCCCCCGAAACCGGGACCCTCCGCTGCTCTGCCGCTCCTGCAGGCGGGGAGCCAGGGCCCGGCGGTCGAACGGTTGCAGCAGTTGCTGGGTGAGCTCGGCTATCTGCCCATGCGCTGGGTGCCGGACGGACAGGAGCCACAGACGCTCGACGATGAGTACCGGGCCGTGCAAAGCCCGCCGAAGGGCCGTTGGCAACCAGCCTACCCCAACACGCCTCAGGCGCTGACCGCGCTCTGGGCCGAATCGTCGTTCAACACCCTGGTGCAGGGCGCCGTGATGACGTTCCAAGAGGCGAAAGGCCTCGACACCGACGGGGTGGTCGGACCCCTGACCTGGAACGCGCTGATGCAGGACGCCCTCGCCCAACGCCACAACCCATTCGGGTACACGTTCGTCGTGGTCAACACACGCGTTCCCCAGACGCTGACCGTGTGGTGGAACGGGAAGACGGTCCTGACCTCCCCCGCCAATGCGGGGATCGCCCAGAGCCCGACCGTGCACGGGACCTTCCCCGTCTATCTGCGCTACCGCAGCCAGACGATGAGCGGGGTCACGCCGTGGGGTGAACATTACTCCGATCCGGGTGTCCCCTACGTCAACTACTTTTACGGGGAGAGGCGGTCCATGGTTTTGTCCGCGCCTCCTACGGCACGCCGCAGAGCCTCGGCTGCGTGGAGCTCCCCGTTGACAAAGCCGCAGTGGCCTGGCGCTACATGCACTACGGCACCCTCGTCCACGTGCAGTAATGCCAGGGTCCCCGATTCAGTGCATCTTGAGGAATGCCTCGATATCGGCCCGCTCGGGGATGCCGGTCTGGGCCCCGGGCCGCGTGACCTTGAGAGCGGCCGCCGCGGAAGCGAAGCGCAGTGCCTCGTGCACCGGCATCCCGGCGCCGCGCACCGCGGCGAACGCCCCGACGAAGGTGTCGCCCGCAGCGGTCGTGTCCACGGGCTGAACCGCGAATGCGGGCGTGAGGATGGGGTCGCCCGCGGGATCGACCCAGACCGAACCCTTGGCCCCGAGCGTCACCAGGACCGCCTCCGCCCCGCGGGCCACCAACCGGCGGCCCGCCTCAATGGCGTCATCCGGCGATTCCACGGGGACGCCGCTGACCGCTTCCGCCTCGGTCTCGTTGACGACGAGCACGTCGACCAGCCGCAGCTCCTCGTCGGACAGCGGCCGGGCGGGCGCCAGATTGAGGTAGACCTGGCGGCCCAGGTTTCGCGCCCGCCGCATGGCGTGCACGGTGGTCTCCCACGGCACCTCGTTCTGCAGCAGCACCACGTCGCAGGCGGCCAGGGCGTCCGCAGCGGCGTCCACGTCCTCGGGCGTCACCTCGCCGTTGGCCCCCGCCGAGAGGATGATGGTGTTCTCCCCCGACTCGGCGACCGTGATGAAGGCCAACCCGGACGAGCCCGGCTTGGTCCCGACCTTCGAGACATCCACGCCCGCATGAACGAGGGCCTCCCGCAGCGGGCCGCCGAAGGCGTCGCTCCCCACCGCCCCGACGAAGGTCACCGACGCCCCCGCCCGGGCGGCCGCCACCGCCTGGTTCGCCCCTTTTCCGCCCGGGATGTAGCGGGTCCCCAAGCCGTGCACCGTCTCCCCCGGCCTCGGGTGCCGGTGCACCGCGTTGACGATGTCCATATTGACGCTGCCCGCAACGAGCACCTTCGTCACAACCATCGGCCTCCAGTCGCCGCGCCTCCCACGGAGCGCGGCCGTGTGGCACCAGTGTACCACGCTAGTTGAACGGATTGATCTGGACGATCCCCGCCTCCCCGGCGTCGTCGCGCGCCAACAGGTAAAACGGGTGATGGCGCGGAATCGTGTACGATCCCGTATCCCAGCGGGCCTCCCACGACCCGTCCGGGCGAACTTCGGCCCGGGCGATCCGCTGGACGTTGCGGGCCGATCGCAGCTCCAGGTGATCCCCCCGGTGCACCACGTTGTCGGACGGCAGATAGTAGATGTCCACCGTCCGGCCGTGCCAGCGCTGGCGCGACAGGATGTGCACCAGCCGGCCAGTGCGGTACGCCATGATGACCGGCGGCAGGGATTGCGGCGTCACGGACAGTGTCTCCGGCGCCCCAGCGATGGAACGCGGCAGCACCTCCTGCACCGAGGCGGACGGCGCCTCCGACAACGCCCCGGCGCGGCGCCCGCCGTACAGCGGTGTACAGGCCGCCAACAGCACGCAGGCCGCCAGGCACAGCCACAGTGGTCTTGGCATGGGCTCCCTCCTGTCTGATGTCGGTCACAGGTAGTGTGCCCAATCTCCGCCAAAACCCGGCGATGCCCGGCGGCCGCTGGTCACGCGCAGCGAGGCCGCAACGAATCCACCACCGCCGTCGGGGCGCGCCTCACAACAGGTTCAGATGTACGGTGTCGAGGCCGAAGCTGTCCCGCAGGGCCTGCTCGGCCAGCTGCTCGCCCCACGGCACCCAGACCTTGTGGCCGCCCGAGACCACCCATTTGCCGTGGGCCTTCACCACAGCCTGCCAATCGGGCGTCAGCATCCACACGTACGATCCCGCCACGGCCATCGCCCGCAGCTGCGCCCACGATTTCCACTGGCCGTGATCCCAGGCGCCCCCGGCCCGGTAAATCCCCGCCCAGTAGCTGTTCAGCCAAGTGAAGTGCTGCCAGTGGAGACGCTGGTACACCGAGCGGCCGCTCTGAAGGGCGCCGAGGCCGATCAGCGCGTCGCGCGTCGAGTAACCGCTCACCCCCGAGTACGCGCCGCCCGTGTTGTCGTACCGGAAGCCGCCGCTGGCCGAGTCGTAGAAGGACAGCAGTGCGCTCAATGGCGTCCCGCCCGGCTTGGCCCAGGACTGCGGATCGATCCCGAGGCTCTCCAGCGCGTCCACCACGACGCCGGTGGAGTCCGCGTTGCTGGTCTTGCCACCGTTTACGAAACCGCCGTCGTCCGCCTGTTGGGTTTTGAGAAACGCGATCGCCTTGGCCACCGCCGGGTTGTCCGCAGTGTAGCCGAGCAACGACAGCGCCACCAGGGCGCTGGCCGTGTCATCCGCGTCGCTGCTGCTGTACTGCGACGAGTACCCGAACCCGCCATCGTCGTTTTGGTGCGCCAACAACCACTGAGCGGCCGCGGCGCGGTTGTACGAGGCGCCGCCCGCGTCTTCCAGGGCGATGATGGCCCACGCCTGGGCGTTGATGAGGTCGGTCCCCGTCCTGTCCAGGTTGTCGGCGAACTTCCCGGCGTCCTGGCCGGAGGTGAGCTGAGCGCGGGCCAGCTTCGCGACCACATCGCCCGACTTCGTCTGGTGCGGATCCTCCCCGGCGGCCAACGCCCCGAGGATGAATCGGGCGGCGTCTGTGCTGGTGGAGAGCCCCGATGCCTCCGCGTCGAGCGCGGCATTGACCTGCCGCTTCCCGGTCGCCGCAAAGGTCGCGATCGCCGTCCAGTCGGGCATCTTCGTCGCCTGCTTCTGCCACATCCACTGGCTGGCGGACGCAGCCGTGCTCTGGGCGGAGGGCGCCGCCGTCTCCGGATGCACTGCCGACGACGGGTTGCCCTGCGAGGTGGAGGTGGAGGCGGCGGAGACCGCCGATGACGTGCCGGATGCGGATGGAATGGACGCCGGCGTGGCGGCCAGGGCCGCCGGCACGCCGGTGCATACGGTGACGAGAGCGGCCGCAGCCGCCTGGGTGATGCGTTTCATGATCATCGCTCCTCTCCCATGGATGACGTATATGGACTCGCCGGCTGCGGAAGCCGGCGGCGAAACCGTTCCAAGACCGACAAGGTCGGCCGGCCCGCGGCCGCTGCGAAGGCCGCATTCGCCAACGCGTGCAGGGTATCGAACCAGATGCTGGCGGCGCACAGGGCGAGATACGCCGTCCAGGTCGGGCGGCCGCCCCCGAGAAGAGACCAGGTGTTCATGACCCAACCGAACAGATACCCCCACGCGAACCCGAACGGGATCAACGCCCGCCAGGTCAGGCGCGGCCACAGGCGGCGCAGCCAGCCCGCGGACGCCCCCGCCATTCCCCAGGCGGCCATCTGCCACGGGGTCCAGCCGCCCTCCCCCAGGAACACGTTCGATCCGATGGCGGTGAACGCCCCCACCGCCGCCCCGGTGACGGGGCCAAGGGAGAACCCGCTGGCCAGGATCAGGAAGGTTGCTGGCTGTACCCCGGGGATGCCCTGCATCGCCGCCCGCCCCACCGATGCCAGAGCGGCCAGGGTGGCGACAAAAGCGATGGACTTCGGATCGGACGCGTACGCCTCATATAGCTCGAGGGCGGCATAGGCGCCGAGCAGCAGCGCCCCCGCGGCGGTGGCGTACCACGGCCAGCCGAGCCAGGCGCCCGCGAGCACCACGGCGAGCGCCGCCAAGCAGGCGATCACGGCCAACGCGCGCCGCGCTCGAGCCGCCGAAGGGCCGCCGCCCGGAACCGGTCCGGCGGGCACGGTCCCCACGGGCGGTTTTGCGCGCCCCCTCACCGCGCCCACCCGGCCGCCACGGCGTCGGCCAGACACAGGATCCCAGGTGCCACGCCGCGCAAGGCGCGGGCCAGCACGGGGGCGAACCAGAGGGCCTGTCCGAACACCTCACCCGGGGTGCCGGACAACACCACCTGGCCCTGATCGACGAACAGCACCCGGTCGGCGAACTCGGCGACGAACTCCAGGTCATGCGTTGCCACCGCCACCGTCCGGCCGCTCGCCCGCAGCCAGCGGCCTAGGGCCTGCTTCTGCGCCGGATCCAGCCCGCGCGTCGGCTCGTCGAGCAGCAGCAACTCAGGTTCCGCCACAGCCAGGGCGGCCAGCGCAACGCGCATCCGCTCCCCGCCCGACAGATCCCGCGGATGGCGGGGAAGCAGCGGATCGATCCCGAAGGCCCGCGCGACCTCCGCCACGACCTCCCGAGTGCGCGCCTCGCCGGCCCCCTGAAGGCGGAGCGACAGCCCCAGCTCCTCCTCGACGGTCTCCTGGCTCAGGAGATCGTTCGGATTCTGCGGGAGGAAGGCCACGCGCGAGGGCGGCGCGCTCTCCGCCTTGGCCGCCCCCGTGCGGAAGCGGCTCCCCGCCCGCCGGCCCGGCGGGTCGGCACCCCGGAGCGCCCCGGTGAGTCGGCCCCCGGCCAGGGGCTGCAGGCCCGCCCACACCCGAAGCAAGGTCGACTTGCCTGCGCCGTTGGGGCCGATGAGCGCGGTCACCCGACCGCGCACCAGCCCAGCCGTGCACTCGTCGAGGGCCCGCACGTCCGAGGGCGGATAGAGGAGCACCGCCCGTTCGACGCCGATGGCGATGTCACCCTCGGTATCGCGTCCCGCGCTCGCCTCGGCCTCTCCGGCGGGAGGCCTCCTGCGGCGCCCGAAGTCGTCATCCGCGCCGTCCGCGGCGACGCCCTCCCCGCCGCGGCACTGCGGTCCCTCTCCGCTGGGCGCGCGCAGTCCCTCCCCGCCGTCCGCGCGCAGCCCCTGGCGGATCCGCTGGCGCACCTCGCGGACGGTCAGGGCCGGCACCTCGGACGCAGGCCACAGACGCGCCAGCACCGGAGCGTTGGCGGGGTGTACCTCGCGCAGCCAGGCTGCCACCTCCCGCGGCGGCCCCAACTGCACCAGCCGGCCCTGGGAAAGGACCGCGACCTGGTCCACCCAGCCGTACAGCCGGTCCACGCGGTGCTCGCTCATGACGAGGGTCAGACCGAAGTCGTCCCGCAGGCGGCGGAGAACGTCCCAGAGTTCCTCGGCCGCGACCGGATCGATCTGCGACGCCGGCTCGTCCAACAACAGCACGCCGGGTTGGTGCACCAAAGCGGCCGCCAGCGCCACGCGCTGGCGCAGGCCCCCGGACAGCGAGGCGACGGGATCGCCGGCCCGGTCCGACAGGCCGACCATCGCCAGCGCTTCGGCGACGCGCCAGCCCATCTCTTGCGGCGGCACGCCGAGATTCTCCAGGGTGAACGCGACCTCGCGCGCAACGGTGGCGTGCACCTGCTGCGCCTCCGGGTCCTGGTACACCACACCGATGCGCTGAACCCGGTCGGCGGCGGACATCTCCTGCGGCGAGAGGCCGCCGATGCGCACCCGTCCGGCCATGGTCCCGCCGTAGAACGCGGGACAGGCCCCCGACAGGCACTTGAGCAAGGTCGACTTGCCTGACCCGGTGTCCCCGTGCAACAGCAGCCACGTCCCGGGCGGAACGGTGAGGGACACGTCCTGGAGAGCGGGCGCCTGCGCGCCCGGGTAGGTGTAGCTGAGCCCTTCCACCTGGACCTCAAGCACCCTGTCTCCCCCCCGTCCACGCCCCCGCCGCCAGCGCCAGCGCCGCGGCGAGCACCTCCGTCCATCGCGCCGGCCCTCCGGCGAGAGGCAGGAGCGCCATGAGGGCGGCGAGCGCGCTCACCCCCGCCAGGAGCGCGTCCTGGCCGCGCCAGCGCGGCGGCCGGTAGGCGGTGCGCCCCGGCGCCCCGTACCCCCGCGCGTACATCGACTCCGCCAGCGTCCAGGCGCGCTCGAGCCCATTCATCAGCAGGGTCTGGTAGACCACCGCCAGCATCCGTACGCGTTCGCGCAGCCCGCCACTCGACAGCGCCCCCGCGCGCAGACGGAGCAGCTCCGCCACGCGATCCCGCTCGCGCAACAGCTGCGGCACGAACCCGACGACCATCTGCACCGTCAGCCCAGCGCGGCCGAACCGGCGCCCCAGCCAGCAGGTGATGTCGTCCGGCCGCACCACGCGCCCGAACCACGCCATCCACAGGAGCAAGTTCCACAGCCGCAGCCCGCGCCGAACGGCGTCCTCCAGGCTGCCGGGGGTGATCAGCAGCGTGCCGAGCCCGGGGATGTGAGGGCCCCGCCACCAGACCGTCCCCGCCACCGTTCCGAACAGACTGCCGATGGCCATGTACAGGACCAGGAAGGGGAACGCCCACCACACCGCCCCCATCCCCGAGCCGGACCCCGGCCCGCGGGCCATTCGGTGATGTACGGCCATGGCCGCCACCAGAATCGCCAGGAGCACCTCCCACGAAGCCGTGCGGTAGACCACCACCCCCCACGCCAACGCGCACAGCCCCATCGCCGCCGGGTGCGGGCGCGGCCGCCAGCGCGCGCGCCTCATCCCTGCACCTTCGCTGGGTCCCAGCGATGGTAGTCCCAGGTGTCCACGTCGCCCGCGTGCGGGTAGATGTCGGCCGCCCCCACCTGGGCCTGCTGGCCGTTCACGTAGAGAAACCAGTCCACCGGCTGCCGTTGGTTGACCGGGACGCCGGTCCATTGGGATCGGATGCCGTTGATGGACACCATGAAGTTATCCCCGTACGCGGTGGCGATGGTGAAATATTGATGCATGTAGTCCATGAGCGACTCCCCCGTCACGACGGGCACCGTCTTTTTGGCGATCACGGTGGCCCCATTGTCCTCGCTGACGACGATGGTGAACTCTCCCGCGCCCGGTTTCGCCGGCTGCGCCGGGGCCGGTTGGGACGTGTGCGCCGGAGAAGATGCGGCCCTGCCGCTCCCACTTTCTCTCCCGGCGCCACGGGTGGAATGGCCACCATTGCCGCTTCCACTGGTCCCAGTAGCAGTCTGGGCGGCAGTCTCCCCGGCCTGGGACAGGCCCGCAGCGCCCGGACCGCCTGCCGGACCTGCCTCGCCACCAGCCGAATCGCTCCGCCCGCCGGCCGGTTTGGCTTCCGCCGTTGAGGCCGCGGCCGCAGATCCCGGAGAGGCGGCATTCTTCCGCTCCAGCACGGCCCCCGCCCCGGTGCCGGAAGCGGTCGATCCCGCGGCGCTCGCTTCCCCCGCGCCACCTCCCGCGGCCCCATTCACGGCGGCCGCCGCATTTCCGGCCCCTGCGGCCGCGGCCAGCCCCGCGTCCACACCGGCTGGCCGATGCGCGTGCGTCGCCCCGTAGAGGACGGCGACCGCCGCCATGCCGAGAATTCCCCCACGCCACGCCCAATGCCGCAACGTCCTCATCTCCTTCCGCACCGGTGCCCCGCCTGGCGTCCACGTACACCCGCCGCATTTCACGCGTGAACATGGAAAAGGCTCCCGCGGAGGGAGCCTTGACGATGTGCGTTGTGGACGGTGCGTTCCGCCCTGCCCCCGGCTTCCCTCCGAAGCGGGTGGCATCACAGGCTGCGGCTGGTCTCCTGACTCGTGACATGCCTACTGTCTCGCCTTCCCACCTTGCGGCAGTGGCCCTGAGAGTTCGTAGTCACTTACAGTAGCGGGGGCTGTTCCGGACTTTCACCGGATTCCCATTTCACTCGCAATGCGAGACCGCAGCCTGTTGGATTCAATTGTCCGTATCTGCCAAGGACGGAACCATCTGTCTCCGCCCTGGTGCAAGGCTTGACAGGGAAAGTATACGCCAGGGAAAGCCCGGCAGGCAATCCGTCACAAGCGCGTGCTCAGCGACCGAGGGGCGAGGGCCCTGGAACGGGAGTGGTACGGGTACGCGAGGGCGTTGACGATTCTGTCCGGATCCGGACCACCTATCCTGAAAATATTGGGACGCCAAGATCTTAAAAAGGGTATAGAAACCCAGCCCCATCACAGACGGTGCATGGGAACAGGCCGCTCAGGGCTACATAGTCGGTTTTCAACTGTCCCACACAGGGACGAATTCCTTGTGATTACGCCGTGACAGCCTCGGTCTGTTCCTTGAGTACGGAAACCATCGCACTGGGCACGGTAATGGGCGGTGTGCACAATTATGTAGGCGGGCAGCTCGCGCTTGTTCAGTCGCCCATCATACGCTGGAGCAATTGACGCCGGATCTTGCCGTTCGCCCCGCGCGGCAGGTTCGTGGACCAGACGTACTGGGCCGGGCACTTGAAGCGCACCAGCGCACTCTCGCACATCGCCTGCAGCTCCCGCTCCACTTCCGCCGTGCCCGTGCCGGGCACCGCCTCGACGAACGCCACCACGCGCTCGTTGTACAGCTCATCAGGTACCCCAATCACCGCCGCGGCGTGTACCCCCGGGTGCCGAAGCAGCACCTCCTCCACCTCACGGGGGCTGAACTTCTCGCCCGCCCGGTTGATGAGTTCCTTGCGCCGCCCTGTGATGTACACGTACCCGTCGTCGTCCTGAAAGCCGAGGTCGCCTGTGCGCAGCCACCCGTCTGCGAAGCTGTCCGTGCCGCCGCTCTCGTACCGTTCGATCACGCTGGATCCCCGGATCTGGATCTCCCCCGTCCGCCCCGGTGGGAGGGGGCGGCCTGCGTCGTCACAGATGCGCAAATCGATCCCTACGGGTAGGCCTACCGATCCCGGCTTACGCTGCTCCGGGGGCAGCGGATTGGTACAGATCTGGCCGGCCGCCTCGGTCATCCCGTACGACTCCACCACCGGTACCCGGAAGCGCCGTTCAAACGCCTGCCAGTGCGCAACCGCGAGCGGGGCGGAAGCGGACCGAACGAAGCGCAGCCGGCTGGGGGTTGCATCAGGCCCCTCTCGTCTCAGCAGGATGTTGAGAACCGTCGGCACCGCCGACACCCAGGTGACGCCAAAACGCGCGATATCGTCCCAGAAACGTGACGCGCTGAAACGGCGCGCCATCACCAGTTGGCCGCCGGAGAGGAGCGTCGACAAGAGGACAATCACCTGAGCATTGATGTGAAACAGCGGTAGGATGCAGTACGCGACATCGTCCGGAGACAAACGATGGCTGGCGATCACGTTGTTGGCCGCAGCCCACAGCTGTCCGTGGGTGAGCAGCACGCCCTTCGGCGTGCCGGTTGTGCCGGAGGTGTACATGAGCACGGCCGGAGCGTCCTCGGGTACATCGGACACCAGCGGGTCCCAGCGGCACGCGGCGGAGACGAGCGACGGATCCGCAACCGCACGCCGGTAGTTATTGCCGGCCGGGTCAGGCAACGGGCCGGAGAGGGGCAGGCGAACAAGCGGGATCGAGAACCGGACGGGACAGTCCGGGCCGGCGATGGCCGCCGACGCACCGCTGCGGCCGATGGCGGTGTCCGCCTCCTGCTGGGAGAGTTCGGGATGAAGCGGACAGACAACCGCCCCCATGCAAAGCAGCGCGATATACACCGCAGCAAACGTGTACGAGTTGGACAGCATCACGACCACCCGTTGGCCTGGGCGCACCCCGGCCTCATGCAACCGCCGGGCAACGGACGCGGCGTCCTGCCACAACTGTCTGCCAGTACAGGCTTGTTCCTCAAACCAGATCCGTATCCGCGCCGGTTCACCGGCCAAATCTATCAAGCGATTCGTCAAATGGGACATGCCTCCGACCTCCTTTTGTTTTCGCGAGGCGTCGATCACGCTTTCGCCCGCACCTCCGCCCAAGAGACGTGCGCGCCGGCCTCCTCGATGCTCATGTGCGCGGTCTCGCGGCCCCACAGGAGGAACGGACCGGCCAGCATGGCGAGTGCAATGCCGATGCAGAGGAACAGCCACCGTGCGCTGTGGGCATCGACCAGGTACGGGATGAAGTAGAGAGTCACGCCGCCGGACAGAACGCGCGCGCACATCTCGGCAAGGTATACGCCCTCTCCGCGCAGGACGGTCGGATACTGTTCCGAGACCACCAGCTTCGAGACCGGGAACACGCCGAGGCCGAAGAACGAGGTCAGCAATCCGGCAGCGGCCGTCACCCAGGCGCCGGACGACACGGCGAACAGGATGCAGCCGATGCTCGCCAGCGCTACGTACGTGCCGAGTACGGGCTTGCGGCCGAAACGTTCCGCCAACCAGCCTTGGCATACGGAGCCTACGCCGGCGATACCCATCATCAGTCCGGTATAGGTGATTGCGCTGTCAGCGGGCAGCCCCTGCGATACGAACAGGGTCGGACCGAATACCTGCAGTACGTAGAAGAGGATGAGTGCACCGGTCAACTGCGCCATCACCATCAGGCTACGGCTAAGGTAGGGGTTGCGTAGCAACAACCGCAGTGCGGCCCGGTTGGGGGGGCGAACGGCCCGCATCAGGGCGGCAGCGGCGTCGTCGCGCACCGTGGCGTCGTGCGGTAGCCCGGCCTCATTCTCCAACTTCCACACCAGCGCTTCGACTTCTCGCCCGCGCCCCTGGCGCAGCAGGAAGCGCGGGGATTCCGGCAGCCACAGATACAGTGGAATCAACAGCAAGAGCGGGAGGCCGCCCATCAGGAACGGGACCCGCCAAGCAAGATCGGACGAAAAGTGATGCAGCGCCCACACGGAGACAAGATTGGGCACCATGTAGGCTGCGGTGAGGATGCCGTTGGAGATGCCGACGCTCAGCGCCCGCCGCTTCGTCTGCACAAACTCCGAGAGATAGGTGTAGGGCATCGGCAGCACGGCGCCCTCGCCGAGGCCGGCCAACACGCGCACCGCGAACAGGCCGGCGAACCCGTGCACCAGCGCGCCGAGCATGGTGAGTACGGAGAACGACATCATTCCCCACAGAATCACCTTGCGCCGTCCGACCCGGTCCGCCAGGATGCCAGAGGGGATCATACCGAGCACAATGCCCAGTGTTGACGCCGCACCGAGCAACCCGGCCTGCCCATCGTCCAATCCCCAAGACTTCTCCAACGTCGTCATCACCGGCCCGACTATCCCGACGTCAAACGCCTCCGCCAACCACACGAACGACAACAGTGCCACAATGCCGATCACGGTTTTCGTCAACGGGATGCGCTCCAAGCGGGCCAACAGGTTGGCGTCTTGCGCAGAGTGGCTGCTCATCTCCACCGCCTCCTTCAAGGAAATGGGTTGTATCGAACCGTGTCACACAGACAGCCTGCCGTTGGCCTGCCGCGGCTCGGGCATCATCGCGCCACATGCGAGAGCGATCCGGCCGCACTCCGGACGGGCTTCGTCTTTTTGCCGACGACGTACCCGAGCCAGGGCACGCGGCCGATGGCGTATGCAATCCCCGCCGAGGTCAGGTACACGAACAGAATCCCGGCCGGCAGCAGCCACAGCCGCACGGACGGGGAAGCTTGCAGCGTCGCGACGGCGTCGTCCATGACGTGCAGGGCAAACGGGTGAATCAGGAACACCCCGAAGGAGGCGCCGCCGAAGAATGTCACCGCCTGCGTCAATCGGCGAACACGCGCCTCTTTGCGCACCATTGCCCAGCGCAGGCCGAGGTACCACAGCGTGATCGTCACCAACAGGCTGTACGGGACCATGATGGGCTGCAAAACCATCACCGCGGTCTCCTCCGGCTCACCGAGCCACAGCCGGTCGATGAGGTAGTGGCCAACGAGCACCGCGAGCCCGGCGGCCAAGGCGGTGTACAGCCAGCGGGGGTGGCGCAGAACGAACGACTTGACCTGCTCGTAGTGAATGGCGAGCAGCGCCCCGGCGACGAACCAGAACTGGTATGTCAGCAGGAAACGGTCCCGGTAGACGAACAGCCAGCGGATCCAGGCGGGGACTTGGGCGGGATCGAGGGGCTGTAGGTACAGCTTGTTGATGGCCATCAAGGCGAGTTGAAGCCCGAAGCTCGCCGCAAGCACCGCCACGTGTCCGCGCCGCCACCGGCGCAGGCCGTCGATGAGAAGCGGGAACACGAGGTACAGCTGCATGGAGATGACGAGGAAGTACATGAAATACTCGTCGCCGGTCAGGACGGCCTTCCCGTACGTGCGCAACAGTCCAACCGGTGACCAGTCGAAGTTCTGAAAGTAGGTACCGGTGTACAGGACATAGGCGGCATTCCAAAACAGGTACGGTATAACAATCAAGGTGAACCGCTTCTTCCAAAACGACTTGGCGGAGAACGGCCGCCGGTAGTAGTTGACGAACAACACCAACCCGGTGATGAACAAAAACGCCTCGCGGGTGAAGTGCAGGACGCTCATGGCGGCATCCAGCGCCAGATTGCGCACCGACAGGGGCGTTTCGAAGGTGTTGAAGAACGAAATGACGTGCACGCACACCACACCGAGGATGATGATAGCGCGCATCAGATCAATCTCGTACAGGTGACGCTTCCCGCCCATGCTGGATCACCCTTCCCGCCGAACGTTCGGTGAGCCTGGTTGGCCGGTCGTCCCGAGGTCTCACCCGGCAACGATTGACATGACTAGCCTATCCCACGAAAATTGAATTCAGCTTGAACGGGGAATAATTTCCTGGTTCTGGTTGGAATGAGGTGATTCGGATGTGGACGGGACGGCGAGTGCCACGTACGGGCAAGCGTGTGAGGAGGCGGCTGTGGGGGATGGGGACGGGGAGCCTGACGGGGTCACACATGGGGTTGCGCCTGGGTCGACATGCAGCTGTCGTGGGCCTGGTAGGACTCGCGGTTGCGGGGACTGCGGGCAGTTGGTGGTGGTGGCAATCTCGCTGCCCGGACACCCGTGCTGCCCTGACGCAGGACTGGATCGAGCGGATGACCGGAGGGTTGGCGGGCCGTGAGATGCGCATCCCGGTCCTGGTCTCAGGCCGGCCGATCACGGTGATGGCGGTCGGCGGCTCGGCGGCCTACGGCTGGCACGACGACGGGCCTGGCTACTTGGCGCGGGCGATGCAGGCGTTGTCCGCTCAGTCGAAGGTGCCGATTTACTTTGTGAATGAATCCAAGGTGGGCTACGGCCCGGGCAAGCTCGCGGACGCCTACCCGGGACTGTTGCAATCTGTGCAGCCGCAGGTGGTTATGATTGCCTGGGGACTGCTTAATGACATCTCGCACAAGACCCCGCTGTGCACACTGAGGAGCCAGGTTCGCAGCGAGATCGACCTGGCCTTGCGCCAACACCGAGTCGTGACGGTGGTAACACCGCCGGTATCGGTAGCGTCGTACACGCAATATCGGAATTCCGAACCTGAGTACATCCAGAACGAGGTCGAGGTGGCGGAGAGTTTCCACAGCCCGAACGTGTATGTAGTGGACCTGTTCGGACAGATGAAGCAGTACCTGGCGGACCATCATCAGACGATCGACATATACAAGTCGGACGGGTGGCACCCAAATACCGCCGGGCACGTCCTCGCGGGCCAGCTGTTGGCTGGCGATTTGGCAAAGGTGTGGCCGGTGGCACCGGCCGGGGGTGGTTGAATTGGGCACGTGTGGGGGCACGTAACCACTCCAAGTAAGTCCGGCAATCATGCCGAAGAACACCTAAACTCTCTCTGGATATGCTTCACGTGGTATTTTCTAACATTGACGTCTTTGATGTTCGCCTTTTTCAGGCCAACTCGGAGCGACCGCTCAATACCACGATGTTATGCATTAGTACGTGATTGCTAAGGTTCTTCTGCAAGGTGTTGATGTGCGTTTGGTACTGCAGGATCGAGTTTTCGGGCCAGTATTTCCATCGCCCTAACACGACGGTCCACCGCCGGTTCTCTCCCATCCCGTACACCCGGTCAGTCCAAGAATTGGATAACCTTCAACAAACATTGTTGGAGTAAGAACATTTGACGACCGTACAAGCTCAAACAGCCGCTCCTTGCGCTCATGCAACGGCTCGCTCATATGGCTCCGGGTGTAAAGCACATCGAACGCGACAAACGTCACAGGGTGCGTTTGTGTCGCCTCCTGGATGCGACGTGGTTTGGAAGTCATCGAACACACTCCGGCCGTCACGGAGGCAGATGCCTTCATCAGTTTAGAATGGCCGAGTGTGCACGAATGGCGGCAGCCACCTCGCGGAGTTCCGGGAATCGGTCTGTGACGATCCGGCCGTTGCGCGTGAAAGCCTCAACGCTGTCTCCCTGCTTGTACAACAGGATCCGCCAACCGTCCCATTTGGGCTCGCACGCTTCCTTGTGCATGGTCGCAAACATCGGATTGATCGGGGTAAACAGCATAGGTCTCACCTATGTTGATCGTGGCAGTACTACGGGGTTTTACCAATTGGGAGATGATGGAACCTCCCATTTGACCTGTGACTGCGGATCTCTTAAGGCTCATCAGAGGTTTATTTCGTGCGAGTGCTCAGGGTGAGCATGTGGAGCTGTAGCCGAAAGGGCCGGATCCGGAGATGACGTGGGAGGAATGGACGATAGATGACTAACGCACATAGGCTTCCTAAACGACATTGAGTAACGCGTTTCCCACCCGACGTCGAGGCTTGGATGCGTGTTGCACTAGCTGCGCCCGTCTCTAAATTGAAATCAATATGTTCCATTGTGAGGCCGTTACATCGTTGTCCGTTTGTACAGTATCCTCAAGACGTACCCTGCACCCACGATTGCGACGCAGATGAGGATCTGTTCAATCGGAAACGAGACGTACTGGTCGGCCATCCGCCAGCCCGGTGTATGTGCAATTAACCCGGCCGCCGCCCACGCCATCATCGTCGAGCCGACAACCAGGATCCAGTGGTGTTTCTCGCACTGGTCGGATAAGAATATAGCGACGACAATGAACAGCGGGATCGTTGCGGTCGAGAAAAACACCAACCACAAATACTGTCCCCTCAACTCGGACCCCAACCGGATCATGTTGTCAAGATTGCCGAACACAGTGTACACGAACACCCGCCACACCACGGCCAGCGCCCCACCGCACCGTAAGGACGGCGGGACGAAGGCTATGGTGCGAATCGACATCCAGACCAGAATCAGAATAGCCAAGACACGGAACAGTAGATTTGTGAGCAACTGGCCGACACCAATCGCAAGTACTATCTGCGACATCCCCAGTATGATCCCGACCACCGTAATGATCTTGGTTTTGTGTTCCCTCGACGTCCAGGGCAGGACCATACCGGCCAGGAGCGCATTGTCGATTGCTAACACCACGCTTACCAGTGATAGCCCGAAAATTTGACTGGTCATCGGGCACCTCCAACAACAACGGCCCCTACCGTCACGTTTACACGCTATACGGTAGGAGCCATCGGTCTGTCCATGCAGACGGTTATGGCGAGCTCCATCGCCGATTCGGTTGTTTCACTTAATTGTATGTGCGCGTTGGACAGGTATAACGGAAACACGTACGGACAGGGCCGTTCGCATAATGTGGAATGAGCCATGGCCTCTTGTCCATCGCATAGACACGCCCGGGTCCCATTTGATGATGATAGCCACCCCATGCATGCGCTACGGGGATAATCGATGGAGGGTGAGGGTGTATGCACACCTGGGCGAGTCTGCCGTGGTGATCAACGTGATCGGACTGTTGTTCGCATGGATTGGCACAGTGGCGGGGAGCCTGATCAATCACCTGGTCCCGCCGGTGGCAGCCCAGATTGCAGCCTGCATCGTGCTATGCGGACTGGGATGGTACATCCTGCTCTTGCAGGCGTTGCGCAAACCCCAGCGATGCAGGTATACACGAGGCCGGTACCGTGTTGGAGGGATGGCATCGTGCTCGGGTTCGCCCTTTCCTCGATCAACCTTGTGAGCAGCGTCGGGGCGATCCTGACCACGACGCTGCCGGCCTGGCTGGTCACGGTGAGCATCGGGGTATGGGGGTACCTCGCCCTGTGGATCGGCAATATTGCCGCCCGTTCTTGGCTGTCCCGCCTGCTTGGCGACTACGGCGGGATCACCGCTGGTCTGATGTTGGTCGGCGTCGGGATGCACCAGATTGTCTAACCCTAATCAGGCCGCGGCGCAGCGACGCTGCCGCGGCCTGATTAGAGTGTGTTCAAGCGTCCGTCTGCATGACCTCGTCGTATTCCCTATGTCCAGGCATGGTCGACACTGACTCCGCGTCTCCCGTGCTCGCGGCCCGATCCAGTCGCGGCTGGAACCACCTCTGTGCAATTAGGGTGGGTACGAGGGCGCTCAGGATGACAACCGTAACCAGTACCGTGTATTGGGTTTGGCTGATGATTTGGTGGCTGAGACCGTACAGCGAGGAGATGGTGCCGAACGTAAGCCCAGTCGCCATCAGGGCGGTCGTATAGTTGCCCTCACGCGGCGTGTACCCGAATAGGGCGGTCAGCGGCCGCACCCCCACCACCTTGGTCACCATCTTGACCGTAAAGAAAACCCCGATCAACCACGTGTTGTGCCACACCGCCGGCAGCAACACGTACAATCCAGCCTTCAAAAAGTAGAATGGGGTCAGGAGCGTAAACGCGATCGCGCGAAGACGGCGCCCTAATGCCGGACTGTGCTGGAACACCCCTGCAAGCACCAAGCCAATCAGGTACGCCGGAAGCACGGCCTCGCTCTGCGCTGCCGTTGCGAGGGCACCGAGCGAAAATAAGACCAGGAACAGGAACTTCGTCTCCACCTCCTGGGTACGTTCGCCGAGTCTCCTCAGGACGAATCGCGTCAACCTGGGCAGGCACACCAACGCCATCGCGGTAACCACCAGGAACCCGACCATCCAGGGACTGAACCCGGAAAATAATATCCCCAACGCCAACACCGTACCAAGGTCGGTCACGAAGCAGGCCGCGAGAATCGCTTTCCCAATGTCGGTCTGATTGAGGCCGGTCTCCACCATCACCGCGTATACCACTGCGACCGATGTCGTGGAGAGGGCTATGCCGGCCAGCTTAGCGGCCGTGAACGACCAGCCGGCGGCGTAGTAGGCGTACAACATGGCGCCCACGAACGGTAACAAGAAGGACGCGATCCCAATGGTGACGCTGACCCGGATATGTCGCCGGAAGGAAGCGGGATCGATCTCCGAGCCGGCCAGAAACGTCAGCAACACGGACCCGAAACTGGCGAGAAAGTCGATCCACGGCGTTGTCTGCAGGTGCAAAACGTTGCCTCCGAACACCCCGACCAGGATCTCAATGAGCGCCACTGAAACGCCAATCCGAACCGAGATTAAACTCGCCGCCACCGCCAACCCCATCCATACCGAAGCCACCATCCACACGTTGTCCATCCGGTCGCCCTCCTGAATCGTTGTGTGTACCGGACGCGTGGGCGAGTGGATGCTGGCAAGCGAAATAAGCCAATGACCCCTCGCCTTTGCGCCGGCAAAGACAGGAGTCATTGGCGGAAACCGCGTTTCGAGTGGAAGATTCCACTCCAGTGAACTCCACCACTGTCGTTGTGTGATTGTCACGGTTCATCATACTCGTGGGCGCGGGCGGCGTTACCCGGCTCAGATGCAAGTGGGCTCGCAGCCTTTGCAGGCGGTTTGGGTGAGCCCCCATCACCCATGCTCTATGTATACTGGCCTTCATCCCGGTTCATGACCGACACGAGCGCGATCGCATCGGTTCACGCCGGCCTGCCCCGTTGTGATAGAATCAGGGCGACGTGCCCGTTCCGAAGGAGGCCGTTCCTTGCGCACGCACAGTGTTTGGAAGAATCGGGATTTTCGCTGGCTCATCACGGGGCAGACCGTGTCCGAATTGGGATCGGCCGTCAGCGGCTTCACCCTGCCCTGGCTGATGCTGCAGATGACCGGGTCCGCGCTTCAGATGGGCCTCGGGTTCGCGGTGGGCTTTCTGCCCTATCTGCTCCTGTCGCTGCCGGCGGGGGTGTGGGCGGACCGGCGGGATCGCAGACGGCTCATGATGCTCGCCGACGCCATCCGCATGCTGCTCATTGCCACGATCCCCGCGGCGTACGCCCTCGGGATGCTGACGGTGGCGCAGCTGTATCTCGTCATGGCCGGAATGAGCGCGTGCAACGCCGTCTTCGACGCCGCATACGTATCGTGCTTGCCGAACGTGGTGGACAAGGAGCAGCTGCCCTCGGCCAACGCCGCGCTGCAGGCGGGGGTCTCCGCGAGCCAGATCCTCGGCCCCGCTATCGCCATGGGCCTCATCGGTTTCGCCGGGGCGGCGAACACCCTCGTGATCGATGCCGTCTCCTACCTGGTCTCTATCCTTTCGCTCGTGGCCATCCGCGGCCGCTTCTCCGCCGCTGAGGGCGCCGCCCGGGCGCGGGCCGGAATGCTCCGCGACATCGGCGAAGGGCTGCGCTATGTGTGGAACCACTCCCTCATCCGCACCATCAGCCTGTTCACGCTCGTCGGCAACCTCGGCGGTTCGGCCGCCAGCGCACTCGTCCTCTACCGCCTCAACCACGATCTGCACGCCAGCGTCTACGCCTCCGGCCTCGCCATGGCCGGCGTGAGCGCGGGGGCCATGATCGGGTCGCTGTTGGCCGGCGTCCTGGCCCCGCGCGTGCAGGCCGGCCGGATGATGATGATCTCGCTGCTGGCCTTCCCCATCCCCGACTTCATCACCGCCGCCGCCCGCCACCCATGGGTCATCGGCGTCGCCAACGTGCTGCTCGGCGTCAGCATGGTGCTGTGGAACGTCCAGTCGCTCTCCCTGCGCCAGTCGGTGATCCCCGACCACATGCTCGGACGCGCCAGCAGCAGCATCCGCATGCTGGTGTGGTGCTCCATCCCCCTCGGCAACGCCCTCGGCGGCGTCGCCGGCGAGTGGTTCGGCACCGTGGCCGTCTTCACCGCGACCGCCATCATGCACACCCTCGTCTGGATCGCGGGCTGGCGCACCCCGCTCTACCGCTGGGCTCGCGGTGGCCCGGGGGCCGCTCCTGACCAATCGACTGTCCCCGGTTGAGGCAGGCCCCCGGCCGCGAGCAGGTCTCGCAGGGGCCCCAGCCGGTAGCCTCGCGCCGCGAGCGCCGCGGCCAATTCCGGCATGAGTTCGATCACGCGCTCCGGCGCACCCGCCTCGCTTCCCCACGTCTCATCGCTGTCGTGCAGGACGAGGATGGCCCCCGGGTGGAGCCGCCGCAGGATGCGATCCCGCAGGACCCCCGAATCCGTCCGCCGCCAGTCGCCGACCATGATGGACCAGGTGACCATACGCAGTCCTCGCCGCCCGCCCCAGGTCCACCACAGAGAGGGCAGGTTGCACAGGCCCCAGGTGGGGCGGTACCAGCGGATCGACAGGCCGAACCGCTCCTGCAGCTTCTCTGCCGCAGTGAACGCCTGATCCCATGCCGATCCCGGCGGCAGGACGGGCACCAACACATGCCGCATCCCGTGCACCTGCACCTCATGCCCCTCCCGGATCATCCGCTCCACGATGTCCGGGTGGCGCAGCGCTTTCTCGGCGATCACGAAGAAGGTCGCCCGCACCCCGCACTGCGCCAGTGCGTCGAGCAGTCGCGGCGTATACTTCGGGTCCGGGCCGTCATCGAAGGTCAGCGCCACCCTCCGCCCGGCGGCCGGGACGCGGCGAAGCGCCGTCCGCTTCAACACCCGCGTCCAGACGTTAGGTAGCACAGCGTAACCCAGCGCGACTACCGCCACGACCAGGACAACCAGCCACCATCCACCCATCGCACAGACCTCCGGCTCATCACTTTCGCTATACTGGAGACGACGACAAAGGAGGGATCGGCATGAGCCGTTATCAGGAATTGACCACGTTGGACCAGTGGGCACAGGTGTACGAAGCGTCCCGGCAGCGGCCGACGCTCGTGTTCAAACACAGCACCACCTGCCCCATCAGCGCCAACGCCCACCGGGAGTTCGAGCGCTACCTCGAGACGGCGCCCGATGGGACCGCACATGTGTTGGTGAAGGTGATCGAGTCGCGGCCCGTGTCCAACCAGATTGCGCAGGACCTCGGCGTCGTGCACCAATCCCCGCAGGCCATCCTCATCCGCGGCGGCCAGCCGGTGTGGCACGCCTCCCACTGGGACATCACGGCTGCCCGGCTGCAGGAGGCGGTGGAACGCGCGTCTGCGCCGAATGCGGAGGGCTGAGGCGGCACCCCACAGCTCCGTGCACCGGCAGGGACGGGTCCTACAGGGCGGATCCTGAGGTCCCGCCCCTGCCGCTGCCAGATCCTCTGCCCCCGCGCAAGCCGCGCTCACACTCCGCGGCGGTTTCCCCAGAGGAGTGTGTGCAACTGTGGCAGGACGTGGACCGCGTTCAGGGCCTCGTCCTGCACCACCCGGTCCACCAGCCACGCCAGCCGCGCCAGCAAGTGCGCAGCGACATCACCCTCGGCGGACGGGTCCGGATTGCCGACCGAGAGATACAGCGGCACCTCCGGCCATGTCCGGTGGACCCGCCGGGCGTAGTCCAGATCCGTATCGTCGAAGATTGGCACCTTGAGCGAAAAGTGAACCCCGTGGTCCGACAGGCGCCGGACCATCTCATCCAACCCTGCCCAGTCGGTGTCCATCCCCGAGCTCGGCGGTTTAGGCGATATCGTGAGGTCGTCGATCTCCACGAACCAGTCCTGCCACACGCTGCCCTGCGTCTCGAGGCCGACGCGGATGGTGTGCCGATGCAAAAGGGCAATCAGGTCCGCCATCGGATCGCGGATCAGCGCCGGATTGCCCCCCGAGATGGTGACGTGATCAAACCGCCGGCCGCCCGCGGCCACGAGCTCGGCCCACACCTCCTCCGGCGTCAACATGCGGGCCCGCTCGCCCCCATCCCACGTGAACTTGGAGTCGCACCACGAGCAGCGGTAATCGCACCCGGCGGTGCGCACGAACATCGTCTTGCGGCCGATGACCATGCCTTCGCCCTGGATGGTGGGGCCGAACACCTCCAACACCGGGATCCGGCTCACCGCAGGTCCACACCTCGGCGCGGACGGAAGACGACATAGCTCGTCGGCGTCTCCCGCACCACCACCTGCAGGCAGCGCGGGCGATTCGGCTTCTGGTCCAGCAGGGCCTGTATGCGCTCCCATACGACCCGTGCGACCACCTCGGTGGAGGGAAAGCGATCGGGATCGCGCGGATCGAACGCGTCCCGGTCGTCGTTGAGCAGGGTGTGGTCCCAACGGCCATGAACGGCCTCTTTCAATTCCCTAAAGTTGACGAGAAAGCCGGAGTCGTCCAGATCATCGCCGGCGACCGTGACGTTGATGAAATACGTATGGCCGTGCGTGCGCGCGCACACCCCCGCGTCCGGATGCGGGATGAAGTGTGCCGCGGCCAGATGCATGTCCTTGTTCAACTCGTACCGGTAGCGATGCGGCACCTGCGGGTAGAACTGCTGCAACATGCCGGCACCCCCTTTTCGCTCCCCAGTATACCCGTCCGAGGCGGCGACAGCCAACGGACGAAGGGGAAAAAGAGGGTGTGACCGCAGTGCACGCGTCTGTACTGCCCCGCGGTGCACGCATCTGTACTGCCCCGCGGTGTTCCCGTCTGCTCCCCCGCGGCGCGATGTGCCACGCCGCCTAATGCCTCTCGCCCAGGACCGCCGCCCGCCGTTCCCGAATCTGCGCCAGGTGGTGGACCAGGTGATCTGTTACCTTTTGGCATAACACAGCCACCGTGACGGGCCCGTCCTCCTCATGGGTGCCCGAACGCTCCAGCGCTTCGGGGGACAGCCGGCGCAGGGTGTGGATGTGAAAACGGCGGATGGCCGCCACCACCGCGATGGCATCCTGCACCGGCATCGCCGACGCGAAGAGGCCGTCGACCCACCGGTCCTGGTCAAACACGGTCAACAACCCGCCCGGCTCCGCCGCAACCTTGCGCATCCTGTGGGTGTATACCAACTCCGTATCGGCCAGGTGCGCGACGATCTCGCGGATGGACCACTTGCCCGGCCGCGGACGCCAATCGAGCTGTGCATCGTCCAGGCCCTCCACCGCCGCCGCCAGTGCAGCCGGCCCTTCCTCATACCGCTGCAGTACCCCGTTCCACGCCGTCGAATCCATGGACCTTCTCCTCCCCCACAAAACCCATCCTTTTTTTCCCTTCCACCCCCACGCTAACCGTCCTGCACAGACCTGTCAAGCCGGCCTGACGTGCCGCGCCACCTTACACACAGCCCGGAAAACCGCTGCACTGGGACCGATGGCTCCCAGTGCAAACCAAAAGAGGGAGCTTTCGCTCCCCCTCGCAAAACCGGAAGTCGTTTCAGGCGTTGCCCTGGGACGTCGATCCCGACGCCGACCCGGATCCGGTCGATCCCGCCGAACCCGATCCATCCTGCGCCTGGCCCGAGCTGCCCTCCGGCTGGGGGCCCGGTTTGTGCCCAAACAGGCCCTTCTGGTTGATGAACTTCTGGATGCCCTGGTTGACCTTCTGATCCACGGCCTGCTGCAGTTCGCTGGTCAACTGGTTGACATCCACATGCTTGGCCGTGGCCACGTCGGCGATGGACTGGCCGCTCGCCAGGTCCTTGCGCAGCTCCGCCACCGTCATGTTCAGGTCCTTGGCCGCCAGCTGCAGGAGGTCCGCGCCGAACATGACCCTCTTTCCGTGCCAAAGACGCAGATGCGTGTCGGCCGCCAGGTTGGGAAGCTGCGCATCGATCTTCTGTTCCATCTGAGACGCTTGGTCCGCAGTCAGCCGACCGGCCTGCACCTTCTTCTGCAGTGCGTCGTGAACCAGCGTCTTGAGCTCGTTCTGCAGGTCGGACTGTTTGCCTTGGGCCGCCGCGATGTCGTTGAGCGACTTGCCGCTGGCGAGCTGTTGGCGCAGCTCGTCCTCGCTGATGCCAAAGTACTGTGCCAACTGCGGCATCCACTGGCCGATCATCAGGCCCCCGGGCGCCGCCCAACCGCCGCGCGGCCCATTCGCCTGCGGTCCCGTCTGCTGGCTTTGGCCCGACGCGGTGCTGTTCCCGGTGCTGTCGGCGAACGCGTACACGCCGAACACCCCCGCAGCGGTCAGAAAGCCGGCCGCCGCGCCCACCAGCGCCGCCATCTTGGCTTTGCCCGTCAAAGCCATCCAACATCTCCTCCTTTGTCCTCGGATGGCATCATCCTAGCCCGCGATCCTTGAAATCGGATTGAATCAAACGACCCCTCCCCGAAATGTCCAACCCCGGATTTGACGTTCACGTAAATTTACAGTATCTTTTATCCCATCCAACAACGTGTCAGGAGGGTGGGCACCATCGCGCGACGGTACACCATCACCGAACTGACCCAGATGTTCGATGTCACCCCCCGCACCCTTCGCTACTACGAAGAGGTCGGGCTCCTGCAGCCAGAGCGGCGGGGAGCGCAGCGGCTGTACACCGACCGCGATCGCGTGCGCATCCAGCTCATCCTGCGCGGCCGGCGGCTCGGTTTCAGTCTCCCGGAGATCGCCGGGATGCTCGAGCTGTACGACGCCGATCCCACCGAGATCACCCAACTGCGGGACGTGCTTCGGCGCGGCGACCGCAAGCTGGCGGAGATCGACCAGCAGATCCGGGAGCTGCAGGCCATCCGCGAGGAATTGTTGGAACTGCGGGATCGACTGCAAAGAACCCTCGACGAAAAGTTAAAAGGAGGGGATCTGTCTTGAACCCCATTTCCTACGCCTACGGCACCAACCATTTCACGCGCGACGTCCTGCTCCAGGATGTGCTGCGCCACTTCTGGCCGGCGTATCCCGAACACGAGGATGAGCTGGTGCGCTTTGGGGCCTTCGCCGGCCGCGAGGTCTATGAAACCGTTTACCATGTCGATCACGATGCCGCGCCCATCCTCATCCACCACGACCTGGATGGCCGGCGGATCGACCGCGTCCGGCTCAGTCCTGCCCACCGTCAGGTGCTGCAGGAGTTGGCCGCCATCAACCGGCCGCCCTACGAGGGCGGCAGCTGGCACCATCACTTCTCCTTCGGTTACCTCATCGGCGATCCGGGCCTGTACTGCATCCTGACCATCACGAACCAGGTGGCCTACGCCATCCACAAGTACGCGCCCGAGTTCTCCTCGTGGAAGGAAGCCCTGCTCTCCGGCCAGGCGTTCGGCGCGACCTGGATGACCGAGTCCCAGGGTGGCAGCGATCTCGGCGCCAACCGCACCACCGCTCGCCGCGATGGTTCGGTGTGGCGGCTGACCGGCGACAAGTATTTCGCCAGCGGCGCGGGACTGACCGACTACGCCATCACCACCGCCCGCCCCGAAGGCGCGCCCGCGGGCCCGAAGGGCCTGGCGCTCTTTCTCCTGCCCCGGCTCAACCGCGACGGAGAACTCAACTTCCACGTCCGGCGCCTGAAGGACAAGAGCGCGACCCGGGCCGTCCCCTCCGGGGAGGCGGAGTTGTTGGACAGCGAGGCGTATTTGATCGGCGAGGCGCGACTGGGAATCTACTACACGCTGGAGAACCTGACTGTCTCTCGCCTGGCCAATGCCATCGGCGCCATGGGGATCGCCCAAAAGGCGCTGCTGGAGGTCCTCGGGCGCGTCACCCGGCGCACCAGCTTTGGGCGCCTGCTGCAGGACCATCCGCTCATCCGCCGCGATCTCGCCGACTTCCACGTCCGCCAGGCGGGCGGGCTTACGCTCACGTTCCAGGCCATCGACGCCTTCGATCACGCGTGGTCCGACCGGCCCCCTTACACCCCGGCCTACCATCACGCGCGTTTTCTCACGCATCTGGTCAAGACGCGCACGGCCGATCACGCCGCACACCTGACGGCCCTCGCGATGGAGCTGTTCGGCGGCCTCGGCTTCCTGGAGGAATACGGCGTGGCTCGCTGGCACCGGGAGGCGCTCATCACCCCCATCTGGGAGGGGCCGAGCAACATCCAGGCGCTCGACTTCCTGGAGACCGTCCTCAAACAGAAGGCCCACGAACGCTTCCTCGAAACGGTGGTGGCGCCCCTCGAGCGGGTCGGCCAAGCGGAGGCTCGACAGGCCGCAAAGGCGGCGCAGGCGGCGCTCGAACAACTGGCCGCCCTCCCCAAGGATCGGGCGGAGTGGCACGCCAAGCACACCCTGCGACTTGTCGCCGACGCGGCCCAGGCGGCCGCCCTCTACCGGTTGGCAGAAACCGCGGGCGAACGATACGAGAAGTTCGCACAGCTGTACATTCGTCACTTCATCCAGCATGAGGAATATCCCGACTGGGTCCTGTCCGACCCGGAGGTATGGGGGGTCGGCTTGGATGCGGCGCGGTCTGATTCCTGAGTTGTTGGCGGTCCTGTCCCGCATGGCTCACATTCGAACCATGGCCTGATGCAATGTGCACATGTCATGGTACCATCCACGCTGGCGAAGGAGTGCCTCGTGAGAGCCTCGTTCCACGATGGTTCCATGACGCAGCACCAAGATTTCGTCCATCCGCTCCAAACCCGCCAGCCGGTGGGTCACCATCAACAGGGACCGATGCCGCAGTGCGTGCAACAGCTGCTCCATGAACGCCTGCTCGGTGATGGCGTCCAGATGGCTGGTGGGTTCGTCCAACAGCACGATCGGGGCGTTTGTCAACAGGGCGCGGGCCAGCGCCAACCGCTGCCGCTCCCCGCCTGACAGGCGCATCCCCAAATCCCCCAGCTGCGTGTGAACCCCGTCCGGCAGGCGGGCGACGGTCTCCTCCAGTTGGGCCAGTCGGATGGCCTCCTTTACCTCGTCGGCAGTGGCGTCCTCCCGGGCCAACCGCAGATTGTCCAGGAGCGTGGCGTTGAACAGATAGGTTTGTTGCGGGACCACCGTGATCCACCGGCGCAGCAGGGACTCCGGGACGTCGTACAAATCCAAACCGCCGATGGTGATGGCCCCCGATGCCGGCCGCACCAACCGCAACACCGCCTTGAGCAGGGTGCTCTTGCCGGCGCCACTCTCCCCTACGATGGCGATGTGCTGGCCTGGCCCCAGCTCCAAATGGACATGCCGAAGCGCCCAGGGGCCGAACGGTGCGTATCGGACACTAAGATCGTGTACGTGAAGGTTCAACTGCGGCCGCCCCTCCGCAACTGCGGCCGTCATGGACGAAGGCGCCACCACGATCACGCCCAGGGGGCCGGTCCGTGTGGTCGCATCTTCCCGTGTGGCCTGGTCAGTCTCCGCTGGCGTCTCGGCGCGAGTGGACGAGCCTCCCGGTCCTCCCGCGCCCTCTCCGGTCTCGAAAGTGAACGACCCCTTGACCACACCGTCCACGGTCAGGTCGAACAACCGGCGCCCCGCCGCCAATACCCGGTCCAGGTTTTGCAAGGCTCCTGGCAGCGGCGCGATGGTCTCCAGACTGGCCTGCACCATCAGCACCAAGGCGGCCAACAGCACACCGTCCAACCGGCCCTGCCACACCTGGCCCATGGCCACCCACAGCACAACCCAGACGCTGGCGTGCATCGACCACAAGAACAGACCGTCCATCCAGGCCGCGACGCGGCCATGCCGGACCTCCAGTTCCGTCAACCGCCCCTGCGTCTGGTGAAATCGCCGCACGGCCGCGTCCTGGCGCCCGTAGGCCAACAGCTCCGCCATGCCGGAGAGGATGCCGAGCACCTCTTCGGTCAGCGCCGACCGGCCCTCGGGCAACCCACGCCCGCTTCTCCGCCCGAGCCCGTAGGCCAGCGCGGGGATGGCCACGCCGCACACCAGGGCACAGGCCAAAAACGGGATCGACAGCGTCCATCCCCAGCGGGCCAGCACCCCGGCCACCGCCAGGACGGTCAGACCTGCCGTCAAGGGCGGCGCGAGACCGCGGATGTACAGGTCCTGCAGGGTGTCCACGTCGGCGACGATCCGCTGGAACACATCGCCGGTGCGGAACCGTTGCAGCAGCGGGATCGCAACGGGTTCTACCCTTTGAAAGACATCCAGGCGCACCCGGGAGAGCACGCGAAACGTCAGATCGTGGCTGAACAGGCGCTCCAGGTACCGGAAGGCGGCGCGAGACAGTCCGAAGAAGCGTACGCCCACGACGGGCACCCACAGAAGCAGGATGGTGGCCGGATGCAGGGCCGCCTTCGAAATCAAGTACCCGGAGGTCCCCAACATCCCGACGCTGGACAACGCCGCCAACAGCGACATCCCCAGGGCCAGGACCAACCGTCCCTTGTACGGCCACAAAAAGCGCAACAGCCAGACCCACACGCGCATCTAGCTCACCTCCCCCCGGTAGGCGGAGAACAGCCGCCGGTACAACCCGTCCGCCTCCATCAGGGTGTCATGGGTGCCCTCCTGCACCACCCGCCCCTCGTCCATCACCAGGATTCGGTCCGCGCGCATGGCCGTGCTGAGACGGTGCGCGATCACGATGGCCGTCCGCCCGCCCCACAGGGTGTCCAACGCCTGCTGCAGCGCGTGTTCGGTCTCCAGATCCAACTGCGCCGTCGGTTCATCCATCAACAGCAGCGGACGATCCGCGGCCAACGCCCTGGCCACCGCCAGGCGTTGGATCTGGCCGCCGCTGAGGGGCACATCCTCCCCCAACACCGTGCGCTCCCCTTCCGGGAGCCGTTGGATGAAGGCCTCCGCGTCGACCGCAGCCACCGCCTGCCTGGCCCGTTCCGGGGCCATCCCGGGATCGGCGAGGCGAAGATTGTCCAGAATGGTCCCTGGGAACAGGTGCGGATGCTGCGGCACGTACGCCACCTGCCGACGCCACCAAGCCACGGGCAACCGGGACAGGGGTTGTCCGTTCACCAGGATCTCTCCGCTGTCCGGCCGGAGAAATCCCAACAGCAGATGCAACAAAGTGCTCTTGCCGCTGCCGCTGGGCCCGACGATGGCGACGGTCTCCCCCGCCCGGACCGTCAGCGTCAGCCCGCTGAGGGCCGGCCGCGGCGAGTCCGGGTACCGGTAGAATACCTGCCGCAGTTCCAGGCGGATGCCGGAACCCGACATGGCCGTACCGGACCGCGCCCCGTGTCCGGCCCCCGTCCCATGTCCGGCATCGTCCGCCGCGGTGTCTGCCAGCCCAGGGATGGGCGTGTCGAGGATCTCGAAGATGCGCGCAGCCGCGTTCAAGCCGCTCAATCCCGCGTGATACTGGGTGCCGAGGAGGCGGATCGGTTGGAAAAACTCCGGAGTCAACAACAGGACGGTGAAGGCCATCTCATAGGGAATGCGCCCGCTCACCAAGCGAATGCCCAGGTCCACCGCCACAAAGGCGGTGCTCAGCATGGCGAACAACTCCAGGACGAATGCGGACAGAAACGCCACCCGCAGGGCGGCCATCGTCGCCTTCCGGTGCTGTTCTCCAATTTCGGCGATGACCCGGCTCTGGCGCCCGCTTCGCCCAAATACCTTGAGCGTGACGATGCCGCGCAGGACGTCCAAGAAGTGGGCACTCATGCGGCCCAAGGCATCCCACTGGCGGCGCGTGATGCGCTCGGCTGTCAGGCCGATGAGGATCATGAAGAAGACCAGAAGCGGCCCCGTGATCGCCAAGACCAGGGCGGAGACCCGGTCCTGGACCGCGATGAACCCCAGGATCGCCAGCGGAATCCACACCGCCAGGGCCGTCTGGGGGAGGTACTTCGCCAGGTACGTCTCCAGCTCGTCCAGGCCCGTGGTGACCGTCATCGCCAACTCTCCGGCCTGCTCCCGCCGGGTATAAGCCGGCCCCAGTGCCAAAAGATGTTGCACCAGCCGATCCCGCAGCGCGACCTTCGCCCTCCTGGCAAACGCACCCGCCAACCGCTGGCGGCCGGCACTGGCTGCTGCGCGCACCGTGATGATGAGAAGCAGGGCCATCATCCAAGGGACCACGTCCGGCTTGGTGTCACCAGCGAGGAACACCCCGTTGACCACATGGGCAAAGACGGCCGCCTGAGCCACGCTCGCGGCACCTTCCGCCAACCCGGTCCCCACCGTGGCGACAAGCAGCCATCGCACAGGTTGAATCCGTTGGATCAACGCTCTCTCCGCACGTTTCATCGCCCTCCGTCATTCCCCCCATAGACCAACTCGGCTCGGTCGTACGTCTGCATGAAGTCGATCCGCAGGTCCACGTGCACCTGCACATCCAATCGCTCAAACGTGCTGCGCCACCACTCGTCGCCTCGCCACTCCGCCGCCTGGTACCGGTACACCTCCCGGCCGATACCCAACACGTCCGCGTGCAGGGGAGACTGCGTCCACTCAATCGCGCGAGTGACCATTATCTGCGTCTGTCTCTCCACCTGCCGTTTGAGGGTTTCCAACTCCGCTTGGGTTTCCGCCGGGATGCAGGCCCCGCCCTCTACCGATCCGCGCATCCGTACCTCCACGTCCACGTATGGGCGGGCGCTGGACAGGTTGCGTACCCGCAGACGGCTGCGCACCGATTTTACGTCGATGACGAACTGCTTTCCGGGGTCCTCCGGGCACGGAAAGGCCAGCCTGGACCTCGGAAACTGGTTCTCAAGCATCAGCCACCCGGTGAACGGTTGGCCGGTCAGAACACCCGCAAGCCGGTCGCCGGAGAAGACCGCCAGCCCGTCGATCTGCGGAGCGGACAGCTTCGGATCGATCCCGGTGATAAGAAGCGCATAAGGCTCAATCCCCGGGGAGACGTTGGTGAAATCCGCCGACCGTGGCGTCATACGGGCGGTTGAGCCAAATCCGGTTTCGGAACAAATTCGCCAGATACATGGCCGGGATGACGTCGAGTTCCGGAGTTTTCTCAAGGAACGCCCCTGCGGGCGGCTCCGATACAAACACCCACAGATTGCGGCTGACAATTCGGGATTGCACCAGCGGGTTGAGCAGGGTGAGGATCCCTCTCTCCGCCAATTTCCGATGGATGACGACCGCCTGCAGATGGCCGTAAAACAGCCTCCGATCCAAATCCAATTGAATCCTGTGCAGGGCTTCCCCGACATCGCGCCCTTGCTCGCTCACCGCAATCACCGGCGAAGTTTGTCCAGCCCCGCCGGACTGCCCGCTGGAGGGCGGGACGCTGAGGCGATGCGGTTTCGCCAGTTGCAGTGTCACCTTCACTTGATCCGGTGTGTCGCCGGGATCGATCCCCATGATCAGGACGATGGCGCGCTGCTGCAACTCGATCCCATCCCAACACCCAGTCAGCCCCATCGACACCGCCAGACAGATCACGACGGCGAGCACGCGTACGCGTGTCATCCAGAATTCACACCTCCCTTCCACTTCGTCCAGACCCACAGACCGATGAGGAACCCCAGGAGGGGGCCCTCTATCCCTTCCAACACCGGAACATAGTAACGAAACACCTGCTCGAAAGACTCCGGGAGCACGGACAGGGCGATCACCCCCGCCATCAACGGCCCGGTGACCCACATCCTGCGGGCGCGTGTATATGTGTAGAAGACAGCAATTCGGTACGCGGCGTACATGTACAGATTCACCGCGGAGGAGACCGCTGCGAGGACGGGAAGCAGAAATAATACCGCCCACCGGCCCCCGTGCTGCATGCGGACGGCTTCCACGATGGGCCAATTCAGCGCCGCGCCTTCAAAAGGGCCGAAATCGACGACGACTGCGGACACATTCAAAACCTGCAGCACGATGGCAGCCAAGACACCTCGCAGGACCATGCGCCGCATCGACCGGGCATCCACGCCAGCGGCGTGAAAGGACGGCAAGTACACCACGGTGAGCAAAAATCCCGGCAAAAGATAGAGGATTTCAGGCAGGGTCCGTACCACGGCCCGCCAGCTGACCGGCCAGAGCGGCAACAGGTTGGCCAGGTCCGACACCTCAAGGCAGAGCAACAACATCAGAACCCCGATGAACACGGTCGGCCAAAACAGGACCATTTCATACCGGAGGATGGCGTCAAAGCCACCGAAAAACAGTTGCAGCGGGATGAGCATTCCGAGCACCACCAACACCAGGACCGGCGTATCGGGCAGCGCCACATACTTGATCAAGTGAACGGCGATCCGCAGGATTATGGCCGCGTTGATGAGGAACACCAACAGCATGAGGCCGTTGAGCGCCTCCGCCAGCCTGCGCGGTGGCAATAGGGCGTCGAACACCGTCACCGCCTGTGCCCTCTGAGCGCGGCCTTGGAGGACGAGGTGGACCATGATCTGGGACAGCACCACGGCCACCGCGGCGTAGACCATCAACGGGACCCACACCGCCGTCCGCGCCCGGTCCAGCCAGGCCGGAATCCACTCGAACATGCCAGAGCCGACGATCATTTCAAAGGCCAGGATGGCCACCGCATTCGGATTTCGCTGTTTCAGCATGCCGCTCTGTCAACCTTTCCGGCCCCCGCGACGCCGCACATGCCATGCGCGCGGGCTCCAGTAGGTCGCCGGACGAAGACGCGCCCACTGCGTGGGCCCTTTGACCAGGGTGTCCAACCAATCGGCGTACGCCAACTGGGCAAAGGGCGTGAGGTACGGCACGCCGAAAGACTTGAGCGTCGAGAGGTGGGCGAAGATCAGCAGCGCGAACACCAGAGTGCCCATGATGCCGAAGACGGAGGTGGCCATCAACATGGGAAACCGGATCATGCGAGTTACAAAAGCGGCTTCGTAGTTTGGAATCGCAAACGCACCGAGGGCCGTCAACCCGACGACCACGACCATCATGGGGCTGACGATCCCCGCTTGCACAGCGATGTCCCCAATCACCAACCCTCCGACGACCGTGAATGACTGACCCATCTGTTGCGGCATGCGATTCCCGGCCTCGCGCAACAATTCGACCATGAATTCCATAAAGGCCGCCTCAAACACGATGGGCAGCGGAATGCCTTCTCGCGTGGCTGCCAGCTGGATGACAAGATTTGGCGGCAACAGCTCCGGATTGTACATGGTGAACGCGATGTACAACGACGGAGAGAAGATGGACAGGGCCAAGGCGAAGATGCGCACGATCCGGATGGCGGACCCCGAGATCCAGCGCTGGCTGTAGTCATCCGTCGTCTGGAAAAAGGAAACCAAGACCGACGGGATCAGCAGGGCAAAGGGGCTGCCGCCGACGAGGATCGCCAGCCTGCCCTCCAACAACGCCGAGATGGTTTTGTCGGGGCGCTCAGTGGATTGGATTTGCGGATACGGCGACCATGGGTTGTCCTCAATCCACTGCTCCAACCCGCCGCTGTCCAACAGCCCGTCCACGTGAACCCGCTGGAGCCTTTGAACAGCCTCGTGAACGATGTTTGGATTGGCCAGATCCTCGAGATACAGAAGCAACACCTTGGTCCGGGTGCGCGTGCCGAACTCAAAGGTCTGGATCACCAAGCGGCGGTCCCGCAGCCGGGATCGAATGAGCGATACGTTGGTATCCAGAGACTCCGTGAAGCCATCCCGCGGGCCCCGGATGGACATCTCCGCGTCGGGTTCCTCCGGGACGCGCCGCTGTAATCCCTGTACGTTGACCAACACGTAGCCCTTCGCAAAGCAGATTACCGCGTGACCGTCGAGCAATTTTAACGAAGCCTCGCGCGCGTCTCTCGTGAGACGAAACTCCCCCAACTGGAGGGTGTCACTCAGCCACCTCTCGATGTTTCCTGGCCGCCGCGACGGATTTCGGGTCAGCGGGCCCAAGAGGCGCTCTTCCACCCGGGTCAAATCCACGACGGTGGAGATAAAGACCACATCGAGGCCACAGGACGGAATGGGGCGCACCACGATGTCGTACGCGTCGTGCAGTTGCTGCAACAACTGTTGAGTCGACTTCATACATGCCACATCCTGTGCAGTTCATCCCGTCATCGTCTGCGAAGGTGAAACAAGCACAGGATACATTGCCCAAAAACAGGATATTTTATGAGGAAAATCCAATGGCCCCCATACGCGGGGGCCGTTGGAGCATCGGAAGACGAGTGGATGGAGAGAATGGCGATCAGGGCTCCGGCAGGGACAGCCGTTACAGATTCGCGGCAGAGGCCTCCACCGTGGCCGCCTTGGCCGTTCCCGTGTCGAACACATCGTCCTCATCGAAGATGGGCCGGGACAGTGCGCTGCGGATCCCCCAGTAGTACGTTGCGATGGACCAAACCACCACGACCACCTGGTCCCACGGCGACCGCAGGACGCCGTGTCCGCCGTCGAACGTCCCGAGATATGACAGGGCCATCATCACCGCTTCGTATACGACGAGCCAGATCGATGCCCTGACCTGTTCCGTGAGAGGCACGTGCTTCGGAGCGATCTGGCGAAAGACCAGGTACACGACGAACATGACCAATTGAGCGCCGAGCAGGAGCGAATCCGTCTTCCATCCGGTCCAGTAGATGATCAGCGACGCGACGACGAAGGACAGGGGCGAGATGACCCCCATTCCCTTCAAACGGAAGGGGCGGTTGAGTTCCGGTGCCGTGCGCCGGAACGCATGGGCCGACACGGGGCCGAGAATGTACGTCAGCACCGTGGCGGAGGAGACCACGCCCACCAGCTTGTCCCAAGACGGGAATGGCAGTGTGAAGAACACGGACAGGATAAACGCCAGCCACAGCGCCGGACGCGGCACACCCGTCTGACCGTCCAGGCGCGTGAACAAGCGGAAGAACGTCCCGTTCTTGGCCCAGCCGAAGATCACGCGCGCCGTCGCGGACAGATAGATGTTCGCTGTGCCGCTCGGCGAGATGACGGCATCGCCCAGGATCACCGTCGACAGCCACCCCAACCCCAGGGCCGCCGCCACGTTTGCAAACGGGGAGGTGTAGTCGAGCGCGTCCCACCCTTTGGCGATGGCGGACGCCGGAACCGCACCCACAAAACTCAGCTGCAGCAATACGTAGAGGCCGGCCGACAGGGCCACCGCCAACAGGATGGATACCGGAACGGTGCGCTGCGGGTTCTTGGCTTCCGAAGAGAAACCCACCGCCTGCTGGAAGCCCAAAAACGCGAAGATGATGCCGGCTGTCGAAACGGCCTGCTCGATCCCGGAGAACCCGTACGGCGCCATGCCGTGCACCGAGAAGTTGGCCGGCTTCAAGTGCATGAACAGCACCACGATCGTCAACGTCGGTACGATGAATTTGATGGCCGTCAAAATGGAGTTGATCTTCCCGAACAGGTTCACCGACCAATAGTTGAGCAGGAAGAAGACAATCAGCAGGGCCAGCTGCACGAACCACCCGAGCACCGTCGGGCTGCCGCTGCCGAGGGCGGGCCACCAGGTGTCAGCGTACTGGCGCATCGCCTCGGCCTCAATGCCAGCCACACTGGCGAACGCCACAATCGAAGCGAATCCGAGCAAATAACCCACCAAGGGTCCATGAGAATAATCGGGATACCGAACGGTGCCACCAGCCCGTGGCAGGGCACCGCCGAGTTCCGCGTAGATCAAGCCCAGCAAAGTGACCGCAAGCGCTCCGATCACCCAGGAAATCCACGCCGCCGGTCCCGCGATGTGCGCCGCCCGCTGCGACGCGAACAACCATCCAGAGCCGATGATGGACCCGAGACCGATAAACGTCAAGTCAGCCAGCGACAGCTGGCGTTTGAATCCTCCTCGCTGCATCGCGCTCATGTCCTTTCCGTTCGGGTCCATCTGTTCCGGACACCGTGTATTGGGACGGTTCATCCCTGTGTCCAAGCTACAATTGTTTCTTTCCCGATGCATTATGAAATTGTTGGGTTTGTCCATATTCGACCGTTCATTCTGTAATTTTCAAATCTCTGAAGCCAGGATGTATCAGGAACTGCATGAGGAGATGATGCGCCTCGAAGGCTGAGGGGCAGGCGTGCAGCGGCACCTGGTATGACCGTCCATACCGTTGGCCCACTCGACTGCATACCCTGATTCCAAATCGAGAATCGGATCATCCGCGGCCACTTGCTCACTCGGGACCGAGGCTTGCCGAAGGGACGAGAGGTGAATGAACCGACGACGGCGCCGCACGCGGCAAAAGGCCCTGGTTTCCGGGATTCTGCGGGCGATTGACATCTGGATCGCCATCCTGCTTCTGACAGGTCAGTTGACCAGTGGCGGCGTGTTCATTGCATCAGGGGCCATCTGGCTCAGTCTTTCCGGCCCCATGACCGGCGGTACAAGGATGGAGGGGCGGGGAGATGGGGCGGGATTTGCTCTCGACGCCATTGACGTCATCCTGGCCCTGCTGTTGATCACAGGCCAAATCACAAACACGGGGCCATGGATCTCGTCGGGGAGATTTAGTTTTGTGGTCACCGGGCCGGTGTTCGGCAATCCGAACATTCCTGTCGCCGCAGACCCAAGTGAAACCAGCAGCCGTGCCCAGGAGTTTTTTTCCGATCTGCGTTCCGCCATCATCGAGCGCGAGATCAGGCGTGGCCCACTGTGGAGCCCCGGCGCCATCCGCCCAACACGCCGCTTGCCATAAGGTCCGGCAAGCTTTCTGGAACCCATTTCAGGCGCAAAGGGTGATGTCGATGTTCCTGCATAAACTGCCTGCCGTGCAACTTCCGCAGCCTGTCATCTACGGAGCGGCCATTCTCCTGGCGACGTTCTACTTTTGGTTCACGCGCCCCGCCGAAGAATCCAGACCCAGCGGTGCAGCCGCTCCTCGGCGCCCAGAGATCTGAGACGGGCAGCGCCCGCAAGGGCCAGCCACTCGGCACGAGTGCCACGGCTCGAGTCCCAAGGCCCGAGTGTCACGGATCCGTCCGACGTCCTGAAAGAAGTCCAGCAGCCGAACGAACCGGGCCCCTGCACGGCCCGGTTCTGCCTGGGCGAATGGTTCTCGTCACCACACCCCCACGTGAACCGTCGCTGCAAGCTCCTCCCGACACGCCGAACACACCATCTTCCCCCGGAACTCCTGGACATCCTCCGCTTCGGCGCAAAAGATGCATCCTCTCTCATACTTGCGCAAAACAATTCTGTCCCCGTCCGTAAAGATCTCCATTCCGTCCTTCGGACGAATCCCAAGGGTCTTACGTAATTCCATCGGCAGTACAATCCGCCCCAACGGATCCACTTGTCGTGCAACGCCCGTTGCTTTCACCAAAATGATTCCTCCCATCTCCACCATTTCAATCGGTGCCGCCAACCTGTTTCGCCATTTCCGCCGTAACTCCTTTATTGACGTTCTCCCCAGCCCTAAAGGGCGGGGATTCTTTCTCGCTCATCGCGAGCTACGCGGGTGCGCTGATGCGGATGCCACCGCACACCCGTGGGGGACGCCATCACCCCAACTACTGGGCCTAAGCCCAGATACTTGCGCCGAATGTTGACCGCGCCGACGCCATCACGGTGGAAGCGGAACCCGCAAGCCGGGCAGGTATACATGCGCCCTCGGGGTTTGTTTCTCCGGCTACACCCTGGACATTCCTGGGAAGTGTATGCCTCATCCTGGAGAATCACCTGCATGCCGAGCCGTTCAGCCTTGTAGGTGAGCAGCCAACGAACCTTTCCCGCAACCATTTGGTGAATCCGTTGGTTGGCCGCAGGCCCGTAATCCACCCGCTTCCGGAGATCCCGAACATCACCGATGACGATTGTCTGCTCGCATGGAGGGTGGAGACCAAAGCTGTGGTCTGCTTGTGGAGGATATCCCAAATCTGACAATCAAGTTTTCGCAACTGGTTATGCTTGCTTCGTTGAAGCTTTCGCCAACGGCGGGACCTTTTTTGCATGCGCGACTGCTTCGCGGCGAGGCGGGCTTTCAGTTTGTTCTGATACTGCCGTTTGGCCCGAAGCTCCCGCCCGTTGTAAATCAGCGTCCGCTCGTCTTGACGCAAGATTCTCGACGAACGAGCTTTCATCTGTTTGACCAGCCGGTGGATGCCAAACTGCGGGTCCACCTCCACGAGCAAATGCACATGGTCCGGCATGACCTCCATTTCGATGATTTCCGCAAGGCGTTCAGCCGCTACGGCAAGGTATCTAATCGAGAACAAAAGATTTGGCCGCCTTATCCCGAGGGCTGAAGCCCGGGGCTTGCGGCGGCAGAGTTTTGGTCAGTCCGTCTCTCCGTCCCACGTCTAGAACAATGCCCGGCCATTACGAGTTCGATCCCCCGTCCGGCATGCAAAAGGGGCAGTCTCGCACGCCTGCTTCGTCACCTGGCACCACCAGTTCAAGTTGAGCGCCATCCATCGGTTGGTTCCCAGTTGGAGTGGTTAGCCGAATGCGCAAGGTCTCACCCGCATGGATTTGACCATGAATGAGGTGCAGCACCCGATCATGCCCGGGAATGATCACATCGGCTTCCTGTCGCAGCATTTCGATGGTCCGGCGACTCACCGAGGGATCCCAGGCCATCCTCACCTCTCCAGTGAGCAACTCAGCCAGGTTTTTGACCGCATCCGCCGCCAGGACCACTGTCCTCCCATCGTCATGTTGCACCCGAACGGACATGTGTCCGGGGGTGTGCCCCGGCGTTGGCATGAGCCACACACCCTCAGCAATCTGCTCGTTACCATTTACCAACTCGAGACGCCGGGTAGCCTCAACAACCGGAAAATAGCCCTCGGGGATCGCCCAATCGGCTGCGCCGCTCGTGGCGTAGTCGGCTTCGGTACGCGAAAGCAGGATGCGTGCGTTTGGGAATAACCGCGTGTTGATGACATGATCGAAATGAAAATGGCTGAGGACCAGGATGTCCACCGCTTCCGGCTGGATTCCGGCTCGAAGAAAGGCTTCACGCAGCATCGGGTAATCACCGTAGGTACCCGTGTCGATGACGATGTTCACCTTCCCACTCTGCACCCACGTGATGGAGCTCCAGCCGAGATAGCCACGATCAGAAACCCCCGGAAATCCCTTCAGGATTGGTACGATGCGCATTGCCAGGACTCCCTTCGATCCATATGCCAAATCCTTCAACAAGGACTGTTCTTGGGGTACGGCCCTGCTGACTGAGGCGTACGCGGGAAATCCGCAGGCCACGCCGAAATGCCGCACGGCAGTAGCCGTCCCGAATACCCTATCATCCAGCGGGCGATGGCAACCCGAGCAGTGCTGCGGGATTCTCGGCGCCCATCCGAAACAGCCACGCCTCGGGGACGCCAGCGTCTAGAAGCATATTCAAGAATTGTCGGTATCCCGCCACGGGCGTCGGGTGGTTCGCCTGGCCAAAGTCCGTTTGCAGGACGCATCGCTCGGGGCCGATCAGCCGGATCGACGCGACCAACTCTTCGAGCGTGATACTCTGCCAGCCGGGCATTAGGGTGAGGTACGACTTTTCGACGTAAGCCCCCTGGCGGGTCAGCTCAAGCTGCAACGAGACAGGCATCTGGTTCAGTCCTAGATCTGGGTGTGCCACCAGGATCTTCGCGACACCGCGAGCCCGGGCGACCTCAACGAATACCTTCGTCTCCACCGGCGAAAGGTGTCCAGAGGCCGCGATAGCGTCCGCGGCTGCTATGAGATCGAGAATTTCATACAGGACGGGCAGCGGTTTACCGTCCTGGTCAAGGATGGAGATCGGTGGCTGTGGCAAGAGACGTACCGTCGACTTCTGTGCTGTATACTCCGAACCACCGTAGTATTGGATGTGCTGCTTGGCTGATCCTGTCGGCATCCAGACAATTTTCGCACCCCGTTGGAGAGCGAGATCCACGGCGTACGGATTGAGTCCACCCACGTACCAGTTCAGTACGACCGAACCGAACACCTCGAGCCCGGGAAACTGGGCACGCAACAATTGGGCTCGCGAGACAGTACACTCCTCGTGTGCCTTCAGGACAAACCCGCGCATGCCGGCAGCCTGTGCCTCGGCGGCCAGTTCCATATCGGTCACGGATCGCGGGAAGATGCTGGGCCCGGCGTGTACGTGGATGTCGATGTAACCGGTGAGGGTGGACAGCGGCATAGCCCCCCCTCCTTTCGTTGAATTTTCAGGCCGACGCCGTCGTCGATTCCACCAACTCTGTTCCACGCGTCTCGGGTAAGAACAACAGCGCGATTAAGCACAGGATGTAAGCACACGGGCCGAAGATCGACATGCCAGTGGCCAATCCGTACGACTGAGCCAAGTACCCGACGATAGCTGGTGCAAACGCGGCCGCCCCGCGGCCGAAGTTGTAACAGAACCCCTGCCCGGCCCCGCGCGCTTCCGTCGGGAACAACTCGGCCAAGAACGGCCCAAACCCGCTAAAAATACCTGAAGCGAAAAAGCCAAGGGGGAAACTCAGAACGATCATCAGCCCATTGGAGATATCGAAGTTGGTGTACGTCAGGATGATTGCGCCACTACACACAGCGTAGATGGCGAACGTCGCCTTGCGGCCCAGGATGTCATTGATGAATCCTGATAACACATAGCCGATGAATGAGCCGAGAATGATGACGAACAGATAGCTACCCGATCCGATGACCGTCAGGTGGCGCACCGTTTTCAAATAGGTCGGTAACCAGGTGAAGATGGCGTAGTAGCCGCTCTGCGCCCCGACGGCGAGGAGAGCTGCAAATACCGTCTTCCGCAGCAGTTGCGGCCTGAAAATGGTGAAAAAGCTCACGGTATCCGTAGGTTTGGAAACCTGCTTCGCCCAGATGTCCGGCTCCGGTACGTGGCGCAGGATGTAAACGACCAACAGGGCCGGCAGGATGCCGAACAGGAACATGACGCGCCAAACGACGTTCGACGCCATGACGGAGGTGAGAATGATCTGCAACAACACCGCAGCGCCCCATCCGAGTGCCCACGCCCCCTGGACGAATCCGAGCACCCTTCCGCGCTTGGAAGCCGCCACCGACTCGGCGATCAACACAGCGCCAACCGCCCACTCGCCGCCGAATCCAAGCCCTTCCAACGCCCGAAACACCAGCAAGATACCGTACGAGGTGGCCACACCCGACAGCGCCGTGAAGAGCGAGTACATGACGACTGCCAATGCCAAGGTCCGTACTCGTCCCAAACGGTCCGATAGCGTCCCCGCGATGATGCCGCCCAGAGCCGAAGTGAACAAGGTCACACTGCCGATGAGACCAGCTTGGCCCGAGGTTAAGTGAAAGGCCTGCATCAGCAGGGTGATGACCAGCGTGTAGATCATGTAGTCGAACCCATCCAACCCCCATCCCAGGAACGTGGCAATGAACGCTGGACGCTCCTGCGCCGTCAAGCTTAGAATCCCGCCACTTCCTTGACTCATCAAGGACACCCCTCTCTTCAACGTATCATTCAATCTATTCATAATACTCAATCTGGAAGGCGAGCACTGCCACGCCCATGTTGGCGTCCGGGCCGGCGCAACGCATAGAAGAACAACGGATCACCTCACCCGAGTTCCCCCCACAGGCGAGCGATTCGGAAAAACCTGCGCTGATCGAATAGCAGCGCCTGCGCCTCCTCCACTGACACCGCGGTGAACCGCAAGGTGTCCCCGGGCCGTGCCTGGGCGACCTTCGGAATGTCAACGGTGATCACGGTGGCTATTTTCGTGTAACCGCCTACCCCGCGCCGCCCCGCCAAGAGGATAATCGGTTGACCCGACGCAGGGACCTGGATGGATCCCTCCGAGATACACTCGGACAACAGGTCGGCCGTCTCCAAATGCGTTAACCGCGGCCCTTCCAACTGGCAGCCCATGTGGTCGGAGCGCGGGGTTACGGTGTACGGTTGGCTGAGCAGCGTCTCCACGGCATCCGATGGGAAGCGATGGGCCTGTGGGCCCAGGATCACTCGCACCTCCACCTGCCGGGAATACTCCGGGACACAGTCTGGGTGCAACCACCGCGTTCTCCGCCCCCCATTCGCACCCGCGCGGCCAATGGGCAGGACATCCCCCGCCTGCAGAGGGCGCCCCTTCCATCCCCCGATGCCGACCACCGGATCGGTCGCGCGGCTGCCAAATGCCTCGGGTACGTCGATGCCCCCGCGGACACACAGGTATGCGCGGCATCCGTACGGACCCCCAGCCATTCGGATGGCATCCCCCGCCTTCAGCTGCAGCAGCGTCCACGTGGGTGCCCTCCGACCATTGACGTGCAGCCCCAAGTCGGCACCCGTCACCACGACGTCACAATCCTGTTCCATCACCACGTGCAACCCGAACAGCGTGGCCTCAATCGCCGCCGATCCAGGGGGATTGCCAAGCAAGAGATTCCCGCACAGCAGCGAGTACTTGTCGGCTGCACCTGAGACCGATAGACCGTGCCGCTGGTAACCACGCCGTCCCAGGTCTTGCACCTCGGCCCGCACCCCGGGGTCGACCACCCTGAGCGCCACACCTACACCTCCTCGTACGCGGATACCCTGGTGTACCTCACCGGAATGGGCCATGGCGCCTGATCGTCCATCGCCTTTAGGTCGGTAAACTCGTCGGGCGTGATGGATACGAAGCGAATGCGATCTCCCTCGTGCACGATGAACGGGTCCTCCCGACGTGGATCGTACATGCGGATGGGGATCCGGCCGATCAGCCGCCACCCGCCCGGGCTCGTGATGGGGTAGTAGCCGGTCTGCTCCCCCGCGATGCCGACCGATCCGGCTGGCACCGCCTGCCGCGGCTTGGGCATGCGTGGCGTCGCGATTCGCGATGAAAGACCGCCGAGAAATGGAAATCCAGGAAGAAATCCCGTGAAGTGGACGAAGTACTCGCCCGCCGCGTGGATCTCGATGACCTCTTCCACCCGGAGTCCGTTATACGCGGCAACGTCACCGATGTCCGGCCCGAACTCACCACCGTAACATACGGGAATCTCTAATGTACGCATGTGTCCCGTGACCGTGCTGTCTAGTTGCCCGGCGCCCCGCTCAATCAACCCGCATATCTGCGCGTACGAATAGACGGCGGGATCGTACGCCACCCACAGCGTGCAGTACCCGGGCACACACTCGTAGATGCCTTGAGCGGCGTGTTCCTCGAGCCATCGTTCCAGCGCGAGGACCCGCGCGGTGACGGCCGGATCGACCCGGGGCTCAAACTCCACCAAAACCGCCTGGTCGCCCGCGGTTCGGATCACCGGACGTAGAGACCCCTCCGGACGCATCCGCATCGTCTCCTCCCATTCGACGTCACCCAAGGATGGTGCTCAGTGGAACCAGCTCAATCCCTTGGGCTACCAGCTCCTGGCGTAACGCACTCGCCACCTGAACGGCGGTCGGCCCGTCACCGTGCAGGCACACGCTGTGCGCGTCCACCGGGATGGGCGTCCCGTCGATGGCGACGATGACGTGATCACGAATCATCGTCACGACCCGTTCGGCGGCCACTTTGGGGTCCTTGATGAGGGCGTCTGGGTATTTTCGGTTGCGTAACGTCCCATCCGGCTCGTAAGTCCTGTCTGCGAACACCTCGTTGGCCACCCGTAATCCGACTTTTTCTCCTGCATGCGCCAGTTTCGTGCCCGCGACAGCCAGTAGGATAAGGTTTTTATCGTAATCGTAGATGGCCTGGGCGATCACGCGAGCCAGATCTTCGTCCACGGCTGCCATGTTGTTCAACATGCCGTGCGGCTTCACGTGCTGGAGCGGCACCCCGTACAGGTCCGTGAACGCGCGCACAGCGCCGATTTGGTAGATCACCATCGCATACACGTCCTCCGGACGCATGTGCATCTCACGCCGCCCGAACCCTTGCAGGTCTGGGAACCCCGGGTGTGCCCCCACCCCAACACCGTGTCGTTTGGCCAGCTCCACGGTGCGCTGAATCACGAGCGGATCGCCTCCGTGGAATCCGCACGCCACATTGATGGAAGTGACCAACGGAATCAGTTCTTCGTCGTTCCCGATTTTATACGCGCCAAAACTCTCGCCCAGATCGGCATTCAAGTCGACACGCAAATGCATCAACCTCCATCCTGAATGAATATTCATGTTCATCTAACCATCAATACGAATAAGCCTATTTTCACAACTCGAAATACGGAAAGCAAGTCGGGCACCAGGGAAGCCTTCTCCGGTTATCCGCTGAGCGGGCATCAAGGCTTGACGGCTACCGTACCTTAAAACATATTCGTGAAATGCCCAGTCTATTGGGGCAGATGATCCCGTGCGCCTGACAGGCCTGACGGAAATCCCGGTGGTGGTTACGAAATGGGACCGTAACAAAGAAGAACTTCGTGGTGTGGCAGCCCTCAATCCGGGTACCACACCACGAAGTTCATTGACGTTTACATGCTCTGGCGCCTCAGACCGCTGAGGGTCAGGCTGTCATTCACGGCCTTTTACACAAACCTCCGCTGCGTCCGCGCCCCATCGTACGTGAACACCACGTCGCGGCCCTCGACCACCGTCTGCAGGTGTACCTGCCGCCCCCACATTCGGTACATGTACGGCAGCGTCTTCTCCAGGTGCTTGAGATCCAGCTCCACCCCCTCGTACGCGTGGCGGATGAACAGCTCCCCGTTGCAGTTGTAGTCGCCGTCCTCCACGTACAGCACCGGGATGCCCCCGTTGACCCGGGAGGCGCAGATGTGGTCTCGCACCTTCTCCCAGTCCGTCTCCACCACGCGCCACTCGTTACCCACCTTCTGATACAGGTACAGGTCGAGCTCTTCCACCAGCTCCTTCGTCAGGTAGTTGCGCAGGAACGAGATGTCGTTCTCCATTTCCCGCACCTCGAAGATCTTCGCCCGGCCCTGTCCCGGCTCGCGCCCAAATCGTTCCCGCTCCTCCTTCGTCGGTTCGTTCCAGCGGCGCTCGATGTCTTCCCAAATCGCTAATCCAAGGTGATACGGATTGATGCTCATCCGCGAGGGCAGCACCACCCCCGCGTGCATCTTCGCGAACTCCACCGCCTCCGCATCCGTCAGATCCATCTCGCGCATGATCCGCAGGTGCCAGTAGGTCGCCCAGCCCTCGTTCATGATCTTCGTCTCCAGCTGCGGCCAGAAGTACAGCATCTCCTCCCGCAACAGCGACAGAATGTCCCGTTCCCACTCCTCCAACACGTGGCTGTGCTGCAGCAAGAACAGCACCAGGTCCTTCTCCGGCTGCTCCGGGATGCGCCGCACCGGGATCCCGCCCGGGCGGTCCCCCGACGCCCCTGCTGAGCCGCCCGACCCGGTCGATCCCGCCGCCCCACCTGCACCTCCTGCCGCTCCGCTGACGCCCCCCACGCCGCCGGTGCCCGCGCCCGATCCAGCCCCCGCTCCGCTGCCCAGACGCCTATCCAGCGCCCACAGGTCGTCGTAAGGCGCCGCCGCCCGTGATTTCTCCCGCTCGCCGCCGCGCCTTCCGGTGGAATCGCGCCGAGCCTGTTGGCGCCGCATCCGCTCCGTCTGCGGTGACGCGTCGACGTGCTCCTGCAGCGCCATTGCGGCGTCGAGGAACTCCTCGACGCGCTGGCGCCCGAACTCCAGCTCGTACGCCCGGATCCGATCCGCGTTGGCCGCCATCCGCTCCACCATGTCGCGCGAGGTGCGCGAGAACCAGACGTTGTTCTTGAAAAAGTCGCAGTGCGCCAGCACGTGCGCGCAGACGGTCTTGTTCTGCAAGAGCGTGTTGCCATCGAGCAAAAAGGCGTAGCACGGGTTCGAGTTGATGACCAGCTCGTAGATGCGGCTGAGCCCCAGGTCGTACTCCGTCTTCATTTTATGGAATGTTTTTCCAAATGACCAGTGGTGGAAGCGCGTCGGCATCCCGTAAGCGCCGAAGGTGTACAGGATGTCCGCCGGGCAGACCTCGAACCGCATCGGATAAAAATCGAGCCCGAATCCCCGGGCGATGTCCATCATCTGGTCGATGCTGCGTTCCAGTTCCTTCATCTCGGCCGCGTTCATGCCGGCTTCACCCCGCTCTGCGGATTCGAGAAGAAGTGCTTGAGCGCACCGTAGACCGCCGCCTTCTCGCGGATGACGTAGCTGCGGAAACGCGGGTGATTCAGCTTGCTGTAGGCGGTCATCAGCGTCGAGGAGCGGTTGTACTGATTGACCTCCGCGTACCCGAACATCTGCGATCGCTCGCACAGTTCCCGCACGAACTGCACGCACTTCTCATTGTCGGACGTCAGGTTGTCGCCGTCCGAGAAGTGAATCGGGTACAGATTGAAGCGATCCGTCGGATATTCGCGATCGATCATCCGCAGCGCAAACTCATACGCCGACGAACAGATGGTGCCGCCGCTCTCCCCCTTCGTGAAAAAGTGCTCTTCGCTCACCTCGCGCGCCTCCGTGTGGTGCGCGATGTAGCGGATCTGGACCGACTCGTACCTGGTGCGCAAAAACCGCGTCATCCAGAAGAAGAACGTGCGCGCGCAGTATTTCTCGAACAGCCCCATAGAGATGGAGGTACCAGATGTGAGTACCGCACCCGGATGGACTACTCCCCCGGACGCAACTGGTACCGCAACGCCATGTCCGTCACGCGAACGCCGTCCACCGTCACTCCGGCCACCAAGCCGTGAAAGATCCGGCGCAGCTCCTCCCGCGGCACGGCGCCGGGCGGGTCCCAAAGCGGCAGCACGTCGCGGACCCTGCGCGGCCAGGGCGGATGATCGCGCGCCACGCCATCGCCCTCCTGGCCGTCGCCTGCCTCGCCGTGGCCCGCGTCGGCGTCGCCCGCCTCCTCGCCACGCTCGGCCAGGGTCGCCAATTCGGCCAATTCCTCGTCCAGCCGCGCGACCTGCGCCATCCAGCGCCGTTTCAGCGACTCCGCTACCGTGGCCGACACCGCGTCGTCGAGATACAGCCGTTCCAGCGCCTGTTCGATCCGCCGGCGCTCCGCCTGAAGGCGCCGAGCCCTCGCCTGCGGGTCGCCGCCCGAGTGCTTCACCCGGGCCTGAATAGGCAGGTCCCTGTACGGGGACAGGAGGAACCCTAGCAGGCGCCACACCGCGGCCTCCACCTCCGCCGCGTTGAGATTCGGCTGGCTGCACGCCGATCGGCCGAAGCGAAACGCCCGGCCGCAGGCGTAGTAGCGATACTCCTTCCCGTTTCGGCGCTGCGCCTGGCACACCATGCCCGATCCGCACCGGCCGCAGCGCAGGATCCCCGTCAGGGGATGGCGCCCGCGGCTGCGCGGCCCGTCTCGGCCATCGCCGCGGAACCGGGCCTGGGCGCGATGGAATACCGCCCGCTCGATCAGCGCCGGGTGGGTGCCCCGGACCACCACCCAATCCGCCTCGGGCACGCGATGTTTGCTTCGAATTTTGGTGTAACCGCGATCGTCAAAGATGCGCCGCAGGGCGTTTCGGGTGCGCCCGTACACCGTGTCCCCGGTATAGGCCGGGTTCTGCAGCACGCGCCGCACGGTCACGCGCGACCAGGGGCGGCCGTTTTTCGTCCAGCGGCCCCGCTCGTTGAGCCACTGCGCGATGCGCAGCGCCCCGTATCCTTCCTCCGTGAAGAGGCGGAAGATGTCGATCACGGTGGCGGCGTGCACCGGATCGATCTCCAGTCGCCGTGTGTCCGGGTTCAGGCGGTACCCGATGGGCGCCTCGCCCACCCAGTGGCCACGCCGCGCCATCGACTTCTTGCCGGAGGAGACGCGGGAGCTGATGCGCTTGCTCTCCATCTCCGACATGACGGAGTGGATGCCGAGCAGATCCAGCGTCTCCGGCCGGTCGCTGTCCAGGTTGTCGTTGATGGCGATGACGCGCACGCCGTGCATCTGGAAGCGGCTGACGATCTCGATGTGCTCCGCCTGATCGCGGCTGATGCGGCTGATCTCCTTGAACACGATCACCTCGAATCGCCCTGCCCGGGCGTCTTCGAGCGCCCGCTGGATGGCGGGGCGCTGGACGAAACGGGTGTAGTAGCCACTTTGATCGAGATCGGTGTACACGCAGGCGTCGTCCACCACATACTGCTCGCCCAGGCGGCGGATGTACTCCTTGGCGTAGTCGACCTGGTTCTGCAGGCTCTCCGCCTGCATGTCGGTGCTGACGCGCGCGTACACCGCGCAGACCTTCACCGAACCCCTCCCGCGATGCCCGGAGAACTCGCCTCTGAGGGCCCCGTCCGGCCCGCTGCGCCCCCACCGCGGGCGCGCCTCCCCCTGTCCAACCCCGGGTGGGCGGTACCGGGGCGCGGTGCGGGACGGATCTCGGCGGATCCCACCTCCGCTTCCACCGGACGCCCCAGCCGCTGCTGCAGGGCACGGGCCGCCTCCTGCCGGATCCAGTCCGTGACGGGCGGTGCGTCGGCGGCAGAGCGAACATGAATCTCGTCCAACCGGATGTCCATGTGCACGCCTCTCACCTCCCTCACCACCCTATGCGTTTCACGGAATGTCCTATGGCCGGAGACACCGTGAAAACGTTTTTTGAAAACGTATTGCAAACAATCTATGAAAGCGATTAAAATGAATGGGCGTCGAGACATCTTGGTAGGAACAGCGAGGGGAGAACGTGAGTACAAACGCAGTTCAGAAGATCCCGAGCGGACGATGGATCCATATCATTCCGCCGACGATTCTCGTGTACATCGTCGCCTTCATGGATCGGACCAACATCGGTTTCGCCATCGCCGGCGGAATGGACAAGGCACTCGGCCTGACGGCCACGTTCGCGGGATTGGCAGGCGGCATTTTCTTCATCGGTTATATGGTGTTGCAGGTTCCCGGCGGCATGATCGCCGAGCGGGGCAGCGCGAAGAAGTTCATCGCCTGGACGATTGTCGGCTGGGGCACCATCGCGACCTTGACCGGATTCGTCCACTCCGCAGGGCAGCTGCTGGTGATGCGATTCTTGCTCGGTGTCGCGGAGGGCGGCGTGTGGCCGGCCATCCTCGTCATCATCGCGCACTGGTTCCCGAACGAAGAGCGCGGGCGCGCGAACGCGTTCTTCATCATGAACATCGCGATCGCGAATATCATCACCGGGCCGCTGTCCGGTTGGATACTGACGATCTGGAACTGGCGCGGCGTGTTCATCGTCGAAGGCCTGCTGTCGCTGGCGCTGATCGCCATCTGGCTCCCGATGATGAGCGACCGCCCGCGGGACGCCAAGTGGATCTCCCAGGCAGAGCTTCAGTACATCGAAGGCAAGCTGCGTCAGGAAGAGGAGGCAGTTCGCAAGGACCAGGCGGGTCCCGTGTCGATGGGCACTCTGTTGGCGAACGGGAACATCTGGAAGTTGATTCTCATCTACTTCTGCTATCAGACTGGCATCTATGGGTTTTCCCTGTGGCTGCCGACCATCCTCAAGTCGCTGACGCACATGGGCATGGGCAGCGTCGGTTGGCTGAGCGCCATCCCGTATATCGGCACGGCCATCGGCCTGTACATTTTCGCGTCGCGCTCCGACAAGAGCAACAACCGCAAACTGTACACCGGCCTGCCGATGATCGGCTTCGCCATCTGCCTGCTGTTGTCCGTGTGGACGAAGAACCACATCTGGGTGTCGTTCGCCTTCCTGGTCGGGTGCGGCGTGTTCCTGCAGGCGGCATCCCCGACGTTCTGGACCATCCCGCCGCTGTTGTTCACGCCCGAGGTCGCGGGCGGGGCGCGCGGCATCATCAACGCGTTGGGCAACCTGGGCGGTTTCCTCGGCCCCTACATCGTCGGTCTGCTGACCAGCATCGCCGGGTCGAACGCGGGCATCTACGGATTGGCGGTGTTCCTGGCTCTCGGCTTCCTGCTGACCCTGACCCTGCCGTCCAAGGTCTCCGGTAAACCGGCGGCCGATATGCCCTCCGGGCGCGTCCAATCCCAGCTGTCCCACTGAGCCCGCCTCCCGATGCGGCGCTCACGGTGCAGGGCTTGTCCAAAGGCCCGCGTTTCATCGCGATAAGGGCTGTCGAGGTCACCCTCGGCGGCCTTTCCCATTTTCCTCAACGGTGTGACTTCCATCGATCCGCTCGTATCCATGATGGCCAGCACGACTGCGCTCGAATCCGGCTTCTCGACGTCCTCCCACGTCTTGAAACGCAGGTCGTCCGGCGTAATGCGAGGGACTCCGGCGCCATGCATCTGCGTCCGGCGGATGGTCTCGAGCAGGGTGCGCTTCTTGTCGATATTGTTCGTCAGGCCCTTTCTGCGCACGTCCCGGTAGTCGAAGTCCGTGACGACCACGCGCTCCGGCTGTTTCGGCGCCAGATTGGGCAGCTCCAGCTCGGCGAACAGCATCTCCTGGATGTCCTCCAGGGTGACGTCCGCCTCGTAGTAGTCGAGGCCCGGCGCGTCCCCCGCGCCTTGGCCTTGGCCGGGCCCCTGGCCGGCCTGGCCCTGGCCCGGTTTCCCCTGCGCGATCACGTCGCCCACCTGGGTATCCCCGTCTCCGGTCCCGGCATGGCGGCTCTTGTTGAAGTTGTAGCGAATCCGGTACTCCTCCAAGGAGCGGATCGGAATCTTGACAATCTGGCGCCCGTCGCTGAGGATGATGCTCTCGTCGCTGACGAGATCGGCGAGGTTCTCCTTGATGGCCTGCTTGACTTTCTCCCGGTGCCGCTCCTGGTCCTGCTGCCCCTTGCGGTGCAGCGACCAATCCTCTCGATGCAAGCTGAATTGCACATCTGCCATCCGGCTTCCCTCCTCGCGCTGGTTTGTGATGGCAACCACCGTGCGACGCCGCCTGTCCCCCGGCTCCCTCCTCGACCCCGTCAACGGTTGAGCAGGCTGCCGGTGTAACGCAACAGCTCATTGGCGCACACGGGGCAGTATCCATGCTCGTCGATCAGACGGGCCGTGACCTCATTGACTTTCTTCAGCTGCTGCTCGTCGGGCGTCTTGCTGGAGGTCGTGATCTTGACCACGTCCTTCAGGTCGGCGAACAGCTTCTTCTCAATCGCTTCGCGCAGCCGATCGTGCGAGCGGTAATCGAACTTCTTCCCGCGCCGTGCGTAGGTGGAGATGCGGATGAGGATCTCCTCCCGGAACGCCTTTTTCGCGTTCTCCGAGACGCCGATCTGCTCCTCGATGGAGCGCATCAGCTTCTCGTCCGGATCCACTTCCTCCCCCGTCAGCGGGTCCTTCAGCTTCTGCCAGCTGCAGTAGGCCTCAACGTTGTCGAGATAGTTCTCGAGCAGGGTCTTCGCCGACTCCTCGAACGAGTAGACGAACGCCTTCTGAACCTCCGTCTTGGCCATCTCGTCGTACTCCTTGCGCGCGATCGCGATGAAATTGAGCAGCCGCTCCTTCTCCTCCTTGGTGATGGACGCGTGCTGATCGAGCCCGTCCTTGAGCGCCCGCAGGACGTCGAGGGCGTTGATGCACTGCGTATCGCGGCGGATGAGCGCCGTAGAGATGCGGTTGATCACATAGCGCGGATCCAGCCCCGACATCCCCTCGTCCGGGTACTCCTGCTGCAGCTCCTTGAGGTCGGTGTCCTTCAATCCTTCGACCGCCTCGCCGTTGTAGGCGCGCAGCTTCTTCAAAAGGTCGACGCCCTGTTTTTTCGACTCCTTCAGGCGCGTCAGGATGGAAAAGATGGCCGCGGTGCGCAGGGTGTGCGGCGCGATGTGGATGTCGCGCAGATCGCTCTGCTTGATGAGTTTCTCGTAGATCTTGATCTCATCGTCGACCCGCAGGTTGTAGGGCACCGGCATGACGATCATCCGGGACTGCAAGGCTTCGTTCTTCTTGTTCGAGGTGAACGAACGGTATTCGGCTTCGTTGGTGTGCGCGATGATCATCTCGTCTGCGGAGATGAGCGCAAACCGGCCGGCCTTGAAGTTCCCCTCCTGGGTCAAACTCAGCAGGTGCCACAGGAACTTCTCGTCACACTTCAACATCTCTTGAAATTCCATCAAGCCACGGTTGGCCTTGTTCAATTCGCCGTCGAACCGGTACGCCCGCGGATCGGACTCAGATCCGTACTCGGTGATGGTGGCAAAGTCAATGCTGCCGGTCAGGTCGGCGATGTCCTGCGACTTGGGATCCGACGGGCTGAAGGTGCCGATGCCGACGCGGCGCTCCTCGCTGAGCACCACACGCTCCACCGGCACCCGCCGGATGTCGCCGTCGTACTCCAGCTCGAGCCGCTGGTTGCAAGCCGGGCACAGGTTTCCTTCAATCTTGACTCCGAACTCGCGCTCGAACTCCGGTCGAAGTTCCACCGGGATGAGATGCAGCGGTTCCTCGTGCATCGGGCAGCCTTTGATGGCGTACAGAGCGCCCTCCGGGGTGCGGGTGTAGCGCTCCAGCCCGCGCTTGAGCATGGTGACGATCGTCGATTTGCCGCCGCTGACGGGCCCCATCAGCAACAGGATGCGCTTGCGCACCTCCAACCTGCGGGCGGCGGCGTGAAAGTATTCCTCCACGAGCCGCTCCAACGCCGCGTCGAGGCCGAAGATTTCCGATTCAAAAAACTTGTAATGCCGCCGGCCATCCTCGTCTACCTCGATACCCGCCGCGGCGATCATGTCATAGATCCTGGCGTGCGCTGTCTTAGCCACATCGGGGTTTTCACGGACGATGCGCAGATAATCCTCGAACGTACCTTCCCACCGCAGACTCTCCTCCTCGGCCCGGTAAGCGTTGAGACGTTCCAAGAAGTTCATGCCCACATCCCCCTTCTACTTCCGGCCTCTCGTATTGACGCCGCGGTCCACGTCAGGTACAGCCAAACGCACTCGTCGCGCAGAGCGGAGTGAGGAATCCGAAATAGAGAGCCTATTAGTTGACTATATTCCCGGTGTTCTTGACCAAATACCCAGACTTGGCGGCTCTTGTGTACAAATATTTCGATAACTGGACCTTGTCTTTGCGCGCCCGTCGCGGCTGTACTTCAGCGTATGCAACCGGCGCGCAGGATGTCCTGCTCCTCCGCCCATTCCGGGCACTATGGAGTCATCCGCCCATCCGCGCGGCCTGCAGCCAAGCCAACGCCTCTGGCATCTTGCGCTGCCAAAATCCCCAGATATGCCGCCCCTCGTCCTCCTGGTAGGTGACCGTGGCTCCGGCACGTTCGAGCTGTGTCCGCATGTCCCGGTTCAGCGCCAGAAAGTCGCGCGCCCCCGCATTTGTCTCGACAGCCGTCTCCTCCGTCCCCACCACCATGAATGCCTCCAGCCCGCTGAGGTCGCCAGCCTCCTCGACCCGCTCCAACAACGGCCGGTAATAAGCACCCGAGAACAAGAGCAGGCGGCGGAACTCGACTGGGTGATCGAGGTGGATGGACAGGCTGATTGCGGCTCCGAGCGAGACGCCGGCCATGAAACGCATCGCAGGTCGTCCGCCGGCGGCGTACCTGTCCTCGATGAAAGGTACGCACTCCTCGATCACGAAGTGCGTGTAGGCCTCCCGGCGCGTCCCGGCGGGTCCGTAGTCGTCGTTTCGCCGGGCTTTGTTGACGGCGATGCCCACGATGACCAGCGGATCGATCTGGCCTGCCTCCAACATTCGGTTTGCGATGGTGGCGATACGGCCGTGCGTGAAGAACTCCAACCCGTCGTGACAGTACAGCAGGGGGTAGCGGTTTGCCGGATCATACCCAGGCGGAAGGTACACTTTGATGGTTCGATCCTCCTGCAAATGGGCACTGTATAAGGTGTGTGTCTCAATGGTCCTGCGGGTTGGGTCGTAGTGGCTCATCTCCGTCTCCTTTCCACGAGGGGCCGTCCGGCGCACCTGTTACAACATTTATCATAATCATTATATAACAGCCGAATGCGGAACTTTAATTGGTATGTTCAAGTATCCAGGCATGTGTATTATAATGAGTTAGGTTACTGTATCAACCGTGCAGCGGTGTCCAGTGCAAGACCGCCCGACACCCGTTGGCAGGACCTCCGGCCCCGGTTGAGCTCATAAACGAGGTGAGAACATGAGCACAGTGTTGGAACCGACGAAACTGGTTCCCTATTATCAGGTGCTGGACGAGGACGGGAAGGTCGTCAACCCCGACCTGATGCCGAAACTGTCCGATGACCAGCTGCGCGAGCTGATGCGGCGCATGGTGTTCATCCGCATCCTGGATCAACGCGCCATCCGCCTGTCCCGTCAGGGACGCCTCGGGTTTTACGCGCCGGTCGCCGGGCAGGAGGCGTCGATGATCGGCAGCGAGTACGCCACCACGAAGGAGGACTTCATCCTCCCCGGCTACCGCGACGTGCCGCAGCTGGTGTTTCACGGCTGGCCGCTGTACCAATGGATCCTGTTCTCCCGCGGACACCAGCACGGGATGGAAATGCCGAAGGACGTCAACGCCCTTTTCCCGCAGATCATCATCGGTGCCCAGTATGTGGAGACCGCCGGCGTCGCACTGGCGTTCAAGCTCCGCGGCGAGAAGCGCGTCGCCATCACCTACACGGGGGACGGCGGCACCTCGCAGGGGGACTTCTACGAAGGCATCAACTTCGCAGGTGCGTTCCACGTCCCGGCGGTGTTCATCGTACAGAACAACCAGTTCGCCATCTCCGTCCCGGTCCGGCTGCAGACGGCGGCCGAGACCTTGGCGCAGAAGGCCATCGCCGCCGGCATCCCAGGCATCCAGGTGGACGGCAACGATATCCTCGCCGTGTACGCAGCGACGAAAGAGGCGGTCGATCGCGCGCGCGCCGGAGACGGCCCGACCTTGATTGAGACGCTGACGTTCCGCTTCGGCCCCCACACGATGAGCGGCGACGACCCGACCCGTTACCGGACGAAGGAGCTGGAGCACGAGTGGGAGCGCAAAGACCCGCTGGTGCGCTTCCGCAAGTTCCTCGAAGCCAAGGGCCTGTGGTCGGAGGCGGACGAGGAGCGGACGGTGGAACAGGCGAAGGAAGAATTCAACGCGGCGGTGAAAAAGGCCGACGAGTACCCGAAGATGACCATCCCTGGGCTCATCGACAGCATGTTCGAGGTCCTGCCCCCGTCGCTGAAACGGCAGCGCGAAGAATTCACCGGCAAGGAGGAGGCGTGACCATGGCACAGATGACCATGATCCAGGCCATCAACAACGCGCTCGATCTGGAGCTGGGCCGCGATCCGAACGTGCTGGTGTTCGGGGAGGACGTCGGGAAGAACGGCGGCGTGTTCCGGGCGACGGACGGCCTGCAGGCCAAGTACGGCGCCCACCGCGTGTTCGACACGCCGCTCGCCGAGTCGGGCATCGGCGGCTTGGCGGTCGGCCTGGCCATCCAAGGGTTCCGGCCGGTGGCCGAGATCCAGTTCTTCGGTTTTGTCTTTGAGGTGATGGACCAGATCGCCGGCCAGGCGGCGCGTCTGCGCTACCGGACGAACTCGCGTTTTCACTGTCCGGTGGTGTTCCGCTCGCCGTTTGGCGGCGGCGTGAAGACGCCCGAGATGCACGCAGACAGCTTGGAGGGCCTGTTCGTCCAGACCCCGGGCGTGCGCGTCGTCATCCCGTCCAACCCGTACGACGCCAAAGGGCTGCTCATCTCCGCCATCCGCGACAACGACCCGGTGATCTTCCTGGAGCACATGAAGCTCTATCGTTCGATGCGCATGGAGGTCCCTGAGGAAGCGTACACGGTGCCGCTGGATCAGGCCAAGGTGGTCCGCGAGGGCAAGGACCTGACGGTCATCGCCTACGGCGCGATGGTGCACACGGCGCTCCGGGCGGCGGAGGAGATGGCCAACTCGAAGGGCGTGCAGGCGGAAGTCATCGACCTGAGGACCGTCAACCCCATCGACATCGACACCATCGTCGCGTCCATCAAAAAGACGCACCGCGCGGTGGTCGTCCAGGAGGCGCAACGCCAGGCGGGCGCAGCGGCGGAGATCATCGCCCAGATCAACGAACACGCCATCTACCACCTGGAGGGGCCGGTCCTGCGCGTGACGCCCCCGGATACGGTCTATCCGTTCGCACAGATTGAGGACGAGTGGATCCCGACCCCGCAGCGGGTGCTGGCGGGCATGAACAAGGCGCTCACGGTTTGAGTGCGGAGGTGAGACGGGTTGGCAGTGTATGAATTTCGGTTTCCGGAACTCGGCGAAGGGCTGCACGAGGGCCGGATTGAAAAGTGGTTGGTCAAGCCAGGAGATGAAGTGAAAGAGGACGACGTCCTCGCCGAGGTCGAAAACGACAAAGCCGTCGTGGAGCTCCCGAGCCCCGTCGACGGCAAGGTGCTGAGCATCCTCGTGGAGGCGGGCGCCACCGCGACCGTGGGCGACGTCATCATCACCTTCGAGGTGGCCGGCGAAGGCAACGTCTCCTCCGCCCCCGCGGCGGACGTGAAGACGGCGGCGGTCGAACAGGCGGGCTTGGAGCCGGCGACGGCGAACGTCGACACCGCCCGCTCTCCGGTCCCGGCCGGTGCAGGAGCGGGCAGCGGTGCGTCCGACGCGGCCGCCGCGCCACAGGCGCCGTCCGCAGCCACCGCCCCCGCGGGGGCCGGATCGGCCCAGGCGGCAGCTTCGGGGCCGTCGCACGCGCGCGAGGTGCTGGCGACGCCCGGCGTGCGCAAGTTGGCGCGGGAGCTCGGGATCGACATCACCCAGGTGCCCGGCACCGGGCCGAATGGTAAGATCACCCGCGAAGACGTGGAGGCGTTCCACCGCCAGGGCGGCGTGCCGGCGCAAGCCGCTGGCGGCGCAGCGGCAGGGGCCAAGGCCCAGGAGGATGCCGCGGCGGGCGCGGCGAAGAAGATCGGTGCCGGTGTGGCGGAGGCCGGCGAGGCCGCGCTGGAGGAACGCGTGCCGCTGCCGACGATCCGCAAGATCATCGCGCAGGCGATGGCCAAGTCGAAGTACACGGCACCGCACGTCACGGTCATGGACGAGGCGAATGTCACCGAGCTCGTCGCCCTGCGCCAGGAGCTCAAGCCCATCGCGGCCGAGCGCGGCGTGAAGGTGACCTACCTGCCGTTCATCGTCAAGGCCATGGTGGCCGCCCTGCGCCAGTTCCCGACGCTCAACGCCACCTACGACGAGGAGCGTCAGGAGCTGGTGATCAAGCACTACTACCACATCGGCATCGCGACCGACACGGAGCGAGGCCTGGTGGTGCCGGTGGTGCGAAACGCCGACCGGAAGAACATGTGGACCATCGCCAGCGAGATCGAGGACCTGGCGGCGCGGGCGCGGTCCAACAAGCTGGGCCCAGCGGAGATGAAGGGAAGCACCATCTCCATCACGAACATCGGCTCGGCCGGCGGGATGTTCTTCACGCCCATCATCAACTATCCGGAGCTGGCCATCCTCGGCGTCGGGCGCATCACCGAGCGGCCCATCATGAAGGACGGCCAGGTGGTGGGGGCGCACATGATGGCGTTGTCGCTGAGCTTTGATCACCGGATGATCGACGGCGCACTCGCGCAACGGTTCATCAACGAATTGAAACGCCTGTTGGAAAATCCGCGTCTACTTTTGATGGAGGTGTAGGCCCGTGGTCGTCGGAGAGTTCTCGGAAGACATCGATGTCCTCGTGGTCGGCGCCGGCCCTGGCGGCTACGTGGCCGCCATCCGCGCCGCCCAATTGGGCAAGTCGGTCACCATTGTCGATAAGGCGGAACTGGGCGGCGTGTGCCTGAACCGGGGCTGCATCCCGTCCAAGGCGCTGATCACCGCGGCGCATCAGTACGAGGCCGCGAAAGCGTCGCCCATTCCCGGCATCACGTCGTCGGCGACGCTCGATTTCGGCAAGGTACAAGCCTGGAAACAGTCGGTCGTCGACAAGATGACCGGCGGCGTCAAGACGTTGCTCAAGGGCAACAAAGTCCGCGTCGTGCAGGGCGAGGTATTCTTCACCGGCCCGAACGAGGTGCGCGTGCTCAGCGAATACGAGGGGCAGCGGTTCCGGTTCAAGGACTGCATACTCGCCACCGGATCGCGCCCGATTGAACTGAAGGCCCTGCCCTACGGCAAACGGGTGCTCTCCTCGACCGAGGCCTTGGCGCTCGATCACGTGCCGGAGAGCCTGATTGTCGTGGGCGGCGGCTACATCGGAATTGAGCTCGGGCAGACGTACGCGAAGTTCGGATCGAAGGTGACCATCGTCGAAGGCACCGGGTCCATCCTGCCGACGTTTGACGCCCAGCTGACGCGCATGGTGGTGCGCAACCTCAAGAAATACAACGTGGACATCCACACCAATGCGTTTGCGCAAGGCGTTGAGGAGACGGAGAACGGGATCACCCTGACGTTCAAGGTGGGTGACGAGGAGAAGCGCGTCACCGCCGAGTACGTGCTGGTCACCGTCGGCCGGCGGCCGAACACGGACGAGCTCGGCCTGGATGCGGCGGGCGTCCAGCTCACGGAAAAAGGCATGGTACAAGTGGACCACCAGGGCCGCACCAGCAACCCGCACATCTTTGCCATCGGCGACATCGTGCCCGGACCAGCGCTGGCGCACAAGGCGTCGTACGAAGGCAAGGTGGCGGCCGAAGTCATCGCCGGCCACAACAGTGCGGTCGACTACCGCTGCATCCCAGCGGTCGTGTTCTCCGATCCGGAGATCGCCACCGTTGGCCTTTCGGAAGAGGAAGCGAAGCAGCAGTACGGCGAGATCGCGGTGGGCCGCTTCCCGTACGCGGCCAATGGCCGGGCCGTGTCTCTCGGCGCGGATGGCTTCGTGAAGCTGATTGCGGACAAGCAGAGCGGCCTTTTGGTCGGCGCGCAGGTGACAGGCGCGGAAGCGTCCAACCTGATTGCCGAACTGGGGCTCGCCATCGAGATGAGCGCAACGCTTGAGGATATCGCGCTGACCATCCACGCCCACCCGACCCTCGGGGAGATGGTGATGGAAGCAGCCGACGTGGCGCTTGGCTCGCCGATTCACATCGTGAGGTAATCGTCTGGCGCGGCGCTTCGCTTCTGCTTCGCAAGCCGCTTCGCGCCGCGCCAGACCCTTACCGAAGGGATTTCGTACGTCGACTTGCGAAGTGGGGGAAGGTGGTTCACTCCGTTTGTCCTGCGTGGGCGTTTCACGAAGTGTCTTGCGCAGCACAAACGGAGTGAAACGCCCACGCAGAGGGAAGCGGAGCGCCGAGCCCCGTCACTCAGCCTCCGGGCGCACGGGCAGCGCCTGGACAAAGCGGAGCACGTCCTCGAGCGTTCCCCGGTGCGTGAACTCCAGATGCCCCACCCCGCGGTCAATCAGGCAATCGGTCACGAGGAACGTCTCCATTCCCAGTTTCCCCGCCACCCCATCCTCCTGAACGTCGTTTCCAATCATCATACATTCGTACGGAGCGAGATCGAGGCGTTCCATGATCTCCACGTAATACTTCGGGTTCGGCTTGCAGTAGTGCATGTGTTCCATCGTGGTGACGAGGGCGAAGGGGATATCGTCGATGCCTGCCCAGCGCATGCGGTGGCGAACGGCGGTGTCCGGGAAGATGGGATTGGTCGCGAGGACCACCATGTACCCCTTGTCCAGCGCGGTTCGACAGATTTCCCGAGAAATTGGTGTGGGTTCAGTCAGCGTGGCGAGTTCCGGGAATCCCGTCTCGTAGAACCGCGCAAAGCAATCCCAAACCGCCTCCGGGTATCCGGTGGCGGTGAAAAATGCGCGCCGGAAGGCCGCCTCGTTGGTCAGCTCCGGGTCCTCGTTGCTGATCATCGCTTCGGTGGCCTTCCAGATCTGGCCGACGATCCGCTCGGGATCCACGACCTCTGCCACCGCCGGGACCAACTTTTGAAAATATCCCTTCATGAACCGTTCGTGATCGAACGGCAGCAACGTGCCATCGAGATCGAACAACAGCGCGCGCAGACGCGTCACCATGCCTCCCCCTCTCTCACACACGCAGTCCCGGAAACCCGAGCTGGCGAAACGCCTCAAACACGACGATGGCCACGGAGTTCGACAGGTTCAACGACCGGGCTTCGGCACGAATGGGGATGCGCAGCACATGCTCCGGGTCGCGTGCCAACACCCAATCGGGCAGCCCCCGGGTCTCCTTGCCGAAGACGAGAAAGTCCCCTGGTTGGTACCGCACCTCCGTATAGGCGCTGCGCCCTTTTGTCGACAGGTAGAAAAACCGGCCTTCCGGGTGCTTGTCCCAAACCTCCTGAATGGAGTCGTGGTACCGAATGTCGAGGAGGTGCCAATAGTCGAGGCCGGCTCGCTTGAGGTATTTGTCATCCGTGGAAAAACCGAGCGGGCGTACCAGATGCAGCACGCAGCCGGTCGCCGCGCAGGTGCGCGAGATGTTCCCCGTATTCGCGGGGATCTCCGGTTCAACCAGCACGATGTGGAACACGCCGCCTTCCGCCCCTCCTCCCGTCTGGTAGTGTATCACATTTCAGGGCAGAATTCGTCCGGCAGGCGGACGAAGGCGTACCGGGTCCGCGGCGTCCAGGCCCGGCTGTCGAGGTAGCGGTAATGGCGGCGAAAACTCGGCGTGGTATGTGCATTGACGAGCGGATCGCCCTGGTGATTGAAATCGGTGACGATGGTGCTGTGGTGAAACTTCCCGTTGCCCGACCAATCGTAGAACACGAGGTCCCCGATATGCAGCTCCCGCGGGTCTGCCACTTCGCGCGCGCCTGCGTGGTTCACCAGGTACAAGTACAGGGCGTGGGAAGTGGTCCAGCTGAAGCTCCACTGAGCAGGTCTTCCCCCGGACGGGAAACGGTACCACCATCCGGCTGCGCGCGTTCCGCTGGTGCGTATCGGCATCCGCCCGGCGAACAGGCACTGAGACACGAAGTTGGTGCAGTCGTCCTCCAGGTGCACGAAGGCCGGGTGATACCCGTTCCACCACAGATCGGCGTAGCGCAGGGCGCGAACGCGATCGAACCGGGTGCAAGCGCGGATCGTGTGGAACTCGGGCCAGTCACGAAAACCGGTCAGGGACGGATCCGATCCGGTCCCGGCCGATCCCGCCCTGCCCGCACCGGGGTGCAGCCCCATACGCTCGTCCGCTTCCCACGCCTGGTCCAGGTACCAACGCCCGCCGCGGCGCACCCACCGCTGCCGGTGCTCCACGCTGCGCGACTCCACCCCGAAACCGGGCCCGTCCTGGTACACCCAAGTGATCCGCTCGTCGATCCGCACGGTGACCGCATCCCCCGGGTTGGCGCGATCTGCCGGCACCTGCGGCGGGTGCAGCCGGATGCGCGTGTGCGCCCGCAATAGCCGGCTGCCCCGGCGGCGAACGGCGTAGTGCATGCGCTCGAATCCAGCGCGCACATCCGCCCACCAGGCGGGATGTTCACCCGCAGTGGCCGCCTCCAGCACGGGATCGAGGCGCTGCGACACCCAGGCCTGGTTGCGTTCATCAAAGTACCGGCGCACGGCATCCGTCCATTCGTTCATCCTGCCCGCCCCCCGTCTGTGCATCCGTCTGTGTCATGGTATGAACTCGGGCCCCATGATGACAAAAGGGGCGTGACACGCGCCGTTTCGGGAAACACTGCAATTGCACGCGAATACGCACTTGACCGACTATCGTCCAGTTCCTGGCGGCCGATCTCCCCGTGTGTTACACTACACGACGGAACGCGGCGCCCAGATCAAGGGCGCGCATTTGTGAAAATCTGCACGGGCAAGCATCAGACAGGATGTTGTGCACACAGGCGAGGTGAGACCATGTCGACGCATCCGACCATTGTCGTAATGGAAGGAGATCAGACCGGGCAGGAGTTGTTGCTGGAGGCCTTGCGCGTCCTCGATCCGGCCGTGATTGGCGCGCCGCTGGAGTTTCTGCGGTTTGACCTGAGTTTGGAGAACCGGCGCAAGACGAACAACCAGGTGGTGTACGATGCCGCCCGTGCCATGGTGGAGCACCGGTACGGCCTGAAGGCCGCGACCATCACCCCGGAGACGCCGGGGGACGTGGGCAGCCCGAACGCCATCCTGCGCAAGGAGATCGACGGGACCGTCATCGTGCGCACGGGCCGGCGAATCCCGGGCATTGCGCCGCCGGTCGGCGTGTTCGCACCCATCTCGGTCGTCCGCATGGCGGTGGACGACGCGTATGGCGCCAAGGAGTGGCGCGAGGAAGCGGACGGGGACGAAGTCGCCTTCCGCACCGAGCGCATCTCCCGCAAGGTGTGCCGCGGCGTCGCTGAATATGCCTTCCAATATGCGCAGCGAATCGGCGCGAAGGTGTTCGGCGGCCCGAAGTTCACCGTCAGCCCGGTCTACGAAGGCATGTTCAAGGAAGAGCTCGACGCCGCCAGCAAGCGCTACCCCGGCGTTCCGTACGAACCGCAGTTGATTGACGCCACGTATGCCCTGCTGCTGGTCAAAGCCGGCGAAGCGCTGGTCATCCCCGCCCTCAACCGGGACGGCGACTGCCTGTCCGACCTGGTCCTGCAGATGTTCGGGTCCATCGCTGGCTCCGAGTCCATCCTGCTGGCCCTGGACGAACAGTGGCAACCGAAGGTGATCATGGCGGAGGCCCCCCACGGCACGGCGCCCACGCTCTTCGGTAAAAACGTCGCAAACCCGATGGCGATGATCCTGGCGGGCGCAGCGCTGTTGGCCCACCACCCGGAGAAACCGTACCAGCAGGCGTCCCGCGCCATCTACGAGGCGACGCTGGAGGCCGTGATGAGCGGCGTTCGCACAGCCGATCTCGGCGGCGGCACGACGACCACCGAATTCACCGACGAGGTCATCCGCCGCGTCCGAACGAAACTCGAGGTCTGGAGCACACTGGGCGACGCCGGCCGGTAAGTGCGGGGGCAGCACTATGCCTGACGAGGTGCAAAAGCTCAGCCATTCGGCACGGACCACCGAAACATCCAAGCGTTGGTGAGGGGACGGTACCGCGGAACGATTCGCGAGAGCGCTTAGTGCAGCGGTACCGTCCCCTCACCCTCCCCCGGGCCGCCGTCGTCCTCTGGGCCTCCGCCCATACCCGCCCGCGCGCCGCCGAATACGCTGGGCACAGACGGATTGGGGGGAGGTGCCGAGCATGATCAGGCGGATACGAACCCGGCCGTTGCCGCCGTGGATGGCGGATTTGGTCAAGGAGTTTCTCAGACCCCCGTACTTTCTCCAATACCTGCAACAGCAGCCACAGAGCAGTGGAAGCCCCGGCGATACTGGGGGAAAAGCTGCAAATCCTGGCACTCCCGCTTCCTCGGCTGCCCCTTCCCAGCCCGCCAGCCCTGCAGGCGCGGACGTCCCTCGGGTGGCCCGCCGTCCAGCGGCAGGCGCAGGTTCCGCCCCCGCGGCCGGCGCATCCGGGGAGGCCAGAGGACAGAACCCGAAACCCCGGCAGGATGTCGTGCCCGCGGCCCATGAGACAGCCCAAACGGCCAAGGCAGCGGCGGACGGCCTTCCGACAGGTCCTGTGGTGGAGCGGAGCGGGCGTTGGCAGAACGCCTTCCGGAGCGCACGCATCCCACCCGCGGTGGCCAAGGCATACGGCTGGAATGTGCAGTCCGCGGAGGTGGGGTCTGGTGTCGTCAAGGTGCGCACGAAACGCGGGGTCTTTGCCCTGAAGCGGACGGACATTCCCCCCGAAAGGGTGCGGTTCATCCACGAACTGACCCAGCATCTGAACGCGGACGGCTTTGACGCGGTCCCCGCCTTCGCCTTGACGAAATCGGGCGATCCGTTCGTCCAACGCGGCCAGGCGATCTATTATGCCACCCGCTGGGTGGCGGGCAACCCTGTCAACTTCTCCTCCCTGCCCCAGGTGGAAGCGGCAGCGACTGCGCTCGCCCGCTTGCACGAGTCCTCCCGGGGCTTTGAACCGGACCGGGAGAGCCCCGCCTGGGCCTTCGACGTCGCGGAATTGACCCGCCGCCGCGCGGAGGATCTGCGAGCTCTGCTGGTTCGGGCGGAGGCGGCTCGGTCCCAGGACGGTTTCGATGAAACCCTCCTGCGGCTGGCCCCGCAACTGCGCAAGGACGCCGAGCGTAGCCTGCGCATCCTGGAGAGCTCGCCGTGCCAGGCGTTTCTGAAAGAGGACGCGGAGCTGCCGGGTGTGTGTCATCTGGACGTGATCCCGTCCAATCTGGTGTTCACCCCTGGAAGACGGGTGGTGCTGCTCGACCTCGACCTGGCGACCTACGCCCCGCGCGCCCTCGACCTTGGGCACCTGCTGCGGCGGGTACTGCAGGTGCAAAATTGGCGGCACGAGGCCGCCTACACGTGCTTCTCCGCGTATCATCAGGTTCGCCCGTTGCGCGCGGAGGAATATCTGTTGATCCATGGATTGCTCACGTTCCCATACCGGGCCTGGCGAGTCGCGTACACCCGCTACCGGCTGTTCCGCGATCCCACCCAGCTCGATGAGCTGCGCGCGTTTGCCGAACAGGAACCGCGCCGTCAGGCGTTCCTGGAGGCATACGAAAACCAGCTCCAGTTACGCGTCCCTTAAGTGCACCGCCCAGGCCATCTCCGCTTTGACCTCGGGGTCTTGTTCGGCAGCGTACGCGTCCGCCACCGCCTGGCGGGCCGCCTCGCCGCCGATGCGCCACAGGGCCCAGGCCGCACTGGCCCGCAGCTCCCGGCGATCGTGGCGGAGGAACGGGATAATGTGCGGCACCGCCGCCTCGTCCCGACAATTGCCCAATGCGATGAGGGCATTGCGTTGCCACGTCCGAAGCCCTCGCCAGGCCGCCGCCGTATGGCCCAGACGGCGTTCAAACGTCCGGTTGCTCCAGGACAGGATCTCCAGGAGGTCCGGATATGCCAACTCCTCCTCGGGCCGGTACTCGGCGTGCTTCGCCGCGTCGATCCCCCGGTTCTCCGGGCACGCCCACTGGCAGGTGTCGCACCCCCACACCCGGCGGCCCATCGGGATGCGGAACTCGCGCGGGATGATGCCTTTCATCTGTGTGATGTACGACAGGCAGCGGCGGGCGTCAATTACCCCGGGGGCAATGAGCGCCCCCGTCGGACAGGCCGCCAGGCAACAGGTGCAGGCACCGCACTTTGGCGGCACCGCAGCCTGTGCGGGCTCCACCTCGACATCCGTCAACAGGGTGCCGAGGAAGACGAACGACCCGTGCTCCGGGCTGTAAAACACGCAGTTTTTGCCCACCCAGCCGATGCCTGCCCGCTCCGCCACACGCCGGTCCACCAACGGAGAGGTGTCGACGGCGATCCGGTAGCGGATGGGCCGCCCCACCTCGGCCTCCATCAACTCCGCCAAGCGCCGCAGACGCTTCGCGAGCACGCTGTGGTAGTCGTCGCCGTAGGAATACACAGTCACCACGCCGCGCCGCCCGTCCCGCGGGTGCCGGCGCGCCACCTGCCGGCCTTCCGGCGTGAGATACGCCATGGCAGCGGCCACCAGAGACCGGGCTTCCGGCATCCACCGCCTCGGGTCAATCCGGTTTTCCACCTGATCGTGTTCGAAGCCGGTTCGCCCCCGCGCTGCGTATGCTTCGAGGCGAGGCACCATCTCGGGAAACGGATCGGCCGTGGTGGCGCCGACGGCATCAAGTCCAGCCTCCCGGCCGAGCTCCCGGAGGGTCTCGAGAGACAACTCGCTCACTTGGGCACCGCCGCCCGGGCCAATTGGTCGCAGCGCTCGTTCCAGGCGACCCCCGCGTGACCGCGCACCTTCTCGAAGCGCACCTGATGCCGTTCCACCTCGGCCAGGAGCTTTTCCCAGAGGTCGCGGTTTTGCACGGGTTCGCCTTTGCTGTTCTTCCAGCCGTTGCGCCGCCAAGACAGGTACCACTTCTGGCGAAAGCAGTTGATGAGGTAGGCCGAGTCACTGTACAGAGTGACGCGGCAAGGTTCCTTCAAACGGCGCAGCGCCTCGTAGGCCGCGGTGAGCTCCATCCGCTGATTGGTGGTGTGCGGATCGCCTCCAGAGATCTCCTTGACGGTGTCGCGGTACTGCAGGACAGCCGCCCACCCGCCCGCGCCGGGGTTCCCGGAACAGGCGCCGTCCGTGTAGATGGTCACCTCTTTGGTGATGGGTTTCGGCGGGGTCATGGCTTCCACTCCTTCTGCCCCATTATACCGTCCCCGCCCGCTCCGCTAGGATAGAAACATCCGCCACAACACGTACGCCGACAGGCTGAAGGACACGATGCCGATGCCGTACACCGGCCAGACAATCACGTTCTGTCCGTCCCGCCGGTGCAGCCATCGGCCGAACTGCACGGTGTAGAACAGCATCCACAGCGGCACGATGAGCAACAGGATGAAGCTAAGCACGGCGGGTACGCTCCCTTCGTCTGCGCAGGATGCCGGCGCCCAGCAGCAACAGCGGCGCCGCGAAGGAGATGATCCAGCCCCAACGCATCAGGACATCTCCGTGCATCTCGAACGCGGAGGCCACATCGTGCGGCAGAAGGCTAATGGCCAAGCACAACATGCACAGGGCAGGCAGCAGCGGCCGGTACGTGGGCCACCCGAACCCGGCGGCCAAAAGATAGGCAGCGGACCACAGCGTGATCGCCAACTTCACCACGGCGGCGCTCACCCACATGAACACGAACACGCTCTCCAAGCGTTGGACGAAGTGGCCGATGTGAATCAAACGGGCGACCGCGTACATCGGCGATGCCAGCTTGGTGGTCTCCTCGGGGGCGAACACCATGTGGTAGCACAGGATGAAACCGGTCAGGACAATGACCGTCTGGATCGTGCTGATGACACCGACTCTCCGCAGATCGCGCGGGTTGTGCGCGTGCGGGTAGACCACGCACAGCAACAGCACGTTGAGGAAGATGGCGGTGGAGTTGACGCTGCCAAGCAGGACCTGGCTAGGTCCCTTGCCCCAAAACGGTACGAGGAAGTACGGATGCCAGTAGTTGATGGTCAACAGGCACAGGGCCAGTACGCCAAGGACCAGGACAGGCCAGGCCATCGTGGAGACGCGCGCGATTCCCTCCAGCCCGGTATGGACCATGTACCCCACCGTCAGGATGAACAGCCCGCCCACCACCAGGATGGGCGTGGCCGGGAGGACGGACGTGATAACGTTCTCCATGAACTCGCGCATAATGCTGGCCGTGATGAGGATGAGATAGGCGGCGAACACCAGGGCAATGCATCCGGCGGCCCAGGGGCCGAGCGTCCCCCGGACCACCTCGACGATGCTGTCGTTCGGGAAATACCGCCGAAGCATCATCTCCGCGCACAGAAACAAGATCAGCGCCACAACGCCGGAGATCACCGGCTCCATCCACGCCGCCTCCAGCCCGTACTTGGACACGTAGGCCGGATAGTCGAGAAACACGTGTATCGCCACGAGGACCGTCATCATCGCGGTCAGTTCCTTGGCGCCGACGCGCGCCTTCTCCTGTACCCTCGGCACTAATGTTTTCCCCCTTTCCGCGGCGAGCGAACCGAATCCCCGAACTGGCGTATGGCGTTCGGCATCGTGGCCTTGCTCCAGGGCCGGGTGGCCAGCTGTTCCCGCAAGGACTGCTGCGTTTGCAGGTACACCGGCCGTTGGTTCATCACGTACGCCGGCCCGCGCAGGAACACGTCCTTCGAGGTGTCCATGCGCGGCGCCACGGGGCTGAGCATCGGCACGCCGAAAGACTTCTGCACCGCCAGGCGCGCCGCTGCCCAACACAGCGCCAACGTCAACCCGTAGAACCCGAACACCGCCGCAGCCGTCAGAAAGACGAACCGCATGGTGCGCACCCCGAAGGCCAGGTTATAGTTGGGGATGGCGAATGACGCGAGCGCGGTCACCGCGATCACGATGACCAACAAGGGGCTGACGATCCCCGCCTGCACCGCCGCCTGGCCGATGATCAAGGCGCCCACGATCCCGATGGTCGGGCCGATCACGGACGGGATGCGGATGCCAGCCTCCCGGATGAGCTCGATGGAGAACTCCATCATCAGGATCTCCGTGATCACTGGGAACGGCACCTGCTCCCGGCTGCCGGCGATGGCGAGCATCAGGTCGGTCGGGATCATCTCCGGGTGGTAGTTCGTGATGGACACGTACAACGCCGGCGTCAGGAGCGCCAGGCTGAGGGCCAGCCAGCGCAAGAGGCGCAGGAACGACCCGAACGGAAAACGGAGGTAGGCGTCCTCCGGAGAGTGCACCAGCTGCCAAAACACCACCGGCACCGCGATGGCGAACGGGCTGTTCCCGACGAAGATGGCGACGTGGCCCTCCATCAGCATGTGGGCGATCCGGTCGGGGCGCTCCGTGGTCAGCGTGGTCGGCACCACCAGGCGCGGATTGTCCTCGATGAACTGCTCGAGCAACCCGCTGTCCGGCAGGTAGTCGACGTCGATGGCCTGGATGCGGCGCTTGACCTCGTCGACCAGCTTGGGGTTGACCACCCCTTTGACGTACATCACGGCCACGTCGGTCGGCGCCAGCCTGCCGACGTGCATCATCTCTGTGATCAGGTCTTTGCAACGCAGCTCCGCCCGCACCAGGCCGGTGTTGGCGCGAAAGCTCTCGGTGAACCCTTCGTGCGGCCCGCGCACCACGGTCTCCGTCTGCGCGAGGCCGACGGTGCGGTGCTCCCAACCGCGCGTCTCGACAATCAGCGCCCCGGGCGACCCATCGACGAACACCGCCGTGCATCCCGACAAAATACCGGGCACCACGTCCTTCCAGTCCTCAAACTTCGTCACCTGGTTGCCGGGCAAGAGGGCCTCCGACACCGTCTGAAGCCGGCGTTCCACCGGCTCATCCGCGATGGCCGTCAACAGCATCAGCGGTTGCAGGATGTGCGTGTTGATGGTCATCTTGTCGACCATTCCGTCGATGAACACCGCCAGCGCCCGCCAGGGCTTCGTGCTCCCGCCCTCCGTGGTCTCCCGTGACTCCGCTTGGATGACGAAGTCGCGGATCACGATGTCCTTGTTGACGTCGGCGTGAAACAGCTGTTCGATCGCCTTGCGAACCGCGCCGATCTCGGCCGGAACCTTGTCCTCGAGGCCGGACTCCTGGGACTTCACCTGGGCCTGAGCGGACTGACGGATGTACTCTCCGAGCGGAATGGGCTTGATGACTTCGACCTCCGCCGGCCCTGACCCGGTGTCCCGGGCGGAATCCGCCTGCGCAGGGGAAGCTGGACGAACAGCGCGGCCACCGGCGTCCGGCGCCCCGCCTCCGGCCGCTCCTCCTTCTTGGCCTTGGCCCTTGCCGCTCTTGGCTTTCTCCGCGTTCGCCTCGCCCTTGTCGTCCGCCGTCCCCGTTTCCGTGCTGGGCTGCGCCGGGCTGGGGCTATCTTCGAGAAGGGAGAACGGCTCCTCCACCACTCCGTCGTCGATGGTGAACAGGCGTGCCAGCCATCCAGGCACGTTCACAGACCATCCCCCCTCGCACTTCTGCGAAGGTAGCTTGCAACCGGGCGCCTCCCTTTATGCCGCACCCGCTCAACATAGGTTTTCTTCGCTCTGGTCACACTAGAGTGGACGACCTGCGTTGGAGGAGAGAGACATGAGGATTCCATCCCGCTGGGTAAGCACGGGGATCGCCGCCGGGGTGATAGCGGTTTGCCTTTTGGCTGCGGGCTGCACCGCTCGGCAGACTCCGACCGGCACGGGAGCGGCTGCTGGACGGCTGGTCACCCCGCCCGGGCAATCCCCGGCCACAGGTGCGGCCGCAGGGCAAACGGTGACCCCGCCGCGCCAGACGATGACCCGGTACACGGATCTGCGCTCCTGGCCGGAGGTGGCCAAGTCTGTCGAACAGGTGCAGGGATTGAAATGGGCGGTGGTGTTGCAGGAAGGGCGCAAGGCGTACGTCGGCGCCTTTCCGGATCACCAGGAGACGCCGGATCCGAACCGGGCGAACGCCCCCCGCACGCGTTACGACTTTCCGAAGACGTTTGACACCCCCGCGGAGTTGGCCCGCCACACCCCGGACGACTTCATCCGTGCGCTGCAGGATCCGGGTCCGCGGGCGGACACGCGCGACTTTCGGCCGCGAGATCGCAGCGGCATGCTGAGCCCCGCCAAGCAGATGGAGGTCCGGAAGCGCGTTCAGCGAGCCCTCCCAGATGTGCAGACGGTGCTCATCACGACGGACACGGCGTCGGCCGCCCTGCTGAGGGGTTATGCGGAATACGTGGAGGCAGGCGGGGACATGCGCCGGTTCATGAGCGAATTCCACCGCCGCGTCGCTCTCATCTGGCCGAATGGCCGCGGCGTGGACGCGAACCACCCATCCGCGTCGCCGAACTTCGGGGTGCTCGGTACGCCCGCGGACGAACGGACCCCGCTGCACGGGCCCGTCCGCTGACCCAGCCGCGCCTTGGCGTCTTCACGCCGGGCGGGCTGTCTCGCTTCATCCTGTGCCGCCTTTGGCGGAGAGCAGGGATTTGGGGAGGATCGAGACGCGGAGGGTGAGCAGCTTTTGCGCGGGATCGTAACCGATCACCTGCACACCGTACGGCCGCTGCGGGCGCCTGGACAGGTAGAGTTGGAGATTCGCGTGCTCGGCGTCGACGCCGATCCAGTTCGGCCACGGAAGATGTTTGAACACAAAGAACAGGGCGCTCTCCGGCACCGGGATGGCTGGGATGGCGCCGACGGTCGCGGACTCCATGTGCAGGGTGACGTCTCCACCCGAGATCGAGGGGGTGAACACGACGTCGGCCGGCACGACCTGGTCCTGCAGCTTGAAGCCGAGCTGTATGCGCCAGTGGTCATCGAACTGCACGTGGGCGTACGCTAGGACGGCCTTCAGATCCGGCTGCTCGGAGACGGCGTATTCCAGGTAGGTGTTGATGGCGTCCTGATCCAACGCCAGCTGGAATGTGGCGGGTTTCTCCCCCGCCGCCGGTGCCGGCGTTGGCACCGATCCGGCCTTCGGCAGGGAACCCCACCACAGGCCCAACAAGGCCAACACGGCCAGATTCACCGACAGCAGCGCGATGAACGCCTTTTTCCACACGCCCGCCACCTCCTTCGTCGCCGGATGGGGTGATTGGACACCCGCCGCCCGGTGCGCTACCATGATGGCGTACGCACATCCGCCGCCGGCCTTCGGGCCGGGCGGGACGTCAGGCAGGTGAGCCGTCGATGAACGTGGACAAGTGGCGCAATTGGGCGCTCGTGATGATGTTTGGTGGCTTTTTCGTCATGTACAGCGGCGTGTATCACCGCGCCTGGATCCCGTATTTGATGGTCATCGGCGGACTGGGCGTCCTCGCCGGCATCCTCGTGTACTTCCGGTTTGGCCCCGTGAATCCCACGGTCCACGAGGCGGAGTGCCCGCGTTGCGGCCGGATCACCCGGCTGACGGGGGCGTATGACGCCTGCCGCCATTGCCATCAGCCGATGCGCCGGGTGCCGGGCGGCGGCTACGAACCGTACGTGAAGTGAGCCGGGCTCATCGCCGTGCGGCACCGGCCGCCCTGTCTTCGTCCTCGCCGAAGACCTTCGCCCGCAGCTTGTCTTCCTTCTGCATGGCCTGGTAGAACCTGCAGAAGGACGAGACGGGGCAGATGTCGCACTTCGGCTTGCGCGCCGAGCACACCTTTCGCCCGTGGTGGATCAGCCAGTGGTGCGCCTGCGACCACAGCTTCTGCGGGATGCGCTGGCACAGCTGGCGCTCTGTCATCTCCGGATTCATGCTGTTGGCGATCCCGATGCGGTTCGCGACCCGCTGCACGTGCGTGTCCACCGCGATAGCCGGGATCCCGAACGCGTTGGAGACGACGACGTTGGCAGTCTTGCGCCCGACGCCCGGCAACTTGACCAGTTCCTCCTGAGAGGCGGGCACCTGGCCGTTGTACTTCTCCAAAAGCATCCGGCTGGCGGCGATGATGTGCTCCGCCTTGGCCCGGAACAGCCCTAGTTCTTTGATGTCTTCTTGCAGTATCTCCGGCGTGAGGCGCGCGTAATCCTCCGGAGTCTTGTATTTCTGAAACAGCCGCGCGGTGACCTGGTTGACGCGGGCGTCGGTGCTCTGCGCAGACAACATGGTGGCGATCAGCAGTTCAAACGGATTGCTGAAGTTCAACGCGCACTTGGCGTCGGGATAGGCTTCCTCGAGCTTGACCAGCATGCGGCGCGTGTCGGCGCGCGACAACAGGTGATTCATCCCCGAACCTCGCTTTCCCCGGAACTGTCCGGCCCGGGCACCACTTGCCAGCGGGGCCGGAACGCCTGGCGCTGGAGGCGCGGATCCCCGATGCGCTCGAGCAGCACCTCCCGCGCCAAAGGCACCTGGATCTCCGCATCCCGCGCCCGCCGAAACAGGTCGAAGACGGGCGAAAGCCACAGGTACTCGCAGGTGATGACGCGGTAATCCCGGCCGGACTGGATGGGTTCTCCGCCCACCCGGATCTCCTCTATCCTCATTCTCTCAGATCCAGGTGCCTGGGACAATGTCACGTCCGCGTTGGCCAGGGAAAGCCATCCCACCACGCCCCCGCGAAACCCGAAGCCAAATCCCGGCCGGTGGTAGACCTCGGGCTGCACCGATTGCGTCAAGAGATCGCGGATGTCCTCGCCCGTGAGGGTCAAGCACACGGGACGGGTCGGCGTGGAACAGGCTCCGAGCATGTGCTTGACGCGCACCGGACCCGGCAGCAGGCTCGCCGTCAGGGCGCCGCTCATCATGATACCGAGATCGCACGGATACCGGTCGAACAGGGCGTCGACCAGCAGGTTGGCGAACGGGGATTCGCGGTCAAAGGCGACCGGGAGGCGGGTGGGCAGCCGGGCCACCATGCGGTCCAGCTCCGACTCCACGTCCGGCAGGTAGCCGCGATAGGCGGAGAGCATGGCGGTGTCCAGCGGATCGTGCGGATCGACCGGGACGGGCTCTCCGCGGACTGCCCGGACGCGGCCTATACGGGGATCGTAATCGATCACGGTGTGGCCGAACACCAACGCGTGCTTACCCGGTTGAAAGATGTACGTGTCCCCGATTTGTTCCGCACCCTCCATGAAATGGTGGGTGTGCCCGCCGAGGATCACGTCCACCCCCTGGACCTGTTCCGCCAACCGGCGGTCCGCCCCGAGGCCGAGGTGGGACAGCAGGACGACGACGTCGCATCCGGCCGCCCGCAGCGCCTTGACGGCCCGCCGCGCGGCGCGGTGGGGCGCATGCACATCGACGCCGAGGCGCTGGTAGGAGGTGCGGTAGTCCGGGGTCAATCCGAACACGCCGAGCCGGACGCCGCCGCAGTCGTAGATCTGCCAGTCGCGCAAGAACGGCAGCGGGTCTCCGCCGATGGCCCGGATGTTGGTGCCGAACGCGATGGTGCCGCTGCGCGACACCAGCCGGGGCCATTCCGCCACCGGGATGGTCAGCCCCTCGTTGTTGCCGAACACCCACCCGTCGTAGCCGAGCGCATCCATCAGGGCAGCGTTCACCAGGCCGCGAGTGGCCTCGGTCTCCGGCCGCACCCGGTCCAAGACGTCACCGACGTCGAAGGTCAGCACCCACTCGCCGCTGGCCCTGGCCTCGGCGCGCAGACGGCGCAGCGCGGCGCCCGCGCGCATGAAGTTTTCGAGCTGGCTGTGCACGTCATTGGTGTGCAGCAGATGGATCCGCACCGGCTCACCTCGCCCCGCCCGCTTGGCCACGGCCGGCTTCTTCCCCAGTTTATGCGCTCTCGGCGCCGTCAAGCCCCAACGCAGGCGCGACGCGGGTCAGCGCCTCCGTGACGAAGCGGATATGTTCATCCAGGTCGACGCCCAGTTCCTCGGCGCCGCGGTACACGTCCTCCCGGTTGACACCTTTCGCGAACGCCTTGTCCTTGAGCTTCTTCTTCACGCTCTTGACCTCGACGTCCGCGATGTTGCGCGTCGGCCGGACCATCGCCACCGCCATGATAAACCCGCACAGCTCGTCGCAGGCGTACAGCGCCTGGGCCATCCGGGTGTTGCGGGGCAGGTGATTGTAGTCCGCGTGCGCCTGAATCGCGTAGATCACGTCCTCCGGATAGCCGAGCTCCCGCAGGATGCGCGCCCCGACGACGGTGTGCTCGTGCGGCATGCCCGGATAGCGCTCGTAGTCGAAGTCGTGGAGAAGCCCCGTGATGCCCCATTTCTCCACGTCCTCCCCGAATTTCTCCGCGTAGGCGCGCATCGCCGCCTCGACGGCGTACGCATGCCGGCGCAGGGACTCGCTCTGGGTATACTCGTGCAGCAAGGCCAACGCTTCCTCGCGCGTCTTCACGCCTGAAACACCTCCGTCTGAGTCAACTGATACAAAGGTTTCAAAGCTCGAAACGCCTCTTCCCAAGCGCCGGTACCCCATCCTGGGATCTCCGTCTGGGTCCCCGCCTTCCATTGTACCGATTTTCGCAATCCAATAGACAATCCCTCGGTATGACCTCTCCGTCCACCGCCGAGGCCGATCGTCGAAGCGGGCCCGCGACTCGCCATTGCTTTAATCACTAAACATCTTGCCCCGGGCCCAGGACAGGGTTAGAATGGGTTTCGATCCGGTTCACCCCTGGAGGAGGCCCCGTGATGCAAGCGCTGACCCGTTTTTCCCTGCGCAATCCTGTCGCTGTGTTGTTGTTGGCCCTTCTGGTCGTCGCCGGAGGGATCCTGTCCGCCCTTCGGCTCAACGAGGAGCTGATGCCGGACATCGCCCTGCCGGTGATCGCGGTCGTCACCCCCTATCCAGGGGCGTCGCCCCAGGAAGTGGCCGACCATGTCAGCAAACCGATAGAAGACGCGTTGCGCGGACTGGGAGACGTCAAAAACGTCACCTCCTCCTCCCTGCAGAACGTGTCCGAGGTGGAGTTGGAGCTGAACCTGGACGCCAATCTGGATGACGTTCAGCAGAAGGTGCACGAGACGCTCCAGCAGGTGAAACTCCCTGAGGGGGCGATGACCCCCACCGTGCAGAAGTTCTCCTTCAACGCGCAGCCGGTCGTGTACTTCACCGTGGCATCGGCCCGGCAGGACGAACGCGCCCTGCGCGACGCCGTCCACGATCTCATCGTCCCGGCCCTGCAAGGGGTTCCCGGCGTCGCCTCTGTCCAGACCGCGGGCGGTGCGCCAGATGAGGTGCGCATCCAGGTGTCGCAGGATAAGCTGCGACAGCACCACCTGACCTTGGAACAGGTCCTGCAGGCCATCCAGGCGTCCAATGTGACGATGCCGCTTGGCACCGCGACCCTGGGCGGCCAGGTGCAAGCGGTCCAGATGGCGGGGGCTGTGCGGAGCCTGGACGATATCCGCAACATCCGCATCCCCCTGCCGGCCGATCCCTCCGCCGGGCTGTCGGCCATCGGCGAGAGCATCGGCCAGATGGGGCAGGCGGTGGGTCAGGTGGCGCAGGGCCTGGGACAGGTCGGCCAAGGACTGGCGGTGGTGCAGGGTGAGACGCAGATCCTCGCCGCCCTTCAGCAGATCCAGGGTCAGATCTGGGGCACCCAGCTGGCGCTCGCCCAAGAGCAGGCCCGCCAGCCGGGCGCCCAGAGTCCGCAGCGCGTGGCCGAGCTGACAGGGACCCTGCAGGCGCTGCAGCGGGAACAGGACGCCCTCAACCAACGGCTGAAATCCCTGCAGGAGCAGCTTCCGCCGGCCTCCGCCAGTTCGCCGCGGCCGTCCCCCACCCCCAAGACACCTGCGGCACCGTCAGCGGCCGAGACGGCCTCCGGCCCTTCGTCGCTCGATTCCGTGCGCCTCGGGGACATCGCCGACGTGACGCTGGCGCCGCCAAAGGATGGCGCCATCAACCGGACGGACGGCCAACCCAGCGTGATGGTCAGCGTCCTCAAGGCGGAGGACGCCAACACCGTCCAGATGGCCGACGGCGTCAACGCACAGTTGGCGGACCTCTCCAAACGCCTGCCCGCAGGCGTGCACATTGTGCCACTGTTCGACTCGTCCACCATGATCCGTTCGTCCATCGGCGGCATGTTGCGGGAGGCGGTGCTCGGCGCCCTGTTCGCCGCCGCCGTCATCCTGCTGTTCCTGCGCAACTGGCGGACGACGGTCATCGCCGTGGTGTCGATCCCGCTGTCCCTGATGTGCGCCATCATCCTGTTGCATCAGTTGGACATCACGCTGAACATCATGACCCTCGGCGGCATGGCCGTCGCCACCGGACGGGTCGTGGACGACAGCATCGTCGTGATCGAAAACATCTACCGCCACTGGCGGCAGCACCGCGGCGAAGGGAAGGCACTCGCCCTTGCCGCGACGCGCGAAGTGGGCGCGGCCATCACCGCCTCCACCATCACCACCATCGCCGTGTTCCTGCCGCTCGGGTTCGTCAGCGGGATCGTCGGCAAGATCTTTTTGCCCTTTGCGCTCACGGTCGTCTGCGCGCTGGCCAGTTCGCTGTTGGTCGCGTTGACGGTGGTGCCGCTCCTGGCCTGGCTGCTGGTGCTGAGGGCCCCCGAGAGCGCTCGCGATGCGGACGGGCCGGCCGCAGAACGGACGCCGGAGCAGGCGGAGGACACCGCCATGGATGCGCCTTCCGCGGTGTCCGCACAGGCGGGAGCCGCCGGCGGCCAGCGGGTCCTCCGGCCTTGGCAGCGCGCCTATCAGCGCTTCCTCAACACGTGTCTCAACCACAAAGCCGCGGTGCTCACCGTCACGGCGGCGGCCTTCGTGGGCTCGGTGCTGATTCTGCCCTTGGCGGGCAGCACCTTCATCCCGGAATCCCGGGAGAAGTTCGCGACCATCCAGGTGGAGCTGCCTGTCGGGACGCCGCGGGACGCCACCGATGCCAAAGCGCGCCAGGTGGAACAGGTGGTGCGCTCGTTCGGAGACACCGTGCAGCAGATGAACACGCAGGTCGGTTCCGACGCCGGACAGACCGACTCGGACGGAAGCGTGCGCAGCGCCAACACGGCCAGCCTGTTCCTCGAGCTGAAGCCGGACACGGACGTGCCGGCGTTTGTCGCCAAGCTGCGGGATAAGTTGAAAGCCATCGCGCCGCCCGCCGACATTCAAGTGAAAGAACTCATCTTGGGCGGCGCGAGCGGATCGTTCGGAGTCGTCGTCACCGGTTCGAACCCGGATCACATCGCCCAAGCCGCGGACGCCATCACCGATGCGCTGGGCGGCCTCCCGGGGCTCGCCAACGTCCAGAACAACCTGGCGCGCACCCAGCCGCAGGTGAACATCCAACCCGATCCGGCCAAGGCCGCGCCGTACGGGCTGACCGCATACGCCATCGCCTCCCAGGTTCGCGCCGCGCTCGCCGGAGAGGACGCCGGACAGGCGACCCTCGACGGCCGCACGTACGCGGTGGTGTTGACGCTACAGGGCCCGCGTGACCCTCAGAAGTTGGAGGACATCCGCTCGTTCCAGCTGGAGACGCCGACCGGCCAGCGGATCGCCCTGTCCGACGTCGCCACCGTACAAGAGGTCCAGGCGCCGGTGACGGTACTGCACCGCAATGGGGCCGCGTTCGCCGAGGTGACCGGTGACTTCACCGACCAGAACACCGGGCGCACCACGAAGCTGGCGATGCAGCGCATTCAGTCGCTGGCGCTGCCGGCGGATGTCGACATCCAACTGGCCGGAGACGCCCAGGAGCAGAACGACAGCTTCTGCCAGCTGGTGGAGGCCACCCTCATCGCAGCGGGCCTCGTATACCTGGTGATGCTCGTGTCGTTCGGAGAATGGACCGCGCCGTTCGCCATCCTGTTCTCCATGCCGGTGGCGCTCATCGGCGCCTTCGCAGGAACCGTGATCGCGCGACAGCCGGTCAGCGTCTCGTCCCTCATCGGGATCCTGATGCTGATGGGCATCGTCGTGACCAACGCCATTGTCCTGGTGGATCGCGTGGAACGCCAGCGCCGACAGGGCCTTGGCGTGCGAGAGGCCCTGCTCGAAGCGGGCACCACACGCCTGCGGCCCATCCTGATGACGGCCATCGCCACCATCTGCGCCCTCATCCCGCTCGCCCTCGGCTTTGCCGAGGGGGCGCTGATCTCCCAAGGGTTGGCGGTGGTGGTCATCGGCGGGCTGATCAGCTCCACGGCGCTCACCCTGGTGGTCGTGCCGGTGGTGTACGAGATCCTGCACCGGCGGGCGCGGCGGCGGGAGTCCCTGGCGATGCGCCCGAACTTCGGCTGACGCGCCGGGCGGCCGCCTGACGGCGGAGGATGCGGTCTATCCGGTGGCGCAGGTTGTCCGCCACCTCGCGCCACCGCGCCGCCTCTTCGTCCGCCACCCGGGCCAGCGCCGACGCGCGTGCCCACGCCTCCCACGCCCACCGGGCCGCCGCCTCGAAGTCGCCAGCCCGGTGCTCGAAGTGCTTCGCCAGTTCCACCAGAGGCGGGACCGCTTGCGGATACACCGCCGCCAGTTCCAGCCAGATGCCCACCGCCTCCGCCCATTCCCCGTGCCGTTTGTGAAACAAGCTTTTCAGCCAACGGGCATCGTAGCCGGCGTCCGGGCTCGCGGCCGCCCCCGTGTAGCAGCGGGCGGCGAGATCGTACGCCTGCCACGCGTCGTACCAACGGGCGAGCGCCAGCCACTCCTCTGCCCCGCGGGCCGCCTCGCGCCCCGCCAACAGATCGGCCACGACCACCAGCAGGACAGCGAGGCTGCAGACGTCGGCGGCGTTGTGCTCGAACACCGGCTCCACCCAGTCCGCCCGGCCATCCTCCAGCCACGCGAAGTAGCGCGCAGGCGCCTCGCGGCCCGGGAGATCGTCCACCCGGCGAATGCCGAGCACCCCGACTTCTACATCGGCCAAGGCGACCCGGCCGAGACGCCTGCGCCACAGGCGGCGGCTGGCGTGGATGAGGTCCGCGTGGGCGGCCGCCATCCGAGGCAGCCGCCACAGGGCGAGCCGCGCCTGCAGGAGCGGCCAGTCGAACGACTTGCCGTTGAAGGTCACTACCACGCTCCCGGGCGCGAAGTGATCGGCGGTCAGCGCCGAGAGCAGGTCGGGTTCGCCGGCGTGATCGGCCAAGAAGTACTGATGCACGGCCAGCTCGTCGCCCTCGATGCGGGCGACGGCGTGCAGGAAGGGGACGTTGCCCGCCCCCTGGCCGAGGCCGGTGGTCTCCGTGTCGTAGAAGCGCAGCCGCTCCGGCGGCAACTCGTCTACACCGAGGACTCGCGCCGCCGCGGACAAGTCGCATCGCGCCAGGTCGGCGAACTGCCGACGGCCGTGCACCGTCAGCAGGTCGTAGCGCAGGGTCCGATGCCAGAACCCCCCGGAGGGATCCCCCGGGCGAAACCCGAGCGCCCACAGGCCCTCCCGCCACACCGCCGCCTCGGGCCCCTCCGTCGGCGCCGTCCCGGCGGCCGACGGCGCAGCCGCTTCACCCGCGGTGTCTCCTCCCAGGCAAGGGGCGGCCGTACCCGCTTCCGCCTCCCCGGGGTCCGCTCCGCCGTCTCCCGCATCCGCTCGCGCGGCATCGCCGCTGTCCGCCCCGTCCGGCGCGGCCTCTGGGTGGCGGCGGCCGACGGATCGCTCCAATGACGCCAAACGCTCCAACAGGGATCTCGCCATCCACTCCCCCTCCGTTCAATCGGCCGCCTCGGCGGTGCGGCTTTCGTCGATGAGACGCAGCACCAGGACCTTCGCCCTGTGGTCGCCTCGACCCGGCCCGATGCACGACGGACACCCGGCCTCGCACGGGCAGTCCGCCACCATGGCGCGGGCGATGGCGAACACCGGATCCGTGTCGCGGAACACCCGCTCCGCCAGGCCGACGCCGCCCGGATACGCGTCGTACAGGTACAGAGTCGGCTGGCCGTCGAGCGGATCGCGCACCTCGGCCGCCCAGTGCAGGTCGCCGATGGCGCACATGCAGTGAAGGGCGGCGGCGTGGCGGAGGACATGCGCGAGGCCCATCAGGGCCGTCTCCCACCGCTCGTTGTCCCATGGGATGCTCCGCTTGTCCCACCGGCACCAGTAGCCCACGGTGTGCAGCTCCGCTTCCGGTAAGTGGATCTTGCCCCAGCCGAGGTTCTCGTGCGTGTCAAATTTGATCTTCTTGAACAGGGTCGGCACCGCGTTGACCATCAGCTCGCCCGTATGGTGCCGGGCCGCGGCGCCGGCCGGCTTGTCCGCCAGCACGTCCAGCACCTGCAATCGGACCGCCAACTCCGCGTCCGTGTAGTAATCCACGTCCACCTGGCGGACGTACGCCTTGCCGTTCTCGAGATCCAACCGCTCGACCTGGTACGGCCGCGATTGGTGCAGGTAGATGGCCTCCTCGTGCAGCGTCGTCAGCGCGCTGAAGCGGTCCGTCTCGCCGATCACCTGCGGCCGCGCGGCCGTCTGGTCGATGATCACCACGTTGTCCTGGGCCGCACTGCGCAAGGATACGTTGTGGCTCGGCAAGGAATCGGACATCCAGAAGTACCGCCCGTCACGGCCCTGGTGCAGAACCCGGTGGTGGGCCAGGTATTCCAGCAGCTCCCCCGTCGTCTCCACCCCGAACCGCTCCTCCGGCGAAAAGGGCAGCTCGTACGCTGCGCATTTCAGGTGGTCGGTGAGGATGAGCAGGTTCTCGGGGTACAACCGCGCCGCTTCCGGTACCCCCTCGAGGATGTGCTCCGGGTGCTGGACCATGTACTGGTCAATGGCGGACGCATTCGCGATGAACAGCGCCACCGACACTCCATGACGACGACCCGCGCGGCCGCTCTGTTGGCGGAACGAGGCGATGGTGCCCGGGTACCCGACGGTGATGGACGCCTCCAGGCTGCCGATATCGACCCCGAGTTCCAACGCATTGGTGCTGACCACCCCAAGGATTTCGCCGTCGCGCAACCCCCGCTCAATCCGCCGCCGTTCGTTCGGCAGATACCCGCCGCGGTAACCAAAGACGCGATCGCGCAGCCGCTCCGGCACATCCGCCTTCCAGTAGGTGGCCAGCAGCTCCACCTGGGTCCGGGTCTTGACGAAGGCGATCGTCGAAATGCCTTCCCGCACCAGGCGGGTCCCGAACCGGCGTGCCTCGAGCAGCGACGACCGGCGAAGGCCCAGTTCCGGCTGGACGAGGGGCGGGTTATAGAAGATCGTGTGGCGCTCCCCCTGGGGCGCGCCCGATTGATCCACCACCGCGACCTCCTCCCCCGTCAACTCGGCGGCGAGTTCCCCCGGGTTGGCGATGGTGGCCGAACAGAGGATGAAGACGGGGTCACTCCCGTAATGCCGGCAGATGCGGCGCAGCCGACGCACAACGTTGGCCACGTGGCTGCCGAAGACACCGCGATAGATGTGCGCCTCGTCGATCACGATGTAGCGCAGGTTCTCGAACAACCGCAGCCATTTGGTGTGGTGCGGCAAGATGGCGGCGTGCAGCATGTCGGGATTGGTGACGACGATGTGCCCCGCCTCCCGGATGCGCTGGCGCGCGTGCAACGGCGTGTCGCCGTCGTAGGTGAACGACTGCACCGGCGAAGGCAGACGCCCGCACAGCTCGTGGAGTTCTGCCACCTGGTCCTGGGACAAGGCCTTGGTGGGGAACAGGTACAAGGCACGCGCGGTCGAGTCCTTCAGGATGGTGTCGATGACCGGCAAGTTGTAGCACAGCGTCTTCCCGCTGGCCGTCGGGGTGACGACCATCGTGTGGCGGCCGGCGTGGACCGCCTCCAACGCTTCGGCCTGGTGCGCGTACAGCTGCCGGATGCCCCGGGCTTGGAGCGCAGCGCGCAGGTCCGCGTGCACCCAGTCCGGAATGGCGCGAAACCGGGCGATGCGCGCGGGTTCCACGTGCCAGTGGGCGACGTTTCGCATCATCTCCGGTGTCCGGCGCCACTCGTCGAGCAGCGTGGCGAGGTTCATAGACTGCCTGCTCCCCCCTTCGCTATCAAGTGATTCTCCAACGATCGGCGAACTCCTGTTCGTTTGATCAAGCCTGGAGCCTGAACCCCCAAGGGTCCGAGCTGAGCCGATCCCTACGATTTTTTCGTCGACCAGGTCACGATCCCGCGGGTCGTTCATAGGATGATCCTGAGAATGCTAACCCGCGTGGCCGTATGAATCTCGTACACGCTGGACATAAAGTATAGTACCGAGATAAGGGAGGAATTTCCTTGACCAGCGCAGAGAAGTGGATCACCCGTTCCGATGCATGGACGCCAGAGGATGACGAACGACTGGCGGCGATTGTCCTGCACCACATTCGCACCGGCAGTACGCAGCTCCGCGCGTTCGATCAGGCGGCCGCCGAACTCGGCCGAACCGCGGCGGCGTGTGGGTACCGCTGGAACGGTGTACTGCGCAAACACCGCCGTGAGGAGATAGAAGCCGCCAAACAGGAGCGCAAAGCCGCGCAGAAAGCGGCTTCGACGCGCGCCGGCGGATCTTCGGCGGGCCGCAGTCATGCGATGACGGTGACGTCCTCCTCTTCCATGCGGGAAGTCATTCTCTTCTTACAGACGTATGACGAGCAGTACCAGCACCTGCGCCGGCAGGTGGCGCAGTTGGAGCAGGAGAAAAGCCAGCTGGAGCAGCGCGTACAGGAACTGGAGGCGCAGCTCCAACGGCAGCCGGTCCTGGAGAGCGGGCCCCTGACCCCCGAACAGTTGGCAGAGGACTCCCGGACCCTGTTCGCCATCATGGAGCGGGCGCGCAAGCTGTTGGAGGCCGACGCCAACAAGACGACGGAGTGAGGTCGCCTTGGGCAAGCGAGGCGAACGGGCCTTGACGGTTTTGGGCCAGGCGGGTCAACTCGGCGGCCGCCGCGAGGGCGGCCTCGACCCATGTGGCCGGGTATGCAGTGCGCCGGGCATCGAACTGGTCGGCGTCGAGCAGCCGTACGCCGGAGGCATCCACGTAGACGTCCAGGTCCAGATCGTGAAACTGGACGGTCCGCGCCTTGGCGTCATACACCGGAGGTGTGATCACGTTGCAGTAATATTCGATCCCCTCCGGTTTACATAGCCGGAACACCTGGTAGTACCGATCCGGCCAAAAAAGCGCCACCACAGGATAACCGCTCGACCACGAGCGCCCATCCGCCTCGAGGACGGACGCCCCGGGCGGGATCCAGAACACCCACGGCTCGGCGGTCTCCTCCGCGTGTGTCCACGTGCGGTGCGGGAGGCCATTCCCCCGCAGGCTGACGAGCATCACCGCGCAGGCTCCCCCTTCCGGTCCTGTGCCTGAGCCGGTTCCTGAGCCGGTTCCTTCTCCACCTCCGGGATCGGCAGAAAATCGACCAACAGGCGGATGCGCAGCAGCGACTTAATCCCGATCAACACAATCGGGCCGAGGAACAGGCCCAAGACGCCCATCAGCTTCATCCCCACATACAGGGCGAACAGCGTGGACAGGGTGTCGAGCCCGACGGACTCGGCGAGGATCTTCGGTTCCACCAGGTGACGGATGAGCGAGATGGCCAGCTGGATCACCAGTACCTTGAGGGCCAACGCCACGTCGCCGATCAGAAGGGCGCCCAGCATCCACGGTACGGTCATGATGGCCGACCCGACCACGGGCACCAGGCCGGTGAGGCCGAAGAGGATGCCGAGGATGACCGCGTACTTGATGCCCGCGATCCACATGCCGATCACGCCGAGCACCGCGGACATCAGCATCAGCACCACCTGCACCCGCAGGGTGCCGAGAAAAGCGCGCATCATATCTCCCGCCACGACTTGGACCTTGTCCCCCCACCCCGGCGGCAGCAGACGCAGGAATCCGCGGACCATCCGTTCCCGGTGGACGAGCATGAAAAACGTGGCAATCAGGGCAACGGCGGTGACGAACAACGACTCCGGAAGCTTGGTCACCGAGTCAATCACCCAGCTGGCCAGACCGGAGAAGAACGTCTCCACCGACGTGACCGCCTCCGACGCGGCGGATTCAATCTGGTTGGTGACGCTGGGCGGCAGCTGGCCATACCAGGCCCGTCCGAGTTCGATCTGCTGGGCCAGCCACGCCTGCACCTCGTTGAAGTACATGGGGACGCTCGAAGACCACAACGCCGCCTCTCGGGCGACCTGCACCACGACGTAGATGGAGAGGGCGACGAACAGGAGGACGATGCCAGCCATCACCACCGTGACCGCCAAAGTCCGCGGCATTCCGCGGCGCTCCAACCAGCGCACCAACGGCCACAGCAGGATGGCGAAAAATGCACCCGCGACGAACGGGAGGATGTACGGCATCAGCCACACGAACAACAAGGCCGTGATACTGACCAGGCAGAGCAGAGAGACGACTTCCACGAGCCGCCAGAGGTACCTTTTCATCAACGCTTGTTGGCGCGGTGACGCCACCTTCGAGTCCCGCCCTTTCCGTCCAGCCGGTGAGCGTGGAGGATTCTCCGCTGCAGAACATTCAGTGCCGCATCCACACGGAGGTTTCACCGAGGCCTTTTGAGGATGCGCCTTTTGGCGATAAACCCAGCCGCCGCCAGCGCGACGGCCAACACGAACCACGCGGCCGCCCACGCGCCCTGTTCCAACGCCAGACAGGCGCTTCCGGCGGCAAAACAGGCCATGGTCGCGATCGCGAGAAAAAAGTACGCGATCTTCGCTGTCCGAGACACTCGCACCGCTCCCATCGGCGGCCCGGAGGCGGCAGATCTGCAACCTTCGGCCGCTCCGTGTGCCAAGGATTCTACAACAGGATGATACCACAAAAAACAACCCGCCTCGTTCAGGCGGGCAGATTCCCGGTTCCGTCCGTATGCACTTGCCTCGGGGCAGGGCGCCCCGTGACCGGCGTGATCCGCGTATGGTGCGAAACGGCGGTTTAGGCGCTGGCGAAACTCGGCAGTTCCCGGCTCACCGCCTGCCAGGCCTGTTCCGGATGGACGGCCAGCAGTACCCGATGCGCCCCGCAGCGACGGTAGATGGCTCGGCGCCTTGCATCCTGCGTCACCACCAGGACATTCGGCACGCCGGCGTCGTGCAGCGCCTGCACGATCAACGCCGTGCGCACCAAATCCCCTGGATCGTGCACCAGGGCGGCGTCGAACCTTTCATCCGCCACTGCACGGCGAACGTCCGCGCGGTGGCCTTGCACCTTCAAAACATCCTCGCCAAACCACCGGACCAAACGGGGGCGGTATTCGTCAAAGCAGTCGAGCACGCGGACTGCGAGCCCGCGTTGTTTGCTTCTGGCGACATACATGCGTGACTCCTCACCGAATGCCGCGATCAAGATCTTCGGCATCACAGGCGGTCACCACCCGATCATGATAGCGCTTACATTCACATTATACACCGGCTCCCCGGAAGTGGCTAGAGGGATGCACCGGGTCGTGGCCAAAATGTGTGGAAGACATCATCCGGAGTCGGCAGCGGGAGAACCCGAGGAAGGAAGACCGGCCCCGCGCAAGCGCTCCAGGCTGGCGGCCAGGGCTTGTCCGTATTGGAATGCCTCCTCCCGGGCCCGCCTCGGATCTCCAGCGGCCACCGCATCGTACAGCGCCCGGCAGAAGGCAGTCCCTGGACCACGGTCTCGAATGGCCAGCCGGATCACGCTGCGCAGTCCCTCCTGCAAGACGCGCACGACGTTCTCCATCAACACATTGTCGGCGCACGCGGCGAGGCACACGTGAAAGGCCAGTTCAGCCGCGACCGCCTCTTCTTGATCCGCGAGCGCGCACTCGAGTCGGAACAAAGCCTGGGCCAAGACCCCCAGGCGCTGCGCTTCCGAACGTTCGGCGGCCGCCGCGGCGGCACCTGCCAGCACCACCGTCTGCAGTTCTACCAATTGCCGCGCGTCGCTGAGCGACAACAGCACGGCGGCATCCAGCGGCTCCATCCACATCTCGACGGAAGCGGTACGCACGAACGTGCCGTCCCCGTGGCGGAACTCTATCAAGCCCTGTCCGCGCAACGCGCTCAGCGCCTCCCGCACGGTGGCCCGGCTGCACCCGAACTGCTCGGCCAACTCCCCCAAGGGCGGCAACCTGTCGCCGGGCCTCAACAAGCCCTGTTCAATCTGGCTTCGGATGGCGTTCGCGATGCGGTGGTACAACTTCAGCTCGAGAGTCCTTCGCTGCTCGGCCACCCCGGCCACCTCCACGCCAGTGAAGTTCGTCGGAAGACCGGCGAAATCCTGCGCCCTGCTCCAGGTTCGGAGGCGGGCAGGGTCACAGGCACACCGAAGAGGTAGACAAGTAGACCCGGACAAAATCTACCTTTTCGGAGGATTCGTACCACCATCGGCCGGCGTATACTGGACCTCAGCTATCGATCGAGAGTGGTTGGAACTGATCTTGGCCGCCAAAGCCATCGGGCTGACGGTACAGGAGGTGCGCTCGTTCTTGCATCAAGGAGGGCGCCAGACGATGACAGGCGGGGGCGTTTCCTTGTCCGCCCCCGCCCATCCCGGTGCATCCCCTGATCCGGTTCAGGAACCTTTGACGACGATGTTGACCAGGCGGCCGGGGACGTAAATCTCCTTGACCACCTGCTTCCCTTCCAACCACTCGGCCAGCTCCGGCAGCGCGCGTGCTGCCTCCAGGGCCTGCGCCTGGGAGGCGTCCGCAGGCACCACAACCCGAGCGCGCACGCGGCCGTTGACCTGTACCGCGATCTCCACCTCGTCGTCTTTCAACCACTTGTCATCGTATCGCGGCCACTGGGCGGTGAACACCGACTCCCGATGGCCCAGCCGCTCCCACAGTTCTTCGCCCAGATGCGGGGCAAAGGGGGCGATGGTCACGGCCAGGGTCTCCAGCGTGGCGCGGTCCAACCCGTTCTTGGACTCGTCGCTCAACTGGTTCACATACTCCATGAACGCGCTGACGGCCGTGTTCAGCCGGAAGCTCTCCATCCGTTCCGTCAGCGACGCGATGAAGCGGTGACGCAGCTTCTCCAACGCCGGCCGGGTGGGACACGGGTCGTCCACGTGTGCCATCACCAGGCGGTACAGGCGGCCGAGGAACCGGCTGACCCCCTCCAGGCCGTTGGTGCTCCACTCCGCATCCTCCTCGGGCGGGCCGACGAACAGTTCGTACATGCGCAGCGCATCCACGCCGTGCTCGGCGATGATGTCGTCCGGGTTGACCACGTTGCCCTTCGACTTGCTCATCTTCGCGCCGCCCAAGGTCAGCATCCCCTGGTTGAACAGGTGCTGGAACGGCTCGTCGAAGTCAATCAGCCCGAGGTCGTGGATCACCTTCGTGAAAAAGCGTGCGTACAGCAGATGCAGCACCGCGTGTTCCACGCCGCCGATGTACATATCCACCGGCAACCAGGCGTTCGCCTTCTCGCGCGAGAACGGCTCCTGGTCGTTGTGTGGATCAGGATACCGCAGGAAGTACCAACTCGATCCCGCCCACTGCGGCATGGTGTCCGTCTCCCGCCGCGCAGGGCCGCCGCATTTCGGGCACGTGGTGTTCACAAACGACTCGATGGCCGCCAGCGGCGACTCGCCCGTCCCCGTCGGCTCGTACCGCTCCACGTCCGGCAGCCGCACCGGCAGCTGCTCGACCGGCACCGGCAGCGTCCCGCACCGGTCGCAGTAAATGATGGGGATCGGCTCGCCCCAGTACCGCTGGCGCGCGAACACCCAGTCGCGCATCCGGTACGTCACCGCCGCCTCGCCCAGGCCGCGCTCCTTCAGCAGGTCGACGATGGCCTTCTTCGCTGCCTCGTTGTCCATGCCGTCAAACGGCCCCGAGTTGACCAGCCGGCCCGGTCCCGTGTACAGGGCGGGGCGTCCGTCCGCTCCTTCTGCCGGGGTCGATCCGCTCGCCTCCGCCTCCCCTTCCACCGGCGCGACCACCTGCACGATCGGCAGGCCAAACGCCACGGCGAACTCGTAGTCCCGCTCGTCGTGGGCCGGCACCGCCATGATGGCGCCCGTGCCGTAGTCCATGAGCACGTAGTCCGCGATCCAAATGGGGATCTTCTCCCCCGTCAACGGATGCACCGCGTACGCGCCCGTGAACTCGCCTGTCTTCGTCTTGTCCACAACCTGGCGCGCCACCGACGACTTCTTCAAGGTCTCGCGGACGTACGCCTCCACCGCGTCGCGCCGGTCGGGCGTCGTGATCCGCTCCACCAAAGGATGCTCGGGAGCCAATACCATGTACGTCGCCCCGTACAGCGTGTCCGGCCGGGTGGTGAACACCTCAATCTCGGCCCCCTCCACGCCGTGCACGGCGAAGCGGATGCGCGCCCCCTCGCTGCGGCCGATCCAGTTGGCCTGCATGCGCTTGACCTTGTCCGGCCAATCCAGGCGCTTGAGATCTTCGAGCAGCCGGTCGGCGTACGCCGTGATGCGCAGCATCCACTGGTTCATCTCTTTCTTGGTGACCTCCGACCCGCAGCGCTCGCACGTGCCGTCGATCACCTCTTCGTTCGCCAGTCCGGTCTTGCAACTCGGGCACCAGTTGATGGGCATCTTCTTGCGGTAGGCCAAGCCCCGCTCGAACATTTTCACGAAGAAGAACTGGGTCCATTTGTAATACTCCGGATCGCTGGTGTTGATCTCGCGATCCCAGTCGTACATGGCGCCGATCTCCTGCAGCTGGCGCTTGAAGTTGGCGATGTTGTTGGCTGTCGACACCGCAGGGTGGATGCCCAGCTTGATGGCCGCGTTCTCCGCCGGCAGCCCGAAAGCGTCCCATCCCATTGGGTGCAGCACGTTGTATCCCTGCAAGGTCTTGTACCGGCTCCAAACGTCGGAGATGGTGTAACCCCGCCAGTGCCCGACGTGCAGCCCGCTGCCCGACGGGTACGGGAACATGTCCAGGCAATAATACTTCGGCCGCGGGCTGTTCTCGTCCACCTTGTGCGCCCGCGTCTCTTCCCAGCGGCGCCGCCACTTCTGCTCCAGCTCATGCGGACGGTATTCCGGCTGCGGGCGCCCCGCGCCCGGTTCCGCCCCGTCCGGGGTGTTGTAGGTCGTGACCTGCTGCCTCGTTTCCAACGTCTCCGCCTCCGTTTCACCCGATAAAATCCAAACGCCTCCCGTCCAGGTTAGGACGAGAGGCGCATCCCGCGGTACCACCCAACTTGGCCCTTATGATAAGAGCCCACTCCAGCCGATAACGCGGGCCGCGGCCCGCGGTACGGTTACAGGTTCCCGCGGGCACCTCAGAAACGAGTTCACGGCGCCGGTCCGTCCGGTTCGCACCCGCCACCGGCTCTCTGCACGGGCGGCCGCCGCTACTGCTTTCCATCATCGGTTTTCAAGGGATAACATCCCATGATCCGTTTGTGAAATTGATGTTGAATATTATAAAACGTACCGCCGGAAGCAGCAAGGGGCACGCTCGCCCGAGCCCGATGTGCCCCCGCCTGTGGCCTGACGCCCGCTGTCACCGCCGGTCGGACTGCAGGATGCCGAACAGCCGCAGCACGAACAGGAACAGGTTGACGAAGTCCAGGTACAGGGACAGGACCACCCACGGGACCATCTCGTCGGACAGCCCCAGGTGGACGATGCGGTTGACGTCGAACAGCACATACCCGACGAACACCGCGATCCCGAGGACCGAGTACACCAGCCCCATCGTGCTGGAGAACGGCAGGAACAGGGAGACCAGCCCCATGATCAAGGGCGCCAGCAGCCCGATGAACAGAAAGCCGCCGAGGAACGTGAAATCAAAGCTCGACCGCGACGCCACCGCCGCCGCGACCAAAAACGCCGCGGCACTCACGGCGAGCGCCTTGACGACGGGCGCCGGTCCGATGTTCACCAGGTAAAAGTTGATGGGCTGCCACAGCGCAGCTCCGAACACGAAGGTGAACGCCAGGACGAACGGCATGCCCACGGCGCGCCTGCGCTGAATGAACATGGCGGCCACGAGCATCACCAATCCCACCAGCAGCAAGATGCCGCTGACCGCCGGCGGCATGTAGCTCCCCGCGTACACGCCGGCCGACCCCGTCAAAAGGCTTAGAAACAAACCGAAAAACACGCGGCTCATCACGTGGTTGCGCGTCATCACGTACGTCTGCATCTCAACCTCACCCCTTCACGAAAGCGTCGTATTTAACGCCCTCAACACCAATTTTTCATATACGCGCGGCCAGGGCAAGTCCCCCAACGCCTCCCGCCGGACCACGCGGTATCTCTCCGGATCCGCCGCGGCTGCCGAAGGGAGGCCAGCAACCGGTCGAAACAGGCGCACCGACCACTCCAGGTGCGTGAAGACGTGTCGCTCCTGAGCCAACTCGACAAACGTCGGAGACATGCCGTCCGCGTCCGGAAACACGTCGTGCAAGCGTCGGGTGAGCGCCTCGCGCGGAATGGAACGGTCCGCCAAGCCTTCTTCCTCGTCCAATTCGACGGCCGGAAGCTGCCACAGGCCGCCGAGCAATCCATCGCGCGGGCGTTGCTCCACCACCACCCCCGCCTCCGTCTCGCACCACAGCGCGAGCACCGTCACCTTCCTCCGCGGCCGTTTCGGTGCGCGCTTGGGCAGCGTCTCCGCCGTACCCGCCCGGTGCGCCGCACAGCCCTCCCGGACCGGACACTCGGCGCAGCGGGGCGATCGCGGTGTGCAGACGACCGCCCCCAACTCCATGAGGGCCTGCGTCAATACGGCCGGTTGGGCTTCCTGCAGCCAGGCGCCGACCTGGCGCTCGATGGCCCGGCGCACCTCGGGGAGGTCCACCGGCTGGTGCAAGTTGTGCAGACGCGCCCATACGCGCAGCACGTTGCCGTCCACCGCCGGTACGGGTTGATTGAACGCGATGCTGAACACTGCGCCCGCCGTGTACGGCCCGACGCCCGGCAGGGCGCGAAACAGCTCGACCTGCTCCGGGATTCGGCCGCCGTACCGCTCGGCGACCTGTTTTGCCGCACGGCGCAGGTTGCGGGCGCGGCTGTAGTAACCCAGTCCTTGCCACAGCTTGAGGACTTCTTCCTCGGACGCGGCGGCCAGCGCGCGGATGTCTGGAAACCGTTCAAGGAACGCGCGATAGTACGGGATGACCGTCTCCACGCGGGTCTGCTGTAGCATCGTCTCGCTGACCCAGATCCGGTACGGATCCTGCGTCTCGCGCCATGGCAGATGGCGGTGATGGCGTTCGTACCACATGGACAGTATATGAGGGAACGGCCATCCCCTTGCCATGCCGGCCAACGGCGCCGGCAAAACCGGTTCGAGCATGTTTCACGCTCCTGTGGATCATCTTTTCCTCGGTCCCGGGGACATAAACCGGGTGGAGTGCACGGCCTTCGGGATGGACACACTAACAGGCGGGAGGTGCTGGCCATGTGGGAACTCGTCGACGGGATGGCTGAACGCGTGCGCCATCGCGTGATGCCCAGACGCCGCAACGGGATGAACACCGTGACCGCGATGGTCGTCGGTGCGAGCGTCGGCATCGCGGTGTGGGAGGCGGTTCGGCGCAGCCGCTTCGGCGCGAACGGGAACATGAGCGCGGCCGCCGCGGAGACGGCGCGGGAGGTCATGGAAAGTCTCGAGGAATGACGACACCCGATTCGGGTGTGCCACACGTCAGCGGGGGAGGCGGCACCGGACGCCTCCCTTTCCCATTCACAGGTGGCGCCGGTTTGCCCCGTACTTCTGCTTCCAGACGGCGTACGACAGTTTGCTGCGCTTCATCGCGTCGACAAACCGCTGAGTATTCTCCAACACCCGTTTCGCCTCGGCCGTGCTCAGGTGCCGTGCCGCCACGGCAGCGCCGAACTCCTCCAGGTCGATGACGTGATAGTAGGACCGTTCGTAGATCAGGACGTCCACGTACATATCCTCAACATAGATGTAGTCCTGGTCCTCCCACACTTTGACCAGATCGACATAGTGATCGAACCGCAGCCGCGGGTGTTTCACCGGTGCACCGTGGTTCAGGCAGGTGCTCACGCCGATGCCCCAAGCCGGGTAGATCTCGCGCAGCTGGTGCGTGTACCCCTTCTCGAGCGCCGGACGCCGCATCGTGATGCACCCGGGACGGCGGACCAACCGGTCGTAGGTGAACGGTTCGTCGCTGCGGTCGATGCCGCGATCCTCCCGTTTGTGCAACCTCTGAACCCGGCCTGGTCGCAACGTCATGCCCCTCGCCCTTCCCTCCTGCGAGCGTGAACGTAAGGTCCGCTTTCTAGCGTACCACGACCATGACAGGTGAAACAAGGAAGGGAGCCCGGGGATGCCGCCGGTTCATGTCCCCAGGCTTCCCTCGACGCGCCACGGGTGGGTGTACACGTGGAATGCCTGGCCACGGGCAAAACCGATGGTGGTGATGTTCAGCGCCTCCGCGATGTCGAGGGCGAGGGCGGTTGGAGCCGATTTGGCGATCACGATGCCCGCCCCCATCTTGGCCACCTTCAGCAGGACCTCCGACGAAAGCCGCCCGCTGAAGGCGACGAGCCGGCCGGCCACATCCCGTCCGCATCGGAATACGTGGCCGTACAGCTTGTCGAGCGCGTTGTGCCGTCCGATGTCCACTCGGGAGAGCTCCAAGCGCTCCGGCGTGCACAGGCCGGCGGCGTGCACCCCTCCGGTCACGTGCCACAGGCCGGCAGAAGCTTCCAATTCCTGCATGAGCGTGAGCACCTGGGATGGCTGGACGCGCACCGGATCGTCCACGCGCTTGGCCGTGTGGGCGTCATTGTAGTAGTAAAACATCTGCCTCCCCTTGCCGCAGCAGGAGGCGATATACCGCTTGTTGTAAAACGCCTGGTTGAAATTCACGTCCGTCGAGGTGCGTACGCGCGCCGTGCCGCGGAAGCGGCTGATGACCAGGTCCTGCACCTGGCCCATGTGGCGGATCACGCCTTCGGAGGCGAGGAACCCGATCACCAGGTCCTCCATGTACTCGGGTGTACAGACGACGGTAGCCATCTCCTGATCGTTGACGAACACCGTCAACGCGTACTCAGTGGCCACCTCGTCCTCCCGCACAGAGAATGACCCACCGTCATAGTGCAAGATCCGCCGCCGAGTGTGCAGGGGCAGGCCTTCGCCCGCCCCCGGAGATGGTGTGCTCATCTCAGTTCTCCCGGCCCCTGTGGCGGATTCCGCAGCGCGCGCCCCACGGCCTTCAGCAGAGCCAATCCTGCGGCCAGCCCGGCCGCCACGTCCGGGTCCTTCAACTGGCGGAGCAACTCAAACACCCCCACCGGCTTGGCCTCGGCGGCGGCCTGGGCGGCCGCCTCCAGTCCGCCCGCCACGCCGCCCAGCACCCGCGCCAGCGCATCCGAATCCAACTGCCCCAGCGACGACACGGCAAGGGACAAGTTGCGAAGGCCAGCCGCAGCGCCCGGGCGATCGAGTTGCTCGGCCACGATGCTCAGCACCCGGTCGCCCCGTTCGAACAGCGCCGCGAACAGCTGCAGCACCTCCCGGTCGTGCATCGCCTGCAAAAGGCGAAGCCCGTCCTCCACCGCGTCCGCGTGGTCCGCCGCAGCATGGAGCAATCCTTCCAATCGTTCGCTTTGCAGATCCGCCTCCGTGGGCTCGGGACGGATCCAGGTGGTCACCGGTTTTGCCATCTCCTCGCCCCCCAGGTTAAGGTTGGCCAACCAACGGCTGATAATCCGGCCGGGCCCACTTTTTCTCCACCTGCACGCCCGGGAGAGGCCGAGGCCTGCCGAGGCGGAAGTTGCCCCGCGCGATCGGCGGCCGCCCCTTGTTGCCGACGGGCTCGAGGCGGACCTTCATGTCCTTGAACGCGGGTGTGTGCGTGTCCTTGTCGGCCGCCGAGCTGGTCAACAGATTTACTGCAGCCTCGACCGAGTTCATCGGGATGTAGATCTCCTTGCCCGTCACCCGGTCGGTCACGGTCGCGCGCAGCTTCACCGCGCCGTAGGGCGAGACCACCCGCACCCAGTCGCCATCCAGAATCCCCCGCTCGGCCGCCAGTTCCCGAGAGATCTCGACCCACGCGTCGGGCACCTTTTGCCGGATTCCAGGCACGCGATAGGTGAGGTTGCCCTCGTGAAAATGCTCAAGCATGCGACCGTTGTTCAGGTGGATGTCGTACTCCGGCGGCAACGCCAGGGTGGGCGTCCAGTCAACCGGGTACAGCCTGGCCTTGCCGTCCGGCAGAGGGAATCCATCGGTGTACAGCAGAGGCGTGTCCGTCCCATCCGCCCGTACAGGCCACTGCAGGCTCCCGTATCCTTCGAGCGGCGCGTAGGCCGCCCCCTTCATCAGTTCCGTGATGCCGCAGGCCTCTTCAAAAATCTCTTGCGGCGACCGGTAGTTCCAGTTGGCACCCAGGCGATTGGCCAGGTCCTGGATCACCTGCCAGTCCGGCCGCGCGTCCCCGAGTGGATCGAGCGCGCGGTACAGACGTTGGATGCGCCGCTCGGTGTTGGTGAACGTCCCTTCCTTCTCCAGACTCGGACACGCGGGCAGGATCACGTCGGCGTACTGGGCCGTCTTCGTGAAGAAGACCTCCTGCACCACGAAGAATTCCAGTTTCTCCAATGCCGCCTGGACGTAGTTGGCGTTCGAGTCCACCACCGCGATGTCCTCGCCCACCAGGTACATGGCCTTCAGCCGCCCGTCGTGGATGGCGTCGATCATCTGATGGTTGTCCAGGCCCGGGTTCGTCGGCAGCGAAACGCCCCAGGCGCGCTCCCACTTCTCACGCACCGCCGGATCAGCCACCCGCTCGTAGCCGGGGAAGAAGGCGGGAGCGCAGCCGAAGTCGCCGGCACCCTGGACGTTGTTGTGCCCGCGCAGCGGATACGCGCCCGTACCGGGCCGGCCGACGTTGCCGGTGATCAACAGCAGGTTGCAGATGGCGGTGCTCGTGTCGGCCCCGCCCAGCTGCTGCGTCACGCCCATCGCCCAGCAGATGCAGACGGACTTGGCGTCCATCACCATCTCAGCGGCGCGGATCAATGCATCCTTCGGGATCCCGGTCACTTCCTCAGCGTACTCGAGCGTGAATTTCTCCAAAGACGCCGCGTACGCGTCGAACCCGTTCACCCGCTGCCGGATGAACGCCTCGTCCGCGCGGCCCTGATCGAGGATGTACTTGGTCACCGCGCTCAACCACACCAGGTCCGTTCCGGGCCGAGGATGCAGGTGCAGATCCGCCCGTCGCGCCATATCGTTGCGGCGCAGGTCTGCCACAATCAATTTCTGCCCGCGTTTCTTGTGCGCCCGCCGGATGCGCGTGGCGAGCACCGGATGGGACTCCGCCGTGTTGGCCCCGACTATGATGACCAGATCCGCCTGCTCGATGTCGCGGATGGAGCCCGAGTCCCCGCCATAGCCCATGGTCCGGCGCAACGCCTCCGTCGCCGGCGCCTGGCAGTACCGGGAGCAGTTGTCGATGTTGTTCGTGTGCATGACCGCCCGGGCCAACTTTTGCATCAAGTAATTTTCCTCATTGGTGCACTTGGATGAGGCGATGAACGCCAGGGCGTCGTCCCCGTCCCGCAAACGTATCTCCTGGAGCCGGCGTGCGACGTAGTCGAGCGCCTCGTCCCACGACACGGGATGGAAAGCATCCCCGCGCCGGATCAGCGGTTGCAGGATTCGGTCGGGGCTGTTCACCCAATCCCATCCAAACTTCCCCTTGACGCAGGTGGAGATTTGATTGACCGGGGCCTCCATCCGCGGCTCGATCTTGAGGATCTTGCGCCCTTTCGTCCACACGTCAAACGCGCATCCGACGCCGCAGTACGTGCACACCGTCTTCGTCTTCTGGATGCGCGCCTCGCGCAGCTCCGCCTCCACCTCCGACAGGGCGAACACTTGCGTGTAACTCGTCTCCACCTTCTTCGTCACGGAGATCAGCCGGTCGAGCACCGGCCGGTCGATCCCGGTCATGAATCCCGCCTCGCCCAACATCGACTTCTCCATCAGGGCGTTGCACGGGCATACGGTCACACAATGGCCGCACGAGACGCACGACGACTCATTGATGGGCACGTCGTCGTCCCAGATGACGCGCGGGCGCTCCCGCTCCCAGTCGATGGACAGGACCTCGCTGACCTGCAGGTTCTGGCAGGCCTCCACGCAGCGGCCGCAGAGGATGCACTGGTCCGGATCGTACCGGTAAAACGGGTTGGAATCGTCCACCGGGTACGGTTTGGGTTCGAACGGATACGCCTGGTGCTCGATCTCCATCCGCACCGCCGTGTTGTGCAGGGTGCAGTTGCCGTTGTTGTTGTCGCACACCGTGCAGTACAGCTCGTGGTTGCGCAGCAGGCGGTCCATCGCCTCCTTACGGGCACGCCGTGCCGCCACCGCCTTCGTGCGCACCCGCATTCCCGCCTGCACCGGTGTCGCACAGGCGCGCACCAACCGGCCGTCCACCTCCGCCAGACAGGTATCGCAGGTCTCGATGGGGCCGAGTGCCGGGTGGTAACACACGTGCGGGAACCCCGCTTCCTCCTCGAGGATGGCCGACAGCAGGAGATCGCCTTTCCGGGCTTGCACGACCTTTCCGTCGATCTCGATCTCCACCGTTTGCTCAAGCGCTTTCACGTCCATACCACTCCCCCCTCTCCCGTCTTCGCGGGCTCAGGTGCGGCTCGACTCAGCCGCCGTCTGCACGGAGACCGGGTTGGCCGGTACCCGCAGCAGGGTGTACCAATAGGCCGTCGCGACGAACAACCAACCGCCAATGGCGTTGCCGATGAATGCGCCGATCCACTCCACGATGGTCTGCCCCCACGTCACATTGGCGCCCACGAAGATTCCGGCGGGCAGGAAGAACATGTTGGCGACCACGTGCTGAAAACCGATGGCGACAAATCCCATGATGGGGAACCAGATGCCGAAGATCTTGCCGATGATGTCCCGTGCGCCGAGCGCCAACCACACCGCCAAGCACACCAACCAGTTGCATCCGATGGCCGACATGATGGTGGCGAAGAACGGGAGACTGGCCTTGGAGACGGCGATGGCGATGGTGGCCTTGTTGTACGGCGCGGCCGTGAGCATCTTGGCCAACACCCCAAACCCGTACGCCACGAACAACGATCCGACGAGGTTGCCGATGGTCACCCAGAGCCAGTTGTACGCCAGGCCGCCAATGCCGATGCGCCGCTCATGCAACGCCATGGGCACCGTCATCATGTTGCCCGTCAACAGTTCGCCGCCCGCGATCACGACGAACATCAGGCCAATCGGGAACACCGCCCCGCCGATCAGCGACTTCAACGTCCCCCACTGGTCCGGGAGCCCGGCTGTCACCCGGATGTCGAAAAGCGCCCCCAAAGCGATGAACGCGCCAGCGAGAAAACCGAGCACCAACAGTTTGCCGATCCCATACTTGGTCTTCTCTTCCCCCGCCTGAGCCGCCAGACGCGCGATTTCGGCCGGGGACAAAAAGTTTGCGGCCGCCATTGCATCTACCTCCCCAAGAATCAGAACCAAATTTTAAATAAATATGAAGATTGGCGCCATCTGTAATATAGATCACAGCCGTCGGGTTGGCAATCTGTTCCGAGACTGGATACGCGTGCGCAGACGCTTCGGCCTGCGAACGCGCAGGCGCTTGCGGCGCGTACGCAGCCTGAGCCAGATCCACAAGCCCGGCAACGCCAATGCCCCTAGGCCCGCCGCGATCCACGACAATGGCACGGCGGCCACAGGTCTGGCGTACGTCAGAGAACTCGGGGTGTGCCCCTCAATCACCACGAACCTCCCGTCCGCGTCAAACAATCGTTCGGTCGGCGGCAACAGGACGGTCTGCCCGCCGTTGTAGAACTTCAGGTAACCCTCTTCGTCCTGCCCTCCGTACCGCCACTCGTCAATCACCGGCTCGCCGATGGTCACCTCGTGATAGAGCGGATTGGCAGAGGTCAACGGCAGAAGGATCCGATACAGTTCAAACAGGGCCGCCGCGCCCAGCGCGGCGAGCACAAGCCACCCCCGGCGCGGGCGGGCCCGGGTGCGCGGGCGAAAACGGCTGCTCACGGCGGACGCCCCCCCTCGGCCATCCTCTCAGTACAGAGGTATGAAACGTCCGCCGGACAAAGAACCCGCCCGGCGGCCTGTACCCAGGCCCCGGGCGGGTCGAGATACACGGCCCCGCAAGGCGCGCCACCGCGCCTATCGGGCCCCGGAATTTCCATGCGCGCCCCCCTTCCCAGGGGCGGGCGTCGTCAAGTCTCCTTGGAGATCATCTCACACAGCTTCTCGACGGCCTGTTCCGCGTCCGATCCTTCCGCCTTGATGACAATCTCTTGTCCGTTGGCGATGGCCAGCGACATGATGCCCATGATGCTCTTGGCGTTGACCGACTTGCCGTCCTTCTCGACGTAGATCTCGCTGGAGAACCGATTGGCCTCTTGCACAAACAGGGCGGCCGGACGCGCCAACAGACCTGTGCGCAGCCGAACCACCGTCTTCCGCTCCACCATTGAAAGCGCCTCCTCTCCGCCGCGGTCCCGGGGCAGCCCCCCGTGGACACCACCCTGGTTGGGGAAAGTATACCATGTCAGCCCCCACGGTCCAATACCGGGCGCGTCACTCCCCGGCCCGTAGCCGGTCCGCGATCTCCTGCAACTTGCGGAAGCGGTGATTGAGGCCAGACTTTGTGACCCGATGGCCCATCCGCTGCGCCAGCTCCTGCAGGTTCGTCTCCGGATACTGGAGCCGAAGCTGAGCGGCCTCGCGGAGTTTGTCGGGCAGATGCTCCAATCCCATCCGCTCGTCGATCAGGCGGATCGCGTCGAGTTGGCGGACAGCGGCCGTGATGGTCTTGTTCATGTTGGCCGTCTCGCAGTTGACCAGGCGGTTGACCTGGTTGCGCATCCCCTTCATGATGCGTACGTCCTCGAACTTCAGCAACGCCTGATGGGCACCGATGACGCTGAGAAACTCGACGATCTTCTCGCCTTCCTTGAGATAGACCACATATCCCCGCTTGCGGGCGATGACTTTGGCGTGCAGCCCGTACTCGTTCATCCGCCGCCGGATGACGTTCGCCTGCTCGGGCGTCTGACAGCTGATCTCCAGATGATAGGAGGGGCTGCCCGGATCGTTGACCGATCCCGCGGCCAAGAACGCCCCCCGCAAAAAGGCCCGGCGGCAACAGGCGCGCGGCCGTCCCAGCTCAGCCAGGCTGAACCCCCGGAGTCGCCGGGCGCCAGCCCGAGGCTCGTCCACACCGCCTCCGCGCCGTTCGGTACCCGTACCGCATAGACGTTATTCTTCTTGAGCCGCATCTTTTTCCGCACCAACACCTCGGGGTGCAGGTCAAACAGCTCCCGCAGCAGGGTGTAGATGCGCCGGGCGGTCGCCACGTTCTCCGTCTGCACGGTCAGACCCACGCGGCCGTCGCCCAGGCTGCCGGTGCCGTTGAGCAGCACCATCGCCTGCAGCTCCGCGCGCCTGCAGCACGGCGCTTCCTGGATCAAAGTCAGCTCCTTCTTTGTCTGGGCCGCGAATGACAACGGTCTCACCCCCGGGCGGCGTTCAGCCGCTCATAGCCGATGAGGCTCACAATCTGCTCCGCAATCAACCGGCTGTCGTGCCGGGCGTAGGTGGCGAAGTGGACGAAGTTGCGCGCAATCACCCGCAGCCCCTGCCGGTACAGCGCCTCGATGTCCACCAGCACCGGATACGCCCCCTGTGCCTGGTACTTCTCGAGCGCTTCCGGCGGCAGCGAGGCCGCGTTGACGATGATGTAATCGAACAGCCGCCGGCCGATGTGGCGGTAGATCACGTCGACGTGCTGGGACGCCGTGTAGCCGTCCGTCTCTCCCGGCTGGGTCATGACGTTGCACACGTAAATCTTCTTGGCGCGGCTGGCCGCCACGGCCTCCGCCAGCCCAGGGACCAGGAGGTTCGGCAACACACTGGTGTACAGACTTCCCGGTCCAATGACGATCGCGTCCGCATCCCGGATGGCCGATATCACTTCCGGCAGCGGTTCGGGATCAAATGGCACCAGCTCCACCCGTTCAATCCGCCCGCCTGCCCGCGGGATGTTGGACTCCCCCTCGATCACGGTCCCGTCGGTCAACACGGCCCGCAGCACCACGTCCTCGCGGACCGCCGGCAACACCCGACCCCGGACCGCCAGCACACGGCTGGTTTCCCGGATCGCCGACACGAAGTCGCCCATGATGTGCGTCATCGCCGCGAGGAAGAGGTTGCCGAAACTGTGGCCCGCGAGCCCTTCACCCGCGGGAAAGCGAAACTGCAGGAGGCGCTCCAACAGAGGCTCCGTGTCCGCCATGGCGACCAGGCAGTTGCGGATGTCGCCCGGCGGCGGGATCGCCAAATCGGTGCGCAGGCGGCCCGAACTGCCGCCGTCGTCCGCGACGGTGACCACCGCCGTCAAGTCCACGTCGAACTCCTTCAACCCCCGCAGCACCACCGACAGGCCCGTGCCGCCGCCGATGGCGACGATGCGCGGCCGCCGCCGCTGTTCTTCCAACCGCCGCCGGGCGGCGCGCAGCTCCCGCCACCACCCGTACGCCAGCAGGAGCACCGCGATGGCGAGCACCACAGCCGCCAAGGCCAACGCCTGTCCGCTCCAGCGGACGATGACCAGGGCGCCGGCGAGCATGCCGCAGCCGAAACAGCCGATGGTCCACGCCCACAACCACCAGTGCCGCACCGTTCAGCCCTCCCGGCCGCAGTCGCGGTGAGTCAGATGCGCATCCGTGCGATCCCGGATGTGTTCGTACAGATGCCTGCTGATGGCCACCGAGCGGTGTTTGCCGCCCGTGCAGCCGATGCCGATGACCAGGTGGCTCTTGCCTTCCTTGGTGAACTGGGGGATCAGGAAATCGACCATGTCCTCCAAGCGGCTGACAAACTCCTTGGTCGCCGGCTGTTCCATAACGTACTCGTACACCGGTGCGTCTTCACCGGTGTACGGGCGCAAGGATTCGATGTAATGCGGATTGGGCAGGAAGCGGACGTCGAACACCAGATCCGCGTCGATGGGGATGCCGTACTTGAAGCCGAACGAGATGATGTGGACGGGGAGCACCCGTCTCGGGTCCGCGAACAGGCGCGCCATCTCGCGTTTGAGTTGCGCCGGTTTCCAGTGCGTCGTGTCGATCACCTGGTCGGCCTCGCGCCGGACCTGTTCTAACGCGCGCCGCTCCGCCTGGATGCCGTCCAGCAGCCGCGCCCCGTCGACGAGAGGATGGCGGCGGCGGGTCTCCTTGAACCGGCGCACCAGCGTCGCGTCGTCCGCGTCCAGAAAGAGCACGGTCAGCCGCACATCCGGATTGGCCCGCAGCTGCCGGACCGTATCGGTGAACGGTTGGAACAGCTCACCGCCGCGCAGGTCACAGGCCAGCGCCACACGGCGCACCTGACCGCTGGCCTGGCCCACCAATTCGACGAATTTCGGGATCAGGGCGGGCGGCAGGTTGTCGACGCAGAAGAAGCCGAAGTCTTCCAAGGCCTGCATGGCCACCGTCTTTCCCGCGCCCGACATGCCCGTGATGACGATGACGCGAATCGGCTCCTTCACGCCCCTTCCCCCCCCCTTGCTTCGCGGGCCGATACGGTCCCCACTGGGGAACCAGGCCCCTGTTCAGGCGCGCTGCATCGCCAGGCGGGCGGCACCGACCACCCCGGCGCCATTGCCCAGTTTCGCCAGGCGGAGCGAAGTGGCCTCGGCCACCAAGCGCTGGGCGTATTCCGTGAACGCAGCTTGCACCGGCTGAAGCAGCAGATCGCCCGCTTTCGAGACGCCCCCGCCGATCACGATGACGTCCGGATTGAGCACGACTGCCGCCTGCGCCAGGCCAAACCCCAGCCAGCGGCCGGCCGTCTCCAGGACCCACCGGGCCGCCTCGTGATCGCGGGCCAGCCTCGCCACGTCCTCCGCCCCTTCAATCCGTTCGTCCGGCGGCAGCAGGCCCGCCTCCTGGCGGTCCCGCGCCTCCCGAACAATGGCCGTCGCCGAGGCCACTGTCTCCAAGCAGCCGGTCTGACCGCAATTGCACGGCAGCCCGCCCTCGCGCACCACGCGCATGTGACCGATCTCGCCGGCCATCCCGTTGGCTCCGTGGTGCAGCCGGCCGCCGATCACCACGCCGCCGCCGACGCCCGTGCCGACGGTGGTGCACAGCACCGTGTCCGCCCCGGCACCAGCGCCGGCCCAGGCCTCCCCGAGCGCCGCCAGGTTCGCGTCGTTGTCCACCGACACCGGCATGTCGAGCACGTCCGCCAACAGTTCCGCCAGCGGCACCTCGCGCCACCCCAGGTTGATGGCCTCGACCACGACGCCGTGCGCCAGGTCGAGAAAAGCCGGGACCCCCACGCCGGCACCGCGAATGGCCCTCGGGTCGATCCCGCCGGCCTCCGCCATCCTGCGCAGGGTGTCGCGCAGGCGCAGGCACAGGTCTTCAGGGCCTCGCGCGGCCTCCGTGGGAATGGCCTGCTGGGCCACCAGCCGGCCCGTGTCATCGATGATGGCCGTCTTCACGCTGGTGCCCCCGATGTCAACGCCGAACCACATCTTCATCGCGCCTCCCCTCCACCGGGATGGCGCTCCCCTGTACATCCGGCTGCATGCGCCAATCCAACAGGTCCCGATCGGCTGTGTATGTGAAGTTTCCGAAAAACACCGTTTCCGCTCCACTCCGGCACGCCCACAGGGTGTGCTGGATCATCACCCGGTCGCCCTCGTCCATGGGCAGATGGGCCAGGTCCTCCGGGGGGATCAGCGCGAGCGTGCCCTCCTTGCAGGCCTCCCGCAACCGCCCCTCTGCGCGATCGGCCGAAAATTGGGCGATCAGGCGATGCTGCTCCCCGTCCGGGCCCAGCTCGCGCAGTAAGTGCACAGCGCGCAGTCTCAACCCGTCCACCCGCAGCCCGGCCTCCTCCCACATCTCCCGGCGCGCTGCATCCGGCCAAGCCTCGAACGGCTCCACCTTGCCGCCCGGCAGCACCCACCAGCCTCGGCGTGGTTTCTGGAGCATGACCACCCTGCCGCCGATCTGCGCGAAGCAATTCACGATGATGAGCACGACAGGTCACCTCGCCGCAACCGTGTCCGGTGACATCCCGGACGGCCGCGTGATGGAAGAGGACAAGCCCTCACGCCCGCCGGTGTATCCGGCCGGCTCCACCGGTAGCATACCATTCCCGGGAGGATAAAAAAAGTTGGCGCCAGTCCGGCGCCGGAAGCGAGTGTATATTGAAAAGGGGGTCAAATGTGATGCATCTTCATCATACAACCCGGGTGTTTCATTTGTGTTACACCCGGGTTAAAATCGTGTGACATTCGCGCCTGCCCCTCAACCTAGGAACACCCGGCTGTCCCCGTCGCGGCGGGTCTGGCCGCGCGCATCCAGGTGTTCCAGAAGGGCCACGGCCATTCGGCGGCCGCACCCGAGCAGATCCCGCGCCTGTCCCACTGTGAACGGGCCGCGTTCCCGGTACAGGTCGCGCAACCGCTCGACCGCCTCCCGGTACACGTTCCCGCCCAGCCACAGCCCGGGTTCCAGCTCCACCGCTTCCTGGCGCGCCTCGGCATAGCGGAGCAACTGCGCCGCCACCCGATCCCGCTTGGGAAACCGCCGAACGAGATCGGCCTCGTTGGCGCCAGCGATCCCCGCCTCCGCCAGGGCAGCCAACAGACCGGCGTGGATCGCCGCCTCCTCCTCGCTCAGCACCACCTGGTGGCCGCGCCGCCGGATGCTTGGGCCCTGCACAGTCCACCAGCCACGCCGTTCGCCCTCCTGCAGCAGCCACTCCACGTCTCGGCCGCTCAGTCCCTCCGCCAGACCGAGCCCGCTCACCTCGCCTCGCGGCACCCACTCCATGAACCGGTGCTTGCGGTGGACCGCCTGCAGACGGTCGTCCAGTGCAGCCAGGACGGCTTCGACGGCCTGTGCGCCCATCCAGCCCGAGGGCAGCCGGAGGAAGCGCCCTTCCGCCGTGAGATCCTCGAGCATCGACGCCGCCTCCGCATCGGTGACCCCCAGCGCCGTCGCCACCCACCCCACGGTGAGCAGCCGCAAATCCTGGCCCAGGGCCGCCAGCCGCTCGCGCGGCGTGGCATCGGCGCGCGCCTGCAGCATCTGCAGGATATGGGCCCGCTTTCGCCGGTGCAGCCGGGTTGGCGCCGGGTCCAGCACACGGCCGCCGCCGAGCGTGACCACCGGTGAATAGCTTCGCAGGACGAAGGCGTCGCCGGTCTCGCACACCAACGGCATGTCCAATAGAATCTGCGCCAGCGCACGCCCGCCCGCCGCCACCTCGTCGGCGTCGAGCAGCAGCACCCGGCCGACGGCCTCCGCCGTGCCCAGGTGCACATGTACCCGATCCCGGTGGCGCAAGCCGCGCGCGTAGTCCCGCAGCACCTCAAGGGTCACGTCCATCAACTTTGAGGTGCACAAGGTGCCGGGGGCCGCCACCGTGTGGCCGCGCCCCACCGCGTCCCGATCGATCCCCGTCAAGTTCAAAGCCGCTCGCTGACCTGCGGCCGCCGCCGCCACCGGACGCCCATGGACCTGGACGCCGCGGACGCGCACCGGTCTCCGCCCCGGCAACAGGTCCAGCACATCCCCCGGCTTGACGGCGCCGCGCCACACGGTGCCACTGACCACCGTACCGTGGCCGGGGATGGTAAACACCTTGTCGACCGGCAGCCGAAAAGCGCCCGACACGTCCCGGCCGGGCAGTGCCGCCGCCAAGTCGTGCAACATCCGCTTGAGGTCGGAAACGCCCTGGCCGGTGCGCGTGCTCGTCAACACCATGGGCGCCTCCGCGAAGACGGTGTCGGAGAGCTCCTCCCGGATCAGGCCGGGCGCCATCTCCAGCCACTCCGGGTCAGCCAGGTCCGCCTTGCTCAGCGCAATGATGCCGTGCCGTACGCCCAGCATCTCCAGGATGGCCACGTGCTCGCGCGTCTGGGGTTTGACCCCTTCGTTGACGTCAATCACCAACAAGGCCGCGTCGACGCCGGCGGCACCCGCGACCATGTTGCGCACGAACCGCTCATGCCCGGGAACGTCCACCATGCCGATCCCGATGCCGTCGGGGAAGTACAGCGGAGCGAAGTCGATGTCGATGGAGATGCCCCGCTCCCGTTCCTCCTTGAGGCGGTCCGTGTTCTTGCCGGTGAGCGCTTCGACCAGCGCGGTCTTTCCGTGGTCGATGTGCCCTGCCGTGCCCACGATGGCAAACCGGCCCACCTCGCATCCTCCTCACGGCATCGTCACAAAGTAACAGCTTAACTTTCCCGCCGCCTTGCTCAAAGCGGACACCGAGACGTGGAACCACTGGGCCACGTCCTTTTGGCGCACCGGTTCGTTGTGCCGTTTCAACACCGCGTACAGCAGCGCGGCCATCCACACCTCCGGCTTGCCCACAGCCCGGTCCGTGCGTTGGAACGCGTGCCGCAGATACCCGACCCAGACTCGACGTGCCTCCGCCACGTACCGCGCCTTGCGGTGATCGCGCAGCCATTCGGTCACCCGATCGAGAACCTGGCGCCAAACCGGATCGACCGCGAGGATCACGTCCTTGGGGACCTCGCTCATCCGCAGCGATACCCATTCTCCATCCCGCCACAACTCCACCCGTCCGCGCGCGCCCATCCGCTGCAGGGCGTGCAGCGCGGCGGCCTGCTGAGGCGGTGCGATATCCTGGCGGCGCAGATAGGCGCGCAGCGCCTTCTCCGCGTCCTGATCGGCGATGATGGCCAGGATGCGGATGACCGCCCGCTGGGTGTCGGCCGCCCCGTGCCGCAATCCCCAGTACAGGGAGGCGCGGAGCAGCGGATCCTGCCGCCAAGCCGCCAGGTCCCCCGACTCGAGGCGAGCTTTCATCTTCGCGAACTGCGCCTCAATCGGCAGTTCGTACTGATAGCTGACGCGCATGAAGCGTTGTCCGCTGCGTTCGGCGCGATCGAGGGCCTTGAGATAGTGCTCTGCCACCTCCGCCATGCCCGACCGTTGGCTGAGCACCCGCCACCAGCGCCTGGCGACGCCGTATTGGCCGCAGTTGGCCGCGGCCGCGGCGAGCGCGTGGATCATGGCTGGATCCGCGTCCCCCGCCAACTTCACCAATTTGGCGAACACCTCGAACGCAGCGCGGTGATCGCCCACCAAGCCGAGGGTGGTCCCCACTTTGGCCGCGTGGTCGTAATGCATCGGAAACAGTTTGCGCAGTTTGGCCAAGCACGCTTCATATCGATCGCGCGGGCCGAGATGCGCGCAGAACACGGTCAGGTTGCAGAGGGCGTGCACGTTGTTCGGATGCTCCGCGAGCACGCGCTCCGCCAAGGTGACGGCCTGGTCGTACTGGCCGGTGTAGTAGTAGGCGAGTGACAGGTTGTTCAGCGCCGCGGTGTTGCCCGGGTCCTGCTGGGTGACCCGCTCCAACCACTCCACGGCGGCCTCGAACTGTCCCTCTTCGAGCAGATGCCGGCCATCTCGTTTCGCGCTGGCCCGCTCCTTGCGCCGCTGTTCCGCCTGCCAGCGGGCGTACGCCTTGCCGCCGCCGAATTCGTCCATCAGGATGTCGAGCATCTCCACCGCTTCCTGCGCGTACTCGCCGTCGGGATCGGCGTCGAGATAGCGAAGCACGTACTCCTCCGCGGTTTCGTAATCCCCCATGTTGGCGTAGTTGTTGGCGAGGTAAAATTGGCACTCGGCCATGGATGGGTCCAAGTTCTGCAAGACGTGCAGCAGCACCTCGTTGGACGCCTCGAAATCGCCGAGTTCGGACAGGACGCCCGCCAGGTTGCAGTAGTTGACCGGATTGTCCGGCTCCACCTCGACGGTCCGACGGAACGCCTTGAGTGCGCGCCGGAGATCATTGCGCTCCAGGTAGCGGACCCCGCGTTCGAAGAAAAACGCCGCGTCCTGGCGCAATGGGATGACGTTGCCCGGGCGTGCACCACGCGAGCCCGTCTGGGTATTTCGATCCATGTGAGCACCTCCCTCACCTTCACTCGCCATCCGAGGATGTGAGGCGTGCCGCGAAGCGGCTCGCTTTCGCGCAGGAGCGAAGCGGCATGCCCCACATCCAGCAAAGGTACTGAAAGTATATCACAGCGGGGTGCAGGGGATGAAGTTCACCCGACTCCGCCCGCGTGCTATAATAATTGAATTCGGACCTGGTATTGCAATTGTCGAGGTGAAGCCATGTACGAGCAAAAACAGAGCATCGCCGGCCTGGTGGCAGACAGGCTCGGCGTCGCGGCAGACGACGTGTGGACGGCGATAGAATACCCGCCCGACCCGAAGTTGGGCGATCTGGCGTTGCCCTGCTTCCGCTTCGCGAAGACGCTGCGCAAGGCCCCGCAGGCCATCGCGGCCGATGCGGCGGAGGTGTTGCGGCAGTCGAGCCTGTTCGCGCGGGTGGACGTGGCGGGCGGGTATGTCAACGTGACGCTACGGCGCGGGCCTGTGGCCGCCGGCGTGATCGATCAGGCCCAGCGCGACGTCGCGGCCCTCTTCTCGCGCCGCCGCCACACAGGCAGGCGGGCGGCGGTCGACTACTCGTCGCCGAACATCGCGAAGCCCTTCGGCGTCGGCCATCTGCGGTCGACGATGATCGGCCAATCCATCTGCCGCCTGCTCGCGGCGGACGGGTTCGAGGTCATCGGCATTAACCACCTGGGCGACTGGGGGACCCAGTTCGGGAAGAACATCGTCGCCTACCTGAAGTGGGGCGACGAGGAGACGGTGCGCCGCGACCCGGTCAAGGAACTGTTCCGGCTGTACGTGCGTTTCCACGAGGAGGCAAAGGACAAGCCGGAGCTGGAGGACGAAGCGCGGGCCTGGTTCAAGCGCCTGGAGGACGGCGACGAGGAGGCCACGCGCCTGTGGAAGTGGTTCATCGCCGAAAGCCTGAAGGCGTTCGAGCAGACGTACCGGCGGCTCGGCGTGCGATTTGACCATTTCCTCGGCGAGAGCTTCTACAACGACAAAATGGACGCCGTCGTCGAAGAGCTGCGCCAGCGCGGGCTGCTCACCGAGAGCGGGGGCGCCGAGGTGGTCGATCTGTCCGCCTGGAACATGCCCCCCTGCATCATCCGCAAGTCGGACGGAGCCACCATCTACGCCACACGCGACCTGGCGGCGGCCCTGTACCGGCACGATGTGCTCGGGGCCACCGACCTCATCTACGTGGTCGGCGCGGAGCAGAAACTGCACTTCGCACAGGTGTTCAAGGTCCTCGAGCTGATGGGCCGCGACTGGGCGGCACGCTGCCACCACATCGCGTTTGGCATGATGAAGTACAACGGCGAGCGCCTCTCCACCCGCCGCGGCAAAGTGGTGTACCTGGAGGAGGTTTTGGAGCGCGCCGTGCAGGAGGCGCGGGCCATCATCGAGGAGAAAAACCCGGGCCTCCCGGACAAAGACCGGGTAGCGGAGGCGGTCGGCATCGGGGCGGTGGTGTTCAACGATCTCAAGAACAACCGCCTGCACGACGTGGATTTCCGCTGGGAGGACGTCCTCAACTTCGACGGCGAGACGGGGCCGTACGTCCAGTACACGCACGCCCGCGCCTGCAGCGTCCTGCGCCGGGCGGAAGCCGAGGGTGTTCCGGTGGGTTCCCCGCCGGTGTTGGCAGACGAGGCGTTGGCGGACAGCGAGTGGCACCTGGTGCACCAGCTGGCCCAGTCCAACGAGTGCCTGGAGCGGGCCGTCGACGGGTTCGATCCCTCGGTCATCGCCCGCCACGTCCTCGACGTGTGCCACGCCTTCAACCGGTTCTACCACGACGCCCCCATCCTCGGGGCGAAGGACGACCTGCGCGCCTTCCGCCTCGCCCTGACGGACGCCACCCGGCGGGTGCTGGCCCACGGCCTGTATCTCCTCGGCCTCGAGGCGCCGGAGGCGATGTAGGACGGATGAATGTGGAGCACGAGTGCCTGCGCCACTGCCACTCGTGCTCCGTACCGCCCCGCAACCTGCCTGCAACAACCCCTCGACAAACAAAGCATCGAGTCGTTGAAATCCGTGGGACCGTCCGATGTACGCGTCCAACTGGCCGAGGCGTACGGGTGCGATGCGAAACAGCACGATGAGCAAGCGGAGTATCTTCAGGCCTTGGACAGTTATGGCCAAGCCATTGAGCTGCTCGCGAAAATGGATGAGCCCGTGTATCAGGCATGGCTCGCTGATTGTTACCACAATCGGGCCTTGGCGATGAAGGTTGTTGAGGGGGTCGAAGCGGCCATATCCGACATGAGCCGCGCGATCGATATCCGCACGCATTTGTGCGGTGCCGGCACATCGAATGCCACGCTCCTGCTCAACCTGGTCATCGCCTTGATCAATCGAGGAGCTTCTCACACAATCCATTGAGGATTACTCCGACGAACCTGTAATTCTCGGAGAGTGCTATGGAATGCGTGCGATTTCGCGTTGGCACTTGCACGACAAGGACGGGGCGTTGTCTGATCTGGCTGATGCCATCCATATTCTGGAGCAGTTTGGGCAATGCGGTACGGACTCCGAGCCCGCCAGCCGGTACAATCGAGTAGGAGGGGGCGCCTAGCCCCCGTCCTCTCACACCACCGTACGTGCGGGTCCGCATACGGCGGTTCATGAAACACCACGAAGTGTAAGGTATCTCGCCTGAAGACTGCGCAGTCCCAGTTGTTCGAAGTACGTTTTGTCCATGGCCTGGTTCAGCATCCTCGCCATGAACCACGGCCCTCGCCGTGAATTGGCTGTCATGTGCACCACCCATTCCGGTTGCCCCAACGCGCGTAGCTCCCGATACCGCGTGCGCACCCGTTTCCATTGCTTCCAAATGCACATCCGCAGCCTGCGCCGGATCCATTCGTCGAACCGTTCGCAGTGCCGCTTCATCTCCGCCAGCCGGTAGTACGCCACCCATCCCATGATGTACGCGTTCAATTGTCTGATGCGCTCCGCGATGGGCATGCTTCGTGAGCGGCTGGTGATCTGGCGCACCCGCTCTTTGAACCGTTCGAGCGTCTTCGGTGCCAGGCGTATCGTGGCCAGCTTGTCGGGCAGAAAGCTGAATCCGAGGAACTTCAGTTTCCACGGCCGGTCTACCGCACTCTTCTCCTGGTTGACCTGCAGTTTCAGTGTCCCCTCCAGGTATCTGGTCAGTGACGCCATCACTCGCTCGCCCGCCCTGCGCGACTTCACGTAGACATTGCAGTCGTCCGCATAGCGGACAAACCGATGTCCTCGCTTCTTCAGCTCCTTGTCGAAGTCGTCCAGCATGATGTTGGCGAGCAGTGGGCTGAGGGGGCCGCCTTGCGGTGTCCCTTCCTCGTTGCGTACGACCACCCCGTCCGCCATGATGCCTGCGTTCAGGTAAGCCCGGATGAGCTTGAGCACCCGCTTGTCCTTGACCTTCCGTGCCACACGCGCCATGAGCTTGTCGTGGTTCACTCGGTCGAAGAACTTCGCCAGATCCAGGTCCACTGCCCACCGGTAACCCTGTTGAATGTATTGCTGTGCCCTGCGCACCGCATCATGGGCGCTCCGCCCCGGCCGGAATCCGAAACTGTTGTCGGAGAACTCCGGGTCGAAAATCGGGTTCAGCACCTGGAGTAGCGCCTGCTGGATGAATCGGTCGATCACGGTGGGGATTCCCAGTCCCCGCACCCCACCTCCGGGTTTCGGAATTTCGACCCGCCTGACGGGCTGCGGTTTGTAGGTCCCCGCCAACAGCTGCTGACGGATGTCAGCCCAGTGGGTCTGGATGTACGACCGTAGTTGTGTTACCGTCACGCCATCCACCCCTGGCGCCCCCTTGTTCGCCTCAACTCGACGAAGCGCCAAGAGCAGGTTCTCCCGCTCCAGCATCTTCTCCAGCAGGGAGTCACCCTCTTCGCAGGATGGGGTCTGCACTTGTGCCAACGACGAACTCGGCCCTCCAATCTCGGCCTCTCGCGGCTTCACCGCTACTCTCCGGGCGGAGGCCCCTTGCGGGGTATTCTGCTGTCGTCGCTCGTCGCATGAACGCATGTAGTCCATCCTCGTTTCATGTTCGGCCCTTCCGCGGGCGAGCGCTCGCCTACGTACTATGGCCTCTGCTGACTCCTGTCCGTTCAGCGCCGCCTCTCGACGGCGGTTACCGGCTCTGCCGGCGTACCGGACAGGCCTCCCCGGATAAGAACGGCCCCTTTCCTCTCATGCACCCGCCGCATTTACTGCCACAACCCTTGGCGACTTCGGACTTCGTTGTGCCTTGTCAACTCATCCAACTGTGACAGCCTCAGATGCGGTTCGTGTACCTCGGGTCGAGAGTTTGTCTCCAGCTTCCTTCGGATTCCACCTCACGATGGACACCCTTGCTCTTGGCTAACGGTAGGTATGTCGCCAACCCCCGTTCGGGACTTTCACCCTATAGAGACCGCCCATGCCGGGCGTACAAGACGAAGCGGAGGTGACCCGAAGTCACCTCCGCCTCACGCTCACTCACATATACGGCAGCGGGTTCACCGCCCGTCCGCCGATGCGCACCTCGTAGTGCAAGTGCGGGCCGGTGACGTTGCCCGTCGCACCCGAGTAGCCGATGAGCTGCCCCTTGGCGACGCGCTGCCCCACGTGCACGGCAGTGCGCGACAGATGGCCAAACACGGTCTCGATCCCGTTGCCGTTGTCGATCTTCACCCAGATTCCGTAACCGCCGCTGTTCCAGCCGGCATCCTCGACCGTGCCGTTGTTGGTGGCGTATACAGGGGTGCCGATCGGGCAGCCGATGTCGACGCCCGGGTGAAACTCACCACCGCCCAGCCTCCGGTACCCAAATCCCGAAGTGATGACGTAAGAGGGCGAGGGCCAGACCCAATTCCCGTCGGCGACGCCGCTGTTCGTCCCCCGCTTGGCCACCGCCTGCTGCGGCTCTTGGACCACCTGCTTGCTGACAACCTCGCTGCTGACCAGTTGGCCGTTGACATACCGGTCGCGGACCTGCTCCTTCGCCACCCCTGGTTTGCCCGGCGTGACGACCTTGACTTGGCCTTTGGCCATCTGATTGTCATCGACGTAACGTGTCGTGTACGGCAGCGTGACGGTCTTGGTCACCACCTGTTCGATCTCCACCTGGAGCAACGGGGCCGGCGCATCTGGCCCGGACAGTGCTTTTACCCCTGCGCGCCCGGCGCCCACCGCCTGGATCAACGATTCCTCCCCGCGCCCCGACAGCCGGTTGCCGCCGCGGTGCAAGAGTACGCCCGCCGCCGCCTCCGGAGACAGGATGTTGGAGATGGCGGTCTCCACCGGCACCACCGCGACGTCCCCGACGAAGCGCGCATGGGCGTCAGCCGGCAGCTTCGCCGGCGTCAACGCCGCGCGCACCGTCTCCAGGACCTGATTCGCGTCCTCCGCGGTCCGGGTATACACCAACGGCCTCCCATTCAAGGCGATGGCCACGGCATCGGTCGGCATGGATGCCACCGTCTCCCAATCGTAGCCTGCCGCGACATGTGTATGGACCGGGGCAAAACGTACGTCCACATGGTACCCAAGGGCAATCCGCTGCATGGCCTGAGTTGTGTCCGGTTCATTGGGAACCATGCCGACATACGTCCCGTCCGTGTATACCCGCGCCCACGCCTGGGTAGTCCCGATATGCGCCAACGCCGCGTACGAACCGCCGAGCAACAGCGCCGCGCCCGCAGCCGACGCCAAGGCCAGACGGGGATGCGATACCCGCTGCCACTGATCCTTCCAGTACGCCTTCCACTCCGACCACTGTTCCTTCGCCTGTGCACCGAGTTTCTGTCTCCAACTCGCCTGTCCGCTGGCAGGTGCCAACCCCGCAACCGGGCTGGCGGATGTCAGCCTCACAAACTACCCCTCCCCCGTCGACCTGCACTTCGGCCGAGGGAGAGAATTCGACAAAGACCGCCAAAATCCTGCTTCGTTCGCGAATTTGACACGAAGTCCACCAAAAAACGCCGCAGATCGGCGTCAATCGGGATCCATCTGCTCCTCAATCGCGTCGGCCAGCTGTTCCGAGAACTGCTGCGCTGCGTTGAACCCGATGCGCTTCAAGCGGTGGTTCATCGCCGCCACCTCAATGATCACGGCCAGGTTGCGGCCGGGCCGCACCGGAATGGTCAACGACGGCAGATCCGTGTCGAGGATGCGCACCGTCTGCTCGTCGATGCCAAGGCGGTCGTACGCCACGTCGTCCCGCCACGCCTCCAGGTGGACCACCATCGCCAGCTTCTTGTGGGTGCGGACCGCCCCCGCCCCGAACAGGGTCATCGCGTTGAGCACCCCGAGCCCGCGGATCTCGAGCAGGTATTGCAACAGCGCCGGTGCGCTGCCGACGAGCGTGTTGTCCGAAACCTGCCGGATGATCACCGCGTCGTCCGCCACCAGCCGGTGGCCGCGCTTGATCAGCTCCAGCGCCGTCTCACTCTTGCCAATACCGCTCGATCCGGTGATGAGGATCCCGATCCCGTATACGTCGACCAGCACCCCGTGCACCAAGGTCTCCGGGGCCAGCCGCTCCTCCAAGAAGGTCGAGATGACGGACGCCGCCCGAGTGGTCACGTGCGTCGTGCCCAACACGGGCAGCCCGCGGCCGGACGCCTCCCGCAGCAGCGACTCCGGCGGCGCCTCGCCGCGGGTGACCACGACGCACGGCGTCTGTTCGTAGGAGCAGAACGCGAACACCCGGAGGGCCTGTTCGCGGCTGTCCATGCCGCGCAAGAAGGACAGTTCGGTGCGGCCAAGCAATTGAATCCGTTCGGCCGCGTGATAGCGGAGGTAACCGGCCAGGGCCAAGCCCGGCCGGTTGATGTCGACCGTCGTGATGGGGCGGTTCAGATTGGCATCCGGGTTGAACACCGTCAGCCCGAGCCCGCGAACCAATTCATGGACAGGTACAGCGCGTGGTCTGCTCATTTTACGGTCGCCGGCTCTGCGGCGAACGGCACAGCCTCCTCGGTCTCCTGATTGAAGATGTGGAGCTTGTTCAGGTCCATCGCCAGTCGCAGCGGGGTGCCGGGATGCATGTCGTAACGGGCGCTGACGCGCGCAACCAGCGGCTGCCCGGAGGCGTCCACATGCAGGTACAGCTCAGACCCCATGTGTTCGACGACCTCGACCCGCGTGTTGACCACCGCGTCCGGGTACGTCTCCAGGGTCAGCTCATCGGAGTGCAGGTCTTCCGGACGCACCCCCAACACCACCGGTCCGCCGACCACCCCGGCCTGGCGCAGCGCCGCATAGCGGCCTTCCGGCAGGCGGATGGAGATACCCGTGGTGCGGAAGTAGATGCTGCCACCCTCCTCTGCCAGCTCTCCACGGATGAAGTTCATGGCCGGCGATCCGATGAAGCCCGCGACGAACATATTCTTGGGGTGATTGTACACCTCCTGAGGCGTGGCTTCCTGTTGAATGACACCGTCACGCATGACCACGATGCGATCCCCCATGGTCATGGCCTCCGTCTGGTCGTGGGTGACGTAGATCACCGTCGTCTGGATGCGCTGGTGCAGCTTCCGGATCTCAGCCCGCATCTGCACCCGCAGCTTGGCGTCCAGGTTGGACAGCGGTTCGTCCATCAAGAACACCGCCGGCTCGCGGACGATCGCCCGCCCCAAGGCCACCCGCTGCCGCTGGCCGCCGGAGAGCGCCTTCGGCTTCCGGTCGAGCAGGTGCTCGATGTCGAGGATCTTCGCCGCCGCGCGGACGCGTTGATCGATCTCCGATTTTGGCATCTTGCGCAACTTCAGGCCGAAGGCCATGTTCTGATACACGGTCATGTGCGGATACAGAGCGTAGTTCTGGAACACCATGGCGATGTCGCGGTCCTTCGGCGCGACGTCGTTGACCCGCCGGTCCCCGATGTACAGGTCGCCGGAGGTGATGTCCTCGAGACCAGCGATCATCCGCAGCGTCGTCGTCTTCCCGCACCCGGACGGACCGACGAATACGACGAACTCCTTGTCCTGGATGTCCAGATTAAAGTCTTTCACCGCCACGAAATCGTTGTTGTACTTCTTCCACACGTGCTGCAGCTGTACGCGAGCCACTCCGCCATCCCCCCACAAAGCGCTTTCAATGTTTTGATTCTAGTCTACCAACGACGGACGCTTGCGCGGGACGTGCAGACTGCACCTGCCTTGGGCCGCCGCCTGTGCAGGTTGTTCAGGGCCGCGGCGCATCCGGCGCAGAGGATTGGAGGCGGCTGGCCAGCCACAACACCAGGGCATCCTGAAAAGTGCGTACGTCGTATCCCGTCTGCTGACGGATCCGCTCGATGCGGTTCATCAGGGTGTTCCGATGCAGATACAGGAGCCGCGACGCCTCGCTGACGTTCAGATTGGCCGACACCATGCCTTCGAGCGTCTCCATCATCTCCCGGCTCAGGGACAGGACGCCCTCCGGGGCGCGCTGCGAAGCGGCCGCCAGAAAGGCCGACCTGGCCGCGCCCCCCACCTGCTGCAAGAGGTGGCCGACCGGGTCTTCACCCCAGGTGTACACCAGGGCCTGTCTCCATCGGTCCTGAACCTCGACCGAGGCGGCCAGCGTGGTCATTCCCCAACGCCAATGCTGCGGCCCGTCCATCCATGCACCAGCCGCCACCCGAGCCGACACCCAGGCGTCGGCGGCGAGGACGTCGAGCAGGCTGTTCAGGCGCTGGCGCAACCACCGCCGTGCCTCTTCGGCCCCGGACCTGGTGGCCCGCCCGTCCAGCGGGATCAGGAGCAGTGCGGCCCATCCCGGATCCGCGGGGACCCAACCGATGACCTGGTCTCGCACCAGCTCCGCCAACACGTCCCGGGCGGCCGACCGGCCCGTGTCCCCGTCCATCCGCAGGCAAGCGAGACAAGCCGGAAACGGGATCTCCTCGTCCGGCCACAACAAGGCGTCGGGCACCGCAGGATCGGCTGCTCCAGGCCGTGGGCCGTCTACCGCTGCGGACGCGGTTTCCAGCCGCTCTTCGGGCGCTGATCCCGGTCCTGCCTGGCGCGCCGCGCGGTACAATACACGAGCTGCCCAAGTGCAGACGGCCTCCCGCCAGGCCTGGCGCCGGGCGGCGTGGGCTTGGCGCAGCGTCAACGCGAGGGCCGAGCGGGCCGCGGCATCACCCGCCCAACCGGGAAAGGTCACCTCCCCGGCCCATCCCAGCGACAGCCGCCACTCGTCATCCTGGCGCCGCCACTGGCCGACCGGGCGGGGAGGCCGTGCGCCAGGGACTCGGCCGACCCCACCGCCGGCATGGCCAGAGGTGCCGCCCTCCGCGTCGATCCCATGCCACCGCCACTCGTATCCGAGCACCGGCGCCCAGGCGCGCAGCGGCGTCTCCCACCAGGCGTCCGGTTTCATACCGTGCGCCGGGCCGGCTCGGCCGCCGGCTGCCGCCCCCGCGCACGGGCGCGATCGCGCTCGAGAATCGGCCCGAGGAACCGCCCGGTGTGAGACTTCTTCACCCGCGCAACCTCCTCTGGGGTGCCGGTGGCCACCACCTGGCCACCGCCGGCGCCGCCCTCCGGACCGAGGTCAATCAGGTGGTCCGCTGTCTTAATGACGTCCAGGTTGTGCTCGATGACGAGCACCGTGTCGCCGTTGTCGACCAACCGGTGCAGCACGAGCAGCAGCTTCTCGATGTCCGCCACGTGCAGGCCGGTGGTCGGCTCATCCAGGATGTACAGCGTGCGGCCGTTGCTCCGTCGGTGCAGCTCGGAGGCCAGTTTCACGCGCTGCGCCTCCCCGCCCGACAAGGTGGTCGCCGGTTGGCCCAGCTTCATGTAGCCGAGCCCCACGTCCGCCAGCGTCTGCAGCTTGCGCGCGATGCGCGGGATGTTCTCGAAGAACTCAAGCGCGTCGTCCACCGTCATGTCGAGCACGTCGGCGATGCTCTTGCCCTTGTACTTGACCTCGAGGGTCTCGCGGTTATACCGCTTGCCCTTGCACACCTCGCACGGCACGTACACGTCGGGCAGAAAATGCATCTCAATCTTGATGATGCCGTCGCCGCGGCAGGCCTCACAGCGGCCGCCGCGCACGTTGAAGCTGAAGCGGCCCTTCCGGTAACCGCGCATCTTTGCCTCGTTGGTGCTGGCGAACAAATCGCGGATGTCGTCGAACACCCCCGTGTACGTGGCCGGGTTCGAGCGCGGCGTGCGGCCGATGGGGGACTGATCGATATCCACCACCTTGTCCAGGTGCTCCAACCCGAGGATGGCCTCGCAGGCGCCTGGCCGCACGCGGGCCCGGTTCAGGTCGCGGGCCAGGGTCTTGTACACCACCTCATTCACCAACGTCGATTTGCCCGAGCCGGACACGCCGGTCACGCACGTGAACAGGCCGATGGGGATGTCCACCGTGATCCCCTTCAGGTTGTTCTCGGTCGCACCGACGACACGCAGGAAGCGTCCATCCGGTTGGCGGCGCTTCTCCGGCACCGGGATGAACCGCCGCCCGGACAAGTATTGTCCGGTGAGCGAGCGCTCGTCCGCCATGATCTCCTCCGGCGTCCCGGCGCTGACCACCGTGCCGCCGTGCATGCCCGCCCCTGGGCCCATGTCGATGATGTAATCGGCCGCCAGCATCGTGTCTTCGTCGTGCTCCACCACAATCAGGGTGTTGCCCAAGTCGCGCATGTGCTCCAGCGTCCGGATGAGCCGCTCGTTGTCCCGCTGGTGCAGGCCGATGCTCGGCTCGTCGAGGATGTACAGCACCCCGGTGAGACTCGAGCCCAGCTGCGTCGCGAGCCGGATCCGCTGCGCCTCCCCGCCCGACAGGGTCCCTGCCGAACGGGCCAACGTGAGATACTCCAGCCCCACGTCCCGCAGGAAGCCGAGCCGCGCCTCGATCTCCCGCAGGATCAGGCGGGCGATGGCGAACTCCTTCTCGCTGAGTTTCAGATTCCCGAAAAACGCGAGCGCCTCCGTCACCGACAGCTCCGTCACCTCGGCGATGTTCTTCCCGCCCACTCGTACCGCCAGGCTCTCCGGCCGGAGCCGCCGGCCTTTGCACGCAGGGCAAGGGTGCGAGGTCATGAAGCCCTCGATGAATTCGCGGATGGAATCCGACGTCGTCTCGCGATACCGCCGCTCCAGGTTCGGGATGACGCCTTCGTACGGAATCTCCGTGGTCTTGACCTGGCCGAATTCATTCTCGAAGGTGAATCGGATGCGCGCCCCGTCGCCGTACAACAGGCGGTGCAGCTGCTCCTCCGGGATCTCCGCCACGGGAACGTCCATCGGGATGCCGAAGGACTTGCAGGCCGCTGCCAACAACTGCGGATAGTACGTCGAGGTCGTTCCGAGCCATGGCGCGATGGCCCCTTCCTCCAAGGTCACGCTGCGGTCCGGGATCACCAGGTCCGGGTCCACCTCCATGTGCACCCCCAGGCCGCTGCACGATTCGCATGCGCCGAACGGGCTGTTGAACGAGAACATCCGCGGCGCCAGCTCCCCGACGCTGAAGCCGCAGTTGGGGCAAGCGTTGTTCTGGCTGAACAACAGCTCCTCCCGGCCGATCACCTCGATCAACACCAATCCGCCCGCCAGGCCGAGCGCCGTCTCCAGGGAATCCGCCAACCGGGTCGACACGTCCGGACGGACGATGATGCGGTCCACCACCACCTCGATGTTGTGCTTCTTGTTCTTCTCCAGCGGGATGGGCTCGGCCACCTCACGCACCTCGCCGTCCACCCGCACCCGGACGTATCCCATCTTGCGGATGTCCTCGAACAGCTTCTGGTGCTCGCCTTTCCGTCCGCGAACCACCGGCGCCAGCACCTGCAGACGCGTGCCCTCCGGGTACTCCAACACGCGATCCACCATCTGCTCCACCGTCTGCGAAGTGATCGGGATGCCGCACTTCGGGCAGTACGGGTGTCCGACGCGCGCGAACAGGAGCCGGAGATAGTCGTAGATCTCCGTCACCGTCCCCACCGTGGAGCGCGGGTTGCGGCTGGTCGTCTTTTGGTCGATGGAGATGGCCGGCGACAGCCCTTCGATGCTGTCGACGTCGGGCTTGTCCATCTGCCCCAGGAACTGCCGGGCGTACGCGGACAGAGATTCCACGTACCGGCGCTGCCCCTCCGCGTAAATGGTGTCGAAGGCCAACGACGACTTGCCGGACCCGCTCAATCCCGTCAGGACGACGAATTGGTTGCGGGGGATGGTTACGTCGATGTTCTTCAAGTTGTGGGCGCGCGCGCCCTTGATCACGATGGCGTCCCGACTCATCGATTTCCCCCTCTTCGGATTCGGCTCGGATCCAGCGGACACTCCGCTCCGCTTCGACTCTGACGAGAGCCGCTTCGCGGAGTGTCCGCTGGATTCTGGGATAAAACGTGGTTCGACTACTTGCTTGCACCTATCCGGCGCGCTCGGACAGTTCGATGATCAGATCGCGCAGCTCGGCGGCGCGCTCGAACTGCAGCTCCTTGGCTGCCGCCTTCATCTCCGCCTCGAGCTTGGCGATCAGCTGCCTGCGCTCCTTGGCCGACATCTGCTTGGCCTGTTCCGCCACCGACACGTAGTCCGATTTGCTCTCCGCCGCCTTGGTCGCCTCGATGACGTCCCGCACCGCCTTCTGCACCGTCTGCGGCGTGATGCCGTGCGCCTCGTTGTACGCCATCTGCTTGCGCCGGCGCCGCTGCGTCTCCTCGATGGCGATCCGCATCGACTCCGTGATCTGGTCGGCGTACATGATCACCATGCCGTTGGCGTTGCGGGCCGCGCGTCCGATGGTCTGGATGAGGGAGCGTTCGGCGCGCAGGAAGCCCTCCTTGTCCGCATCGAGGATAGCGACCAAGGACACCTCCGGCAGGTCCAGCCCCTCGCGCAACAGGTTGATGCCGACCAACACGTCGAACACCCCGAGCCGGAGCTCGCGCAAGATCACCATCCGCTCGATGGTCTTGATGTCCGAGTGCAGGTAGCGCACCTTGATGCCCAGTTCCTTCAGGTAGTCCGTCAGGTCCTCCGCCATCTTCTTGGTCAGCGTCGTCACCAGGACTCGCTCGTTGCGGCGGATGCGCTGGTTGATCTCGCCGACGAGATCGTCGATCTGACCCTGGATGGGCCGCACGACGACCTCCGGATCGAGCAGGCCCGTCGGCCGGATGATCTGCTCCACCCGCTTCTGCTCGTGTTCGATCTCGTAGGGCCCCGGCGTGGCCGACACGTACACCACTTGGCCGACGCGCTGCTCGAACTCCTCGAACGTCAGCGGCCGGTTGTCCGCCGCCGAGGGCAGGCGAAAGCCATATTCAATCAACGTCTCCTTGCGCGACCGGTCGCCACCGTACATGCCTCGGATCTGGGGTATGGTGACGTGCGACTCATCGATGAACGTGACGAAGTCGTCCGGGAAGTAGTCGAGCAGGGTGTGCGGCGGCTCCCCGGCCGCCCGTCCCTCCAGGTGGCGGGAGTAGTTCTCGATCCCGGAGCAGAACCCCATCTCCTGCATCATCTCGATGTCGTACATCGTCCGCTGCTCCAATCGCTGCGCCTCCAGCAGCTTGTTCTGGGCGCGCAGCTCCGCCAGCCGCTCCGCCAGCTCCTCTTTGATGCGCGCAATGGCACGCTCCAGCCGCTCGCGCGAGGTGACGTAGTGGGAGGCCGGATAGATGCCGACGTGCTCGCGCACGCCGAGGATCTCGCCGGTGAGCACGTCGATCTCGGTCACCCGGTCGATCTCGTCCCCGAACAGCTCCACCCGAATCGCCTGCTCCCCGCGAGAGGCAGGGAAGATCTCGATGGTGTCCCCGCGCACGCGGAACGTCCCTCGGGTGAAGTTGATGTCGTTGCGCTCGTACTGCATGTCGACCAGCCGACGCAGGATGTCCTCGCGGCTTTTCACCATGCCCGGCCGCAGCGACAGCACGTGATCGCGGTATTCGTCCGGCGAGCCGAGGCCGTAGATGGCCGACACGCTCGCGACCACAATCACGTCCCGCCGCTCCAGCAGGGACGCGGTCGCCGAGTGGCGCAGTTTGTCGATCTCGTCGTTGATCTTGGCGTCCTTCTCAATGAACGTGTCCGTCGACGGAATGTACGCCTCCGGCTGATAGTAGTCGTAGTAACTCACGAAGTATTCGACCGCGTTGTGCGGGAAGAACTCTTTGAACTCCGCCGCCAGCTGGGCAGCCAGCGTCTTGTTGTGCGCAATCACCAGGGTCGGCCGGTTGATGCGGGCGATCACGTTCGCCATCGTGAACGTCTTGCCCGATCCCGTCACCCCCAGCAGGGTCTGGTGACGCAGACCCTGTTGCAGGCCATCCACCAGTTCTGCGATGGCCTGCGGTTGATCCCCTTTGGGCTCATACTCAGAAACCAGCTCAAAACGGCCATCCTTCGCAGACATGCGGATCGCCCCTCGTACGCTGTGTCCCAGGATCCCGGCGCCGCGGACCAGGCCGGAACGACCGGATGCGAGTGCACGGAAGCACCGGCACCCCGCGCCGGGCACAGCATCATGATATCCGTTTCATCTTACCATAAAAACAAAAACGGGAACAAATGTTCTCTCGTGTGACGGGGCGGTGCCGCGTACGCGAGGAAGAACTACGGGAGGACGAGATGCCGGCCGGCGCGGATCATTCCCCAGCGGATGACGCGTTCCCCGCCGCCGGCCCGGCTTTCGCCGCATTGGATGCGCTGGACGCGTTGGCGGCTGAGGTGATCCCCGTGGGATTCGCGTCCGAGCGCAGGATGACGATGTTGACGCGCCGGTTCATCTGCCGGTGCGCCTCCGTGTCGTTCGGCGCCACCGGGTGATACTCACCGTACCCCACTCCGCTCAGGCGATCCGGCTGCACCCCAGCGGCGGCCAAGAAGTGCACGACGCCGATGGCGCGGGCGGCCGAGAGCTCCCAGTTGGACGGAAACTGCGGAGTGGAGATCGGCTGGTTGTCCGTGTATCCCTCGACCACAATCGCATTCCCGAGCGTCTGCAGGAACGGCACCAGGCCCTGCAGCAACTCGCGCGCCTGCGGTTTGATGACCGCCTGCCCGGTGTCGAACAAAACCACGTCCCGAAGCGTGATGCGCACCCCGCGCGGCTCGTTGGCGATGGTCACGTTGTCCTGCAGGTGGTGTTGCTCGATGTACGCTTTCATCTGATTGTACAGGTTGTCCAGTTGTTGGTCGTGCGGTTGCTCCGACGCCCCCGTGTTCGCCTTGTCACCCGTGTCCGTCGGATTGGCGGGAACGACCAAGCCCGTCTTGCCCAGGTTCTTTAAAGGGATCTCGTGGTCCTGGTGCAAGGCCGCTGCCAGCGACTGCTGCAGCGTCATGAACTTTGCCACGTCCACCTTGGACATGGCATACATGATCACGAAAAAGATCATCAGCAGCGTGATCAGGTCCGAGTATGTAATGAGCCACCGCTCATGGTTGCCGCTTGCACCGTGGAGATTACGCCTTGGCCGTCTCAACCCCTGCGTCACCCGCCTTTTCCGGCTTGTGCTGCCGCACGGACGGCGCCAGGAAGGCGCGCAGCTTCTGATCCAGGATCTTCGGGTTCTCCCCGGCCTGGATGGATAAGACGCCTTCCATGACGATCTCGTAGATCAGCCGCTCCGCCTGGTGTTGCCGGCGCAGCTTGTTGGCGATCGGAAGCCAGAACACGTTGGCCGTCGCCACGCCGTACAGCGTCGCGGTGAACGCCGTGGCGATCTGCGGGCCGAGCGCATCGACGTTGCTGAGATCGCCGAGCACGTGCACCAACCCCATCACGGTGCCGATGATGCCCATCGTCGGGGCGAAACCGCCTGCCATCTCGAAGACGCGCGCCGCCGACTCGTGCCGCTCCTCGATGTACGCCAGTTCAATCTCCAGCATGTTCTTGACCAGCTCCGGGTCGACCCCGTCGACCACCAGCTGAATGCCCTTCTGCAAAAACGGATCGCTGGACTCCGCGGCCCGGTCCTCGAGCGCCAGGATGCCCTCCCGGCGGGCCGTCGCGGCCAGCTCGACGAGTGTGTCGATGACGTCCAACGGAGACCGCTGCCGGTTGCGCATCGACACCCCGATATACCGAATGATCGCAAAAAAGTCGCGAAGCGACACCGAGGCCAACGTGGCGCCCAACGTCCCGCCCAGCACAATCAGCGCCGCCGTCGGTTGGACCAACGCGGTCACGGTGCCCCCATCGAAAGTGAATCCCAACACCAGGCTCGCCACCGCGGCGGCGATACCGGCAATCGTCGCCAGATCCACCGGTCTTCCACCCCTCCCCAGCCGCCGGTCACTCAGCGGTCTCATGCTTCATGAGGTCAGACTGCCGCTGGCCTCATCCATGGGCACTTGCGCCCCGCGATCGCCCGCCGCCAGCCGAAGGCCCACCGTCTGCAGCAGGCCGCTCGGAATCGGGCGGTAGCACGGCTGATTCGGATCCTCCGGCACCAACAACAGGCCCAGTTTGACCCGTTCGCCGTCATACACCGGCTTCCCGACCAGCCGTGCCTCCCCGCGCCGGTCGACGACGCGCAGCTTGGCGTACGCCGGGTTTTGTTCGAACGCGAAGTGCAGGTCGTACCCGGTATGCACCGGGACCTGATTGACGTGTGTGATCACCTCGCCCGGCACCAGCCCCATCGCCCTGGCGAGTGACCCTGGGAGCGTCGCCAAGACGCGGACCCCGTCGAGGGCCGGCGCGTACTGGGGATCGCTCGCGCCCTCGGCCCGGTCCACCCACAGGCGCACTGCCTCCGCACCCAGAGCACCCACCCATAGCGCCGCGTTCGCCCACACGGGTCCCGCCTGCATGGCGGCGAACGCCCCCGCAGCCAGGACCACTGCCACGGCCAGGTCCCGCAGGCACACCACCGTCAACACGCGGCGTGTCGACAGACCTGCGAACACGCCGCCAAACCCGATGAGCACGGGCAGCGCTGTGAAGCCTTGGCCGGCCACGTACGGAAGGCTGGCGATGCCCGTCACACCTCCCGCCATCGGGATCCACACTGGCGCCACAAACGCCAGTTGAATGGCGAAGGCGCCGATGGCGCGCCCGCGCCTGGACAGGACGTACACCGGGCGCAGCCAGCGCGTGCGGAAAAGCGCCAACAGAAGCGCCTCGCACAGCATGACCCCCGCCAGCAGGCCAGCCCAACTGGCGGCGTCGAATCCAGCGATGGCGGCCCATACGGTGCCCAGGGCTTCCGCCCACGGAGCACCGGCGCCCGGATGCCATCCGGATGTCCCGGCCGCGAAAGTTCTCGCCGTCCCCGCCCCGAAGGCGCTCGCCACCTGAGACGCCGCCGCACACACCGCCGCGCCGTACAGGGGCGACAGCCACCGGACGCGCACCAACCCAAGCAGCAGCACCGCAGCCGTCACGACCCCCACTTCACCCGGCGCGGCCCCTGCCCCGATGACCGCGTTCCACACGCTCATCAAGCATCCCGCTGCCAACGACAGGCCGGCCAAAAGCAGGAGGTGGGCCCTTCGGCGCGTCACCCGTACCCCGAAAAAGGCACGCTCGTGCCGCGCGTTGCGCCACACGTCCCAGATCACCAGCGCCGCCCCCGCGTACAGCAGAGGGTTCACCAGGAGCCGGGCCAACCCCGGCCACAGGGTGCGGAGGATCTGGCCCGCCGTGAAGCCGTCCACCATGGCTCACTTCCCTTCCGCTCGCTGCAGTTGTTGGGCGACCGACTGGGCCTTCTTCAGCTGGGCATCCGCACCGTCCACCGGATCCGTGGGCTGCAGCCCCTTGCCGTGAATCCAGGCACCGTTCGGCGTAAGCCATTTTCCGATGGTGTATTTCAGTGCGCTGCCGTCCGGGAATGACTGGGTGTCTTGAACCGTCCCTTTCCCGAACGATCGCGTGCCCACCAACGGGGCCCCGTTGTCGTCGTGCAGCGCCGCCGCCAGGATCTCCGCGGCGCTGGCGGTGTTCTGGTCCATCAGGACGACCACCGGAAGGTCGAGCCCCGGCCCTTTGGACGTCAGCACCTCCTGATGCCCCTGGCGGTCCTCCGTCTTGGCGACCACCTTACCTTTGGCGACGAAATCGCTGGCAATGTCTACTGCCTGGTCCAGATAGCCGCCGGGATTGCCGCGCAGGTCGACGATGATGGACCGGGCCCCCTGCTTGCGCAGGTCCGCCAGCGCCTGTGCGACCTCGGAAGCCGTGTGTTCCGAGACCACCGCAACCTCCAGGTACCCGACGTGGCCCGGCATCATCTGGGTGAACACCGTCTGCTGGGTGACCTTTCGCCGTGTCAGCTTGACGTCCCACGTCCGATTGTTCTCGCTCGGCCTGCGCAGGGTGATCGTCACCTGTGTGCCCTCGGGGCCCAGGATGGCCTGGCTCACTTTGTCCAACGGCCATCCGGTGACGTCCTGCCCATTGACCTTGACGATCACGTCGTGTGCCCGCAGCCCTCCCTGTTCCGCCGGAGAGCCGTGCTGCACGCTGACGATCACCGTGTCCTCGCCAGACTTCTCGACCGACGCCCCAATACCGACGTAGGCTCCCTGGAGCATGTTCTGGAAGTTCTTCGCATCCGCCGGCGGAAAGTACGCTGTGAACGGATCCCCGGTGGCATTGGCCATCCCCTGCACAGCACCGTCGAGCAGAGTCTGGCCCGTCAACGGCCGGTAATATCGATCCCGCAGGTCCTCATACGCCGTGTAAAACTTGCGGAACGACGCGTCGTGCAGCGAAGCGTCAAACGGCACCCCCATGCCTTTGAGGACGACCAGGGTCGCCGCCACCCCTGCGAATGCACCGGCCAAAACCGCGCCCGCGACGACGCGGAAGGAAGTTGTGTGCCTCTCCATGTCTCCAGCCCCAATCTCCCGGCTGCGCGGCCGCTGCCCAGCGGGCCGCAAACGTCTACAACCCGGGCGGTCAGATGCGCAGGAAGCGGCGGATGGACACGATACCGCCCCACAGGCCGATGAACAACCCGAGCCCGAACAGCACCTCCGCCAGCGTGCCCGCCAGCCGATCGGCGGAGATCAGCGGAAACGCCAAGGCCAGGAAGGACCCGTCGAACCGCGCGTACAGCGTCCGGTAGCCGAATACGATGACGACGAACGGGATCAGGGCGCCGATCAAGCCAATCAACAGGCCCTCCGTCAGGAACGGCCAGCGGATGAACCAGTTGGTCGCGCCGACCAATTTCATGATCTCAATCTCCCGTCGCCTGGAGAAAATCGTAATCCGGATAGTGTTGGAAATCAAAAACATCGCCGTGATAACCAACCCAACGACGAACGCCAGGCCGATATTGCGAACCAGGTCGAGGAAGCGGAACAGCTTATCCACCACCTCCTTGCCGTCGTTCACCTTCTCCACGCCTGGCATCTGGGCGATCCGCTCGCCGATGGCGAGCGTCTGTCGGGGATCGTCCGCTTTGACGACCACCTTTGCCGGGAGCGTGTTCTTCTGCGACAACCCGCCCAAAATGTCCTGATATTGGGATCCGAGTTCCTGCTTGAGCTGTTGGAAACCCTCTTCTTTCGAGATGTACTCCGCCGACTTGACCCCGGGCATCGCGGCGATCTGCTGGGTGATCTGCCGCGCTTGGGCGTCCGAAACGTCGTCCTTCAGAAAAGCGCTGACCTCCAACTGCCCCTGCACATAATTCGACATCTGTTCCGCGTTCAAGGCGATCACCAAGGTGACGCCCAGGATCAGAAGCGTGATGGCCACCGCGCTGACCGACGCAAACGTCATCCATCCGTTGCGCAAGAGGTTTTTGAACCCCTCGCGCAGGTGCCTGCCCATCATTCTAATCGTCATACCCATACATTCCTTTGTCTTCGTCCCGCACGATGCACCCCGCTTCGATGGCGATGACCCGCTTGCGCATCGTGTTGACGATCTCGCGGTTGTGCGTCGCCATCACAATGGTCGTGCCGCGGTCGTTGATGCGCTGGAAGAGCTTCATGATCCCCCACGAGGTGTCGGGATCCAGGTTTCCGGTTGGCTCGTCGGCGATGATCAGCTGCGGATTGTTGACGATGGCGCGCGCCACGGCGATCCGCTGCTGCTCGCCGCCCGACAGCTGTGCTGGAAGCAGGTCGGCTTTGTCGGCCAAACCCACCCACTCCAAGGCGTCCTTGACGCGCCGCCGAATGTACTTCTTCGGCGTGCCGATGACCTCCAGTGCGAAGGCCACGTTCTCCGCCGCGGTCAGGTTCGAGAGCAGTTTGAAATCCTGAAACACGACTCCGATGTGACGGCGCAGCAACGGCACCTTGCGGTCCTTCAACCGTTCGATGTTAAATCCGTTGACAAACAGATGCCCCTTCGTAGGCCGTTCCTCGCGGTACATCAGCTTGATGAACGTCGACTTTCCCGCGCCGCTCGGACCCACCACATAGACGAACTCGCCTTTGCCGATGCGGACCGAGATCCCGTTGAGTGCCCACGTCCCGTTGGGATACTGCTTCCAGACATCCTGCATTTCGATCATCGAGGCCGGCACTCCTTCAAAAGGTTCTCCCAGACACGCGAAAACGTCGAAGCGAGTCTGGGAACCACTTCGACGTCTTTCGGCAAAATCCTGTTTCCAATTTGATGCGCCGTTTCCGCTCCGGAGGCTGGCCGCGCAACGATCCGTCACCCCTCCCCCGGCGATCCCCGCAGGGGATTGCGGTTCGACAGGCTCTTCAACACCTCCGGGTTTGCTCCAAGTCCGTCACCGGTTGGCGTTGGTTCGGGTCCCGTTCACTCCCGTTGACCGAGCGGACGGTCTGCACCAACGTGTCCGCCGTGACCGGTTTGAATAGGTAGTGGCGGGCTCCCGCCCGCATGCAGCAGCGGACGTATTCGACGTCGTTTTGGACCGACAGCACGATGACCGACACTGCTGGGTATTGCCGGCAGATCCGCTCCGTCGCCTCGACCCCGTTGAGCACCGGCATGTTGATGTCCATCAGCACCACGTCCGGCGCCATCACCGCCAGCTTCTTTAAGGCTTCGGCGCCGTTCTCTGCCTCGGCCACCACCTCGATGTCCTCCGCCATCGCCAACAGCATCCGAATGCACTGGCGCGTCTCGGCGGAATCGTCGACAATCATCACCCGTACCCTCTCTGCCATCGGATCGCCCCCGTTTCCCGGCCTCTTTCAAACCAGCCCCATCGTCCGCCCCCGCTCGTGCGAACCACAACGGCCCCGAGACAGCTACCCAACCGTTCATCCCCGGGATCAAAAAATGTCCTACCCATGTGCCGCGCCCACAGGTAGGACAGGGTAACCGTGTCAGCTCGATTGGTTGTTGATGTTGTTCGTTATGTGGCTGAAGAGGCTGCTCAAGCCGTGCCCCATCCCGCAACACCCTCCCCGTCTGAATTCATCATAGACGGGCTCATCCGGCGGCGACAGGGAATTTTGTCCTGATCGAAGGGGGACTTTTGTCCCGGATCTGAAAGGTAGCGGTACAGGAAAGGGGATGGCGCTGAGGCGTGGTCAGTGCGGGGGATCCACGCCGCGCGACGCCGCCGTCGAGAGATGGGCGCCGCGCTTCCGACACGGGTACAGGAGGTCAGCGCAGCTGGGCATTGCCGGTGCGAATGGCCCACAGGACGGCCTGGGTGCGGTCGTTGATGCCGATCTTGGCGAACAACGCCGACCACATGTTGCGCACCGTCTTCTCCGCCAAGCCGAGGACGTCAGCGATCTGCGTGTTGCTCAGCCCATCGGCCGCAAGTTGCAGCAGCATGCGCTCCCGTTCTGCCAATTGAACATGCGCGTCCCACTCGCGCATGGGGTAGAGCGGCTTGCGCAACTCCGAGAGCACCATCGGCGTCACGTGAGGTTGGAGATACGAGCGTCCCTGGACGATGGCACCGAGTGCCCTCAGCAAGCCCTCTTCGCTGACGGACTGCAGAAGATACCCGTTGGCCCCCGTCCGCAGCGCACGCACCACATCCGATTCGGTGGTGCGCAGGTGGAGCAGAAAGAGGATGCGCAGATCCGGATCGATCTTGCGTAGGCGGCTGAAGAACGGCCGGTACGATTCAGCCGCGGGATCGAAGTCCAACATCAACACATTGACCTCGCCGGGCCGCGCTGGCGTCATCTGACGGAGGACCTCCTCGGGGTGCGTGAACGAGCCGGCGTAGACGTACTCCGGTTGCGTGTCGATGAGGATCTGCAGCCCCCGCTGCAAAAGCGGCTGGGCCATCAGGGTGAAGACGCGAACGGTGGGCATGTCCTTCTGTCCTTCCGCACTCGATTCGTCGGCGCCGGGCGAGCTTGTCCGACAGAGGCCGCCCGACTCTTCATACAACGGATTCGATGCGCCGCTATCCGGTGTGTCCGCCGCCAATTGCGCATCTCGTCCGCCGCAGTGGCCGCCGCGGCCGGCGACCATGCGGGGCGCCTCGCCCAACGGCTATCTTATCGAATCAGAGCGAAAGTTGAAAATGGAAGCACACGGAGGCCGCGTGGATTCGGCTGGGTCGGCGCAGGTCTCGGGCGCCTGCTTCGGGCTCCGCGTCGGAGGAGCGTAGCGCCATCGGCGGCCCCGGGGGATCAATCGATGAATGGGGTGCCGATGAATCGGATGGTCAGGGCGGTAGTGAACGAATTGTACTAAACAAACCGGAGTCGCCAGCGGCTAGCAACGAATTCGTATTTATACGACTGGTACGGGGCATAAATAGCAACCGTCTTGCATTTTACCAGGCTGACCAGAGTCACCAGCCGCACCGTTAACGTAACGGAACCACCCTATCCGACCAGCCTGAGCCCAAGTTAACATCAAAACGTTGTGTATCGTAGCGTGTTCCCCGCTGCGTAACACCAAAACACCACTGGCCCCCGGCCCTCGCGCGACACAACGGAAGGCGTGTAGGGAGGCAGCCCCCCTCCCCGGCGGGGTACGCAGCCAAGCTGTGGTGTCAGAACGCCCCCCGGCGCAGGCACCCGGACACTCGGGTGCCGGCCTTGGGTCTCCTCAGTGCGAGTCATGTCCGGGCGATCCGGACGTCCCCGAGGACCACCTCGCCGGACGCTCGAATCACCCGCCCACGCACCGGGCGGCGGCTTCCGCCGCCGCCCCCGCCTTGCTGCCCGCCTCAGCGGATCCGGTCTCTTCCGGGCGGCCGGTGGCTTCCGCCCACACGGCCGCCCGGTCCCAATCAGCCATGCCGACCCCCGTCACCGGGCGACCCCGCCGGATGGCCACCAGGCCGGTCCAGCCCTGGCCCCGCCATGCCATCCCGGGTCGCCCCGTCCTCCGCCGCGGCGGTGCCCGACTCCCGCACCTTCAGGGCCGTCTTCAACGACGCCAGCGCACCGAGCACGCCGATGGCCTCCGACGGCACGATGAGCGTCGTCGCCTGGCCGTTCGCTACCCCCTGCAGGGCCTCAAACGACTGGTACGTGAGCACGTTCGGATCGAGCTGCGCCGCTCGCAACATCTCGATGCGGTTTTTCTCCGCCTCCGCCACCAGCCGGATGGCCGCCGCGCGGCCCTCCGCCTCCAGCTGCTGAGCCTGCCGCAAACCCTCGGCCTGGCGGATCTTCGACTCCCGCTCGCCTTCGGCGATCAGGATGAGGCTCTGCTTCTCGCCCTCCGCCTTGAGGATGGCCGCCTGCCGCTCGCCCTCCGCCTGCAGGATGCTGGCGCGCTTCTCGCGCTCGGCCTTCATCTGCTTCTCCATCGCGTCTTGGATCTCTTTCGGCGGCTTGATGTCGACGATCTCGACGCGGTCGATCCGCACGCCCCACGACTCCGTCACCTCGTCGAGCGCCGACCGCAGCGCCAGGCTGATCTTGTCCCGGCCCGCCAGCGTCTCGTCCAGCTCCATGTGGCCGACGACCTGGCGGATGTTGGCCGCCGTGATGTTCTGGATGCCCTGCACCACATTGGCGATGTTGTACGTGGCCATCTTCGGATCGGTCACCGTGTAAAAGAACACCGTGTCGATCTGAATCTGGACGTTATCCTTCGTGATCACCATCTGCGGCGGCACCACCACCTGCTGCGTGCGCAGGTCGATCACCCGTACCACCCGGTCGATAAACGGGATGATGAGGTTCACGCCCGGATGGAGCGTGGCGTGGTACTTGCCGAGCCGCTCGACGATCGCCACCCGCTGCTGCGGGATGATGCGGATGCCGCGCAGGATGACCAGGATGACGAGGATGACCAGGACGACGACGACAATGGTTCCAACCATCGCTACTCCTCCTCTGCCGGTTCGACGGTGAGGACCGTGGCGGTGGCATCACGCACCACAACCGCCTGTCCCCTGCGCAAGGGATGCCTGGACCTGGCGCTCCACAGCTCACCCTGTACCCGCACCATGGCGAACGCCCCCGGCTGGGCTTCTTTGACCACCACGCCGCGCTTGTCGATCATCGTCTCGCGCCGCTCCGGGTACGTCCGGCGCTGCCGCCACCGGCGGACCAGCGGGCGCGTGGCCACCAGCAACACCACGCTCACCGCCGCGAACAACAAAAGTTGCCCCCAGAGGTTGCCGACGAGCGGCGACAGGATGGCCGTCACAAATGCGCCCAGCGCAATCCACAACAGCACGAACGTGAAGGTGGCGACCTCGACGATCCCGATGGCAAACGCGACAATCAGCCAAATCCACCAGGCCACGCCATCTCCTCCTCGATGTGCGGGCCTATACGGTCCCCACAGGGGACCAGGCCCCTTTCACATGTGGAATCCAGCGCGGCCCGGCCGGCCTGACACCGGTCACGCCGATCGTTTTCCGGAGCCTGACCGAGGAATTCTGCCCGGCCACGAAGCCCTTCCCTGCCGCGCCGTCACGCTGATCTTCGCATATTTTTACCAGATTGACCACAGCCAGTAGCCGCTGCCCGGAGAGGATTCAGGCGGCCCTCGAACCGCACCGCACGGCGACCTGCTCTATCTCCGTCTCTCTCCCTCAAGCTCGCTCAATCTCTGCGTATCTCCTCTTCCGCCTCCGACCACTTCGCCAGTCGATCCCGCCGAACCCGCGCCGCCACCCCGGCCAAGGGCGGGACCGCAAGAACCCCCGGGCGGAGGAATTCGACCGGCGGATCGATGACATCCTCGTCGAAGTAGCGAGCGCTCGGCGCCGTATCCCCCGGCAGGGTGAAACCGGGGAGTGCTGTCAGAACGATGTTGTGCAGGCGCCCGATGCCCGTCTCGAGCATGCCACCGCACCACACCGGGACACCGTGCGCCCGGGCCACGTCGTGGATGGCGACGGCCTCCGCGAAGCCGCCGACACGGCCGACCTTGATGTTGATCACGCGGCAGGCGCCCGCCTCAATGGCCTTGCGCGCGTCCTCCGCGGTGTGGATGCTCTCGTCCAGGCAGATGGGCGTCTGCAGTTGGCGTTGGAGAGCGGCGTGATCGAAGATGTCGTCGTGCGCGAGCGGCTGCTCCACCATGGTCAGGCCGAACTCGTCGAAGCGGCGCAGGTGGTCCGCGTCCGCCAGGCGGTAGGCGCTGTTCGCGTCGGCCATCAACGGCAGATCCGGGAAGGCCCGCCGAATGGCCGCCAGCGGCTCCAGGTCCCAGCCGGGCTTGACCTTGACCTTGACGCGCGCGAACCCCTGCGCCACGTACCCTTCAATCTTGTTCAACAGGGTCGGGATGTCGGGCTGGATGCCCACGCTGATCCCGACCGTGATCTCGTCGCGCACGCCGCCGAGGAGACCTGGCAGCGGCTGCCCGGTCTCGTTGGCCCAACAGTCCCACACCGCCATTTCGATGGCCGCCTTCGCCATCCGGTTCCCCTTGAACGGCGCGAGCGCCCGGCTGACCCCCCGGACGTCATCCAGGGAGTCGAAGGACAGCGCGAGCACCCGCGGCACGAAGTACTTTTTCAGCATCAGCCAGGCCGTGTCGGCCGTCTCCTCGTTGTAGAGCGGGTCCGACATCGCCACGCACTCGGCGAAACCCACGGCACCCTCGCGCGACCGGACCTCCACCACCACGACGTCCTTATCCTGCTCGCGCCCGAAGGACGTCTCGAACGGCTCGCGCATCCGCATCTTCAGCCAGCGCAGCCGCACCGATTCCAATTTCATCTCGTTCCCTCCTTCAACCCCGCACCTGTCCCGTCCCGCGCACCACGTACTTGTACGTCGTCAGCTCCGGTAGGCCCATCGGCCCGCGCGCGTGCAGTTTCTGCGTGGAGATGCCCATCTCCGCCCCGAAGCCGAACTCAAACCCGTCCGTGAAGCGCGTCGACGCGTTGTGGTACACAGCCGCCGCGTCCACCTTTGCCAAGAACGCCTCCGCAGCCGTCTGATCCTCCGTCACGATCGCCTCCGAGTGGCGCGTGCCGTGGCGCTCGATGTGAGCGATGGCCTCGTCGAGGCTGTCCACCACGCGCACCGCCAGGATGAGGTCCAGGTACTCCGTATCCCAATCCGCCTCTGCGGCCGGAACGACGCGTTCGATCCCGCCGCCCGCGGCCCCGAGCACCGCGAGCGTCCTCGGGCACGCCCGGATCTCGACGCCCCGTGCGGCCAGCGCCCGCGCCACGCGCGGCAAGAATGCCTCCGCCACCGCCTGGTGCACGAGCAGGGTCTCGGCCGCGTTGCACACCGAGGGACGCTGTACCTTCGCGTTGACCACGATCGCCTCCGCCATCTCCAGGTCAGCCGCGCGGTCTACGTACACATGGCAGTTGCCGACACCCGTCTCGATCACCGGGACCAGCGCCCGCTCCACCACGCGCGCGATGAGACCGGCGCCGCCGCGGGGGATGGCGAGATCGACCAGACCCTTGGCGCGGATGACCACGTCCACGGAATCCCGGTCGGTGCAGGTCACCAGTTGCACCGCCTCCTCCGGCAAGCCCGCCCGCGCGAGGCCCACCCGCATGGCCGTCACCAGGGCGGCGTTCGAACGCAGGGCCTCCTTCCCGCCGCGAAGCACCACCGCGTTGCCCGTCTTCAGGGCGAGCGCCGCCGCGTCGACCGTCACGTTCGGGCGCGACTCGTAGATGATGGCAATGACGCCGAATGGCACCCGCATCCGCTCGATCCGCAGGCCGTTGGGCCGCGTCCAGGCCGCGTCCACGGTGCCCACCGGATCGGGCAGCTCGACCACCTGCCGAAGCGACTCCATGATCTGCTCCATCCGCCGCTCGTTGAGGATCAGCCGATCCACCCGGCTCGCTGCCTCACCCGCCGCCCGCGCACTCGCCACGTCTTCCGCGTTGGCCGCGAGAATCGCTTCCCGATCCGCCCACAGCGCGTCCATGATCGCGCGCAGCGCCTCGTTGCGCCGATCCGATCCCAAAACGGCCAGCGCCCAGCTCGCCGCCTTGGCCGCGCGAGCCTGATTGAGAATCACCTCAACCTGTTCCGCCGACAGCGCCACGACCCATCCCCCTCCTTTGTCAGTGTCCCGTGGTGGCCTTCGCCACCGCCTCCGCATCCGTCAACACCAGCTGGTCGCGGTGCACCACCTCATGGTCCACATGCACCATCCGGCCGGCCGCACGCCGTTCCAGGAGGACCCGCAGATCCCCGGACGACAGGTGCACCATACCCTTGGCGATCACGCGCCCGTCCATCGTCTTGCACGCGACGACCGCACCTTCGCGGAACTCCCCTTCCACGGCGGCCACGCCGGGGAACAGGAGGCTCGCCGCCTGTTCGGTGATCGCGCGAACGGCCCCGTCGTCGAGGACCAGCGCCCCTTCGACCTTCGTCCCGTGCGCCATCCAGAGCTTTTTCGCCGGCAGGCGCGGGGGTTGCGGGTCAAACCAGGTCCCGACCGATTCCCCGCGCGCCGCACGCACCAGGACGTCTTCCTCGCCGCTGGCCGCCACCAGGGTCGGGATGCCCGCCTCCACGGCGATGCGCGCCGCGGCGAGCTTCGTGCGCATGCCGCCGGTCCCGACGGCGCTGCCGCTGCCGCCCGCCATCCGCTCCAGGTCGGGGGTCCATTCGCGAACGTGATCGATCCGCTGCGCATCCGCATGCCTCCGCGGATCAGCGGTGTACAACCCGTCGGTATCCGTCAGCAGCACCAGCCGGTCCGCCTCCACCACCAGCGCCACCAGGGCGGCCAGGGTGTCGTTATCGCCGAAGCGGATCTCCTCCACGGCGACGGTGTCGTTCTCGTTCACGACGGGCACGACGCCCCGTGCGAGCAGGGTGGTCAGCGTGTTGCGGATGTGGATGAAGCGCCGGCGCGACTGAATGTCGGCGCGGCTCAACAGCACCTGGCCGACCGGGACACCGAAGCGGGCGAACAGGGTCTCGTACATCCCGATGAGCAGCCCCTGGCCGACGGCGGCTGCAGCCTGCTTCTCCGGCATCGTCAGATGCGCCCGCCGCCAGCCCAGCCGCCCCACCCCGGCCGCCACCGCTCCGGAGGAGACGAGGACCACCTGCCATCCCGCCTCCCGGACGCGGTGCACCTGGCCGACCAGTCGCGCCAATTGATGCTCGTCGACCTTTCCAGAGGCGTCGGTGAGGCTGCTCGATCCGATCTTCACCACCATCTTCGCCGCGCGCATAACTTCCCCCCTCCGTCCCGCGGACCTGGCGGCCACCAACGGAAAAGCCCTTTCGCCAGAAGGGCGAAAGGGCTCGCGGTACCACCTTCCTTGGTGCCGGACCGCGCCACGGCATGGGCGCGGGGCACCCGCTCTCGCCGCTGTAACGGCCGGCACCCGTTCCGCTTCATCACGGAAAGCTCCAGACTCGGTTTCGATCCGCACATTCCCGCGCGGGCTCTCAGCGCACCACCCGCGCTCTCTGTCGGCGCCACGGACCTACTGGATCTGTCATCGCCCGTATGCACCCGGCTGCCGCCAGGCCGATTGTTCCTATACCGTAGATATACCCTCACCCTAACCGGGTGTCAACGGGTAAGTCCCCGCCTCATGAGCGGGTGTGCCACCCTTTCCCGCGTCAGGCGGCCGAGGAGTGGCGCGGATCGATCCGCCTGTCCACCCGCCGCGCGTACCACGCGGTGAGGATGGGCACCAGGATGGCGGTGACGATCACGGACGCGGCGACCTGCACCGTGGCGGTCGCGGCCACCCCCTTGTACCCGGCGTACGCGGCGGCCACCGCCATCGGAACGGCCGCGGCGTTGCCTGCGGTAGAGGCCGCGGCGATGCCCGCCAAGCCGTTGCCGCCCGTGAGGCGATCGAGCAACACCAATACCGCGCCGGTCACCACGACGACCAGCAGGCCGAGCACGATGCCGGACAGGCCGGCCTTGAGCACGTTCGCGAGGTTAATGCCAAAGCCGAGGGCCAGAGCGAACATCGGAATGAGCACATCCTGGGCCTTGCTCAGGAACTTGCGCATCTCGTCGTCCAGATTGCCGAGCACCATGCCGATGATCAGCGGCAGGATGGCGTACACGAAGGCCAGGAGCGGGAAGGACGCCAGTCCGGTGACCCCGAGGATCAGCATGGTGAAGAACGGCCCCGACTCTAAGGACATGATGGAGTAGGCGGCCACGTCCTCCCGCCGCTTGCCCAGCTGCCCCATCAGGGCCATGTAAAGACCGCCGTTGGTATCGGAGAAGGCGGCCACGATGGCGAGGGCGGAGAGGCCCAGCACCAGGTGGTTCTGGTCCGGCGCCAGCCACTTGATGAGAAAACCGATGATGGCAGCGGTCACGACCTTGCCAGCCCAGAGCGCGACGCCCTTGCGCAAGATGTAACCGGTCTCGCGCAACTGAATGGTGCTGCCCAAGCAGATGTAAAAGGCGGCCAACAGGGCCGAGGCGCCGGTGAACAGGCCGCCCGTGAACGAGCTCTTGAACACCGGATCGTCCGGAAGATGCGGGAACAAAGTGCGAAGTACGGCCCCGATGAGCAGCGGGATGATCATCATCCCGCCGGGAATTCTGTCGATGGCGCGTTTCATACGGTCTCCTCCTGTGCTGTTGTGTTAGGACGCGTCCCCCGACAAGAAATCGGCCGCGACCAGAATGGAAGCGATCATGCTCTTCTCTCTCGCAACGCCTTTGCCAGCGATGTCAAAGGCAGTGCCGTGATCGACCGAAGTGCGCAGAATCGGAAGCCCGAGCGTCACGTTGATGCCCGTGTCGAAGCCGAGCATCTTGATGGCGATGTGGCCCTGGTCGTGATACATGGCGATCACGGCGTCAAACTCACCCCCTGCCGCCCTGGCATAGACCGAGTCGGGCGGCAGCGGGCCCGTGCAATCCACGCCTTCCGCCCGGGCCTGCTCCACCGCGGGACGGATCTGGCGTTCGTCCTCGTCGCCGAACAGCCCCCCTTCGCCCGCGTGCGGATTCAGTCCGGCGACGGCGATCCGCGGATTGCGCAGGCCAAACTGCTCCAGCGAACGGTGCGTCAACCGGATGCGCTCAAGCACCCGTTCCGTCGTCGCGAGTTCGATGGCCTGCCGCAGGCTGACGTGGGTGGTCACGTGTACGACGCGCAGCCGGCCGTTGACGAGCATCATCGCGGAGCTCGGCGAACCTGACAGCTCCGCCAACGCCTCGGTGTGTCCAGGATACTTGACCCCGGCGAGTTTCCACGCTTCCTTGTTGATGGGTGCGGTGGCGATGGCGTCCGCCGTGCGATGGACCGCGAGATCGACCGCCTTCGCCACGTACTCAAAGGCGGCCCGGCCGGCCTCGCGAGTGACCTGACCCCAGGGCAGCCCCGCGGGCACGTTGTGCAAGTCGAGCACATCGATGACCCCGTCTTCGAACCTGGCCTCCTCCACCCGCTCGATGGCCCGCAGCTCGGGCACCGCTCCCTGCCAACGGCCGGCGGATGCGAGGATGCGCGATGCCTCCCGGAGGCGTTCCAGATCCCCGATCACCACCGACTTCACCCGGTCCCGCACCTCGGACGCCTGCACCGCCAGCAGCGTGATCTCGGGCCCGATGCCGGCGGGATCGCCCATGGTCACTGCCACAATCGGTTTGCTCACAATCCGTCAACTCCACAATCAGTATGATGTCCTGTTTCGGTACCCACGTTTCCGCCCTGCGACCGTTCACCGCCAGACGCGGGTCAAGAGCGGGTCAAGAGTTGCACCGCTCGCCACAACGCGTCCTCCGCCCCAAATCCGCCGGCCTTGGTGACCAACAAGGCACGCCCGTGCGGAGTCTCGATGGTGTTCCACGGGATCCCGGGGGCCACCTCCCCCTCGGGCCAGATGGCGTGTACGCCGATGGCCCGGCACAGGGCGAGAGCGGTGTCGCCGCCGGTGGCGACGAAGCCGATGGCCTGTCCGGCCGCGCGCTCAAACCAAGCCTTCGCGGCGGCAGCGAGATCGTCCTCGAACCGGTGTCCGGCCGCACCTGTCGGACGGCGCGTGCCCAATGCAGCCGCGGCCATCACGCGGCCCGGGGAATGCTGGCGTTCGTGCGCCGCGATGGAGTGGACCAGCTCCTGCGTCGCCCGGGCGAGTTCTTCCGCTGCCGTCCGGGGATCGGCGAGCTGTACGGGGTCGAGCTCCGTCACTCGGATGCCAGCCCGCTGGGCCAGGACCTCGAGCTGCCGGTGTGCCGCCGGATTGGCGCTGCCCACCAGCACCAGCACCCGATCGCACGGGTCGTGCCCCTGTCCCGGACCGGCCGCGTCGTCCCGCACGTTCCGGTCCGCGCTCCCGTCTGTTCCCGCTCCGGGCTTCGCCAGCCAGTGCCGCGGCAGTTGCTTCGCCAAACCGGCGGATCCGCACAGGAGCACGTCCTCCCGCCCCGCAAACGCGTCCGCGATGACCGCGAGATCGTCCTCCGATTCGGCGTCGACGACCACGGCACGCGTGCCTGTGCCGAGCGCGTCCAACCAGGAGGCGGCGGCCGCCGGCCCTGATCGGACGACGGACAGGGGAAGTTCCTCGACAGGGAGCTGAGTCCCTTGGGCGATCACGTCGGCCACCCGGTCCGACACAATGGGGTTTCGAGGGTCCTGCGCAAACGCGGTCTGGTGGACGGGGGTCCCATGCACGGACAGACGGCCACCGACGACCTGCCGGCCGTTGGCGGGGAACGATGGGGCCACCACGGCGAACCGCCGACCGAGTGCCTCCAGAGCCGCTTCCAGCTCGATCCCCAGGTGTCCCCGAAGCGTAGAGTCCACCTTCTTGTACACGTGCACACCTCCGGCCCCCGCGGTGCCCAGACGGGTGCCCAGATCTTTCAATCCGCCTGCCGCCCGCGCCACCCGCCGCCGTGCCTCTTCGGGATCCGCGGCGCGAGATTCGGTATCGGCCACCTGGACGACGTGCGGGCCCAGTGCGGGATCCCAGGGGGCGTCTGGGTTCAGGCTCACCCGGACCCGGTACAATCCGGTCCGGAAATAATTTGCGGCGTCTGCGGCGCCAGTGAGATCGTCCGCGAGAATGCAGACGCCAGGGATGAGGTCTTTGTCTGTGTCCAGCGGACGCGGACCTTCCGCCGTCACGCTGTCCGTGGGATGACTGAAGCGCATCAAAAAGCCGCCTTTCACGCGCCGTCTCCGGCTTGTGGCTGTACCTCGATAACGGGAACCCCGCTGGCGAGCACCACATCCCGATACGGCGCCGGGATATAGTCGGTGATGAGCAGGTTCACGCGCGTCAATGGGGCATACGCATCCAGGCCGGCGTCGCAGAATTTCTCGTGGTGGACCAAGAGAATGGACATGTCGGCCCGCTCCATCGCGGCCAATTTCACGGTTGTGGTGAGCGGATTAAAATTGTACAACCCGCGGCGCACATCCACTTTCGCAGAAGACAGAAAATATCGCTGGAGCCGCCGCTGGCGAAAATAAGCGTCCGTGTCACTTCCGAACACGGCGGCCATCTCGGGCACATAGCGCCCAGGTGCGAGGTTCACCGTGATCCCCCGGCGAGCCGCCGGTTGCAACACCGCCAGCGAGTTGGTGTAAATCAATACGCCGGAAGGCAGATACGGGCACATCATCGAGACGGTGGATCCGGAATCGAGTCCGACGGTGTCGTTGGTGGATACGAACGACGCTGCCCGCTCCGCGATCTTACGCTTCGCCGCGAGGTGCTCTCGAGAGCGCACTGCGAACTCGGGACCGAAGGTGCTGTCAATCCGCATCCGCAGATTCCGCCCCGCCTGATTGGGATGGTAGTCCAGCTCACTGGCCGCCTGGCGCACGCGAGCTGCGATCTCCACGTCGACCGTCGGCACCCCGTTCAACACCCGCGATACGGTCGCTGGGGAGACGCCCGCCCTTGCCGCAACGTCCTTTATCGTAACCATGCTCATCACCTCCCATGCAGACAGAATTCGTTTTCGGAAAACGTATTCTCTGTTAGGAATACTACAATGAAACCGCTTTGTCAATCCGTTTGAAGGGGCGACGTGAGAGGCGACATGAGAGGCGACGCGGCCCTGCTGAGGACGCTGCCCTACTGAGCCCGCTTGTGAGATGGAGATGCGCTTGAAGTCGGTGGATTGAGGATGGGCGGTGGCATAGGTGGACAGATGGATGGGGGGACGGCGGGGCGGCACATGTACACGGGCGACGGATGGATGGAGCGGTGGGTTCACGGCGCGGTGCGCAGACAGCACCGGTCGGTACCTGGGTGTCTCGGGTTTCTCCTGTGTCTCAAGGGGCATGACCCGGGTTGGTCGGTAAAAACGATATCCACCTTAATCCTCTGGGGACCCGGCACGATTGTGGACGTTTCGAATTTAACTCGGACCCCCGCCGACACCATAAGGTGGTTTCGTTACATTATCCGCTCCGGCCCGGCTCCCCGTCCGCCCGCTTACATGCAAAACAGTCACTATCACAGCCCAGAGGTCTGAGGATAAATGCAAAACCGTTGGTATCCATTCCAGCCTCTGGTGCCATAAGTGCAATTCGTTTGTTACAGCTCACCGAATGGACCGTCTCGGCGCCACGTCCAACCCATGCACCACCCATTCGCCCCCCATTGACACCCCATTCATCCCCCATTCCCACCCATTCTCCCCCGCTGAGCCGTCCCGACTGACATCGCGCCCGTCTGAGCCCTCACGTTAACACAGACCAGCCGCCATCCGCCTCGGCCGAGGTTGCATCCATTCGCGACCGCGCTGCGCATCAATCCCGACAAGCCCATGACAAGCCAACGCCTGCCGCACGCCACACAGCAATAGGCCCGGCCTGCACCTTCCGTGCTGGCCGGGCCTTCTCTCTCGCCTGGCGGCGTCCTACTTTCCCAGGGGCTCCCGCCCCGAGTATCATCGGCGCTGGAGGGCTTAACGGTCGTGTTCGGGATGGGTACGCGTGTTTCCCCTCCGCTATGACCACCAGACTTTAGGGTGTCCTTGCACCCTCGAAACCAGATACCGAGTTTCCCTGCTTCTGGTGAAGCCCTCGACCGATTCGTATCCGTCTGCTCCACGTGTCACCACGCTTCCACACCGGACCGATCTACCTCGTCTTCTTCAAGGGGTCTTACTCCCTTTCGGGATGGGATACGTTATCTTGAGGCTGGCTTCGCGCTTAGATGCTTTCAGCGCTTATCCTTCCCCGACTTGGCTACCCAGCGGTGCTCCTGGCGGAACAACTGGGACACCAGCGGTCGGTTCGTCCCGGTCCTCTCGTACTAAGGACGACCCCTCTCACGTATCCTGCGCCCGCGGCAGATAGGGACCGAACTGTCTCACGACGTTCTGAACCCAGCTCGCGTACCGCTTTAATGGGCGAACAGCCCAACCCTTGGGACCGACTTCAGCCCCAGGATGCGATGAGCCGACATCGAGGTGCCAAACCTCCCCGTCGATGTGGACTCTTGGGGGAGATCAGCCTGTTATCCCCGGGGTAGCTTTTATCCGTTGAGCGATGGCCCTTCCACTCAGAACCACCGGGTCACTAAGCCCGACTTTCGTCCCTGCTCGACCTGTCCGTCTCGCAGTCAAGCTCCCTTCTGCCTTTACACTCTCCGCGCGATTTCCATCCGCGCTGAGGGAACCTTTGGGCGCCTCCGTTACCCTTTAGGAGGCGACCGCCCCAGTCAAACTGCCCGCCTGACACTGTCCCCATACCGGCTCCACGGTATCAGGTTAGAAAACAGGTATCTCAAGGGTGGTATCCCAACGCCGGCTCCATGCAGGCTGGCGCCCACACTTCTCTGCCTCCCACCTATCCTGTACATGACATACCCATCTCCAATATCAAGCTGCAGTAAAGCTCCACGGGGTCTTTCCGTCTAGCCGCGGGTAACCTGCATCTTCACAGGTATTACAATTTCACCGGGTCTCTCGTTGAGACAGCGCCCAAGTCGTTACGCCATTCGTGCGGGTCGGAACTTACCCGACAAGGAATTTCGCTACCTTAGGACCGTTATAGTTACGGCCGCCGTTTACTGGGGCTTCAATTCGGACCTTCGGGATCTCTCCCTAAGCCCTCCTCTTAACCTTCCAGCACCGGGCAGGCGTCAGCCCCTATACGTCGCCTTTCGGCTTCGCAGAGACCTGTGTTTTTGCTAAACAGTCGCTTGGGCCTTTTCACTGCGGCTCTGCTCTCACAGAGCGCCCCTTCTCCCGAAGTTACGGGGCCATTTTGCCGAGTTCCTTAACGAGAGTTCTCCCGCGCGCCTCCGTGTTCTCCACGCGCCCACCTGTGTCGGTTTCCGGTACGGGCACCTTGTCACTCGCTAGAGGCTTTTCTCGGCAGTGTGACTCCCAGGGCTTCGGTACTTTCCTTCCCTCCCCATCACAGCTCACGGTTACCAGTGTGCGGATTTGCCTGCACACCCCGCTTGCTGCTTGGACGGCCTCTTCCATCCGGCCGCTCCCCTGAGCCTCCTGCGTCACCCCTTCGCTCAAGCGTGCCAAGGTGGTACTGGAATTTCCACCAGTTCTCCTTCGACTACGCCTTTCGGCCTCGCCTTAGGTCCCGACTTACCCTGGGCGGACGATCCTTCCCCAGGAACCCTTGGGCTTTCGGCGGACAGGATTCTCACCTGTCTTTTCGCTACTTATACCGGCATTCTCTCTTCCGCTCGCTCCAGCTCGCCTCACAGCTCACCTTCCCCGCAAGCGGAACGCTCCCCTACCATACGTCTCCGTATCCAAAGCTTCGGTGGCCAGTTTAGCCCCGTTACATTTTCCGCGCAGCGACACTCGACCAGTGAGCTATTACGCACTCTTTAAATGATGGCTGCTTCTAAGCCAACATCCTGGTTGTCTGTGCACCGCCACATCGTTCCCCACTCAACTGGCACTTCGGGACCTTAGCTGTTGGTCTGGGCTGTTCCCCTCTCGACCACGGATCTTAGCACTCGTAGTCTGACTGCCAAGCACCCACAAAGCGGCATTCGGAGTTTGACTGAGCTTGGTAACCCTGGCCGGGCCCCGCACCCAATCAGTGCTCTACCTCCGCCTCTGTCCACTTGACGCTAGCCCTAAAGCTATTTCGGGGAGAACCAGCTATCTCCGAGTTCGATTGGAATTTCTCCCCTACCCCCAGCTCATCCCCCGGCTTTTCAACGCCGGTGGGTTCGGGCCTCCATGCGGTGTTACCCGCACTTCACCCTGGCCAGGGGTAGATCACCCGGTTTCGGGTCCATGTCAGCGGACTTGCGCCCTTTTCAGACTCGCTTTCGCTTCGGCTCCGGCTTTTCGCCTTAACCTCGCCCGCTAACATCACTCGCCGGTTCATTCTACAAAAGGCACGCCGTCACACGCCAACGCGTGCTCCGACTGATTGTAGGCACACGGTTTCAGGTTCTCTTTCACTCCGCTCCCGCGGTACTTTTCACCTTTCCCTCACGGTACTCTCCACTATCGGTCGCCAGGGAGTATTTAGCCTTGGAAGGTGGTCCTCCCGGATTCCCACGGGGTTCCTCGTGTCCCGCGGTACTTGGGGTCATACTCCGGAGCTGCATCGGTTTCGCCTACGGGGTTCTCACCCTCTACGACCGGCCTTCCCATGCCGTTCGGCTACCCATGCAGTTTCTCACTCCGTCAAGCCGTTGCAGCGGCTTGCCTGTATGCCCCGCTACCCCAACGCGGCAACGGCTGCAACCTCTCACACCGCGCTGGTTTGGGCTCCTCCGCGTTCGCTCGCCACTACTTGCGGAATCACGCTTGTTTTCTTCTCCTCGGGGTACTGAGATGTTTCAGTTCCCCCGGTTGCCCCCTTGCACCTATGCATTCAGTGCAAGGTACCGGCCCATGACGGCCGGTGGGTTCCCCCATTCGGACATCCACGGATCGACGCTCGCTTACAGCTCCCCGTGGCGTATCGGCGTTCGCCCCGTCCTTCATCGGCTCCTGGCGCCTAGGCATCCACCGTGCGCCCTTCCTATCTTCACCTGTCGCAGGTCACCCCTGACGTTTCCACGTCAGAAGCGTCTCTCGGTATCCAGTTTCCAAGGTACATCGAGAAAGCTACCCCCATGGTCTCCCACGGGTCTCGCCCCCTCAAAACCGAACACGCCTGAGAGCTCCTTGCTCCGTAGAAAGGAGGTGATCCAGCCGCACCTTCCGATACGGCTACCTTGTTACGACTTCACCCCAATCATCAGCCCCACCTTCGGCGGCTGGCTCCCTCTTGCGAGGGTTACCTCACCGACTTCGGGTGTTGCCGACTCTCGTGGTGTGACGGGCGGTGTGTACAAGGCCCGGGAACGTATTCACCGCGGCATGCTGATCCGCGATTACTAGCAATTCCGGCTTCATGCAGGCGAGTTGCAGCCTGCAATCCGAACTGGGGGCGGCTTTCAGGGTTTTGCTCCGCCTCGCGGCCTCGCCTCCCGTTGTACCGCCCATTGTAGCACGTGTGTAGCCCAGGACATAAAGGGCATGATGATTTGACGTCATCCCCACCTTCCTCCGACTTACGCCGGCAGTCACCTGTGAGTCCCCGCCTTTACGCGCTGGTAACACAGGTCAAGGGTTGCGCTCGTTGCGGGACTTAACCCAACATCTCACGACACGAGCTGACGACAACCATGCACCACCTGTCTCCCCTGCCCCGAAGGGAAACGCTATCTCTAGCGCTGTCAGGGGGATGTCAAGCCCTGGTAAGGTTCTTCGCGTTGCTTCGAATTAAACCACATGCTCCACTGCTTGTGCGGGCCCCCGTCAATTCCTTTGAGTTTCAGTCTTGCGACCGTACTCCCCAGGCGGAGTGCTTATTGGGTTTCCTTCGGCACTGAAGGGTAACCCCCCCAACACCTAGCACTCATCGTTTACGGCGTGGACTACCAGGGTATCTAATCCTGTTTGCTCCCCACGCTTTCGTGCCTCAGCGTCAGTCACTGTCCAGCAAGGCGCCTTCGCCACTGGTATTCCTCCACATATCTACGCATTTCACCGCTACACGTGGAATTCCCCTTGCCTCTCCAGCACTCAAGTCAAACAGTTTCCAAGGCCACCCCGAGGTTGAGCCTCGGTCTTTCACCTCGGACTTGCTTGACCGCCTACGCACGCTTTACGCCCAGTGATTCCGGACAACGCTCGCCCCCTACGTATTACCGCGGCTGCTGGCACGTAGTTTGCCGGGGCTTCCTCTCCCGGTACCGTCTCCCCTGCGGCTTTCCACTCCGCAGGTCGCTCTTCCCGGGTGACTGAGCTTTACAACCCGAAGGCCTTCTTCGCTCACGCGGCGTTGCTCCGTCAGGCTTGCGCCCATTGCGGAAGATTCCCTACTGCTGCCTCCCGTAGGAGTCTGGGCCGTGTCTCAGTCCCAGTGTGGCCGGTCACCCTCTCAGGTCGGCTACGCATCGTCGCCTTGGTGGGCCGTTACCCCGCCAACTAGCTAATGCGCCGCGGGCTCCTCTGTCAGCAGCGCTCTTGCGCCTTTCCCAACAGGCAGATGCCTGCCCATTGCTCTATCCGGCATTAGCACCCGTTTCCAGGCGTTATTCCGGTCTGACAGGCAGATTGCCCACGTGTTACTCACCCGTCCGCCGCTGGCTCCAAGAGGCAAGCCCCTTGAAACCCGCTCGACTTGCATGTATTAGGCACGCCGCCAGCGTTCGTCCTGAGCCAGGATCAAACTCTCAAACCTATCCTGTGATTCTCGCGAATCACTTCGTACGTTCGCTCTCATGGCGTGTTCAGTTTTCAAGGAACCAGTCGCTTTCTCACTTCGCCGCTCTCAACGGCGCCATCCATCTTACCACACCGCATCCTCGATGGGAAGTGGGGGTTTTTGGAGGACCTCCGCTTGGGCAGCCTTCTCTGGAAGGCTTCCACTCGCATGATCCCCTCTGGATGGCTCCGCTGCCCGGCACCCGATCGCCTGACCGGCGCCGTGGCCGTCGCAGCCATGCCGCCAGCAACGGTGCCGACGCCACAGCCGTCGCAGCAGCGACGTCGAGTAATATACCACGGCTCACGAATGAGATCAATGCCTTTATAGATGGAATTTCCTGTTTGACGATCGGTGAATCTGCACCTCGCTGACCACGATGCCCGCGAGGATCAGCAATACCCCGCCCCAACGCAGCCACGCCACGTATTCACCGAGGATCAGCCACGACGCGAACACCGCCACCGGCAGCTCGATGGACCCGAGCACCCCCGCCATTCTGCCGCCCGTGTGCGGGATGGCTTTCAACATCAGCAGCATGGGCAGCGTCTGGCCGAACAGGGAGACCAGCACCGCCCAGAACCACAGCCCGTGCCAGAGCGCACCGTCGATCAGGAGCCGCGGCGGGATCAACAGGAAGATGACGAAGGTGGCCGCCGTCACCGTGATCGCCGAACGGGTCAAAGGGGATATCTCATCGCTCAGGAAACCGGAAAGATACAGCGTCAACGCGTACGACAGGGCGGCCAACAAACCAAGGGCCACGGCCCACGCCGGGAACGATCCCACGGGCTGGCCGATCAACCCCACCGCCAGCACCGTCCCGACGAAAATGCACAGGGCCCCCAACCACTTCTCCACACTCGGCACCCGCCGCGTCACAAGGATGTCGATCCCCATCACCATCCAGGAAAACTGAAACAGCAGCACGATACCAAGGGATGCTGGGAGCACCGACAGGGACTTGTAGTACGCGAAGCTCGTGACCGCGCTGCATACACCGATGGCCGCCATCAAGAGCAGCTGCCGGCGGTCCCGCCACCCCCGGCGGTCCCGCCACCCCGCACGCGTCGCGGCCGTTGTCGTACCGATTTGTGGCACATCCCCGCGCTCGCCGCCCCGCAGGCGAGCGAAAGCCCATGTGATGAGGCGGATCGCCCACAGGACCACCACCGCCGCCAGATACTGGCCATCCGTGACGTCCTCGACGTCGAAACCGTGATCGATGGAGAGTTTGATAATCGGCGAGACCAGGCCATAACTGCCGCCGCCGAGCAAGACCAATCCCGCATACCAGAGCGATGCGCGCCGAGGACCCAACTGTCTCATTCGCTGGACCGAGCCTCCATATCCGACGCTGAGGCCGGGCCCTCCGCCGAGCCCGGCCTCAGAGGTTCAACAGGGCGATGTCCCGCCGGCAGTGCTTCCCTCGAAAACCGACGGCGTCCGCCACCCGGTATGCATTCGATCTCGCCCTGCCGAGATCCTGCCCCAAGCCAACCGCCGACAATACGCGGCCGCCCGATGTCACGATCTGCCCGTCCACCCGGCTGGTGCCCGCGTGGAACAACAGGCCGTCCTCCACACGGAGCACAGAGATCGGATCTCCTGTCCGAGGCGCCTCCGGATACCCCTCGGCCGCCAGCACCACGCACACCGCGGCCCCCGAAGACCACCGCACGTCCACCTCCGCCAGCCGGTCCTCCGACACGGCCCACGCGATCTCCAGCAGATCCGTCTGCAGCAGCGGCAACACCACCTGCGTCTCCGGATCGCCGAAGCGGACATTGAACTCGACCACCTTCGGGCCCTCGTCGGTCATCATCAGACCTGCGTAAAGCACGCCGCGGTACGTCAGTCCGCGCCGCCCCAGGGCTGCCAGCACCGGACGGACGATCTCGCGCTCCACGCGCTCCACCATCCCGGCCTCGATAAACCCGGGCACCGGTGCGAGCGCACCCATGCCGCCCGTGTTCGGGCCTTCGTCCCCGTCGAACACCCGCTTGTAGTCGCGGGCCGGGCGCATCGGCACGACGGCGCTTTCGTCAACGAAAAACATCATCGATACCTCGCGGCCGGACATTCGCTGCTCCAGCACCACGCGCCGCCCCGCGGCGCCGAACCGGCCGCCCGTCATCATCGCGTCCACGGCGGCCAGGGCCTCGTCCACCGTCTGCGCCACGACGACGCCCTTGCCGGCCGCGAGGCCGTCCGCCTTCACGACGATGGGTGCCCCGTGCCGCCGGACGTAGTCGCGCGCAGCGTCCGGGTCCTCGAACACCGCGAAGCGGGCCGTCGGCACTCCTTCCTCCTGCATCAGCTGCTTCGCGAACGCCTTCGACGTCTCCAGCTGCGCCGCCGCCCGCACCGGGCCGAACACACGCACGCCCGCCTCCATGCAGGCGTCCGCCAACCCTGCCGAGAGCGCCGCCTCCGGGCCGACGACGACCAGGTCCACCCCGTGCTCGCGTGCGGCCGCCACGATGGCCGCGGGATCGTCCACACGCACCGGCAGGCGAGTGCACCAGCCCTCCGTGCCCGCGTTGCCCGGCGCCGCGAACAGCACCGGTCGGTACGGGCTCTGCGCCAACTTCCACAGCAGCGCGTGCTCGCGCGCGCCGTTGCCGACCACCAGCACGCGCGGCCGCATCGGGATCTCCACACCCATGCCGCATCCTCCTCAGTGCAGGAAATGGCGTTGACCCGTGAACACCATCGCGATGCCGTGCTCGTCCGCCGCGTCGATGCTCTCCTGATCGCGGATCGATCCCCCCGGCTGGATGATGGCTCGCACCCCGGCCGCCGCAGCCGTGTCCACCGTGTCTCGCATCGGGAAAAAGGCGTCCGAGGCCAGCACGCTGCCCGCCACACGCGCCCCCGCCTGCTCGATGGCGATCCGCGCCGCCCCGACGCGGTTCATCTGCCCCGCGCCCACGCCGAGGGTGCCGTGTGCATTGGCGATCACGATGGCATTCGACTTCACGTGCCGCACCACCCGCCACGCGAACTCCAGCGCCCGCCGGTCCTCGGCCGTCGGCTCGCGCCGCGTCACCACGCGCCACTCCGTCTCCGGCGGGAGGTTCACATCCTGCACCAGCAGTCCCCCCGAGACGCGCCGGAACCACTTGTCGCCCGGCCGCCACAGGGGCGCACGGAAATCGACCGTCAACAGCCGCACGTTCTTCTTTCGCTTGAACGCCGCCAGGGCCTCCTCGGTGAACGACGGGGCGATCACGATCTCCAAAAACATCTCCGTCAACCGCTGCGCCAGCGGCCCCGTCACCGGCCGGTTGAACGCCAGGATGCCGCCGAAGATGGAGACCGGATCCGATTCGTACGCGCGGGCGAACGCCTCCTCCACTGTGCCGCCCAGCCCCACGCCGCACGGGTTGGTGTGCTTGACCGCCACGGCGGCCGGGCCGAGATCGTCCAGATCGCGCAGGATTTGCAGCGCCGCGTCCGCGTCCTGAATGTTGTTGTACGACAGCTCCTTGCCCTGCAGCTGCTCGGCCGCGGCGATGGTGCTCGGCAGCGGATCGCGCTCGACGTAGAAGTGCGCCCCCTGGTGCGGATTCTCGCCGTAGCGCAGGCTCTGTTTGTGCACGTACTCGATCCGGTACACCTCCGGCCACGCCGCCCCGGTCTCGTCGGCGGTACCGTCCGCCGAGCCATCCCTTGACGCGCCCGCAACCGCCTCGGAGGCCTCGGAAACCACACCGTCCGCCTGCGCCAGATAGCCCGCGATGGCCGCGTCGTACGCAGAGGTCGCCGCGAACACCTTGGCCGCCAGGCGCCGGCGCTCCGGCTCCGTGATCGCCTCACCCGCCGCCAAGCGGGCACCGATCCAGCCGTAATCGTCCGGGTCCACCACCGGCAGGACGAACGCGTGGTTCTTCGCCGCCGAACGCAGCATCGACGGTCCGCCGATGTCCACCATCTCCACCGCCTCGGCAAACGTCGTCTCCGGCCGCGCGACGGTCTGCTCAAACGGGTACAGGTTCACCACCACGACGTCGATCTCGTGGATGCCGTGCACCGCCATCGCCGCCCGGTGGTCCGGATCGTCCCGCCGTGCGAGCAGCCCGCCGTGCACCTTTGGGTGCAGGGTTTTGACGCGCCCGTCCATCATCTCCGGGAAGCCTGTGTAATCTTCCACCAGCGTGCATTCGATCCCGTTGTCCCGCAAATGCTTGGCGGTCCCGCCGGTGGACAGGATGCCGTAGCCGGCTGCCACCAGCTGCCGGCAGAACGCCACCACGCCGCGCTTGTCGAATACGCTCACCAACGCCCACTTGGCCAAGGTCGAAGTCTCCTTTCTATCTGCTGCCTGCCGAGCTGCCGCCGGCCGCGTCCTCTATCGACCACATCCGCGCCAACTCGCCCATCACCGCCGGGTACAACGCGTGCTCCACGGCGTGCACCCGCGCGAGCAGCGCCTCTTCCGTCATGCCTTCGTCCACCGGCACCCGCCACTGGGCGATGATGGGCCCTGTGTCGATGCCCTCGTCCACGTAGTGCACCGTCACCCCCGTCTCGCGGACTCCGGCCGCGAGGGCGTCGCGCACCGCCTGCCGGCCCGGAAACGCCGGCAGCAACGACGGGTGCAGGTTGACGATCCGCTGGGGATACGCCGAGAGCAAAGTCGGCCCGACGATCCGCATATACCCGGCCAATGCGATGCCGGCGACCCCGTGGGCGCGTAGCTGTGCCAGCACCGCCGCCTCAAAGGCGGCCTTGTCCGGGTACGCCGACACCCGCTCGGCGAACACCGGCACCCCGGCCCGGCGCGCCACCTCGCAGGCGCGGCAGCCCGGCTTGTCCGACACCACCAGCGCCACCCGCGCCGGCCACAGCGGGTTGTGGCACTGCTGGCGCAGCATTGCCTCCAGATTGCTGCCCGTCCCCGACGCGAACACCGCGATCGGGCACCGATCGTTGGCGCCTGCCCCGACGCCGGCCGCATCCGTTCTGCGCACCGGGCCGAGCCTGCCCCCGGCCGTCCACGCGTTCGGCCCCGTCATGCCAAGCCCTCCCAGACGACCGCGCGCGGCCCCGGCACCACCTCGCCGATGGGAAACACCAGTTCGCCCGCCTCCGCCAGGCGGCTCGCGGCTTCGCCGGCGACGTCCGGGTCCATCACGAGGACAAACCCGATCCCCATGTTCCACACCCGCGCCGCCTCGGCAAAGCCGAGCCCCGCGGCCGATTGGAGCCAGCGGAACACCGCCGGCACCGGCCACGATCCCGCCCGGATGCGCGCCGAGACGCCGTCGGGCAGGCAGCGCGGCACGTTCTCCACCAAGCCGCCGCCGGTGATGTGCGCCATCGCCTTGACGGGTAGGCCCGCGGCCAACAGGTCCAACACCGGCCGCACGTAGATACGCGTCGGCCGCAGCAGCTCCTCCGCCACCGTCCCCCGCCAGCCCGGCACCGCGTCGTCCCAGCCGAGGCCCTCCTGCGCGATGAGCTTGCGCACCAGCGAGTACCCGTTCGAGTGCACCCCGTCGCTGGCCAGGCCCAGCAGCACGTCGCCGGGGCGCACCGTCGATCCGTCCACCATCTGGTCGCGGTTGACCACGCCGACCGCGGTGCCGGCGAGATCGTACTCGCCCGGCGGGTACATGTCCGGCATCTCCGCGGTCTCCCCGCCGACCAGTGCACACCCGGCACGCGCGCAGCCCTCGGCCACCCCGGCGACCACCCGCTCCGCCACGTCCACGTCGAGCCGGCCCACTGCCAAGTAGTCGAGGAAAAACAATGGCTCCGCCCCAGCCGTGAGGATGTCGTTCACGCACATCGCCACGCAGTCGATCCCGATGGTGTCGTGCCGCCCGGTGGCAAAGGCGATCTTCAGCTTCGTGCCGACCCCGTCCGCGCCGGACACCAAGACCGGCTGCGGATAGCGCGCCACGTCGAGGGCGAAGCCGCCGCCGAAACCGCCGATGCCCCCCAACACCTCCGGCCGCCAGGCGCGCCGGGCCACTCGCGCATAGCGGGCGGCCGCCTCGTTGCCAGCGTCGATGTCCACCCCCGCGCTGCGGTACAAGTCGTGGCGATACAAGTCTTCCTTCGCCTGCGTCATCGGCTGCTCCTCCTATCGCGCCGCGCCCGCGCGCTCGTACGCCTGTTTGTCTTCCTCGTACACCTCGGTCGGATACTGCCCGCTGAAGCAGGCGTTGCAGAACGGCACCCGCTCCCCTTCCCGGAAGCCGAACGCCTGCATCAGCTCCGCCAGCGTCAGGTACTCCAAGGAGTCTGCCTCGATTTCCCGGCAGATCTCCCCGATCGACATCCGGGCCGCAATCAGCTGCCCCTTCGACGAGGTGTCGATGCCATAGTGGCAGGTGTAGCGGTAGGGCGGGCTGGAGATGCGGACGTGCACCTCCCGTGCGCCCGCCTCTCGCAGCAGTTGCACGATGCGGCGGCTGGTGGTGCCGCGCACAATCGAGTCGTCGATCAACACCACCCGCTTGCCTTCCACCACCGACCGCACTGCGTTCAGCTTCAGCCGCACCCCGATGTCGCGCAGCTCCTGCGCCGGCTGGATGAAGGTGCGGGCGATGTACTTGTTCTTGACCAGGCCCATCTCGAACGGGATGCCGCTCTCCTCCGCGAACCCGGAGGCGGCCGAGATGCTCGAGTCGGGCACGCCGATCACGATGTCCCCCTCGGCCGGGTGGTGCTTGGCCAGAATGCGTCCGAGCTGCTTGCGCACCGCGTGCACGTTCCAGCCGTCGATGTCGCTGTCCGGCCGGGCGAAGTAGATGTGCTCGAAGGTGCACATGGCGCGCCGGGTCGGGTGCGTGGGCGGGAAGGTGCGCAGGCCGTCGGCGTCGATGGCGAGGAGCTCGCCCGGCTCCACGTCCCGGAGGAACTCCGCACCGGTGGTCTCGAAGGCGCACGACTCCGACGCCACCACGTACCCGTCTCCCAGACGGCCCAAGCAGAGGGGCCGCAGGCCGAGCGGATCGCGCACGGCGACCAGCTGGCGCTCGGTGAGAAACACCAGCGCGTAGCCGCCCTTGATGAACGACAGGGCGTTCTGGATGTTCTCCACCAGCGTGTCGCGCCCTGCGCGGGCGATTAGGTGCAGCACCACCTCCGTGTCCGAGGTGGACTGGAACAGGCTCCCCTGCTTCTCCAACCAGCGGCGTAAGTCGCCCGCGTTGACCAGGTTGCCGTTGTGGGCCATCGCCAGATTGCCGTGGTGGGTCAGCACCGTGATGGGCTGGGCGTTCTGGACCGTATTCGATCCCGCCGTCGAATACCGCACATGCCCGATGGCAGCGGAACCCTGCAAGGTATCGAGCTGGCCGTCGCGGAACACGTCGCTCAGCAGCCCCAGGCCCTTGTGGCTGTACATCCGTTCCCCGTCGCTGGCGGCGATGCCGGCCGCCTCCTGGCCGCGGTGCTGCAGGGCCAGCAGGCCGTAGTACGTCACCTGGGCCGCGCGCGGGTGACCGAACACGCCGAAGACGCCGCACTCCTCGCGCGGGCGATCGTCCTTCTCCACATCCCCGCAGGCCAGCGCCCCGCCCTCGGCCTGCGCGGCGCAGGGGTCTCCCGGGCGCGCCGTGCCCGGGCGGGGTTCGCACGCCTCCTCACGAAACGGCATCCTGCACACCCCCTTGTCCGTCCAGCGCGCGCGGCAGTGCGCCACGGTAGGTATCGGACGCCACCGCCAGCGGCACGTCGAGCCACACCTCGCCGCCGCCCGTCACCCGGATGCGCACCCCGCCCGTGTTGCCAAGGTGCACCGCCGGCACGCCGAAGGCCTCCGCCAGGGCCAGCACGCGCTCCACGTCCGTCGGGGCCACCTCCACCAGGGCGCGCCCCTGGGCTTCCGAGAACAGCCAGCCGGCGCGCACCAGCGGATCGACCGCAGCCGGGGCACCGTTGCAGGCTTCCACCGACACCCCGACGCCGCCCGCGATGGCCATCTCCGCCAGCGCCACCGCCATGCCGCCCTCGCTGACGTCGTGTGCCGCACGTACCAGCGCGTCGTGGGCCAGGGCCTGCAGCAGGTCGACCAGGCGGCGTTCGGCGGCGAGATCGAGCGCGGGCGCGTCCCCCGCCGCGCGGCCCGCGGCGAGCTGCCAGTACAGCGACCCGTCGAGCGCCGTGTCCGGCTGGCCGAGCAGTACGACGGCCGACCCCGGCGCCTGGAAGTGGTTCGGCACCACCCGCTTCGGGTCGTCGATCACGCCGACCATCCCGACCACGGGTGTGGGATAGATGTCGACACCGCGGCTCTCGTTGTAGAAGCTGACGTTACCGCTGACCACAGGCGTGTCCAGCGCCCGGCAGGCCTCGCCCATGCCGGCGATCGCCTCGGCGAACTGGAACATCACCTCCGGCTTCTCCGGGTTGCCGAAGTTCAGACAGTTCGTGATGGCCAGGGGCTTCCCGCCGACGCAGGCGATGTTGCGCGCCGCCTCGGCGACGGCGATGGCCCCGCCGCGACGCGGGTTGAGGTACACGTAGCGCCCGTTGCCGTCGGCCACCAAGGCCACCGCTCTCTCCGTCCCCGGGACGCGGACCACAGCGGCGTCCCCGCCCGGCCCGACTTGGGTCGCGGTGCGCACGGTGGTGTCGTACTGCACGTGGATCCAGCGTTTGTCAGCGATGCTCGGATGACCGAGCAGCCGCAGCAGCGCCTGCCCCAGATCCGCCTCCGGCGCGGGCAGCGGCACGCCCGCCCCCGGCGGCGTCAGGGGTGCCTGCACGGGCCGGCGGTACACCGGGGCCTCGTCCACCAGCGCCGTCACCGGCACCTCAGCGACCACCTGCCCGCCGAAGTACAGCCGCAACATCCCGTCGTCCGTCACCCGGCCGATCTCGCCGATCTCCAATCCCCACTTGGCCATGATGCCGAACGCCAGGTGCTCGTACCCTTTCTCCATCACGACCAGCATCCGCTCCTGGGACTCGGAGAGCATCATCTCGTACGGGGTCATGCCCTCTTCGCGCACCGGCACCCGGTCGAGGTACAGTTCGATGCCGCCTCCCGCCCGGCTCGCCATCTCCGCCGAGGACGACGTCAGCCCCGCCGCGCCCATGTCCTGCACACCGACCACGTGTCCGGTGGCCAACAGTTCCAGGGTGGCCTCCATCAGGAGCTTGCCGAGGAACGGATCGCCCACCTGCACGGCTGAGCGCTCCTTCTCCTGCGGATCCTCGGCGCTGGCGAAGGTGGCACCGTGGATGCCGTCGCGTCCGGTGCGGGCGCCGATGACGAACACCGGGTTGCCGACCCCCGAAGCGACCCCTTTGACGATGCGATCCGCCGGCAGCACGCCGACGCACATCGCGTTGACCAGCGGGTTGTGCTGGTAGATCGGATCGAACACAGCCTCGCCGCCCACCGTCGGGATGCCGACGCAGTTGCCGTAACCCCCGATGCCCGCCACCACGTGCTCGAACAGGTAGCGGGTGCGGGCGTCGTCGAGGGTGCCGAAGCGCAGGCTGTCGAGGAACGCGATCGGCCGGGCGCCCATGGTGAATACGTCGCGCAGAATCCCGCCCACGCCGGTCGCGGCGCCCTGATACGGTTCGACGGCCGACGGGTGATTGTGGCTCTCCATCTTGAAGGCGATCCCGATGCCGTCCCCGATATCGACCACACCGGCGTTCTCCCCGGGCCCCTGCAGGACCTGCGGCCCTCCGTCGGGAAGGTCTTGAGGTGTACGCGCGAGCTCTTGTAACTGCAGTGCTCCGACCACAGCACGCCGAACAGGCCGGCCTCCACGTAGTTCGGCAGGCGGCCGAGGCGCTCGATGACGCGTTGGTACTCCTCATCCGTCAGGCCGAGCTGGCGGTAGATCCGCTCCTCCCGAATGCGCTCCGGAGAGGGCTCCTGCGACATCCGCCGCAGCCCTTCCGCGATGGACGGGTGGAGTGGGCGTGCCGCTTCGCTCGTGCGCTGACGCGAGCCGCTTCGCGCTACGCCCACTCCATCGAGGGCCAGGTCATGGGCACCGGGTTGTTCGGCTACGGTCTGAGCGGAGTGCCCAACCTGTGAGGCGTGCGATCGGTGTGCGCCCTCGACGCCGCCGGCGCTGACCTGAACCCAGGATGGCGTGCCGGCCACGGCGAGGTGCATGGACCGAAGCATGACCGCCCCGTCCTGGGAGGCCATCCAGTCGGCCACCGCGCGCTCCGGGTGAGGCATCAGGCCGAGGACATTGCCCGAGGCGTTCAGCACCCCGGCGATGTTCCGCTCCGATCCGTTCGGATTCTCCACGTACCGAAAGGCGATCCGCCCCGCCCGCGCCAGCGCGTCCAGCTCTGCGGGCTCGGCCCAGTAACGGCCCTCGCCATGGGCGATCGGCACGCGGATCACGTCCCCCGCCCGGTACCCGGCGGTGAACGGAGACCGGTCGTTCAACACCTGCAACGCCACCACCTCGCAGCGGAAGCGCAGGTGGTCATTGCGTAACAGCGCCCCCGGCAGCAGGTGGCTCTCCGTCAACACCTGGAAGCCATTGCAGATGCCGAGCACCAGCTTCCCGGCGGCGGCCGCCTCGCGCACCGCCCCCATCACCGGCGAGAAGCGGGCGATGGCGCCGCTGCGCAGGTAGTCTCCGTACGAGAAGCCGCCCGGCAGGATGATGGCGTCGTAGGCGGACAGGTCGGATTCCTGGTGCCAGCACAGTTCGACCGGATCGCTCGTGACTTCGCGAACGGCCTGGACGGCGTCGAGATCGCAGTTGGACCCCGGGAAGACCACGACCGCCCACTTCACTGGCCGTCACCCACTTTCGCGGTACCCGCCGGCCCGGCGTTCCGGATTGCCCCCGCAGGCTCCAGCACCGCCGCGGCGGAATCCGCCTCCGCCGTGCTCTGCGCTCCCGCCGCGCCGGCGGGATCGCCCGCCGCCGCGAGCGTGAAGTCGTACGTCTCCACGACCGGGTTGCACAGCACGCGCTGGCACATCTCGGCCACCTTGGCCTCCGCCTCCGCACGGTCCGCCGCCTCCACGGACAGCTCCATGTACTTGCCGACGCGGACCCGCTCCACGCCGCCGTAGCCCAGTGTGTGCAGGGCGTTCTCCACCGCGTGGCCCTGCGGATCGAACACGCTCGGCTTCAACCACACGTGCACCTTGACGTCGAACTTCATCGGCTGAGGCCTCCTTCCACGCGCCGCATCATCTCTTCGTACGCCTGCTCGACCCCGCCCAGGTCGCGGCGGAAGCGGTCCTTGTCGAGTTTCTCGCCGGTGGTCAGGTCCCAGAAGCGGCAGGTGTCGGGCGAGATCTCGTCCGCCAGCAGCAGCCGCCCGCCGGGCGTGCGCCCGAACTCCAGCTTAAAGTCCACCAACCGCACGTTTTGCGCCGCCAGAAATTCACCGAGCACCTGGTTCACCCGCAGGGCCGTCTTCCGGATGGTGTCGATCTCGCCGGCACTCGCCCACCCGAGCGCCTCGACGTGCTCCTCGCTGACCAGCGGATCGCCCAGCTCGTCGTTCTTGTAGTAGAATTCTACAATCGGCCGGCGCAGCGACGTCCCCTCCGGGATGCCCAGCCGCTTGGCCATGCTGCCGGCGGCGAGGTTTCGCACCACGACCTCGACCGGCACGATCTCCACCTTCCGCACCAACGTCCGCCGCTCCGACAGCTCCTCGACGAAGTGCGTCTCGATGCCGTACGCCTCCAGCAGCCGGAAGAACAGGTTGCTCATGCGGTTGTTGACGACGCCTTTGCCGGCGATGACGCCGCGCTTCTGGCCGTTGAACGCCGTGGCGTCGTCCTTGTACTCGACGATGACGTGCTCCGGCGACGACGTGGCGTACACCTTCTTCGCCTTGCCCTCGTACATCAGCGGTCCCTGTTCCACTCTGGCGGCCTCCTTTTATGGCGATTGATTACCTCCACACCAGACTCCCGCCCTGACTCCCGCCCTGCATCACAGACCCAGCCGCTCAAAAATCGTATCCACATGCTTCAGGTGCCAGGACGGATCGAAGCACGCCTGGAGTTCGTCGTCGGAGAGCCACTCCCGCACCACCGGCGACTCGCGGAGGATGTCGATGAAGGGCCGTCCCTCTTCCCAGGCGCGCATCGCGCACGGCTGCACCGTGTCGTACGCCTCTTCGCGCGACAGGCCCTTGTCAATCAGGGTCGTCAACACCCGCTGGCTGAACGGGAGCCCGAACGTGCGGTCCATGTTGCGGCGCATGTTCTCCGGGTACACGTTGAGGTCGCGCAGGATGCGGTTCATGCGGTGGAGCAGGTAATCGAGCAGGATGGTGGCGTCGGGCAGGATGACGCGCTCCACCGAGGAGTGGCTGATGTCCCGCTCGTGCCAGAGCGGCACGTCCTCCAACGCCGGGATCACGTACCCGCGCAGCACCCGCGCCAGGCCACTCACCTGCTCGCAGGAGACGGGGTTACGCTTGTGCGGCATCGCGGACGAACCCTTCTGGCCTTTGTAGAACGGCTCCTCCAGCTCCCGTACCTCCGACTTCTGCAGGCCGCGGATCTCGGTCGCGATCTTGTCGAGCGTGGTCCCGATGAGCGCCAGCGTGAAGATGAACTCCGCATGGCGATCCCGCTGCAGGGTCTGGGTGCTGATGAGCGCCGGCTTGAGGCCCAGGTGTTCGCAGACGTACTGTTCGACGAACGGATCGACATTCGCGTACGTCCCCACCGCGCCCGAGATCTTGCCGTAGCGCATACGCTCGCTCGCGGCATCAAAGCGCTCCAGATTGCGGATCATTTCCGCGTACCAGAGCGCCACCTTGAGTCCGAACGTGGTCGGCTCCGCGTGCACGCCGTGCGTCCGTCCCATCATCACCGTGTACTTGTGGCGCTTCGCGAGATCGGCCAGGGTGCCGATCAGCTGCTCGATGTCCGCGCGCAGGATCTTCACCGCCTGCTGCAGTTGCGCCGACAGCGCCGTGTCCACCACGTCGGTGGAGGTCAGGCCGTAGTGCACCCATTTGCGCTCGGGGCCGAGGGACTCCGACACCGCCCGCGTGAAGGCGACCACGTCGTGGCGGGTCTCCTGCTCGATCTCCAGCACCCGGTCCACGTCGAAGCGGGCCTTTTCACGGATGGCCCGTACGTCCTCGCGCGGGATCACGCCCAACTCCGCCCACGCCTCGCAAGCGAGGATCTCCACCTCCAGCCACCAGCGGAACCGCTGCTCCAGCGTCCACAACCCCGCCATCTCCGGCCGGGAATACCGTTCAATCACCGTGCTCCCTCCTGTCGTTCCTGTCCGGCTCGATCCGCTCGATTCCGCGTTGCCCAGCGCTCACGGGGCTCCCGCGTCGCCGCCCCACACGCCGAGCCGCTGGATTTCGGCCAGCGCCGTCTGTACGTCGTCCGCCAACACGTTCACGTGGCCCATCTTGCGCCCCGTCCTTGCCTCGCGCTTTCCATATAGATGCACCTTGACGTGCCCGGGCCAGTGCGGCATCCCCCGCAGCACGGCGTCCAGGTGCTGGCCAAGGACATTGACCATCACCACCGGCGTGCGCAACCGCGGCTCGGCCAGTTCCAAGTGGCAGATGGCCCGCACATGCTGCTCGAACTGCGAGGTATCGCACGCGTCGATGGTGTAGTGGCCGGAGTTGTGCGGCCTCGGCGCCAGCTCGTTGACCAGGACCTGTCCATCCGCGGTGACGAACATCTCCACCGCCAGCACACCGACCGCATCTAAGGCCACCGCCACCCGCTCCGCCGCCGCCACCGCCCGCGCCAGCACCGCATCCGGCAGCCGCGCCGGCACGATGGACAGGTGCAGGATGCCGTCCTGATGCACGTTCTCCGCCGGAGGGAAGCTGACCATCCGTCCATCCGCCCGCCGCGCAACGAGCACCGACACCTCGGCGACGAACGGTACGAAGCCTTCGACGATCAGCGGCGCCGCGACGTCGTCCGCCGCCGCGGCCCCGGCATCCGTTTCCGCAGCGTCTGCACGCGCCCACACCGCCGCGGGGCCACCCGCACCGTCCAGCACGCCGGCCAATGCGGGCTTAGCCCCGCCGGTGAACACCGCGTCCGGGATGGCGGCGAGATCGTCCAGAGATCTGATCACCCATTGGCCCTTGCCATCGTAACCGCCGCGCGTGGTCTTCACCACGCATGGCAGGCCGATGTCCGCCACCGCCCGGCGCAGCCCAGCCCGGTCGGCGGCCGGCCGAAACGGCGCCACCGGGACTCCCGCCGATTGCACCGCCGTCTTCTCGCGCAGCCGGTGCTGCGTCACGTACAGCAGACGGCTGCCCTGCGGCAGGTATGCCTCCTGCTCCAGTGCCTCGGCGACCGCCGCGTCCACGTTTTCGAACTCGTAGGTCACCACGTCGCTGTGCCGCGCCAAGGTCCGGGCCGCCTCCGCGTCGTCGAGGGCGGCCACCACCTGGTGGTCCGCAATCTGCCCGCAGGGGCTCTGGGGCGTCGGATCGAGCGTCGTCACGCCGTACCCCATCTGCCGCGCAGCAATGGCCATCATGCGCCCCAGCTGGCCGCCGCCGAGGATACCGATGGTCTGCCCCGGCAGGATGACGCGCGTGTCACGCATCGCCATCACCCGGCACAGAATAGGCCAATACCTGCTCGGCCGTCTTTCGCCTTCGATCCCGCAGGCGATCCCGCAGGTCCGGGTGCTTGACCCCGAGGATCTCGGCCGCCAGCAGGCCCGCGTTGGTCGCCCCCGCCGGGCCGATAGCCACCGTCGCCACCGGGACGCCGCCCGGCATCTGCACGATGGAGAGCAAGGAGTCGAGCCCCTGCAGGGCCGAGGTCTTCACCGGCACCCCGATCACCGGCAGCACCGTCTTCGCCGCCACCATCCCGGGCAGGTGGGCGGCTCCCCCGGCCCCGGCGATGATGACCTCCAATCCCCTCGCCTCTGCGGTCTGCGCGTACTCGAACATCCAATCGGGCGTCCGATGCGCTGACACCACCCGCTTCTCATACGGGATCTCCAGCTCTTCCAGCACGGCGCACGCGTGCCGCATCGTCTCCCAGTCGGATTGGCTGCCCATGATGACGCCGACCCAAGGTTGCACCGGCTGCGCCTCCTTCCTTTCGTCCGCTTCCAGTCTAGTCGTCCCCGCATCGGCGTGTCAATGTAAATTACGAACATTACTTGGTGATAAATCGGTAAATGTTCGCCACTAGACACAAACGTTCCTCGACGGATCGATCCGCACAATCGACCAGGAAGCGCGGCACTCCGCTGAGGGGTGGTACCACTTGACGCTGCACTGTCGTGCATCGTTCCGCGGCACCGCCCCCCTAAACCAACGCTTTGGTTGTACCCCAGAGGTGGGGTGCGTCGCGCGGAGCGGCTCGCGTAAGCGAAGGAGCGCAGCGCGGCGCACCCACCAAATCAAAAAAACCGCCGCCCCTCCGGTGAGGTGGCGGCGGCGAGCACCCTTCACAGCATCCAGCCGTAGCGCCAGACGGCGAGGATGACGATGACGACCATCAACCAGTGGATGCGCGTGTACAGGTCGCGACGGAACACGGCCAGGATGGCGTTGATGACGACAAACGCCGTGAATCCGACCGCAATGCCGTTGGAGATGCTGTAAGTCAGCGGCATCGTGATGATGGTGAGGAACGCCGGCAGCGCGAGGCCAAAGTTGTCCCAGTCGATCTTGGTCACCGCGCTCATCATCAGAACCCCGACGATGATGAGGGCCGGCGCCGTCGCCTGATCCGGTACCACCAAAGCCAGCGGCGCGAAGAAGATGGACAACAGGAACAATACGCCCACCGTCGACGCCGTCAGGCCCGTGCGGCCGCCGGCCGCGATGCCGGAGCCGCTCTCCACAAACGCCGTGATGGTGCTGGTTCCGAGCAGCGCCCCGAAGCTGACGCCGAAGGCGTCGACCAGCATCGCGCGGCCCAGGCGCCGCTTGCCCTCCTCCCCTTCGAGCAGGCCCGCCTTGTTCGCGGTGCCGACCAGGGTGCCGAAGGTGTCGAACAGCTCCACGAACGTGAAGGTGAAGAGGGCCGTCACCAATCCGTAGTCGAACACCCCGCGCAGATCGAGCGCGCCGACCGCCAGGTTGGAGAAGTTCGGGACGAACGACGCGCTGTGCAGACCGCTGAGATTCGTCACCCCCATCGGGATCCCGATGATGGTGGTGGCCAAGATGCCAATCAACATGCCCGCCGGCACGCGCAGGGCCATCAACGCCCCCGTCAGCAGCAGGCCGATGAGCGTCAGCAGCACGCCCTTGTCGTGCAGCGACCCGAGGTCCGGCAGCCACGAGCTGTTGTCGATGAACGATCCCGGCGTGTACTGCGTCGGCTGCCCGCCGATGAACTGCATCGACATGAGGCCGCCGATCTTAAAGCCGATGATGGTGATGAACAGGCCAATGCCCGTCGTGATGGCGTACTTCAGCGAATCCGGCACCGCCTCGACGAGCATCTGGCGGATGCGCGTGATCGTCAGGATGATGAAGATGATGCCCGAGACGAACACACACCCCAACGCCACCCGCCAATCGATGCCGCCCGGGTGTTTCCCGGCGATCACGGCGAAATACGCGTTCAACCCCATCCCGGGCGCCAGCGCGATGGGATAGTTGACGAACAGGCCCATCAGCAGCGTGACGATCCCCGCCCCCACGCAGGTGGCGAAGAACACCGCGTTCTTGTCCATGCCCGTGCCGCTGAGGATGATGGGGTTGACCAGCAGGATGTAGGCCATCGTGAAAAAGGTCGTCAGCCCCGCGATGATCTCCCGGCTCACGGTGGTGTTGTATTTCTTCAATTGAAACAGCGTCTCCACAGTGGAACTCCTCCCCATTTTACTCCCACTCAATCGTCGCGGGCGGCTTCGACGTGATGTCGTACACCACCCGGTTGACCTCCGGCACCTCGTTGACGATCCGGTTGGACACCCGCGCCAACAGGTCGTGCGGCAGGCGCGCCCAGTCCGCCGTCATCCCGTCCTGCGAGGTGACCGCCCGGATGGCGATGGTGTGCGCGTACGTCCGCTCGTCCCCCATCACTCCGACCGAGCGGATGCCCGTCAGCACCGTGAAGTACTGCCACACGTCCCGCTCGAGGCCCGCCTTCGCCACCTCGTCCCGCAGGATGGCGTCCGCCTCCCGGACGATGTGCAGTCTCTCCGGCGTGACCTCGCCGAGGATCCGGATGGCCAGTCCCGGCCCCGGGAACGGCTGCCGCCACACCAACGACGCCGGCAAGCCGAGGGCCTCGCCGAGCCGGCGCACCTCGTCCTTGAACAACTCCTTGAGCGGCTCAATCACCTCAAATTGCATGTCCTCTGGCAGACCGCCCACGTTGTGGTGGGACTTGATGGTCGCCGCCGTCGCGGTGCCGCTCTCGATGATGTCCGTGTACAGGGTCCCCTGCACCAAAAACCGGAACGGCCCCAGCCGCTCCGACTCCCGCTCAAACGTGCGGATGAACTGCTCCCCGATGATCTTGCGCTTTCGCTCCGGGTCGATCACGCCGGCCAACCGGCCGAGAAATTCTCCGGCTGCGTCCACGCGCACCACGTCGATTCCGAGCTGCCCGCCAAGGGACGCCATCACCGCGTCCCCCTCGCCTTTGCGGAGAAGACCGTGATCGACAAACACCGCGGTCAGCTGCCGGCCCACCGCGCGGTGCACGAGCGCCGCCGCGACGGCGGAGTCTACTCCCCCGGAGAGAGCGCACAGCACTCGCTCGCTCCCGACCCGGGCCCGGATCTGCGCGACGGTATCGTCAATCCAGGCGGCCGGTGTCCAATCCCCCTTGCAGCCGCACACAGAGAACAGGAAGTTTCTCAACAGCTCCCGCCCGTACTCGGTGTGGCCGACCTCCGGATGGTACTGGACGGCGTACAGCCCGCGCGCGGGATCGCTCATCGCCGCGATGGTGCCAGCCTGGGTGGCGGCGTCCAGCTGAAATCCGGACGGCACGGCGCGGACCGCGTCGCTGTGGCTCATCCACACCGTCTGCCGTTTGGGCTGTTCAGCGAACAGGGCGCAGGCGTCTGGCTCGACCACGAGTTCGGCTCGCCCGTACTCGCGTACGACACCCCGTTCCACCTTGGCCTCAAACGTCTTGGCCAACAGCTGCATGCCATAGCAGATCCCGAGGATGGGCACGCCGAGCTGATACACCTCCGGGTCCACGTCTGGCGCCCCATCCGCGAACACGCTCTTGGGACCGCCGCTGAATACGATGCCTTTCAACCGTTTTTGCTTCAGCTCCGCGGCCGTCGTGGTGTGGGGCAGCAGCTCCGAGTACACATTCATCTCGCGGATGCGCCGGGCGATCAACTGGTTGTACTGCCCGCCGAAATCCAGCACCACCACGACCTCGTGGTCTGACATGCGTGCACACTCCCCCTGTCTGGCCGGCCGAATCACGCAAAAAGGCCGACGCCTCGCTGCGTGTAGGTTGTCCACCAACCCTTGGCACATACGAGGCATCGGCCCACACGGCCAAAGCCTTACAGCCCCCGTCCCGCCGCCGGACATCCCTGCAGGGATCCGGACAAGCCAAGACGGGGCCGCTGCCGGCCCTGTCCGCCGCCTGATTCCGACCTCGTAGTCGGGCGATTCTCGGTCGCCCGGTAGAGACCGCTGAGCCATATTCCCAGCGTTATACGAGTCTCTGAATTTCGACCTCATTCTACTTCCTGCGGCTTCGAAAATCAACGAGGGTGTTGGGCACAGCGGGAAACTGGGGGTGACGCGTTCACGCAACGGATAAGGGAGTAGGGCGCGGCGCTACGCTTCTGCTGCGCAAGCCGCTTCGCGCCGCGCCCCACCCCGCATTAAAAAAACCGGGCAGACAAAAATCCGCCCGGCGCCTTCCAACCCAATCCCGTCAGGACTGCAGGTCGCGGTTGATCTCGTTCTTGACCTCCTGCGGGTTCGTCCCCGAGGTCAAGCTCATCCCCGCTCGGTTGCTCAGGTCCTGCTGGATGTCGTTGCGGACCTGCTGCGCGTTGGTCTTAAACTGACCGAACGTGCTGTTGGTCGCCTGCGCCCGAGCAGCCGCCTGGTTTGTCAGCGCACCCGCCGATTTGTTCTGGAGGTCGCGCTGAATGTCCTGCTTCACCTTGTTCGGATTCGTCATCACAAGGTCCTCCTTCACGGTGGGATCGGAAAGCGATCTCAGTATGCGTCCCTGCCCTGGCCTTCATGCAGGAGAGCCCTGCCAATGGCGGCTTGGACGGCTGCGGCATCCGCCCGGACGGCGGGCCGTCAGCGCTTCCCCGGCCAATGCAGGGCCGCTTCCAGCCAGCGGGACCAGGTCCGCCGCACCTGCTCCGCCTCCTCGGGCGGGACGGCGGCGTCGCCGTAGAATGCCGACTCGGCCGTGCGCACCAAGTGCCGGTACTCCGGCTCCGGGATGCCGTACACGCGTGCCGCCCGCTTCAGATCCCGAAGCGTGGCAGCGCCTTGTGGGATATCCCCGTTCTTGCGCAACAGCCCTATCAGGCGCTGAAGGCCCGCCCACATCGCCTGTACCGGTTCCCCGCGCCACGCCCGGTGGTGCCACCAGGAGCGCAGCCGCCTTCGGAAGAGGACGCCGCCGGCGGCCGCAATCGCAACCAGCGCCGCTAGCCCCCGCCACAGCCAGGGCCCCAGTCCGCCGCCCGGCCCCTGCGTGTTGCCGCCGGACACGTCAGATGGGTCCTGCGGTGGTTTGGGCGGCTGGACAGGCTGCGTGGTGTTGCCTTCATCCGTCGATCCCGCCGACGGATTGGACTGCGCCGGGAGATACGGCATCGAAAAGTTGGGCGTCGGGTCAAAAGGCACCCATCCGACCCCAGGGAAGTACACCTCAACCCAAGAATGGGCGTCCGCATTCTCCACGGTGTACCGCTGGCCTGGGCCGCCATAAGCGGGATCGACCGAGCCCTCCGTGAACCCGGTCACCCACCGCGCGGGCACTCCGATGGTCCGCAGCATCACCGCCATGGCCGTGGAGAAGTTGTTGCAGTACCCTCTTTTCGTCTCGAACAAAAATTGATCCACGTAATCCTGGTTCGGCCCGGGGACCGGGATGCCGTCCGTCGCGTACTGGTAATTCGCTTGAAGGTAGGCGGCCACGCGCTGAACAGCGTCGTACTCACCGGACGATCCGCTCGTCACCTGGCGTGCCAAGTCTCGCACCCGCTGCGGGAGGCTGGCGGGCACCTCAAGATCGGCCAGGACGCTCGGCGGGAGGTGCGTGTCCCTGCCGTCCGGCGCCGGGAGCGGGATGCCGGCCAGCTTGGGCCCCGGGGCCTGGAGCTCGTAACTCTCCAGGGTGTACACATCCCCTTGGTGCAGCGGACGGGCGAAGAACGTGCCCTGGTGCGGATCCACCATCAGGGTGCCCGAGCCCTGGCCGTTGAATGACCAGAGGATACTCGGTATGTACGCGCCGAAGAGCACGCCGGCATTGAGGTGAGGGGCCAAAACGGTCACGGTCTGCCGGACCGCCTTCCCCGGCAGGACAGACGCCTCCACGGTCCCGGACGCCACCCGCTGGCCGTAGGAGTACGTGCTGATCTGCTGCTGCCCCGCGATCCACCCCTTGCCCGTGTACAGGTCATACACCTGTCCGCGCAGGTACGCCGGGTAATCGGTGACCACGGCCAGCACGGGCGTGTGGTCCATCACGAAAGAACCTCCCAGATGGGAGTTGTCCACCTGGTAGCCGATGACCCGAACGCCGCCACCCGTCCCGCCGCCGGCCGGTGCCAACGGGTTCGCCCACACAGGTCCCCGTTTGGGCAACCCCCAACCCGCCGCCAGGGATACGGCCAGCACCGCGGCCAGCGGAACGAAGAAGCGGGCGGGGCGCGGGCCAGCGCCGTGCGCCCGGTGGTTCAGCCGCATGAATTGGGCGACGCCCAGCGATATCAGGAACAGCGCCAACACCCCCACCATCACCCCATCCGGGTGAACCGGGGTGTTGGCGTCGATCAACCCGAGGACGCCGACGCCGAGCAGGTTGTAGAACACCCACAGCCGCGTCCGCCGGATCGCGTACGCGACCAACCAGTACATGGCGCACAGGCCGAGGATAAACAGATGGGTTTGAAGCGGATCGGACAGGGCGTGATCCCGCAACATCGCCACCGCCTGGCGCCGTTCATGGCTCCACACCCAGGCCAGACGGCCCGCCCACGGCATGCCCGGCGCAAAATAGACCGCGACCGCGACGTAGGAGAGCACCAGTGCGGCTCCTGCCCGCAGCCACCGCCAGGGCAGCCAGTGGATCACAGCCAGGGCGAGCAGGATGGGAAGAAAGCCCCGGGCGTTCACCAGCAGGCCGAAACGCTCCATCGGCAGGAGAAACAGCCAGATCCAAGCTGCCGCGAACAGACACAGCACCGCCCGCGGCCAGCCCCCGTCAGACAGGCGCCACATGTTCCACACCCCCCGCCCGAAGATCGCTGAGCTGTTCCGGGGTCCGGATGAGATGGAGATCCACGCGGGCGGCGGCCAGCGCCGCCAGCCCCTCCCGCTGCGCGTGGCTCAGCGCAGGGCCGGCCAGGGGCACGAACCATTCCATCTGCACGCGCCGCCGCGCGAGGTCAGCCGCCACCGCCGCCTCCCGCCCGATGTCCGGGGAGATCACCACCAACGTCGCCCCCACCGGGATCTCCTGAGCGACCCGTCTGAGGGTGGTGGGAAAGTCCACGCCGCCATCGGGCCTGGCCAGGGCCAGCTCGAACAGACAGCGAAACAGCAGCGCGTCGTCGGCCCCTGGCCCCAAGGAGGTCAGTCCGGTGCGGTGGAACAGCGCCGTAAAAGGGCGGCGGGCGTCCGCCGCGTACTTCATCAAGGACGCTGCGATCACCATCTCCAATTCAAACACCGACGGGTCTGTGCGGTGAAACGAACGGCGGGACAGGTCGGGCAGGAATGCCAGTTGTCCGGTGACGTGCAGCTCAAACTCTTTGGCCTGCAGCACCCCTCTCCGCGCGGTTGCCGGCCAGTGCACGCGGCTCAGCCGGTCGCCCGGCGCGTAGTCGCGCACGCCGATGACGTTGCTCGATTCCTCGCTGCGCCGCCGAGTGGCTTGCTGCAGCCCCCGCTCCTCGGGCCGGTGGCCCATCCAACCGCGCACCGGAACCACCTGCGGATAGACGATGATCTCCTCGTGGCACGAGCAAGTCCGGGTCCGGCTGAGCAGGCCGAGCAGATCGCCTGCTTCCAGCAGTACACCGGGCAGGGTGTACACCCCCCGCGGAAGATGAGAGATCCGGTAGGTGAAGGTCCACGTCCGACCCCACAGCGGCAGGGTGATCTGCTGGGCCCCGGTGGCTCGTCCATCCCACGCGGCCGGCAATTGGTCGGCCGCCCGCCACCACGCCAACGGCCAGGGTATCCCGCGCTGGACGGTGATCTGCACCGTCAGCGGTTGGCCGCTGGACAGCCGGCGGGCCGATAGGCGGCGGGCCACGGTGACCCGCCGCAGCGGGAGCCACGCGGTCAACCCTTCATACAGCGCGAGGACCGCGACGGTGCCAAACAGAAACCAGGGCAGAAACCCGCCTTGCAGATTGGCGAATACCCAACAGGCGACGAGGGCCGCCAGGGCACCGGCGAGCAGTGCGGCCGCCTTCATCGCCCGGACCGCCCCGCGGTGTGCACGGCCGGGATGGCGACCTGGCCGACCAGGTCACGCAGGAGATCGCCGACCTGCACACCGGAGAGCCGGGCGTCGGCAGACAGCAGCACACGGTGTTGGAGCACGAATGGCGCCAGGTATCGTACATCGTCCGGCACCACATAATCGCGGCCGCACACGTAGGCCAACGCCTGCGCCGCTTTGAACAGGGCGATGCTGGCGCGCGGGCTCGCGCCGAGGTACACCTGGCGATGGGCGCGCGTCGCATGCACCAAGCGCACGATGTAGGCGCGAATGCTGTCCTCCACGCGGACGGAGGCCACGTCCTGGCGCCACGCGACGACGTCCTCTGGGCCGGCGACCGCCTGGATTCGCTCAATGGGATGGCCCGCCTGCTGGCGGCCCAACATCATGACCTCGTCGTCAAACGAAGGGTAACCCATTGAAAATTTCAGCAGAAACCGGTCCACCTGGGCTTCCGGCAATGGAAAGGTCCCTTCGAACTCAATCGGATTCTCCGTCGCCATCACGAAAAACGGATTGGCGAGCGGATAGGTGCGGCCGTCCACCGTGACGCTGCGTTCCTCCAGCGCCTCCAGGAGCGCCGATTGGGTCTTCGGCGAGGTGCGGTTGATCTCGTCGGCCAACACGATCTGGCCGAAAATCGGTCCCGGCCGGAACTCGAACGCCTGCCGCTGCTGGTTGTAGACAGAGATGCCGGTGACATCCGAGGGCAACAGGTCGGGTGTGAACTGAATCCGCTTGAATTCGCAGCCGAGCGAACGCGCGAACGCGCGCACCAACATCGTCTTGCCGACGCCCGGCACGTCCTCTATCAGACAGTGGCCGCCCGCCAACAGCGCGACCAAGACGAGCCGGATGACATCCTGCTTGCCGATGATCACCTTTTCCACATTGTCGACCACGGCCTGCAACTCAGGCCGCCAGCCGTCGAACTCCAGGTGTGTCGTGGGCGAGAGAGCCACACGCATTCCTCCTGTCTCGAACCGTTCTAAGTTCGAGTGTACATGGCGAGGGCGCCGTTTTCACCTGGTCGGGGATGAAATTCGTTAGAAAGAATAGAAAAATCCCCCGCAGAGGAGGGGGATCACTTGCCCACGTACTTCGTCGGATCGACGGAGACCGGAAAGCCGGAGCTGTCGAACCCTGTGGCGATGGTGAAGTGCAGGTGCGGCCCGGTGGAAAACCCATTGCTGCCCACCGCAGCGATGGTCTGTCCCGTGTGGACCACCTGGCCTGGGTGCACCTTGATCTGGTACGCGTACATGTGGCCGTAGATCTCCAACAGGCCGCCGGAGGACTGGATCACGATCCAATCGCCGAAGCCGCTGGCCGGCCCTGCGTACAGCACCTTGCCGCTGGTCGCCGCCACGATGGGGGTGCCGAGGGGCGCCGGGATGTCGATCCCGTTGTGAAACTCGCGCGATCCGTCCGACCAACTGCGCCAACCATACCCCGAGCTGATGGTGCGGTAGCCTGGCACAGGCCACGTCCAGCCGCCCGCCGGCCCGGTGTACCCGCCTTGTTCGGCCTCCAACTGCGCGATCAACTTCTGCAGACTCTTGAGCGCCGCGTTCTCGCTGTTGAGCTGCGATTCCTCGTTGACGCGCTGCGCGTGAACCTGCGCCAACAGTTTTTGCTGCGACTGCTGGGCCTGTTCCTGCTGCTGCTTTTGCTGTGCCAGCACTTGGCGCTGGCTCTGCAACTGGGCGAGCTGAGCGTTCATCTGCTGCTGTTCGGCGTCGAGCTGCTGCTTCTTCGCCCGGATATCCTCCAGCACCGCCTTGTCCTGCTGCGCGATCCGTTCCAGAAGCTCGAGCCGGTCGAGCAGGTCGGAGAAGCTGGTCGAAGAGAACAATACGTCCAGATACGACGCCTGTCCGGCCTCGTACATCACGCGCACCCGATCCGCGAGGACGCCGTACTGCTCGTCGATCTGTTTCTGTGTATCCTCAATTTTCTGCTTGAGCTGGTTGATTTCTGCCGTCTGTTTGTCGATGTCCGCTTGCGTCTTGTCGATGGACACCTGTAAGGACTGAATCTTATCTTCCAGGTCCTGAATCTGTTGCTGCAGGGTCTGCTCCTGGGATTTCAACTGCGAGATCTTGGCCTGTGTGCTCTTCTCCTGCTGCTGCAAGTCTTCGGCCTTCTTCTTCGCGTCCGACAGCTTGTCCGCGTACGACAGGGCGGGCTGCAGCACGATGGTGCTCGCCCCGAATGCCGCCAACACCAACCAAATCCCGCGTCTCATGGAGAAGAGAATCACCTCAATACCCGCTATGTAACGTCCTCGCGTCCGCCCCGTTCGCAAATTTCACAGTCTCACGCCGTGATCCCTTCGACACCAATCGCCACATTCCTGCCCATTCGGACACAAAACCCCAGGTTCCCTTGAATTCGAGCAGGGAATGTGGTCCTATAAGATCTGGACCCAATCCTTTGAATCGAACATGCGGCGGGTGATTGCAATGCAGGACGTGGTTGCGCACGAACCCTACAAGGTACTGGAATACTTCTTCTCCGACGATCCGTGGACGCGGCACATCGTGTATGGCAGTTCCACCTCGGTGGGCCACTTTGTGCGCGGGAACCGCTCGCGCGGGATCCAGGAGATCACCTCGGTGACCTTCCCGGACCGGGAGAGCCTGACTCAGTATGTAGAAAATCTCAAGGCCAAGCACCCCGATCTGCACGTCACGCCACTGAACTGAGTGAACCGATGCGTGAACCGGCCCAAGAGCACCGAACGGCGCCCGCCATCATGGCTGGCGCCACCTCCCGGGGCGGATCTAGATATCTATTCCACATATCCCCATTTCTTCCTATCGACAATTTCCACACAGCCATGATATATTCGCTCCGCGTGACCATCAACTCACGGAATGGGTGAATCCAGTTGACGAAACACCGCCGCATCGGGCTCGGTCTGACATCGGCCGCCAGCCTCTTCGCCGCACTCGCCATCCATCCGGCGCTTGCGTCCGCCGCGACATCCACTGCCAAGCCAAAGCATGCCATGGTGCTCAAGGAGATCGACCTCAACGATCACGTGATGTCCAAGCCGTACGGCTTCACCTACAGCAACACCGCGTACATGCCCATCTGGTACGTGATGCAAGCCCTCCGCCACCTGGGGATTCAGAGCCAGTGGGACGGCCGCAACTGGCGCATCAGCACCCCGGCCGGCGAGACGCCGGACCTGTCCTCCATCCAGGTCGGCACGGGGAATCTCAACATCTACGTGAACGGCAAGCTGGCGAAAAAGGTCGTCGGCATCGTCGACATCGATCCCGCCTCCAAATCCGCGACCACCTTCATGCCGGTCTGGTACGTGATGCAGATCCTGCGCGGCGTCGGCGTGACGCCCGACTGGAACGGGACGAAGTGGACCATGGAGACGGACAACAACCTGACCGACTACCAGCCCGAGGATGTCCTGTACGCGGTCGATGCGTACACCACCAATCTGACCGCCGAGGACGATCCGGTCGCGCTGTTCCGAGACCTTCGGTCGCGCGGATACGCCACGCAGGACCTGATCGACGAGGTGACGCAGGCCGAAGCGCAGTCGCCCGATGCTGCCTGGACGAAATTCGCCCAGGCCAACGGGATCACGTCGGGCAGCCTGGATGACGCCTCGTGGACCATCGTGCGCGAGGGCGAAGTGGACGACACGCACCTGCTCGTGGAGCTGCAGGAGACGGACAAGGTGACGTTCGCCGACGGCACCCAGACGTCCTACAAGCAGGTCGTCGACTGGGGCATCATGAAGGACCCAAGCGGCCTGTGGCAGGTCGACTATGTCTTCCCCGTATCGCAGGACCCCATCAAGACGGCGGACGGCAAGGAGATTGACCCGGGGTTCCAGCACCAGAGCCTGTTCGATCAGACGGATAACGCCACTGGCACTGACAACGGCACCAACACGACGAACAGTACGGAAGCCACAAACAGCACGACCTCAAACAGCACGGACACAAACAGCACGGACGCCACACCCCAGGGCTGACCCCGCTTCGAGAAATCCAGCCTATGGGATCGACGCCCTCCAGGTGAGAAGCCGCGGCACGCTGCCGCGGCTTCTCACGCTTTCGCGAGCACTTCACTGGGCGATCCTGCCGCCACCGCCCGCCCCTGTTCCACCGCCAACACGGCATCCGCCAGGGTGGCGACGTCCTCCCGGTCGTGGGTGACGCATACCACGGGGCACCCGGCGTCCGCGAGCACGGCCCGCAAAAACGACCGCAACTGCCGCCGCGTCTCTGGATCGAGTGCGGAGAGCGGCTCGTCGAGCAGCAGATAGTCCGGCTGCACCACCAACGCCCGCGCCAAGGCCACCCGCTGCGCCTCGCCGCCCGACAGTTCCGCGGGCCTCCGATCCGCCAGGTGGGCGATGCCCATCCGCTCCAACATGGCCATCGCCCGACGCCGGCGCTCCATCCGCGGCACGCCTCTGGCCTTCAATCCGTACATCACGTTGTCGATCACGCGCAACCGCGGAAACAACCCGTACTGCTGGGGCACATAGCCGACCCGCCGGCGTTCGGGCGGCACGTGAATGCCCTCCTTCGCCGAAAACAGAATCCGTCCGTTCAACTGGATGAACCCGTCCGCTGGCACCGTCAGGCCCGCCAACGCCCGCAGCAGGGTGGTCTTCCCCGATCCGCTCGGCCCCACCACCGCCGTGACGCCGGGACTGACCTCGGCGCGGATCGCCAGGTGGAACGCGGACAGCGGTACCTGGATATCGAAGAACAGCCCACGTTGCAACCGCACGCGCCCCCTTTCAACCCGGTCCGATCGCCCGCTGGCGCAACCTCGACAGCGCCCACAACAGCCCAAAGCCGAACACCATCAGCACGATGGCGAGCGACACCGCGGCACCCACGTCCTGCTCGAGGACGGTGTAGATGGCCAGCGGCATGGTCTGCGTCACGCCCTGCAGGTTGCCCGCGAACAGCATGGTCGCACCGAACTCCCCGAGGGCCCGCGACCAGGCCATCGCTGCGCCCGTCAGCAAGCCCGGCAGCGCCATCGGGATCTCCAACCCCAGCCATGTCCGCCAGGGGCCCGCGCCGAGGGTGCGGGACACCTCGGCAAGACCGCGATCGACCCCCGAAAACGCCTGCCGCGCGGTCTGCACGTAGAAGGCAGAGCCCTCGAACGCCTGCGCCACCACCACGGCCGCGGTGCTGAAAGGTAGCGAGATCCCCCAGTCAGCCAGATGGCTACCGATCAAACCGTTGCGGCCGAACGCCATCAGAAGCGCCAGCCCGGCCACCGCCGGCGGCGTCACCCACGGCACTTGCAGCAGGGCCTCGAGGGCTGACCGCCCGGGAAACGAGGCCCCTGTGGCCAACCGATGCGCGAGCGGCGTCCCGAACAGGATCACGAGCAAGATGGCGATGCAGCTGGTCCGAAGGCTCAGCCACAGAGCGTCCTGGACGACCGGCTCCGCGAAGGCGGCGAAAAACTGCCGCGGCGTCACCGAGAGAAACAGGCTCACGACCGGGACGGCCATGAATAGGACCAGCACCACGCCGAAGCCCCACTGGATGGCGGGCATCCATCCCCACGACAGACGCCTCATGGCGACGACACAGGCAAGAAGCCGTTCTCCTGCAAGATCTCCTGTCCCGCCTTGGACAGCACGAACTGGACGAACGCCTGCGCCGCATCCTGGTGGGCCGACCGCCCCACGACCGTGATGGGATAGGTCGCCGTCACATTGACCGGGTCCGGCACCGGGATCACCTGCAGTTTGTCGCGGTTTCCGCCCATCGCGTCGGTGCGGTACACGAAGGCCGCATCCGCCTCACCGAGAGCCACCTTGCTGACGATCTGCTTGACATCCGTCTCCTGGGACACCACGTGGGAGAGGACCTGCTTGGAGAAATTCCCGCCGTACACGGCGTCCGCCTTCTGCAACGACTGCCGGGCATACGTCCCGATGGGCACATCCGGCACCCCGAGCACCACGCGCCGCGCCTTCGGGAGGTCAGCGTACGCGTGCACGCCGGCCGGGTTGTCCTTCGGCGTAATGAGCACAAGCGCGTTTTTCGCGAAGGTCGACGGCGCGGCGGCCAGCCCCGCCTGCTTCAGCTTGTCCATGTTCTTCTCATCGGCGCTGGCGAACACATCCGCCGGCGCCCCCTGTTCCATCTGCGCCACCAGGGTCTGGCTGCCGGCAAAGTTGAAGTGCACCGTCACGCCCGGGTGGGATTTCTCGAACGCCTGTCCGAGCTGCTGGAACGCGGTGGTCAGGGATGCGGCGGCATCGACCGTCAAGGTCGTCTGCACACCGCCGTTTCCGGCGCCACCCGCAGCTGCACCGTTCGGTCCGCCGTTTGAGCCACCGTTCGATCCGCCGCCGGATGCCCCATTCACTCCGCCGGTCCCCGCCCCGGTCCCGCATCCGGCCACCAGGGCGATGGCGGCCGCTGCGGCGGCCATCGACATCCCGAGTCTTGTCCGCACACGAGATTTGCGTGGGCTGGTTGGGATCCCCGGCCCTCCATGGACCGGCATGCTTTTGTTTGCGTCCTGACTCATACGGTTCCTCCTTCCGCCTCCACCACATCGCCGAGGCGTGTGACATCGTATCCCCACAAGGTCTCCATCTGGCGTCGGAAGGCACCCGTGCGCAACGTGTCCAGCAGGGCCGACACGGCCGGTTCCGACAGGCGGCGCAAAGGCAGAACCCATTCGAAGCGGTGCTCCTCCACCGCCTGAAAGGGCAGGCCGTACACATGGGCGGCGAACGACGTGGTCAACCCGGCGTCGGCCACGCCCAGAACGATCATCTCCGCGGCCTGAATGTGGTCCATGGCCGCCACCGGCGTCCACCGCACCGGGCCCGCGTCGTGGGGTAGCGCGGCGTCGTAGAGGGCGGCCACCGCCGTCGCAGCCGGCCGTCGCACCCAGCGCACGTCCGGCCTCCCCAGGTCCTCCAGTCCCTGGATGCCTTTCGGGTTGCCGGGCTGGACGGCCACGCCCACCTCCCAGCGGGCAAAGTGGACGCGCACCAGCGGATCGTAGGACGCGTGCGAACCAGATGTACCCGCACCAGACGTTTCCACCTCGCCGCGCACCTGGGCGAGCGCCGCAAAAAGGTGCCCGTGCACGCCGGCCACGTGGACGCGTCCGTCCGCCAGCGCCCGCACCGCCGCACCGCTGCCCCAGGGAAGCTCCACCACCCGGACTGGCGCGCCGGTGTCCGCGAGCCAGTCCCTGAGGAGGGCGAGGGCGGGATCGCATCCGGCGATGGCCACGGTCTTCTCCGCCCATGCCATCCGCGAAGCCTGCACGGGCTCCGGCTGGCCGGACGGGCCCACCACGCCGTCCGCCAACGTGCCCGCCCCGCGATCCCGCAGGGGAAACACCACCACATCCCCGTCGACGCTCGCCAACCGCACGCGGACGCCCGGCCGGGGCGGCGAATCCGGGTCCCCCCAGCGAACGGCGGGATGATCATCGCCAAACAGCGCCTCCACCGTGGTGCCGAGGATGCGCGCCAACCGGATGGCCACCCGGATGGACGGCAGACTCCGCCCGGCCTCCAGCGCCCCGATGAACTGCCGGCTCACACCGAGCCGCGCGGCCAAGGCGTCCTGGCTCATCCCCAGCCGCCGTCTCCGCTCTGAAATCCGCCGGCCCAACGCGGCCTCATCCCCTGCATCCGTCGGCCGCACCAAGAGTCCCTCCTCTGCGTTCGTGCTCGCATGCGTCCATTCATCCGTGCCCGTTCCGCCGCGGGATGCTACTATGGTTAGCGGAACGCAAGCGAGAGTAGCTATGAGGACAGCATACGACCAATGGGCCGTGAGGATCAAGGCCCGGAAGGCGAGAAGCCACGAAATTTCATCGTGCTGGGGGGAAGCAGGTACGGCCGCCGGAGGTATGGTGAATACCACCGTGTTTGGTAGTGAACGAATGTACTTTATTCCAGCGAGATCGCGAGGCGATTGCAACCATTTCGTACTTACCAGAGGGGATGAAGAGATTTATAGTAAAGGATTTGCATTTAATGGGAGGCGGCCGCGGCTTCGGCGACCCCGATTATGAATATTTCCACCTTAATCGATCCGCTCCGGCCCTCTATAACGTGAAAAAGTTGTTTACCGTACTGTCCCACCAGGCCGATAAGAGGAAAATCGTTTTTACCCTCTCATCGACGGGGGCTCGTGTCGTACAGCAAGGGTGGCAGGCGCAGAGGTTGGCGGGATCGAGTCGGCGCCAGGTGCTCACCCCAGGGCCGGGTCGAGCAGGGCGAACAACCTGGTCCGCTCTCCCGGCAGGCTGTCGGCACCGATGCGCATCACCGGGGAAGTCATGCGTTCCCGGAACCCGCCCGCCATCAGCCGGTATCGGAACGCCGTCTGCTCATGCGGCACATCCACCCGCACCGGCACCGTCCAACCGCTGGACACTCGCCGGACCAAGGCCAGGGCGATCGACACGTCCCGCGCGACGACGGGGCCGAGGCAGAGGGCGGATGGCTTTCGAATGGCAAAGGTGAAACCGAGCAGCGCGCCATCTGCATCGCGATAGCCCCATCCCGGTGTGCGCAGGGCGAACAGGGTCTCATAGACGGTGCTCCGGCATGCACCGAACGCCCGCTGGTCCAAACGGACGATCTCCTCGAGATCGCCCGGCGGCAACGGCCGGACGTCAATCGACAAGGACGACCCTGCTGCCGGTGTGTCGGCGGGATCGATCTCCAGACGATGCACATACCCGATGGTCTGAAACCCCAGCTTTCGGTAGAGCGGTTCACCCATCGGGGTCGCCACCAACAGGACCGGCGCTCCCACGGTCTTCGCCTCCGCGAGACATTCGGTCACCAACCGGGTGGCCAAGCCCTTGCGCCGAAACTGCGGGTCCACCATGACATTGCCCAGCGATGCGATTCTCCCGTCATACAAATAGAGTCCCGCGCTGGCGATCAACGCCGCGCCGCGCCAAGCGCCTCTGACGCGGCCGAGCCCATTCAGAAACAACGACGTCTGCTCCCGCGCGAACTGCCAACCCACCCGCTCGGCCAATGCCCGGAGAGCACCTTCGTCTTCCCGCCCCAAGATGCCGATCCGCTCCTGTGCGTCCATGCCCATTTCCCGCTCAACGCGTCCGCGGGATGATCCACGCGTTGTCCGCCTTCGCAAACCCGATGTGCGGGTAGTACGACATTGCGGTCGGCGCGGCCAACAGGATGAGAGACACCTGATTGGAGAGCTGTGCCTGCGTCTCCCGGATCAGCGCCTGGCCGATGCCCTGGCGTTGGTAGTCGCGGTCAACAGCGAGATCGGACAGATAGCAACAGTAGACGAAGTCCGTGAGGGACCGAGCAATGCCCACCAATCGATCCCCGTCCCAGGCGGTGACGGTGAGATTGGCATGGCGGAGCATCGCCTCGATGCGCCGCAAATCCTCGGTCGGCCGGCGAATGCCGGACCGCTCAAACACCTCCGCCACCTGCGCGGCGGAGACGGGGGCGTTCACCCGGTAGGTAATCATGCCAATCCCACCTTTCATTGCCCAAAATGCTGAAGGATCTATCTGAGATGGCGCTGACCGGACGCCCCATCCTCACCGCGATCCACTACCGCCCATCCTCCAGCCGCCGCATCCACGCCGCGACCTCCTGCGCCTCGGCGTCCCCGGTCCGGCCCAGGGCCTCTATCACCCGTCGGCGCACCTCGGGCGGCTTGTTCTGGCTCAGCTTCGCCTTGCCCTCGATCCGCTCGATGTCCAGTCGAAAGCCGACGACAGCCCGCATCAGGTTGCGGTAGTAGGGCTCACCCGCCTCCTCCGGCAGCCGCGAATCCGGCTCGTAGAACCGCACCGTCTTCGCCAGCAGGTCGGCCAACTCGCCTTCGTCTTCGATCACGCTGCACCTCCCATACACATGCACGGCGACATAGTTCCAGGTCGGTACAGACTGTGGCACTTCATACCAGGACGGCGAGATGTAGGCGTGCGGCCCTTGAAACACCACCAGGGCCGTCTGCCCGTGCAGGTCTCGCCACTGTGGATTGGCCCGCGCCATGTGCGCCCACAGGCGCCGGCCATCGGCGTCAAAGACGAACGGCAGGTGGGTGGCCGTCAGCTCGCCACCTGAGGTGCTGATGAGCAGGCCGAAGCTGTGATCGCGGAGGAAGTGGGCGATTTCCTGCGGATCGTCCATTGAAAACGCCTTCGGTACATACATGCGCAATCCCCCTCTGGCTCATGGTGCCATGGTAGCGCATTTTTTCAGTGTTGTGTGACCTGCATCCGGAGCCAGCCGGTCAGGTCGGGCCAACCGTATCCCACTTCCTTCAACCACTTTCCGCCGACCTCCAGCTCGCCTTCCCGCACGGGCCGCCCGCCCATGACAGCGTAGAATTGGCACGCTGGATTGTCGGCCAGGGCCCAGATCAGCATCCCATGCATGCCGTGCTGCACCAGATGTTCCGCGACTTGGCGGAGCAATCTCCGCCCCAAGCCGCGGCGCTGGTGCGCCTCCAGCAAATAGATGGCGTACAGTTCACCGTCGAAATCGGGATCGGCCTTTCGTATCGGCCCGCCGTCGGCGAATCCGACGATGCGGCCTGTCTCGTCCTGCGCCACGAACATAGCGTATTTCTCGGATGATTGTTCAAATCGCCTGCGCCACCGAGCTTCACTTTCCGCGTAGGACATCCCGTCCAAAAAGGCGTCGGGCACGATGCCTCGGTATGTCGTCCGCCAACTGTCGACGTGGACCCTGGCCACAGCCGCCGCATCATCCACGGTCGCCCTGCGAATGGAGTAACCGGTGTGCAAGGAGTTCACCTCGCATCTGCCTCTGCAAACTATGAATTGTCCGCTAGAATACAACAAAATGAACCAGTGCGCAAACGTCAGGCCAAGTCGGCAGGACGAATCACTTCGTCAATCAGGCCGTATGCCTTCGCTTCTTCTGCGCTCATGAATCGATCCCGGTCCGTGTCTGCCGCAATCCGCTCCACGGATTGCCCGGTGTGTTTGGCCAGCACGTGGTTGATTTTCTCCCGCGTTTTCAACATCCAGTCCGCATGGATCTTCATGTCGGATGCCTGGCCTCTCGCCCCGCCGTGCGGCTGATGGATCATCACCTCGCTGTTGGGGCGCTGAACCGCCGCGCCTTCATGTGCGTCCTCCGGATCGCGCCGCACTGCCGCCAGCCGGACCCTGGCGCGGTGCAGGGCCGCCTTCACGGCTCCGCGGCTGATGCCCAGCAGCTCGGCTGTCTCCCGGTCCGTATATTGGAACGCCTCGCACAGGAGGAAGACCATCCGCTGCTTGGGCGTCAGCTTGGTCAACAGGATTTGCAACGCCTCTTCCAGTTCAGCCCATTCGTTGTGGAACGCGGGTTCAGACCGAACCGCCAGTTCCGATGGCCCGTGCGGATGGGACAGGCTGTGTTTGCGAACGTGATCGATCCATGAATTCTTTGCGATCCGCCGCAACCAAGCCGGCACGTTGGGATGACGCACGATGACGCACGCCCGCTTTGTAGGCCGTCAGTGCCTTGAGCAGCGTGGTCTGCACCATATCCTCCGCATCCCGGCGGGTCGCGCCGAGGCATTCGCAGTATCGGATCAACGAGTGACGATACGCCGACAGACTCTCCTCATCCGGCACGGAAGGTTCCCTCGTCCCTCTCGTCTCACGGCTGGGAACCACGCCAGCAGCCTCCTTTCCGTTGACACCATGAAAACGAATGAACAGGCCGAATGGATACGCGGGGCTGAGCTCAGATGCGTCTGGCGAGCATCGTGAGGATGGTCAGAACAACATGGTTCGAGGAGTCTATACAGTCCGACAGCTGTTTCCGTGTTATGGGTTTGGATAAACTCAACGTGCGAGTCGTCTGAAAATCATTGTTCGTCTCGCCTGTGTGTCATCCGCAAATCTAGGCGCAACCTGTTCGCCGCCTCACTCCATGAAGGCCCCCATCCGCACGCCCCTGGATAGTCAAAGGCAAACAGAATCGCCTCACCACGTTCGTTCGTTTCCGCCGGTTCACAATCGAATCGCCGGAATGCCTCGTAAAAGCGTTCGATATAGCCTTCCGCGTCCCCGCTCGCCGTGGGCAAGAAGCATACTTTCGGATGAACACGCCTCGATTGACGAAGGACATATTCATCGAGCAGCGGATTGTCAGGCTCCATCGAAAATCCACCACCGCCCATGGCGATGATCTGACGCATGACCGTCCCTTCCTTCTCTGTCCCCGGCAATCGCCAGCTCGAGTCGTTGATCCAGACCGTCATTTGCCGCCCCCGCGAAAATGGTTAGAATGATTATAACGAGTATAATAAACCGCTGCATACAGTTTCAGAGAATAGAATAGGGGAAGAACCGTTGATCGAGGGGAGCGGTGTACATGGAACGGGTTTACCGGAAGGTCACGCGGATCGGAAACAGCCTGGGCATCACCTTCACAAAGGAGGTATTGCAAAAACTGAATTTGGACTTGGGTGATGATGTGGAACTGATGATAAACGAGAAGACAGGTCAAATCGTACTTCGCAAGGCCGTATCGATCCCGCCTGGGCTTGATCCAAAATTTTTTGAGACCCTGAGCGCCAATGTCGAACAATATCGAGAGACGATAGAAGGGTTAAAAGATCGATGATCAAATATCTTACACCGGAAGAGGTCATTGCCATCCATCTGTATGTCATCAGGGAGTTCTCGCCCAATGAACAGAGCGGCGTGAAATTTCCAGATTTGCTGGACTCGGCGGTCAACCGGCCAAAACAATCGGCATTCGGCCATGATGCGTACCCGACCATTTTCGAGAAGTCGGCGGCATTGTTTGAGTCGCTCGCCCAAAATCACGTATTTCACAACGCCAACAAACGAACCGCCTTTCTCTCACTGCTCCAATTCCTGAGCTACAACGGGTATACGTTCGTCATGCCTCCCAAGCAGGCTGAGGATTTTGTGGTCGACGTGGTGAACCATCGATACACGTTTGAAGACATTGTACGCATCATCGCTTCGCACAGTCGCCGAGATTCGCGAGAGGGCTAGCGCTTCCGAGACAAGCGGATCGCCCGTCAAACCAACCGTCTGCCGACCAGACTCGCCGACACGGGTGCTCGCCCCATCTCCCTCGCCCATACGGACAACTGCCCGATGTGATGAATTTCATGAACGATCACATGGCGAAGAACCTCACCGAACGTATATGAGAACGGCGTCCCGTCGTGCTTCGTACCGGTGAGCACTCGGCCCTCCATATCCGGTCGCCAACTCATGACGAACCGCTCCACTTCGGCCCTGCAATGGCGCGACAACTCCATCACCCGGGCCAAGGTCGGGTAGGATTCGAAGCTGTAGTCAATATCCGGTTTTCCTTGCAACGCGCGAATCCACGATTGCTCAACATCCACGATGTGGAAGAGGGTTTTCAGAATGCTGCCCACGCCCCCGACCCGCTGACGCGTCAACTCCTCTTCCGGAACCTCCCTGCACCAGGCAAACCACTCATCCCGAACCTGCCAGTTGTAACGAAACAGGGTGATCATGCCATCACGCTCCCACCATATCCATCAGCGTTCAAACGCGTACGCCCGCTCCACCTTGCAGACACGCGTGACAAATCCCTCGTACCAGATTTCCCGCCCCAGCCGTTGGGCCACTTGATGGCGGGCGTGCTCCTTCCACAAGCGGATCGCCTCTTCCGATGTCCAGTAGGACACCGTGATCCCAAAGCCGTTTTCGTCCCGAACACTCTCCACACCCAAAAAGCCAGGTTGCTGCCCTGCGAGCTCCACCATTTCCTCCGCCATGGCCGCGTAACCATTGTCACCCTCGGTTCGCATCGAGGTGAACACCACGGCATAGTACGGTGGTTCGGGTGTGCGTGCGAAATCACCCATCCGTGTCCGCCTCCGTCTCGATGGAATGAAGTCGAAAGAATCGCTCCCGTGTCAATTTCACCCAGAACGCGTCGCTTCCCAGGGACGGGTCAGGTTCAAACCCGAAGCGCAACAAGGCTCTCTGGCCTCGCACATTGTCGAGGGCGATGTTGTCCATGAGAACATTCCCCTCACATTTCGTGAAGAAATACGTTGTCATGATTCGGAGGACCTCGGAAGCATAGCCTCGTCCCCGATGTGTCGCCTCAATGTTCATTCCATACATCGCTGTCCCGCTCTTGGGGTCAAAGTTATAGAAATACGCCTCACCCACCGGCTGATGGTCTTCCTTGCGAAAGACCAAGCAATAGAACCGAGAGGGATCCCCCGGGTGCACCCACCGTTCAAACCAGCGGATCGCACGGACATCGTCGAGAAGTTGCACGCCGCCCACGTCAGCCATGGTCTCCGGGTCGGACCACAGGCGCTGGATGTACGTAAGTTCGTCGCGGAGGGGAGGGCGCAGATACAACCGCTGACCATTCAACATCGATGCGTCGCCGTCATTGCGCAGGGTGTGTGATTCGTACATCGGAATGGCTCTCCCGTTGCCAATCTTTCCACGATTGTATCACGATCCGTCTCCCGTAACATGCAGAAATGGATGGCCCGACGGCCGGTGCATCCTCCCCGTTCTGCGGTATGAACCACTCTTGCGACGACCTCACACCACCGTGGTATAATTGCGAAAATCATTGAAAGGATCGGTGTCCGTTGAACGACGTCAAGCTGGCACAGCACATCACGACAGAGCAACAGGCTGACCGTCGATCCCGCTCGTACCCCCAATACCAGCCGCACACGGCAAAGGAACTGGCGAACCGGGCACGGCTGCTCATCTCGTGTCCTGACCAGCCCGGCATCGTGGCCGCCATCGCACAGTTTCTCTATCAACAAGGAGCGAACATCGTGCAGATGGACCAGTACTCAGCGCCGCCGGAAATCGGCCTGTTTTTTACACGGGTGGAATTCGATTTGCCCGGCATGCTCCAGCGTGTTCCCGAACTGGAGAGAGCGTTTGTACCGGTGGCAGAGGCGTTTCAGATGGAGTGGCGGCTCGCCCCCGCGTGCGTACCCAAGCGTGCCGCGATTTTCGTGTCAAAGGAAGATCACTGCCTGCTCGAGTTGCTGTGGCAATGGCAGACCGGGGACCTGTTCATGGACCTCGCCATGGTCATCAGCAACCACCCGGACGCGCGCGAGCCGGTTGAGGCGCTCGGCGTGCCGTTTTACCATGTGCCGGTCGATCGCGATCGAAAACCCGAAGCCGAAGCCCGACAGCTCGCCCTGCTCGCCGGGCAGGTGGACGTCGTCATCCTCGCCCGGTACATGCAGATCCTCTCGCCCGAGTTCGTCGCGCGGTTTCCGAACCGCATCATCAACATCCACCACTCGTTTCTGCCCGCCTTCGTCGGGCGGAATCCTTACGGGCGCGCGTACGATCGCGGCGTCAAACTGATCGGCGCCACGGCCCACTACGTGACAGACGAGCTGGACGAAGGCCCCATCATCGAGCAGGATGTCCACCGGGTCGACCACCGCGCCACCGTCGCCGACCTCAAACGCATCGGCCGCCACGTGGAGCGCGTCGTCCTGGCCCGAGCGGTGAAATGGCATCTGGAGGACCGCATCCTCATTCACGACAACAAGACCATCGTCTTCGCCTGACACCCTGGGAGGGAAACCGCTCATGACGCTGCGCTGGATGTTCCTCGGCGTACAGACGTTCATGCTGATTTTCCTCGTCTTCCACGACTGGATTCACCTTCCACCGTGGACGGACGCGAGAGCCGTCCGGCGTGTATATCCTTTTTCTGTCAACCTGCGCAATACCCTCATCAACACCGTCCCCGTCGCGCTGGCGTTCGCACTCACGATCCGGTACCTGCACACGGACATCCCGGTCTGGGTGCGGACCCTGTGGGTCCTCCTGTACGGATTATTTCTTCTCGGAGAATACCGGGCCTGGTGGCACCCGTACTGGTTCGGGTGGGAACCGGATCGACTCGCTCGCTATCAGGCGCTCTTCGGTGGCACCCACACGTTTCTGCCACGCCGGGGCGGCATGGCCCCGAACACCGCGCATGTGTTGCTGCACGCCTGCACGGCCCTGGCGTTCGTGCTGTCGATTAGGACCATCGGCCTATGACCATGGGTCGATTTCAATGCAACATGCTGTGCGATATCCTCCAGGTAGCTGGATGAGTTTCAGGGAGAGGAGAGAAATGTATTTGAATCCCTACAAATATCTGGAGCGAATCGGGATCACGGGGGATGTACGTACCGACTACGAATCGCTTCGGCGGCTTCAGGAGCACCATATGTTGACCGTCCCGTTTGAGAACTTGGACATTATGAATGGCCGTCCAATTGAGCTGAGCCTTGAGTCCATGTACGACAAGATTGTCGAGAAAAGGCGGGGAGGGTACTGCTACGAGTTGAACGGGTTGTTCGGATGGCTCCTGCAAAACCTCGGCTATTCCGTGTCCATACTGTCTGGGCAAGTCCAACGGGATGATGGGACATTTGGTCCGGAATTCGATCACATGGTTGTTTTAGTAACCCTGGATGAGAACTATGTTGTCGACGTCGGGTTTGGAGATTCCGTTCGCAGCCCACTGCCACTATCAGGCCAAGTTGTCACGGATGTCAGTGGGGCGTACCGTATACTACATGAGCGTGATTCAGACGTTCTTTTCTTTCAGAAGAGGCTTGAGGAGGAATGGGTCTCAGAATTTCGATTCACGCTCCAGCCCCGCAAGCTTGAAGACTTTTACGACATGAATGTGTACCAACAAACATCACCGGAGTCACATTTTACCCACAAGCTCATCTGCTCCATGGCTACGCCGAATGGCCGAATCTCTATTTCGGGGGACTTTCTTATTGAGACCATCGGATCCGAAAAGACTCGTCGGGCGATACGGTCTGATGAAGAACGAACCGATTTGTTGAGGAGCCGCTTTGGTATCGACCCAGCGAACCATCGATAATCGATAAAGGAAGGATACACGCTGCCAAGCTCCATAGGACGGTCCTGCCTGCCAACATCTGAAACCCCAGGCACTGCAGACGGTGTAGCTCACTTCCCCGCCACCTTGGCCCCCGCCTCCATCTGCGCCCGTGAGAGCGGACCCAAGGTGTGCTGCACCACCCGCCCGTCCGCCGCTATGAAAAACGCCTCCGGCTGGCCGGTGACCCCATAGGGTGCCGACCAGCGATTCCCCTCGTCGAGGACCACCGCCACGTCGTCCGGCACGTGAAACCGGGCGATGTACGATGCCACCGTCGCGCGCGCCTCCCCCCGGTCGACCAGCACCACCTGAATCTCTCCCCGATGGGCGGCGGCGAAGGCCATCAGGTCCGGGGTCTCGTCCAGACAGGGCGGGCACCAGGTGGTGAAAAAATCGATCAGCACCGGTTTGCCGCGCAGCGCACGCAGGGAGAAATCGGCGCCCGACCACGTCTTCCCCTGGATGTCGGGAGCAACCTCGCCCGGCTGCACCGGCTGCGGTTGCGAGGATGCCATGCGGATCGCCAAATACGCAAACCCGGTCAGGACAATCACCCCCGCGCACAGCGCGACGAATCCCCTGGATGTCATCCTGCGCAAATCCCCACGGCCTCCTTCCCGTGTACCGTTATCCACACTGCCGCCCACAACTTATCCACAAATTCACGAGCTTTTCCACAGGGTTATCCACAGACCTGTCCACATCAGCAACAGGAGAACGGCCATCAAGGGATAGGCCGCACCAAACGCGTTCCAGGAGACCATGGCGTAGCCTGTGACGGGTCCCGCCGCCGCCCCGAGGTCCTGGATGACCGCGTAGGTGCTGAGGAAGGCAGGGGAGCGGATCGATCTCGCGGTCGTCGCGGCCGCCGCATCCGTGATGACGGTCAAGGCGGTTCCCGTGGCCAGGATGAACAGGCTCAGCAGGATGAATCCAGCGCTCGCCCGGACGGCGGTCAGGGCGAGGAAACCCGCCGCCGAGAGGATGAGGATGGTGCCGTGGATGAAGCGGGATCGATCCGACGTGTCCATCAGGCGTCCCACGCCGACGCCGAGGAACGGTTCCCAGGCCCAGCGCGCCGATTGGATGAAGCCCGACACGAGGGACGTGGCCACCACGATGCCAGCGACCTCGACGGCCAGGCCATAGCGGGTGCGCAACGCGTCGCTCAGGGTCGAGACGAAGAGGCCCTGAAAGATGAAGGACACCACGAAACCGCCCGCCATGACCATCCCCCACGACGCCCTCGGCAATCGTTCCACCGTCGGCGCGGATGGCGATGAATGCGGTGCGGCGCGGCGTTCGTCGAGCGCCCGCCAGATCCACGGCAGGCACAGCACCGGTAAGGGAGCGAACAACAGCCCCGTCCCGGCCCAGCCCAGCCAGGGCATTGCCAGGCCGCCGACCAGCGCCCCGACCAAGCTGCCGAGCCGGTACACCCCGTTGTACCATCCCATCTGACGCCCCGCGTCCGATCCGCCGGAGGCCGCGCTGACCGTGATGAGCCCGCCGATGCGCAGGAGCGACCAGGCGCATCCCCAGGCCGCGCGCAGCAGACACCAAAGGACAAACCCCTTGCCGAAGGCGTATCCCATGTCCACCAGGACGCTCATGCCGATGGCCCACAGCATGCCCGTCCGGACCGACCATCTCTGATAAAACCATCCCGTGAACACGTTGGTGAACAGGCGCACGAACCGGTTGAGCGCCAGCAGCACCCCGACCTGCCACAGGGCGCCGAGCCCCGCCTCTCGCCAGTACAACGGCAGCACCACGTACAACATCGAATCGCCCACCAGGCAGGCCGCCGTGGTCACCGCCACGGCCACCGTCCGGGGCTCCGGTCTCGCCACTCCGTCATCTCCCCCAGCGTCACCTTGCCGTCCACACCATGGACAAGCGTACAAGCCAAGGGATTCGACACCCGCACTGGGTTTCCTGTCATGAATCTCCTGCATGTGGAACACCTTAAGATCGCCCGTGTACAGGGACATCGGAGGATGGGAACAGGAGGTTCGGCACGGTGTGGCACCAACTGGCGCACACGATGTGGTTTCAGACCGCCCTGATTGAACTGGGTGTGTTGGTGCTCGCCGGGCTGGCCGCTTACGTGACGGCCCCTTGGTGGTGGCGTTGGGTGTTCAAACGCGTCTTCCGGCAATCCATACGCGAATTGTTCGAAGACCCGTACACGTCCAACCTGGCCGAGGGCTTGACGGCACTGCGAAAATTCGGAATCCAATGGGTGATTGAAAATGAACTCCGCGCCCACGAAGGCGTCCCGTTGGCCAAGCCCATCGGGACGACGCGCCAGTTCCCCCACTTTGACGGGTTGCTGTTCATCCCCGCCCAGCTCGACCGGCGTCCTCTCAACCACCAGGTTGCCGTGGACAGCCAGACGGTCATCGGAAGACGGGCACAGCGCCCGATGGTCCTGTCCATGCCCATACTGGTCTCCGCCATGGGGTACGGTGTTGCCTTGAGCAAACCGTTCGTCCGGGCGCTCATGAAGGGCGCGGCGATGGCGGACACGGCGAGCAATACCGGACAGGGAGCCTGGTTGCCGGAGTTTCGCGCACTGGCCAAGCACCTCGTCGTACAGTTCCATGACGCGCCCTGGCGGCCGTCCGACGAGGCCCTCCGCACAGCCGACATGATAGAAGTCCGGTTGGGGCAAGGCGCCAACGCCGGCTGTGGCACCCTCATTCACCCCCAGGACCTGACCCCGGCCGTCGCCCAGGATTTCGGGTTTCCGGACGCCGTGAACACAGGCGCTTACATCCCCGCCGGAGTCTCGGAGGCCGATCACCTGCGCACGCTGAGAAAGCTGGTCCGCGACCTGCGCCGCATCAGCGGCGGCGCCCCCATCGCGGTGAAAATCGCCGCCGGGCACCACCTGGAGCGGGACCTGGCCATAGCCGTCCGGGCTGGTTTCGACGTGATTGTCCTGGACGGCGCTCAGGGCGGAACCCACTCTTCCCCTGCAATCCTCGTCGACGATTTTGGCTTGCCGACGCTGGCTGCCCTCTGCCGGGCGCAGCGTTTTTTGGTCGATCGCGGTTACCGCGACCGAGTCGATCTCATCATCTCCGGCGGCGTTCGTACCCCCGGGGACATGCTCAAAGCCCTGGCCCTCGGCGCCGATGCGGTATATATCGGTTCTGCCGCCCTGTTCGCCGCGACGCACACCCAGATCGTCCACGCCATTCCATTCGAGCCGCCGACCGCATTGGCGTGGACCAAAGGCACGCTGCGCGAACGCTTTGACGAAGACCGCGGGGCCCAGAGCCTGGCAAAATTTTTGACCAGCTGCGCCGAAGAGATGAAACTCGGCGCCAGGGCCCTCGGCAAAACCGCCTTGCGGGACGTGGACGCCTCGGATCTGGTCGCTTGGCAGGCGGATGTGGCCCGCATCACCGGTCTGCCCTTGGTGTAGAGCGTATTCCAGCGTCTGGCATGACATCGGTTTTGCCCTGTTCGGGCTCGCTGCCGTGTTGCGCGAGATCCGGCGCGTAAAACACGATGGCCCCCGTCCGCAAATCTCAACGGGTTTCCAACAATCCACCATCGCTCGGGCGTTGTCCTTGGTGTAGTGTGAAGACAAGGTCGCAGCAGCGGTCCTTGTCAGCGCACTGGCGCCCTTCGGGGCGCTGTACATACCTCACTCCACACTTACCCGCAGGGTACCATGAAAGAACCAGAGAACCCCAGATCGAACATCAGGTGCTTTCCCAATTCACGCCGAAGGAACTGGCTGCGATCGCCGATGCGATGTCCAAGCCATGACGGTTGTTCCTATCATCCCGCGCGGCCCCAAGGCACTGGCCATCGAATTGGGCGCTCATACCGACGCTATTTCCATACACGAAGATGAGCAGCAGATTTGCAACCGCCCCATATGATAACGAAAAAGCCCCGCCGTAGCGGGGCTTTTGCCGCAAGAGAATCACATCATGTCCATGCCGCCCATGCCGCCGCCGGCGGGAGCCTTCTCCTTCTCCGGCTTGTCGGCAACGACCGCCTCGGTGGTCAGGAACATCGCCGCCACGCTGGCCGCGTTCTGCAGCGCCGAGCGGGTCACCTTCGCCGGGTCGACGATGCCGGCCTTGATCATGTCCACCCACTCGCCGGTCGCCGCATTGAAGCCCTGGCCCACCGGCTCCTTCTTCAGCCGTTCGACAATGACCGAGCCCTCGACGCCCGCGTTCTCCGCGATCTGGCGCACCGGAGCCTCGAGCGCCTTGCGTACCAGGTTGACGCCCGTCAGCTCGTCGCCCGTCGCCTGCACCTTGTCCAGCGCCGGGATGATGTTGACCAGCGCCGTGCCGCCGCCCGGCACCAGGCCTTCCTCGACCGCCGCGCGGGTCGCGTTGAGCGCGTCCTCGATGCGCAGCTTCTTCTCCTTCAGCTCCGTCTCCGTCGCGGCGCCGACCTTGATGACCGCCACGCCGCCCGCCAGCTTCGCCAGCCGCTCCTGCAGCTTCTCGCGGTCGAAGTCGGACGTGGTCTCCTCAATCTGCGCCTTGATCTGGTTAATGCGCGCCTGGATCTCCTTCGCGTCACCCGCACCGTCGACGATGATGGTGTTCTCCTTGCTCACGCGCACCTGGCGAGCGCGGCCGAGCTGATTGAGGTTGGTGTTTTTCAGCTCGAGGCCCAGCTCCTCGGAGATGACCTGGCCGCCGGTGAGGATGGCGATGTCCTGCAGCATGGCCTTGCGCCGGTCGCCGAAGCCAGGCGCCTTGACCGCCACCGCCGTGAACGTGCCGCGCAGCTTGTTGACCACCAGGGTCGCCAGCGCCTCGCCCTCCACGTCCTCCGCGATGACGAGCAGCGGCCGGCCGGACTGCACGACGCGCTCGAGCACCGGCAGGATCTCCTGGATGTTGCCGATCTTCTTGTCGGTGATGAGGATCAGGGGCTCCTCAAGCACGGCCTCCATCTTGTCCGTGTCGGTGACCATGTACGGCGAGATGTAGCCGCGGTCAAACTGCATGCCTTCGACGACCTCGAGCTCCGTGGTGAAGCCCTTGGACTCCTCGACTGTGATGACGCCGTCCTTGCCGACCTTCTCCATCGCGTCAGCAATCAGGACGCCGATCTCCTGGTCGCCCGCGGAGATGGCCGCCACCTGGGCGATGTTCTCGCGGCCCTCGACAGGCTTGGAGATGCGCTTGATCTCCTCGACGGCCGCGTTCACAGCCTTCTCGATGCCCTTGCGCAGGATCATCGGGTTGGCGCCGGCCGCCACGTTCTTCAGGCCCTCACGGATCATCGCCTGCGCCAGCACGGTCGCCGTGGTGGTACCGTCACCCGCGACGTCGTTGGTCTTCGTCGCGACCTCCTTCACCAGCTGAGCGCCCATGTTCTCATAAGGATCCTCCAGCTCGATCTCCTTGGCGATGGTCACGCCGTCGTTGGTGATGAGCGGAGAACCGAACTTCTTCTCCAACACCACGTTACGGCCTTTGGGGCCGAGGGTCACTTTCACCGCATCGGCGAGCGCGTCGACACCGCGCAGCATCGCCCGGCGGGCGTCTTCGCTGAATTTGATCTCTTTCGCCATCCTTGCGCGCCTCCTTCAGTGCAATATGTAGGCTTACTTCTCCACGATGGCGAGAATGTCGCTCTCGCGCAGGATCAAGTACTCCTCATTGTTGTACTTGACCTCGGTGCCCGCGTACTTGGAGTAGATCACGCGGTCCCCGACCTTCACATCCAGCTCCACGCGCTTCCCGTCCTCGACGCGGCCAGGGCCGACGGCGATGACCTCGCCCTCCTGCGGCTTTTCCTTCGCCGTGTCCGGCAGGACGATGCCGCTGGCGGTCTTCTCCTCGCGATCCACAGGGCGTACCACGACGCGATCTGCGAGCGGCTTGATCATGACAAACCCTCCTAAGGCTAGGCCTTGTTTTATTAGCACTCACCCCGCTCGAGTGCTAACACCAACAGATATATTAATGCACCGGCCCTGCCTGCGCAAGCGGTGGAAGGGGAGAATTTTCACCCACTCCCCGCCTCCGGGTCCGACTCCGCGCCCTCAAAGCTCCGTGCCCCCCTGCATCCGCCCCCGGGTTCGCCCCTCAGGACAGCGAAGCGGCCGATGCCGCCTTGTCGCGCCGGCGCTTGGCGATCACGGACAAGGCGATGCTCGCCTCGTACAGGAGGATCATCGGCACCACCACGCTCAGATGGGAGATGAGCTCCGGCGGGCTGATGAGCACCCCGAGGATCACGATCACCAAGTAGGCGTACCGCCGCACGCGGCGCAGGAGCTGCGGGCTGATGACCCCGATCCGCGTGAGAAACACCACCACAATCGGCAGTTCGAAGATGAACCCGAACGGCAGGCAGATGTTGGTGAGAAACCCGAAGTAGCTGCCCGCCCGCAGCATCACGCTGAAGTGCTCCGCCGCGATTCGCAGCAGAAAGTGCAGGATGGTAGGGAAGATGACGAACCAGGCGAAGAGGACGCCGAGGATGAACATCACCAGCGTGATCGGCAACAGGCGCAGCGTGTACCTGCGTTCCACCGGAGTGAGTCCCGGCGCCACGAACTTCCACAGTTGATAGAGCGCGAAGGGCAGCGTCAATCCAACCGCCACAATGCCGGCGATGGACAAGTAGACGGTGATGACCTCCCCGGGCGACGTCACCATCAGGTGATAGCCCTCGCGCGCCAGCGGGCCGACCAGATAGCCGTAAATGCGGGAGACCAGCCCAAGGCACACGCCGAACACGACGACGAACACCGCCAGGATGTACAGGATCCGGCGGCGAAGGTCCTCCAGGTGTTCCGTGAACGTCATCCGCGGCTCCGGCTTCACCGGCCATGCCCACCTCCCTCGGCGCACACAAGAAAGGGCTCCCCTGCGGAAGCCCCAGGATCCTCGCCCCCGTCAGCTCGGGTTCCGCTTGTCGTCGCCCGGCTCCGGCGTCTTCAACTCAATCGGCTCGACGCGCGCCTTCGCGCTGTGCACCGGTTCCTCCTGGGCGGCGTTCGCGGCCTCGTCCACCATCCCGCGCGTCGCGTCCTTGAATTCGCGCAGCGACTTGCCGAACGCCCGCCCGATCTCCGGAAGCTTGCTCGGCCCGAACACCAGCAACAGCGCCACGAGGATCAGGACCAGGCCCGACCACCCGATGTTCCCGAGACCCATGTGTTCCCCTCCTCTTCCCCGCCACGGGTCGTCTGCCTATCCGCCAACCCCGCCCGGGTCCCCCGCGGGCAGGGCGAATCGCGTCCACACATCCCGGCACAAGCCCGGGATATCGTCCTCATCATACACTGGCCACTCCGCCCCGGCAAGCCAAGCCGCCCGCCGCGGCCCCACCACCGCTTCAAGCGCCGGAAGGCGGGCCCCGCGGAGCCAGGCGAGATCGTCCGGCGTCCGCACGACCGCCAACTTGGGCAGCGGGCTGTGTTTGAAGCCTTCCACGACGATGAGGTCGATCCCGTCACTCTCCCGGCTCCATCGCCTCATCCGCGCCACCAGCGCCATCGCGTCGTCCGCTGCGGCATCCTCGCACCAGCGCCACAGGGAGCGGCCGCCGCCCGCCACCCCTGTCGCCACCGCCCCCGCCTGCGCGAACAGGGCCGTGTCGCTGCCCGGCTTCTCCCAGTCGTCTCCGCCGTCCGCGTGGGCGTCGTGCTTGATGGCCGCCACGCGCAGACCCTCGCTGTGCCAGTGGGTGATCATGCGCCGCACCAACCGCGTCTTGCCGCTGTTCTGCCGGCCGACGACGGAAATCACGCGCGGCCCCGTCTCACGCATTCAACCACCCGCCGAAGCCGAGGCGCGCGATGTCGTCCCGCGTCAGCCGCACCCGGGCCAGGACCCTGGGCAGGAGCACGTCGAAAGAGGTGACCGGATCGTAGATCACCGCCCCCGGCAGGCCGAAGATGGCCGCATCCCCCGCATAGGCCAACATCAGCATCGAGCCGGGGAGCATGGGCGTCCCGTACGTCACCACCTCGTTGGCCGCACTGCGGATGGCGGCCGGGGAGCGGTCGTCCGGATCGACCGACATCCCCCCCGTCACCAGCACCAGAGGCACCCCCGCCGCGAGGGCGTCGCGGACGGCCGCGGTGATGGCCGCCTGATCGTCGCCCGGGAAGACCTGGCTGACCACTTCCACCCCGTAGGCCGCCAGCTTCTCCCGCAGGACGGGCCCTGCCTTGTCCTGGATGCGGCCCGTCTGGATCTCGCTGCCCGTCGTCACCAGCGCCGCCTGGCGCATCTCATACGGCCGCACCTGGATGACTGGCTCCGCCCCCGCTGCCAGAGACACGACCCGCTCCACCTTCGCCCGCTCAATCACCAGCGGGATGGGCCGCACGCCCGCCACCGACGTGCCTTCCGCGACGTGCACCCAGCTCCTCCGCGTGGCCAGCGAGATGCCGTCAATGCTGTTGATCTCGAACACCCGCTGCTCGTCCACCTGGAGCACTCCGCGCCGGTTGGCCTTGAGCACCACCTTGCCTTCATGCACGTCGCTCAAGGCGATGCCCTCTCCGGCGATGGCCCGCGCCATCGTCAACGCCGCGTCGTTCTCATGCATCTCATCCGGCCCCAGCTCCAGCACGTAGATATGCCGCTTGCCGATGTCGAGCAGCACCGGGATGTCCTCCTCCCGGATGACGTGCCCCTTCGCGAACACCCGGCCTTTGAACTCACCCGGGACAATCCTCGTCAAATCGTGCGCCAACACCATGCCGACCGCCTGCTCTACCGGAACCTCCCGTTTCACGCAGATCCCTCCGTCTGGCGCAGCCACGCCTCGTAATCCGCCGGTGTGTGCACCGGCTTCGTCCACCATTCCGGCCAACCCAGGGCGTCCGCGTCCACCGGGCGCACCGCCAACCGCGCCAGCACCGGCAGCAGACGCCGCTCCCCGGCCGCCGCCGCTTGCCCGAACACCGACCCTGCCCGCTTCCGGTACAGCGCAAGGAGGGGCTGGGGCACGCCGCCGCGCACCACCACCGCCGCGTCCGCCTCGGGCGCCGCCTCGAGGATGCCGGCGAGCGCCGCCGGCACCGCCGTGTCGATGCCCGGGAGATCGCCCGCCAACACCAGGAGGGCGTCGGCCGCGGGCGCATCCGGCCAGGCGTTTGCCAGGGCGGCGAGGGGCCCCTGGTACCAAGCGGGATCGCACACCACCTCTACCCCGTTCGGCACCGGAAAGCTCACCCCGCCCGGGGGAGCCGCCACCGTCACCCGCTCGGCGCACGCCCCGGCCACTGCCAGGACGTGATCGATCACGCTCGCCTCCCCGCCCCGTGCCCGGGGCAGGGTGAGCTTGTCCCGTCCCATCCGCCGGCTCGCGCCGCCGGCGAGGATCAGCGCCCAGACCAGCACGGGATCACCCCCTCTTCGGTGATCACGACATCGACCCGCTGGTCGTGGGCATCCACCGGCAGCCAGGAGGCCAGCTGGCAGGAAAAGCACACCCCGATGCGGACGGGGACTTCCCCCTCAGCGCTCCCCTCTTCGGCGAACCACCGGTCGTAATACCCGCCGCCGTAGCCGAGCCGGTGCCCGCCGGCCGTGAAAGCCACGCCCGGGACGACGACGGCCGCCAATCGCGCGGGATCCACCCGCTCCGCTCCGGTCGCCGGATCGGGCTCCCGGATGCCGAACCCCCCCGTCCGCCACGCGTCGGGGCGCGCGGCGTGGTAAAACGCCATGCGGGGCCCGTCGGTCACGGGATAGGCGACGCGCCAGCCGGCTTCCGCCAGCTTGACCGCGGCCCCCGACACATCCACCTCGCCGCGCACCGCCTGGTACAGGGCGACGGCAGCCCCCGCGCCCGGCGGGACCGGCAGGCGCCCGGTGCGGCACAGGTCCGCCACACAGGCCACGAGGCGAGCGCAGATCACCGCGCTCGCCTCGGCCCTGCGGGATTCGCTCCACGCCTGCCGAACCGCCAGGTACCGCCGGCGGAGGCGGGTTTTCTCGTCAATCAACCGGATCGCCCTTTCGGTACAGGCCGCACTGGACGAACACCCAGGGCGCGGCCAGCGTCGCCCACAGCCCGCTGGCCACATCGCGCACCACCGTCACACCGGGCCACTGCGGCCATTTGATTACATATTGTAGCGCAATCAGCCCGGCGATGCCGATGACCGCCGCACAGATCCGCCGCCACCACTCCGGATCCATCCGGCTTCCGAGCCAGCGCTCCTCCAGCACCGCCCCGGCCCCGATGCCGAGCAGGAGGGCGGCGTAGCGCAGCGAATCCGGCCCGGTGTGAATCACCATCAGGGCGACGGGGAAGAGCACCGACAGCCACATGCGCACATTCCACGCGTACTGCCGCTCCGTCCACCACCGGCCCACCGGCCAGCCGAGCCCGCCGAAAACGAGGCCCAGGCCCCAACCGATGAGCACATCGAGCGGCCAATGGACGCCGAGATAGACGCGCGAGAGCCCGATGCCGGCCACCAGGATCATGACCGCCGTCCACAGCCAGCGCCGCCTCGCCCAGCGACAGACCATCAGCCAGAAGGTCATCGGCCCCTGCGCGTGTCCGGCGGGAGTCGAGTACCCAGTCGCCGTCCACATGAGGGACGATTGGATGCCCGGGATCCCGATGGGCCGGAGCACCTTCAGCCAATCCTTCAACCAACCGTTCACATACATGGAGCACAGAAAGATGTAAGCCAACCGCAGCCCCAGGGACTTGCTCACCGACCAAAACAGGACCGGCAGCACCACGACGTAGAACCACTCCGTGCCCAACAGACTCAAGCCTTTCGCGAGCGCATCCAACCAAGGCGCCGCGAACGACTGCAGCCACCGGATGACCTCGTACTGCCACATCATCCCCGGCGGCATCGGAAACTCCGGTGCAAACGCCTCCAACATGACGTCCCCCTCCTGTCACCTGGGTCGGGGTTCTCCCCTGTCCCCGCCGTTCGCCCTGAATTCGGTGCCCGCTCCCGCCCCACTGGGGCGCGGACACGCTTCCGTACACTCTATGAGACAAGGCCCGCGGGCTATGATTGGCCGGCAAGACTTTGCCCCATGACCCGCCCAACTTCCGTCCTCCGGCCTCCCGGCTGCCCGTCACGCCGCCTGCACCGGCGCCGGCCTGGCGGGACGCCGGGGCGTCCGGTACACTTGGGGCAGACATACAGGCAGCGGAATGGAGCGGAGGAGACCGATGATTGTCCTGCAGGCGGATGGGATCGAAAAACAGTACGACGGGCACGAGGTGCTGCGGGGCGCGGATCTCCTGGTGCAAGACCGCGATCGCACGGCGTTGGTGGGGCCGAACGGAGCCGGAAAGACCACCCTGTTGCGCATCGTCACCGGGATTGAGGCGCCCGACGCGGGGACCATCCACTTGCAGAAGGGCTTGTCTGTGGGCTACGTCGCCCAGTTCGTGGAGGCGGAGGAAGGCCAGACCGTGTACCAGTACATGGAGGGCGCCTTCGCGCACCTTCGCGAATGGGAGCACCGGCTGCGGACCCTGGAGCAGGAGATGGCCAATCCCCGCGTCTACGAGGATTCAGCCCGGTTCTCGGAGGTGTCGGCGACCTACGACCGCCTGCGCGAAGCGTTCGAGCAGGCGGGCGGCTATGCGGTGGACGCCCGCATCCGGCGCGTGCTCGACGGCCTGCGCTTCCCTGCCGCCATGCACGGGCAGCCGGTGTCCTCCCTCAGCGGCGGCCAGAAGACGCGGCTGTCCCTCGCCCGCCTCCTGGCCTGGCAGCCGGACCTGCTCGTCCTGGACGAGCCCACCAACTATCTCGACACGGAGACGGTGACGTGGCTCGAGTCGTACCTGCAGGGGTACCCGGGAGCCATCCTGCTGGTGTCGCACGACCGGTACTTCCTCGACCGGATCGCGACGGTGGTGTACGAGCTGGAGGACGGCGTCACCACCCGCTACACCGGCAACTACAGCGATTACGTGGCGGAAAAGGCCGCCCGGTATGAGGCCGACCTGAAGCGGTATGAGGCCCAGCAGAAGGAGATCGCCCGGCAGGAGGCGTTTATCCAAAAGAACATCGCCCGAGCCACCACCACGCGCCGGGCTCAGAGCCGGCGCAAACTCCTGGAGAAGATGGTGCGCCTGGAGCGGCCGACCCAGCGCACGCCGCGCATGGCCCTGCGCTTCACCTGCGCCCGCGAGTCCGGGCGCGACGTGCTGAGAACGGAGGGCCTGGTCGTCGGCTACCCCGGCAAACCGCTGGCCGGCCCGCTCGATCTGTTCGTCGCGCGCGGCCAGCGGATCGCGCTCTTGGGGCCAAACGGCATCGGCAAATCGACATTGCTGAAGACCCTCGCTGGGCTTCTGCCGCCCCTCGCCGGGTCGGTCCAATGGGGGACCCACGCAGACATCGGCTACTACGACCAGGAGCAGGCCGATCTGAACCCGGCCCGCACCGTCCTCGACACCCTGTGGGACGAGCACCCGGAGATGGACCTGACCACGGTGCGCACGGCGCTCGGCCGCTTTTTGTTCCGCGGCGAGGACGTGGACAAGCCGGTGGCGGGCCTCAGCGGCGGCGAGCGCAGCCGGCTCGCCCTCTGCCGGCTGATGCTGCGCCAGGCCAACGTGTTGCTGCTCGACGAGCCGACCAACCACCTGGACCTGTGGAGCAAAGAGGTGCTGGAGGACGCCCTGCAGGATTACGACGGTACCCTGCTGTTCATCTCGCATGACCGATACTTCATTGACGCCATCGCGACCCACGTGTGGACCCTCGATGAAGACGGGCTTCATACGTACATCGGCAATTACACCGAGTACGCCGCCAAGCGGGCGGAGGAGCAGAAATGGAAGCCGGCGCCGGACGACGGCGAGGGGCTCGGCCGGATCGATCCCGCCGCTGCGGCCCGGCCCGCTTCAGACCGGACCGGCCCCGCGACCACATCGGGACCTGTGCGCATCCGGTCCTCCGAGGTGCGTAAACTGCGCGAGTTGGTCGCTCAGCTGGAGGCGCGCGCGGCAGAGGTGGAAGCGCGCCAGGCGGATATCGCCCACCAGCTGACGGAGGCGGCCATGGCCCAAGACGTCGACCGCCTGCGCGCCTTGCAGGACGAGTCGGCCCGGTTGGAAAAGGCGCACGCCGACCTCCTCGCCGAGTGGGAGCGGCGAGCCCTCGAGCTGGAGGCGTTGGAAGCCATGGCAGACGGCGGATCGTAAACAAGGACATTCCCCGGCACGGGCGCCTGCGCCAAACCGGGCGTTTTTTTGTGTTGCAAGTGTATTATGTGATATGATACACTCAAATCACGCAAGACACAGCCGAGAGGAGGGAGGCGCTTGGAGGAACGCCGGGTCGGCACGTTGACCTTCCGGCTGGACCTCAGCCAGCCCTTGTACGAACAGATATTGCAGCAGATGCGTCAGGCCATCGCCAAAGGGGAGATTGGATTGGGCGAAAAGATTCCGTCGGTGCGCGAGATGGCCCAAGGCCTGCGGGTCAATCCGAACACCGTCAGCCACGCCTATCAGGAGCTGGAGCGCGATGGGCTCACGGAGACCCGGCGCGGCCAGGGCACGTTCATCACCACGTCTCCGGAACAGGTGCAGCGGTTCCGCGAAGAGCTGGCCCGCCACATGGCCCGCGAGTTCGTGGCCGGCATGCGGGCGTACGGCTTCACCTGGAGCGACATCACGCGCTTCCTCCAGGAGGCGCAAGGGAGGAATGTGCATGACTGAGCTGGCCGTCCAGTTGAGCGGCGTGACGAAATCGTACGGCGCGAAGCGGGCTCTCGATGCCCTCACCCTCGAGATCCCGCGCGGACAGGTGGTCGGGATCCTCGGCCCGAACGGCGCCGGCAAGTCGACTCTGTTCCGCATCCTCACCGGGCTGACGCGACCGGACGAGGGCGAGGTCCGCATCTTCGGAGAGGTGCCCGGCTGGCGGACCAATCGCCTGCTGGCCTACCTGCCCGACCGGGCGCGTTGGTACGCCGACCACACCGGAGAGCAGGCGCTCCGTTGGGCCGAGACGTTTTTACCCGGGTTCGATCCCGCGGCCGCCCGCCGCCTCGCAGAGTTCATGAAGCTCGACCTCCGCATGCGGGCGGGCGACATGTCGCGCGGCCAGGAGGCGCGGTTGATGCTGCTCCTCTGCCTCGCCCGAAGGGTTCCCCTGGTTATCCTCGACGAGCCGTTCACCGGCATCGACGCCCCGTCCCGGGCGCGCATCATCGAGAGCCTGGTGGCGCACATCGGCGAGGGCGGACCGACAGTGCTCATCAGCACCCACGAGCTGCACGAGGCGGAGCCGCTGTTCGATCACGCTGTCTTCCTGGTCGACGGCCGCGTTGCGCTGGCCGGATCGGCCGAAGAACTGCGGAGAAAGCACGGATCGATGAGCGAAATCATGGCATCCCTGCTGCGTTGATCTGACCTAAACCGAGAGGAGGAACGCGTATGAGAACCCCGGACACCTTGCCCGTGCCTCGGATCCCCTTTTGGGCCTTGGTCCGGCACGATTTCAAACGCCGCCGCGCCGGCCGCCTGCGGGCGTACCGCGCCTGGGTGCTGGCGTACCTGGCCGCCGTGTGCGTCATCTTCATCGCATTGGCGACCTACGTCGGGCGCATCGGCGACTTCGATCCGCGTCCGGTGTGGTACGCCACCTTCGGCCTACCCTTCATGTGTTTTGGCCTGGGCATCGGTTGGACCGTCAACGAATGGAAAAATGGCACCGCGGGCTGGTGGCTGACCCTGCCCGCGCCGAGGACCCGGCTGATTGCGTCGAAGTTCACCGCCGTGCTCCTGCGAACTCTGTTCATCTACGCCATGGTGTTTCTCGGCATCACCGTGTTCGGGCTCTACACGATGGCGGTGGGCGGCCACCTGACCGCACAGGCGGCGTCGGCCTTCCTCGGAGTAGGAATGCGATGGTACAGCCTGCTGCTCGCCATCACGCCGCTGCCCTGCGCCTTCGGCGTGTTCCACGGGACCCTGGGCCAGTCCCGGCTGAAACCGGCCATCCCCCTCGTCTGGATGGCATTCGGCCTCTTGTGGTGGCTTCTGTCCACACGGCGGCTGGTTCACATGCACCCGGACGACCCCACGTTGGCTCTGTCCTTGCACTGGACGTGGCCGATGCTGTGGCCGGTCCTCGGCACGTGGATCCTATCGTACGTCCTGTTGCAATTGGCCGCCATCATCCTGGAACGCCACCTGGCGATGTGAGGAGGAACCCGATATGATACCGCCTGCCATCTCGTTGCAGGGCGTGCGCAAATCGTACGGCGCGAATCTCGCCCTCGCGGACGTCACCCTCACGGTGCGCCGCGGGACGTGCTTCGGCTTGCTCGGGCCGAATGGCGCCGGCAAGTCGACGGCGATGAAGATCCTGTGCGGGGTCCTGAAGCCCGACGCCGGCCAGGTGTCCGTGCTCGGTCTCGACGTCGCCCGCGATCCCGTCGCGGCCCGCCGCCTGGTCGGCTATGTGCCGCAGGACATCACGCTGTACGAATCCCTCACCGCCGTCGACAACCTGCGGTTTTTCGGCGGGCTGTACGGCCTGCGCGGCGCGGCCCTAGCCAACCACGTACAGGAGGCGCTCCGTCGCGTCGGCCTGGCGTCGCGCGCCCGTGACCGAGTCGGCACCTACTCCGGCGGGATGAAGCGGCGCCTGAACATCGCCGCCGCCCTGCTCCACCGCCCGCAGTTGCTGATCCTCGACGAGCCGACGGTCGGGGTCGATCCGCAGTCGCGCAACCACATCCTGGAGCTGATCCGCGGCCTGCGGGCGGACGGCGTGACGGTGGTGTACGCCACCCACTATATGGAGGAAGCCGAGGCCGTGTGCGATGACGTCGCCATCCTGGATCACGGCCGCGTGCTCACCCAAGGATCCCTCGGCGAGGTGCTGGCCCGACACGCGCCGCGCGCGGTGTACGTGGCCTGGGGAGCCGGCGCGCCGCCCCAGTGCCCCGAAGCGCACGAGGTGCTGCCGCACCGGCGGGGATGGGTGGTGCGAAGCCCGCAACCGCTGACCGTGATGCGGCGCGTGATCGATCACGCCGAATCCCAGTCCATCCGCCTGGAAGCGCTGGAGTTGATGCGACCGTCTTTGGAATCGGTGTTTTTGTCCCTGACGGGGACCTCGCTGCGCGATTGACCCTGGCCCGGCGCCCGGCCGCAACCCCAGGCGGCGTCCTCGGCCGGGAACCCCCATGGGATCACCGCAGGCTAAAGGAGGCCATGGCCATGTGGAGTATCGTCCGCAAAGAGTGCAAGTTGATGATCCGCGGCAAGGGAAACCTGTTCTTTCTCATTGTCATGCCGATGCTGTTTATGGTGCTGTTCGGCTCGGTGTTTGCGAAGAACATGGCTCCGGATGACCCGAACGGGCAGATGCTGGTGCTGAATCAGGTGGTCCCGGGCTACACGGTGATGTTCGTCTTCTTCATCATCCTCACGATGTTGAGAAGCTTCTTGGGCGAGCGGGAGTCGGGCATGCTCGCGCGGATCGCCGCCACCCCCCTGCGGCCGCTCGGGTATCTGGCGGGGATGTGGATCCCGGCCGTGCTTGCGGTGCTCGTCCAGTGCACCGTGCTCCTCGCGTTCGGCCACGTGGTCTACGGGGTGAAATTGGGGGACCCGGCAGCACTGGCAGTCTTGGTGATCTGCCTGGCGGTGTGCGGCACCGGCCTCGGACTCGCCATCTCCCTGTGGGTGCGCGGGGAGAACCAAGGCCGCGCCATCACCATGCTCATCGTCATGGGAGGCGCGGCCCTGGGCGGATTGTGGATGCCGTATGACATGATGCCCGCAGGGGCGCAGCTGGCCAGCCATTTCACCCCCCAGTTCTGGGCGCAGCGGGCGCTGCAGGACGTGATGGCGCACGGTGCGCACATCCCCGATGTCCTGACCTCCGCGGGCGTTCTGGTGGGTTTCGGCGCGGCCGGATTGCTGCTCGCGCTGCCGCGCTTCCCGCGCTTTCTGCGCAGCGCCGTGCATTGAACACCTCGCGAAGGACGGCGGGGCACACGACGCCCCGCCTGCCCCTCCGGTCACAGGGCCGGGATGAACGTCGCGATGCCGAAGATCACGAAGCCAATCAGGAACGCCACGACCGTGAATCCCATCATGTCGCGCACGCCGAGTTTTGCCAGGGCGAGCACAGGCAGGGCCCAGAAGGGCTGGATCATGTTCGTCACCTGTTCGCCGAACGCGACCGACATCGACAGGCGGCCGAGGTAGCCGGGATCGGTCAAGCCCATCTGCACCGCCGTCTGGATGGTGACAGGCCCTTGAACTCCCCAGTGACCGCCGCCCGACGGGACGAACAGCGAGATGATGAGCGATCCGATGAAGTTCAGGAACGGCAGGGTCGTCTCGGTCGCCCCTTTGACGAGGGCGTTGGAGATGACGACCTGCAGCGGATCGATCCCTTTGGCCGGCGCGTACGCCATCAGGGCCATGATGCCCCCGTACAGCGGGTACTGCAGCAGCAGGCTGCCCGACGCCTTGGCCGCTTCGGTGAAGGCGCGGATGAAGCGAATGGGCGTCCAGTGCAAGAGCAATCCGAAGACGGTGAACAGCATGATCATCGAGTTGATGTTCAGCGTGAAGCCGGACATCACGAAGTACGCCAGGCCCGCGGCGACCAACAGCAGGTTCAGGATCCACGCCGACTCCAGCACCTCGGCAAACGTCCTTTTCCGCGCCGCGCCGGGGCCGCCGAGGGTGACCTCAGCCGTCGCCGCTGTCTCCTCCAGGGCCTCCAGCGGCGGCACGTGCGACTGGGTGGGCGCCATGAGCTTCAGGGCGATGGGGATGACGATGAACGTCGCCAGCACCGGCAGCCAGCTGTACGGCTGGAAGATGGAGTCGTTGAACTGGACCGTCTGCTTCGTCAGCTGATAGATGATGTTGAGGCTCGATTTCGGATCCGTGTTGGCCAGCGCGATGGAGCTCGAGAACCCGCAGGTCCACACGATGTACCCCATGTACCCCGCCGCGACGAGGTACCCGAAGTGCAGGTTCTCGCGCAGTTTCTTGGCGATTTCTTTCGCCAAAATCGCCCCCACCACGAGCCCGAGGCCCCAGTTGAGCAAGGACGCGACCCCGGCCACCAAGAAGCAGGTGATGGCCGCCTGAACCTGGTTCTTCGGGATGGATGCGACGCGCTCCAGGAAACGCTTGATGACCGGCGCCTGGGCCAGGGTGTAGCCGGTGACCAGGATGAGCACCATCTGCAGGGCGAAGGTAAAAATGTTCTTCGATCCCCACACGCCGTCGTACCACGCGCGGACGACGCCGCCCAACGTTGCACCTTTGACGAACAGGAAGTCGAGCACCACGACGAGCAGCGTCAAGATGACCGCGAATAAGTACGGGTCCGGCATGAACCGCTGCACGTAGCTCACGCACAGGTTGGTGAAGCGCCGAAGCATAGCAGCCCTCCTCTAGGTGTCGTAACCGCTTTCAATCATCCGGGCGTGCGCGCCGCGACCGGGCCGTAGTACAAGGCCTGTCCCTCTTTTTGCGCGACGAACAGATGACAGAGAGATGATAGCGTTGCTCATTATGGGGGATTTTCGGAACCGTGTCAATCGGAAGTCGAAGGAAGGCGAAAGCGGCGGTGGATGAGAAGGGGGCCGCCCCGGCGGCCGCTTAACCCGGGGCGGCCTGGCTCAGAGGGCCGGGATGAATGTGGCGATCCCGAAGATGATGACGCCGATGAGGAACACGACCACGGCGAATCCCATCATGTCGCGCACGCCGAGCTTCGCGAGGGCGAGCACCGGCAACGCCCAGAAGGGCTGGATCATGTTGCCCACCTGCTCACCGAACGCGACCGACATCGACAGGCGCCCGAGGTAACCCGGGTCGGTGATGCCCATCTGCACCGCCGTCTGGATGGTCACGGGCCCCTGCACGCCCCAGTGACCGCCGCCGGAGGGCACAAACAGGGTGATGATCAGCGACCCGATGAAGTTCAGGAACGGCAGGGTCACCGCGGTCGCCCCGTGCACGAGAGCGTTGGAGATGACGACCTGCAGCGGATCGATCCCTTTCGCGGGCGAGTAAGCCATCAGGGCCATGATGCCCCCGTACAGCGGGTACTGCAGCAGCAGGCCGCCGGAGGATTTGGCGGCTTCCGTGAACGCCCGGATAAAGCGGATGGGGGTCCAGTGCAGCAAAAGCCCCAGGATGGTGAACAACATCACCATGGAGTTGATATTGATGGTCCAGCCGGACATGACGAAGTAAGCGAGCCCGGCGACGGCGAGGATCAGATTCAGGATCCAGGCCGACTCAAGCACCTCGGCGAACGTCTTTCGCCGCGCCACGCTGGGGCCGCCGACCGGCACCTCCACCCCGGCAGCCGTCTCCTCCAGAGCCTCCAAGGGCGGGACGTGTGACTCTGTCGGCGCCATGCGCTTGAGCACAATGGGAATAATCACAAAAACGGCGATCACCGGCAGCCAGTTGTACGGCTGGAAGATGGTGTCCTGAAACGAGACGGTCTGTTTGGTCAACTGGTAGATGATGTTCAGGCTCGACTTCGGGTCCGTGTTCGCGAGCGCGATCGAACTCGAAAACCCGCTCGCCCACACGATGAAACCCATGTAACCGGCTGCGACGATGTACGCGAAATGGATGTTCTCGCGCAGTTTCTTGGCGATCTCCTTGGCGACGATGGCGCCGACCACGAGCCCGAGGCCCCAATTGAGCAGCGACGCCACGCCGGCCGCGAAGAAGCAGGTGATGGCCGCCTGCACCTGGTTCTTCGGGATGGAAGCGACGCGCGCCAACAGCCGCTTGACGATCGGCGCCTGGGCCAGGGTGTAGCCGGAGACCAGGATGAGGGTCATCTGCAGAGCGAAGGTGAAGATGTTCTTGGATCCCCACACCCCATCGTACCACGCCCGGACGACGCCCCCCAGCGTCACGCCCTTCACGCACAGGAAGTCGAGCACCACGACGAGCAGCGTCAGGATGACCGCGAATAAGTACGGATCCGGCATGAAGCGCTGCACGTACGCGACGCACAGGTTGGTGAACCGCCGAAACATACATGCCCCCCTTTTCGCAAACGCTTTCATCCACCGCCGGGGTAGAGCCCGGACTGCGCCCGCCTGCGGTCAGATGGCGTATAAATGATAACATTCTCATTATTCATCGCTTTTGGACGCCTGTCAATCGGGTTCTGTTGTCCACACCCGTGTGGACAAGCGTGGGTCGAAACCTGTGGAAATCTGTCGAAAGCCTGTCCACAAGCGGGTGGGGCCTGTGGATAAGTCTGTGGATATTGTGCATATCCTGTTGCGCGGGCGTTTCACGAAGTGTCTTGCGTAGCACAAACGGAGTGAACGCCCACGCAGAGGAAGCGGAGCGCCGCGCCCACTCCCCCGCCACCGCTATGGTCTATCCGCAGAGGCGGGTTGCGTCGCGCGAAGCGGCTCGCGTAAGCGCAGGAGCGGAGTTTCGTGCGTCAGCACGAACGCCCGCGCAGCCCATGAGGGTGTAGGGCACAGTGGGAACATGGGGTGATGTGTCTACGTAACGCGGAAGGGAGTGGGGGGCGGCGCGGAGCGGCTTGCGCAGCAGAAGCGGAGCGCCGCGCCCACTCCCGGCTCACACGAGACCCGCCTGCCAGGCGTCGAGGGACAACTGCGCGTGCGCGTTCAAGGTCAGTGCGTCACAGCGGCCGCGCGCCAGCAGGGCGCACCCCGCGGCCGCAATCATGGCGGCGTTGTCCGTACACAGACGCACCGGCGGAAATTGCACCGAAAACCCGTCTTCCGCCGCGCGGGCCGTCAGGGCCCGCCGCAGCCCCTGGTTGGCCGCCACGCCGCCCGCCACCACCAGCGTTCGCCTGCCCGTCTGTCGCACCGCCCGCGCCGCCTTCTCCACCAGCACGTCGACGACCGCCTGTTGAAAACTGGCGCACACGTCCTCCGCCCGGATGGCCTCGCCCTGCCGCTTCTGCCGTTCGATCTCGCCGGCCACCGCCGATTTCAGCCCGCTGAAGGAGAAATCCAGCCCCTCCTCGAGCATCGCGCGCGGGAAGTCGTACGCCTTCGGATCGCCCCGCTGCGCCAGCTCGTCCACCTTAGGGCCGCCGGGGTAAGCCAGGCCAACCATCCGGGCCACCTTGTCATACGCCTCCCCAGCCGCGTCGTCCTTGGTCGCCCCGAGGCGCGTGAAGCGGAACCCCTCGTCGACGTCGAGGATCTCCGTGTGCCCGCCCGAGACCACGAGCGCCAACACCGGCGGAACGAGGTCCGTCTCGAGAAAGGCCGCCGCTACGTGGCCCGCGATGTGGTGCACCCCCACCAAGGGCATGCCGGTCGCCAGCGCATACCCTTTGGCCGCAGAGACGCCGACCAGGAGGGCACCCAACAGGCCCGGTCCGCAGGTGACCGCGATGCCGTCGAGATCGCCCCAGGACACCCCCGCTTCCTCCAAGGTGCGCGCCACCACCTGGGTGATGTCCCGCACGTGCTGGCGCGACGCCACCTCCGGCACCACCCCGCCGAAGCGCGCATGCGTCGCCACCTGGGAGGCGACGGTCTGCGCCAGGATGCGCCGTCCGTCCTCGACCACGGCCGCTGCCGTCTCGTCACAGCTGGTCTCGATGCCGAGCACCCTCACGCCTCGTCCCCTCCGTCCAGCCTGGGCAAGTCCACCCACATGATCAGCGCGTCCTCCTGGTTGTCGGTGTAGTACCCCTTGCGCACCCCCACGCCGACAAAGCCAAGCTTTCGATACAGGTTCTGCGCCACGGTGTTGCTCACGCGCACCTCCAGCGTCATCCGCGTGATGCCCCGCGCGGCGCACTGCGCCATCACGTGGCGCAGCAGCCGTTCGCCCAGGTGCCGACCGCGGAAGTCCGGATCGACGGCGATGTTCGTGATGTGCCCCTCGTCGAGGATCAGCCACACGCCCGCGTAACCGGCCAGCCGGCCCCGGTACTCGGCCACCGTGTAATGGGCGAATTGGTTCTCCACCAACTCCGTCAAGAAGGCATGCCGGGACCACGGGGCGGTGAAACACCGCTTCTCTATTCGCAGTACCTCGTCCAGGTCGCGCACATGCATCGGCCGCAGTACCACGGCATCCGGATCCCACGCCTCAGCCATCGCCATGCCGCACCAGGCTCCTCTCCGCGAGCTTGACCTCCGCCTCCACCGGTAACGCGTACTCCGGCGCCAAATGGTGCACCGCCTCGCCGGCCAACGCCGGCACCTCCGGCAGGCTCCCCAGCCGCAGCAGCGCCGGCCCCAGCCGGCCGGCCGCATCCGCCAGCGTCCACACCTTCCCGACGCCCCCGCCGTCGCCCAGCAGGGCGCGAACGGACTGGGGAAAATCGTGGACGATCACGCCATCCCACGCGGGCTCTGCCCCCAACGCCTCCCGCAGCCGCGCGGCCCATTCCGCGACCGGCAGCACCTGCTCCGGCGCGACGGTCGTCCAAACGCCGGACCGCTTCAGGTACAGGGCGCCGAACGCCCGCTGCCGTCGGGCGTACAGCAGGGGCAAAACCAGCGTGGAACGGCCGCCGTCCGGCACCGCTGCCTCCGCCATCATCCACAGGGTGGACACCGGCCGCACCGGGACGCCCAGCGCCGCCGCCATCGCCTTGGCCGCGGCGACCCCGATGCGCACGCCCGTGTAGCTGCCCGGGCCCACACCCGCGACGATCTCTTCCAACTCCCCTGGCCCCACGCCGCACGCCTGCAGCAGACCCTTCAGGGCCGGGTGCAAAAGGCGCGAGTGGCCCCGCGGGATGTGAAGGGCGACGGAGCCCTCACGCCCGTCCGCCGTCCGCACGGCCGCCGCCAGCACCTGTGTCGCCGTGTCCATCGCTAGAACAGCCATCGTTTCACCCACTCGTCCAGCAGCGCCTGGCTGCGAGGCCCGCGCGCCCGGCAGCGCAACTCCCGTTCGTCCACGCGCGGCAGGGGCGCGGCCACCAACTCCACCTCGAGGGCGTCCTCCACCCCGTCCGCCGCCGGCCCCGCCCATTCAATTAACACCGCCGCGTCCGATTCCAGGTAATCCTCCCAGCCCAGGTCCGCCAAGGCCTGCATGGCCGCCTGGGTCCCGGATTCCTCCCACAGCCGGTACAGGTCCATGTGTACCAATGGCACACGTCCTTCATACTCGGCGATCAACGTGAAGGTGGGGCTCGTCACCTCCTCGGCCACGCCGAGGCCCGCCGCCACGCCCTTACAGAACGTCGTCTTTCCGGCGCCGAGCTCCCCCGACAGCAAAATCACGTCCCCCGGCTGCAGGATCTCGCCCAACCGCTCGCCCAGGCTGCGGGTCTCCCCGGGCCCGCGGCTGGTGATGGACATCTGCTGCACCTTCACGGATCGTTTGCCTCCCGTGGCGCGAAGTGGTTGAAGCCCCTCGGCTCCACCACCTCCAAGCGCCCGTCTTCGTATTCGGCGATCACGCCGTCCCCCGCGTCCACGCGCCCAATCTGGGTGAGCTTGACGCCGGATGACTCGCAGCGGGCCAACGCCCGCGCGAAGGCGAACGGCGGCGCCGTCCCCACCAACTGGTAGTCCTCGCCGCCGTACCAGGCATAGCGCAGCGGGTCCTCGCCGCGCTGGCGGGCGAAGTCCCGCACCGCAGGCGCGACCGGCACGCGCCCGGCCTGGATACGCAGGCGGACGCCGCTGGCGCGGCTGATCTCGTTCAATTCATTGGCCAGGCCGTCGCTGATGTCGTCGAGGCTCGTCGCCCCGGCCCCGCGCAGGATGGCCCCGGCCAGCAACTGGGCCCGCGGCCGCCGGTGGCACGCCACCAACTCTGCCGCCACGTCCCCCGCCACCGGGGTGCCGTCGAGCAGGAGCGCCAACCCGGCCCCCGATCCGCCGACCCAGCCGGTGACGAACACCACGTCTCCCGGCCGCGCCCCGCTTCGTAACACCGCCTGTCCGGCCGGCACCGCGCCGATCACCGTGCAGGTGACGACCATCGGCCCTCCGGTTCGGATCACGTCGCCACCCACGACACTGACCCCGTGGTCCCGGCAGGCCAGGGCGATGCCGTCATAAAGTGCCTCCAGATCCGCCAGCCGGGCCGCCTCCGGGATGGCCAGCGCCACCACCAGGTGCCGGGCCTCGCCGCCCATCGCCGCGATGTCGCTGATGGTCGAGGCGGCCGCCTTGTAGCCCACGTCCACGAATCCCATGGTGCGGGTGAGGAAATGCACCCCGTCGACCATCGCGTCCGTGCTGACCAACACCTGTTCACCGGGATCGACCGCCAGTACCGCCGCGTCGTCCCCCACCCCGGTCACCACCGCGCGTCCGGTGCTCGGCACCCGCTGCACCAGCCGCTCGATGAGACCGAACTCGTCCAGCCCGTTCAAGCCCATCCCTCCGCCCTGCCGTCCGCGGCGTACGCCACCTCGCCGCCGACAATGGTGTACTGCACCTTGGCGGCGCGGAGATGGACATGACGACAGACCCGCGTAAGCAACAGTGGCCGCCCGCCGGCGGCCTCGTCGAGTTCTGCAAGGGTCGGCACGTCCCCGCCACCGGCAAACCGGTTGTCATCCCAACCGCCGCCCACCACCCACGCATCCGGTGCCAGTGACTGGGCCCAGGCCCGAATCCTCGCCAGCATCTCCGCTTTGCTCGCGACGCCGGTCAGGTCCAGGCGCATCGACCGCTCCCCGAATTGCAACCGTATCCACAACATGGTTCCACTCCTGAATTCGCCCGTTTTCCATATCATATCAGGTTGCGGGCCATCTCCAAACCGAGCCACCCGGTAGACACTCGGTGAGACCACACGCTGCCCGGTGACACCCCCCTCGGCGCATCCATCGGCCGCTCCGGCCCGTCCCATTCCTACAAATCAGGTCGGTCCACTGCAAACGTGAACCAAACGTACGGCAACCGGAACTGGGATGTCGCCACCCACATCCGCTTGGCGGTGTACCAGCCCACCTCCGGCTTCAGCCGTACGTGCAAAACCGTGTCCGCACCGTCGGTGTTCACCGAAACCGAGTTGATGAACTCGTTCTGCACGCCGCCGAGCCCCTTGGGGTCCAGCGCCAACGCCGTGTTCAGGAAACGGATGGTCATCTCGCCGGACGCTTTGTCGTACGAGGTCTTCGTATCGGGAATCCCCGTCGCCCCGGCCCAGAACGAACTCTCCTTCCCCGGAACGGGCGAGAATGCCGCCTGCAAACCGTCAACCGTCAGCCGAACCTCGCTGAGCCTCTCCGTCTTCTTGTCTCCGAAAGACTCGGGTTGATTCAACGGGGCATAGTACGGTTCATCCACCTCGAAGAACGGCGATTTGGTGTCCGTGCGATAGCAATGCATGACGAACGGGAAGTCCACCGCGGCGTTGATGTCGTTCTCTCCGGTGGCCAGCAGCAGGATGTCCGTGTCGTCACGCACCTCCATCAACGTGGTGAAGTATTTTGAAGTCGGCAGCGGGTACGGCTTGCCGTCTTGACCCCACCAGTCCCATCGGTCGGGGATGGTGGGATCCCCGTAGCTGTAGGTCACCAATTCACCGTGGAACCGGGGATAAGGCTGTATCTTCACGACATTCAGATGATTGTCTGCATAGTGTCGCCGAATGGTATCTGGATCGACGACATCCTTCTGGTCCGCCGCAGTTCCATTCGTCACTCCCCCGGCGGCCTGCCCCGCCGCCTGCCCGGTCTTCGCCTGTCCGGCCGCCTTCCGTCCGTCCGGTTTCGCTTCCATCATGCCGCATCCACGTCCACCCATTCCCACTCCATTCTACCATTCGCAGTAGGTTTTGAGCCCTGGCCCTCATAGGTTGGACATCATCGCCTGGACGCTGTCGTATGGATAAGACGTGGAGGAGGATGCCCGTGTTGGAATGGTTCGGCGGCCTCGCCGACACCGTCATCGGATGGGGGTATCCCGGTGTCTACGTGGCGATGGTCATAGAAGGACTGGGGTTGCCTTTCCCCGGGGACGCGGCGCTCGCATTCTACGGCTTTCTCGCCGCCCAAAACCGGATGCACCTGGGCGGTTTGTGGTTGTTCGGGACCGCAGGTTACCTGACCGCGGCCGGGATCGCCTTCTGGGTCACCCGGCGATTCGGCTCCCGTTTCGTCGACGGCATCGGGGGGCGTTTTGCGATGCTCAACGACCGCGGCATGATGCGAACCACCCGCCTGATGGACCGGTGGGGGCCGTGGATGTTGGTACCAGGCCGATTCCTCCCTGGCGTCCGATCGGTGAGCTCCTATGTGGCGGGCCTCGGTGGCATGGACTGGCGGCCGTTCGTGCTCTACACTGGCATCGGCGCCGGGTTGTGGTGCGCAGCATGGCTCGGTGCCGGGTATTGGTTCGGCGATCACGTGGACGATGTCCTGGCGCGATCGCGCACCATACTGGCCGGGGCGGCCGTCGTCGCCGTGGCCGCCGCAGCGGGGGTGTGGCTGTACCGCAGGCGCGCCGCGAAGGGATGAAGGTGAGGAAGCAGACGTGGAAGAGGTGCGGAAGATCGAGGTCTGTGTCAGGAACCTGCCCCTGGGAAGCCAACGGGTCTGGGAAGAGACCAAGGAGTTGTTCCCCCAGGTCCAGCTCCGGCGCTGGGCGTGTCTCGGCCTGTGCCACATCTGCGTACGCAAGCCATTTGTTCTCATCAATGACCAAGAGGTCCTTGAGGCAGCGAATGCCGAGACACTGAGCGAAGCGGTGCGTCAGCGCATCGAAGCGGGCATCCAGGTGCCGTGACAGACGGGCATGCGGGCGGTGACCTCACAGGGCAGGCCCTCCGGTGATGCCGGAGGGCCTGGGGGTGTGCGCGGAGGCATCTGTCGCCTGTGAAGGGGTGTCCATCATGTGTACGGCCGGGTCCGCCGCGTGTGAGGCGGACCCGTGACGTCGGCGGCGATCACGCTGCTGTCAAGCGATCTCGGTGGAATCCGTCACCACCTGCGTGGCGCCAGCCTTTTTCACAATGACGCCCTGCGGATACGCGAACACGTTCTTCTGGACAATCAGGTCCATGGTGTTCTGCACCGCCGCCGCGTCGACCGGCTGCTTCGGTGACGGAATGGTGATGCGCACCCGCTTGTTCTGGTCCGTCAGGAACTCGAGCTGCAGTACCGTCTTCGTGGCCATTCAACGTTCCCTCCTCTCTGTGTGTGGTCCCCGCATTACGCCTGCGGGCCGGGTTCGATGGCGTCCTGATCGACGCGGGCAATGGCGTGCAGCGGCAGATCGAACAGGGCGGCGAGGGCTTGGCCGACCGCCAACAGGTCGTCATCGGACGCCGTGGGCGACACGTTGGTGTAGTTCCGGTTCTGGATCTTCGGCATGCCGCTCGCGGTGGTGCCGACCTGGAACTGCAGCTGCAGGTGACAGGACTGCGGAGTGACCTGCGCCATCCGGATTCCCTCCTTTCCGCGCCTCGTCCCGGCGCACCCTTCCCCATGCACCCAGCGCTTCACTTTGGGGGACAAGCCTGAGCGGGGACTTGACGGCGTCGCAGAGGGCGAGGTCCGGCTACTTGCCGGCGAAGAATACCAGCATCTCCGCCGCGTGTGCGCGCCAAAATCCGTAATTGTGGCCACCAGGGTATTCGCGGTACACGACGTGATCGCCGTGTGCTTGGAGCGTGTGGTCGAGCGTTCGATCCGCCGCGAGAAACGGATCGCTTTTCCCCTCAATCATGAGAATGGACAAGCTGCCCAGATTGCGGTGGGCGGCGATGGTGATCGGATCTCTGGCCGCCTGTGTCGCGCGGTCGGGATAAATCCACCTCAACTCGGCAGGCGGCTCCCCCACCCACAGGGCTGCACTGATGACACCCACCTTCGAGAACAGATCGGGATGCAAGAACGCGTCGTGCAAGGCTGCAAACCCGCCCATGGAAAGCCCGCCGATGTACCGGTGGGCGGAATCGGCAGCGGTGCTGTAGTGGCTGTCTATGTAGGGAACGAGGTCGCGGGTGATGTAGTCCTCGTACATGCCGCGGTTGTAACCCCCCACGGCAGTGGCGGTAGCGGCGGTGTTGATGCCGTATCCGTTATCCATCTGAGGCGAGACGATGATGAGCGGTTGGATCTGGCCGCTCGTGATGAGTTGATCGGCGGCGCGGTTGATCCCGATGGCGCCGTCCATCCAGGTGTCGGCGCGCCCGTCCTTGCCGTGAAACAGATACAGCACCGGATACCGCTTCGCGGTGTTGTATCCGGGCGGCAGATACACTTCCACGGCCATGTTCTTTTTCAGCGCGGGGCTGTAGAAGGAGATGGCATGCACGCCAGGCTGCGATTGCCGGGAAGACGTGGTACTGGGCGGCGAGGCCGGCTGTTCTCCCGCGGGAGAACAGCCCGAAACCGTGCTGGCCATCACGAGCTTGGCCGCCATGCCAATGGCCCTCCACGGCACCCCTCTGGCCGTGGTCGCGGTCGCGTCCACTGGTGCCGCCTTCCCTTCGGTCATCACCGGCCCCCTCCGCCGCGGTCCCCCGCCCGGACCGCCTCAGATCAACGCTGTGCGTCGCTCAGCCGCGGCTTCCACGAGGCCCCGGAACAGCCCGTGGTGCTCCGGCCAACGCTGCCAAAGGTTTTCGGGGTGCCACTGCACGGCGACGACAAACGTGTCGCTGTCCACGCCTTCCACCGCTTCAATCAAACCTTCCTCATCCCACGCCACCGGCCGAAGTCCGTCCCCCACATCCTTGACCGCCTGGTGGTGGAAGGAGTTGCATCGCACCTCCGTCCGGCCGCCGAACAGCGCCGCCAGACGGCTATCCGATTCGATCCGCACGCTGTGGCTGAGATGATCCCGGCGCGCTTTCTGGCTGTGTTGAATCCGCCCGCCCCACTGGCGCGGCAGGTCCTGGTACAGCGTCCCGCCGAAGGCGACGTTCAACACCTGAATCCCCCGGCAGATGCCGAGGATGGGTTTGTTTCGGCGGCGCACCTGCGCGATGAGGGCGAGCTCCAACTCGTCGCGCTCCGGCACCACCTGTCCCAATCCCACCACAGGGGATTCGCCAAACCGGTTCGGATCGACGTCCTCGCCGCCCGCCAAGAGCAGGCCGTCGAGGCGATCCGCGAGCCGTTCGATGGCTTCCTCATCCGTCAGATACGGGATGATCACCGGGATGCCGCCCGCGGCCTCCACCCCCTTGGCGTAGTCGTCCGAGCAGACCAGGCCCATGAGGACGGGTGCCGGTGAACTGGTCTGGATCACATGCCTGGTGCCCGTGATGCCGATCAAAGGCCGCATACCCTGCATCTCCTTCTCTCCGATAGACCTGGTTGGGTGCGCGCGCAAACCGGCGACATCACGCCTGCCAGCTGGCCAAGTACGCCCGCTGCGCCGGCGTCAGCTCGTCCACCGAAAAGCCCCAGGCCGCCAGGCGCATCCGCGCCACACGCTCATCCAGCTCCCGCGGCAAGGGGTGCACCCCCGGCGCGAAATCCCCTTCCACCACCGCGCGCAGGGCGAGGGCCTGCAGCGCGAACGTCATGTCCATCACTTCCACCGGATGGCCGTCGCCCGAGGCCAGATTCACCAACCGGCCCTGTGCCAGCAGATACAGCCTGCGCCCGTCGCGCATCCGGTACTCTTCAATGTTATGCCGTACCTCGCGCACCGACACCGCCAGCTCGCGCAGGTCCGGCTTCGAAATCTCCACGTCGAAATGGCCCGCGTTGGCCAGGACCGCACCGTCCTTCATCACCTCGAAGGCCGTGCGCGTGATGCAGTCGCGGTTGCCTGTGACCGTCACGAAAAAGTCCCCCTGGCGGGCCGCCTCCACCACCGGCATGACGGTGAAACCGTCCATGACCGCCTCGAGGGCGCGGATGGGATCGATCTCGCAGACGATGACGCGGGCCCCCAGTCCCTTCGCCCGCATGGCGACGCCTTTGCCGCACCAGCCGTAACCGACCACCACCGCCGTCTTGCCCGCCACCAACAGGTTCGTGGTCCGCATGATGCCGTCCCACACCGACTGACCCGTGCCGTAACGGTTGTCGAACAGGTACTTGCAGTAGGCGTCGTTCACCGCCATCATCGGGACCTTCAGGGCCCCCTCTGCCTCCATCGCGCGCAGCCGCAGGATGCCCGTCGTCGTCTCCTCGCAGCCGCCGCGGACCTCTGCCAACTGCTCCGGTCGATCCCGATGCAGTGTGGTGATCAGATCTCCGCCGTCATCGATGATGGCCTCCGGATGAAAGTCGAGCAACCGCTGGAGATGCCGGTGGTACTCGTCGTCCGTCGCCCCGCGCCACGCGTACGCCGTCACGCCGGCGTCCACCAGCGCCGCCACCACGTCATCCTGGGTCGACAGCGGATTGCTGGCTGCGACCGCCACCTCGGCGCCGCCCGCCTGTACCAACAGCGCCAGGTTCGCCGTCTTCGCCTCCAGATGCAGGCAGATGGCAACGCGCTTGCCGGCGAAGGGCCGCTCCCGCTGGAACTGTTCACGCAGTTGGGCCAGCAGCGGCATATGCGCAGACGCCCAATCGATCTTGCGGCGCCCCTCCGGCGCCAATGCGATGTCCCGGATCTCCGAATCATGCACGGGATTCAAGGCTGCAACTCCTTCCACACATGGGCGGCCCGGGCGGTCACAAATCCACCAAGCCCAGGCTAATCATCAGTCCTTCATTGACGCGCTTCATCATGTGTTCGTCGAGGTGGGTGATCTTATCGGTGAGGCGTTGCTTGTCGATGGTGCGGATCTGTTCGAGCAGGATCACGGAGTCCCGCTCCAGGCCGCTCTGGCTTGCGGAAATTTCGACATGCGTCGGCAATTTCGCCTTCTGAATCTGGGCCGTAATGGCCGCGACGATCACGGTGGGGCTAAACCGGTTCCCGATGTCGTTCTGGATCACGAGAACCGGCCGGAAGCCGCCCTGTTCAGAGCCGACCACCGGCGAGAGATCGGCAAAAAAGATGTCCCCCCGCTTGACGTTCAAGCTGTTACACCCCGCTCACCAGTCGCTCCACGGTACCCCCGGCCTCTTGTTCCAATGGAAACGCTTCCGAAGCGATGCGCAAGTTGATGCGCGCCATCTCCAGGTAGCCCTGTTGCATCGCGGTGCGGATGTCGGCCTTCCAGTGTTCCGTGACGTATCGCCGCATCGCTTCCCGGATGATCTCACTGCGATTGGTCTGGGCGCGAAGAGCGATGCCATCCACCTGCTCGAGCAGTTGCTGGGGGATGTTGACGACGACTCGCTTCGTATTCACATTGGACACGCGCGGCACCTCCATGCGGAACGTAACCCTGACCGATGCGTACAACCGGTATTATATCGGTGCCGAAAAGCGGCTGTCAAAAATCGGCCACGGTGGTCAGACGCCACCATACGCACCAAGCGCCTTCGGTCTTTGCGTTGCACGTCGGCACGGTGGTCGGAAGCTTGGCAACCCCCTCATTGTGAACGATGAGGGGAAGGCGGACAATGGCAATCCCCGCCACGCTCCGTCCGCCCCTGACCGGCGCGCGGATAGGTGTACGCCCCGCCATCCGCGCACGAAACGGCGAAACATGTCGAGCGAGGATGAGGGGCGTGCTGCGAAGCGGCTCGCTTTCGCGCAGGAGCGCAGCGGCACGCCCCTCATCTCATTCACTTGCCCACCTGTCCGAAGGTGGAGATGGCCACCTGTTTCATCTGATCCAATGATAGCTTGTCGCTGGTCAGCGAGAATTGCACGCCATTGTGAATCCACATCAGGCGTTGCGCGTTCGCTGAACCGGCAAGGACCGCCGGGACGCCGAACAGATCGACCAACTTCCCGCCCGGGACGCCGGCCACGCCGGGATCTGGGCGCCACTCCTCGAGCGTGAAGTCGTACGGCCCCGTGTAGCGGAGCAGCCAATCCGTGGCCGACAGCTGATCGGACAGGTCCTGCTTGTCGCCCAGGATCTCCTGGGGTTCGACGAAGGTGAACTGGTTGTCCTGCACCGTGGTCGTCTTGACCGCGCCGGACGACGCCAACTTCTGCGGATCGAAGTCGGCCTGCTGATACTTGACGCCCGTCTTGAAGGAGGTGAACTCGATGGTCACGACGGCCTTGTTGTCCTTGTCGTACAACACCACTTTCTTCGGTTCCAGGGTGTTCACACTCAGGTCCACCTGTTGTTTGGCGACGATGTCGTTCTCTGGCGTGATGGGCATCGTGAAGGTGTACACGTCTCCTTTCTTGGCCACCTTCACGTCCGGTGATGTGGAGAGTTGGTGCAAAATTTGGTCGTACAGGTAGATGTGCCCCTGATTCTGCGCCCAGTTGCCGTTGAAGCGAAACACCTTTTGCAGCGTCGGGCTGACCACGAACATGCCGCTGCCGTTGCGCACGATGATCTGATTGATGTTCTTGTTCGCGTCCCCCAAGGAGATTTTGTAGACTTCCGGCGAATCGTAGTCCGTCTCGATGTAGTACGTCTGCGATCCGTTCTCCATCTGCACCGTCATCTTGGCCGTGCTCTGATAGTTGCTGGCGCTTAGCTTCTCCTGCTGGGTCTGTAGCTTTGCGTTCATCGCATCCTTGGAAGGCGCACCACACCCGGCGGCCAACGCCGCCGCCAGTCCCACCGCGACCAACATTCCACTGACCTTACGCATACTCCACCTCGCCTTTCTGGACGAACACCCACAACCTGCTATCCCCCGGACGATGTGTCGAAGCAGGACGAAATTGCTCGGGAAATGTTTTCGACCACATCCGACGCCACGGTGCTGATCGATCCCACCTGTTCCCCGGCGAACTCCCCGGCCCGGCCGTGTAGCCAGACACCGGCGCACGCCGCCGTAAACGGGTCGGCGCCCTGGGCCAACAAGCCGCCGATAATGCCAGCGAGCACGTCGCCCGTTCCGGCGGTGGCCAGCGCGGCATGACCGGTCGGATTCACACGGATGCGGCCGCGGGCGTCCGCAATGATGGTCCGATAGCCTTTGAGCACCACCACCGCTCCGGTACGCTGGGCCAATGCCTGGGCCGCCGCCAGCCGTGAGGTCTGGACCCGGTCTGTGGTCCACCCCAGCAGGCGGGCGCACTCCTTCGGGTGTGGCGTGAGCACCCAGGTGTCCAGGGCACGGCCCGCCTCGAGCGCCAGAGGCAGTCCGTCCGCGTCGATCACGCCAGGACCGCCGTGGCCCTCCAGGACACGGCGGGCCCGCTCCCGGTCCGCGTCCCGGTCCCCGAGCCCGGGACCCACGACCACCGCCTGGCAGTCCCGGTACCACGCCTCCCCCTGGAGGGTGTCTCGCAGGACGAACTCCACCGGCACCGCGACGGACACCGGAAACTCGGCCCCGAACACCACCAATCCTGCGCCTGCCCGCGCAGCCCCAAGACCGGCCAACACCGCGGCGCCCGGCATCGGTCCGGCCAGAACCCCGACGCGGCCGAAACTGCCCTTGTGGGTCTCAGGGCGCCGCGGGGCAATCGCACGGCGGACGTCCTCCTCGCGCACCCAGGCGGCATACGGTGCAACCGGATCCAATGGGATCCCGATGTCGGCCACCTCCACCCGTCCCGCGTACAGGCATCCGGGTGTGACGGCGGTGCCGAGTTTCTGCGCGGCCAGGCAGACGGTCACATCTGCCCGCACCGCCACCGTTGGCACTTCCCCGGTGCTCGCATCCACGCCCGTCGGTACGTCTGCCGCCACGGTCCAAGGCGACTGCTGATTCATCTGTTCGGCCAACCGGCGCATCGTGCCCTCCAGCGGCCGAGCCGCTCCGGTCCCGAGCAGAGCGTCCACAAAGACGTCGGCTTCCGGAAGCGGATCCCCGTCCGAATAGACTTGGTAGGGAACCCCGCTCGCGATGGCCATCTCGGCCGCCTGAGCGGCTTCGCCCCGCAACTGTCCGGGATCGATCACGCTGACCACCGTCACCCGGAACCCCCAGTGATGCAACCAGCGCGCGCACGCCCAGCCGTCGCCCCCGTTGTTGCCCTTGCCGCAGACCACGGTGACCCGCTGCGGCCGTTGGGATCGGACCGCCTGCGCGATGGCCCGCCCCGCGTGATCCATCAACACCAAACCGGGTACACGCAGTGTTGTGATGGTGTGTCTGTCTCGTTCTTGCATCTGTTCGCTGGTGAGCAGAAACACTCGGTACCCTCCCCGAGGATTGGTATAGTTATATTCCGCCCGTCCCACGGATAGTACAATCCCCCTGCCGGTCCCATCGTCCGCGCTCAGCTCGGATCGCACTCGGCTCTGCTCGGCCCAGACTCTTCTCGGACCGCACTCAGCTCGGACCGGCTCCGGCTGAACCGGGTTCAGCCGTCCTGGTCCCAAACCGCCACCGCGAAGGCCAGTTCACGGGTGTGGGTAATGCTGACAAGCACGCGCCCGATGGGCGCCACGCCCGCAGGCCAGGCGGAAAAACGGGCCACGAGGCCTGTGTCCTCCAGCACGATGCCCACCGACGGCATGCCCAGCCGCCCGATGCCGCACCCCAGGGCCTTGGCCACCGCTTCCTTCGCCGCGAATCGCCCGGCGATGAACTCCACCCGCCGCGCCGCCGGGAGGACATCCGCCTCCAAGCGCTCCCCGGGGCTCAACACCCGCGCCATGAAACGTTCCCCGTGTCTGGCCAGGGCCTGTTCCACGCGGCGGATCTCCACCACATCGCTGCCAATCCCTCGCAACAGTTCTGATCTCTCCTTTCCCTCACGCCAGCACGGACCCGCACCGGGGCACGGGTCGAACGACAAACCCGCCCTCGCCCCGCAAGAGATCTGATCTTTTCCCGCCTGTTCCCCTTTTCAGGCCTGTCCTCTTTTGTGACGAGAGCCGGTTGGGTAGAATGAGACGAAGACATCGTTCGCTGCGAGCCTCCCGACAAGGAGTGAATCTCCCGTGGTCAAGCGTTTCTGGCGCGCGTTTCTCAGCCTCGCGGCGCTCGCCGCGGCATTCAGCGCCCTCTCCTGGCTGTATCTCCGGTGGGCCCAGGTGGGCCTCACGGCGCCGGGCGGACGCCTGCAGCTGCTCACCCTGCCGACGGGCTTCCCGAGCCTGTGGAACTTCATCCATCCCGCGACCGGCGTGCACTGGGCCTTTCCGTTTTTGGTGCTGCTCTTTCAGGTCTTTCTCACCGGCGGATTTTACGGGGTATTGGTGCGGATCGACACCGGACAACCGGCTGGCTTGTCCACCTTTTTGGCCGACGCCGCCCGGAGCTTCTGGCGCCTGTTGACGTGGAACCTCCTTTGGACCGCCCTCGGCCTCACCGCGGTGGGCATCGCCCAGGCGCTGCCGGCCCTGGCCGCGCTCCTGTCTGTAGTGGTTCTGCTCGCCCGGTTCGTATTCCTGTTTGGAGACGTGGCGCTGGTGTGCGAACCGGCGATGCGCGAGGCCATCCAATCGGCAGCGGGGGCCCTGTTAGGCGGCTTCGCGCCGATGCTCCCGTTCGGCGCCGTGATGGCCGCGGCGACCGGGGCCTGCCTGGCGGTCTCGGCCGAACTGCCGAGCTGGGGGCTGCTCGTCCTCGGCATCGTGTACAGCGTCTTCATGGCCTGGGTACTGCACATGGTGGCAGCGCGCTATCTCTACTTCTCGCGGTGGGAAGAGCGCGCCGGCCTGCATCTTTCCTCCTGACGCCGGAGGGCATTTGAACCGCCTTCTCCAGCCCCGGTGCGCCGCTGCCGGGCTTCCGCCTGGATGGCGGTCAGGGGTGGTGCCAGCGCACGCTGCGGCTGACGACCAACCCCTCGTGACCGACAAACTGAACAAGTCCTGGCAGGTGGGGTCCGAGCCGGTCTTGGCGATCGAGTGCGGTCACCATCACCGGGGCATCGTGCGCCCGCAGCAACCACTGCGGTTCATGGACCCGCCGTTGCTCCCCGAACCCCGTCAGGCCGCGCGTGGTGTACACCCACAGCACGCCCCGCTTGCGCAAAAACTCCGCCACGGCCTGATACACCGGCTTGCCCTGAAGCGTCCTTCCTTCCACGGTGTATACCTGTACCATCAACCCTTCGTCCGCTCCGTCGCCGCGAGACGCGCGGCCGCCGGAGTCGTCACGGGACGGCGCGTCTTCACCATCCGACGCGTCACCGGATACATCGCCGGACGGTCTCAGGGCATCCCGGGACGCGTCGCGTGGCGCGCCTTGCGGCGTATCACCGGTCCGGCTGCCCGTGCGGCCATCCCGTCCTCCGCTCCCGAGCACCCTGAACCACACCGATGCGTCGTCGCTCACCACGACGCCATGTGTGTCCACCATCGTGCGCAGATCCGGCAACCAGCGGGCGATGGGCAGAGCGTGATCGACAAACGCCAACATCACGGGCAATTCGTTGGATGCCACCTCACTCTCCACACTGCGAAACGCCCCCCGGCCATGGCCGCCCTCGATGCCGATCCATGCCGTGCCGCCTCGAATCCCGGCATCCAGAGCGCTGCGCAGGATCGCCCGGTACAGCAGCCGTCCGCGGGCGCCCGTGATGGCGCCGTTCCACAAACCGACCTGGAGGACCGTCCACTGCTGCGCCTCATACTCGCCCATGCGAGGACTCCCCTTCTCCAACGCGTGCGCACCTTGCTGAAACGTATGCGCAACTGTGGCACAATAGGTCACGGCAGGCCCACCCAGGCCGGCCACCCCTATGCCATCGAGGGAGGGCTCGCCGTTGCACAATCTGGTCCATCTGCTCATCCGCCTGTCCTTCATCCCGCTGTCCGCAGTGGTGGTCACCGCATTCGCCGCCACCCTCCCCGGGCGCACGCAGCCCATGACACGCCGGGCCCGCCTCGGCTGGCTGCTGGTGGGCGCCTGCATCGGAGCGGTCTTTCTGCTCAGTGACGGATTGTATGCGCCGCAGACGTGACCGGTCACCGGCATCCATTGCACTGCTTTCCAGTTTCCCTCCAACCAGCGGTTTCCACACGTCGCCCCCATGCAAAAAGGCCACCCCAGGGGGTGGCCCAATCCCAATCACTTCCCAGGCTTCTCGCCAGCGACCGCCCGGATCTCCTCCTCCAGGATGCCGAATTCGCGCAGCACTTCCTCCGTGTGCTGGCCGAGCAGAGGCGGCGCCGCAAACGGGCGGACGCCCCCTTCGCCGTGGTGAAACTTCACCGGCACGCCGACCGTCTTGACGGTGCCCGCCGTCGGGTGCTCCACCGTCTTGACCATCTCGCGCTCGATCACGTACGGATCGTCGTACAGCTCCGAGAGCCTGTAAATGGGGCCGCACGGGATCCGGATGCTGCGGAAGAGATCCACCCACTCGCGCACTGTCCGCTGGCGGAACTTCTGCTCGAGCATCGGGATCAAAACGTCGCGGTTCACCACCCGGTCCGGGTTGGTGCGGAATCGCTCGTCCTCCGCCCATTGCGGCTCCCCGATGGCCTCACAGCACTGGCGCCACATCTTGTCGTTCCCCACGGCCAGGTTGAAGTACCCGTCGCTGGCCGGGAACGCCTGATACGGGCAGATGTTCGGATGCGCGCTGCCCAAGGGGCGCGGGTTCTTGCCGCTGGCGAAGAAGTTGCCCGCGATGTAAGTCTGCATCGAGATCATCGTCTCCAGCAGCGACGCGTCCACCCACTGCGGCTCACCGGTCCTGTCGCGGTGATGCAGCGCCGTCAGGATGCCGATGATGGCCCACATCCCGGCTCCCACGTCGGCCAGCGAGAAGCCCGGCTTCACCGGCGGGCCGTCCGGCTCCCCGGTGACCGACATCAGCCCGCCCATCCCCTGGGCGATCACGTCGTACCCCGGTTCATCCCGGTAACGCCCCGTCTGCCCGAATCCGGAGATGGACGCGAGGATGATGCGCGGGTTGATCCGCTTCAGCTCCTCAAACCCGAAGCCCAGCCGCTCCAAGGTCCCCGGGCGGAAGTTCTCGACCACCACGTCCGCCTTCGCGATCAGCCGGCGCAGGACCGATTTGCCCTGGTCGCTCTTCAGATCCAACACGATGCTCCGCTTGTTCCGGTTGATGCTGAGAAAGTAGGCGCTCTCGCCCTCGATGAACGGCGGCCCCCAGGTGCGGGTGTCGTCCCCGCCGGGCGGCTCGACCTTGATGACGTTCGCCCCCATGTCGGCGAAGTACATCGTGCAGAACGGGCCGCTCAAAATGCGCGTCAGGTCGATGATGGTGATGTCGCTCAGATACCCCACCGGTTTCTCTCCCTCCGTATGTCCCCGATTGTCGCCGCCCTGAAGCCGCGGCGAGAAAGAACGCCCTCGCTCAGAAGCGTGCGGGGCGCTTCTCCGTGAAGGCGCGCACCCCTTCGACGAAATCCCGGCGGTCCACCCAGTGCCGCTCCCGCTCTGCCTCGTCGGCCAGCACTCGGCGGACGCTGTCCTTGACCGCGAAGAGGGAGGCGCGCGACTGCTGGAGGATGGACTTGGCGAGATCGAGCGTGCGCTCGTCCAGCTCCTCCTCCGGCACCAATTGATTCAACAGGCCCAGCGCCAGCGCCTCCTCGGCGGAGTACGATCGCGCGGTATAGACCAGCTCCTTCGTGCGGCTCGGCCCGAGGATGGCGACGAGCCGGCGGACAAACGGCGTCTGCAGGGTGATGCCCAGTTTGCCCACGGGCATGCCGAAGCGGGCGAGGGGAGATCCGATGCGCAGATCGCACGCCAGCGCCAGGACGAATCCTGCCCCGTACGCAGGCCCGTTGATGGACGCGATGGTCGGGACCTTCACCCGCTCCATCGCCGTGATGGCCCGCTCCATGGTCTCGAAGGCGTCGTCCGCCTCGTCGACCGTCAGCCTCGCGAATTCTTTGATATCGCTGCCAGCGGTGAAATCCCGACCGCCGCCGCGCAGGATGAGCACCTTCGTCTTCTGCGGCAGGTGCTCGCACCACTGCGCCAACGTCTCCCACATTCCGCGCGTCAAGGCGTTGCGCTGGCGCGGACGGTTGATGGTGATGATCCCGACCGGACCGGTCAACTGAAACCGCATGCTGCCGAACTGCTCGAATCGCTGGACCGTGACCCGCACGCGACCCACCCTCTCTCCGTTTGTCGATTGTCGACAATCCATTCGACGAACCGACGCTTCACTTCTATTATTTCGGAATGACCGCACCTGCGTCAATCATTTTCGAGAACTCGGGGGCACCTCCGCGCGCGTGCCGAGGGCGCGGTGGAGACCGTGATCGACATTTTGCGCCAGGACCCGCTTGGCTTCCTCGAAATCTCCGCGCTCCAAAGCCGCCACGATGGCCCGGTGCTCGTCGTAGGAAGCGCGCATCTGAGCCGCCTCCTGCGTGGAGAGGCGCAGCAGCAGGCGCAGCAGGTTCTGCAGCTGGCGGTAGAGACGCAGCAGCACTTCGTTGCCAGCGAGATCGAAAATGAGTTCGTGAAAGGCCTCATTGGACTCCGAGTACGCCTCTGCGTCCGAGTCGGCCAGCGCTTGTTCCATATCCGCGAGCACGGCGTGAAACCGCTCCGCCGCACGCCGGCTCCAAGCGTGCCGGAGCCGCTCCACCGCGATCTGCTCCAATCCCTGGCGCACCTCGTACAGCTCACGGATCTCCTTTTCGGTGTACGCCTTCACCACGGTACCCCGGCGAGGCTGGCGCTCGACCAGTCCATCGATCTGCAGCAGGTACAGCGCTTCCCGCACCGGTGCGCGGCTGGTCTGGAACTTGGCGGCCAGGTCCTCCTCTTTCAGCCGTTCGCCTGGACGGAAACGGCCTTGCAGGATCTCGGTGGCGATGTAGTCGGCGATCTGCTGCGGCAAAGATTTCCCAAACTCAGAAGATGTGGCGCCCATCATCGGCCAGAAATGGTTGTCCAACATCCGCGACGCTCCTCGTCCGCACAGGCGGACATCGTGTAAGATTGAGATCAGTCTACCACACGACGGGCGGCTTGCGGCCGTAAGGGGGAAAAGGACGTGCAGATCTACGGCTTGGTGGGACCGAGCGGCACGGGCAAGAGCCACCGTGCAGAACGAGTGGCCCGACAGGTGGGGGCCCAGGTCATCATCGACGACGGGCTGCTCATCCACGGCGGGCGCGTCGCAGCTGGCTTTTCGGCCAAGTTCGAGCCCAACCGTATCGCGGCGGTCAAGCGCGCCATCTTCACCGACGAAGGCCATCGGCGGCAGGTGGCGGACAGAATCCGGCAGCTGGCGCCGAACACGGTCCTGGTGCTCGGCACTTCCACCCGGATGGTGGAGACCATCTGCCGCCGGCTCGAGCTGGAGGGACCCATCACCTTTATCCCCATCGAGACCGTCGCGGAGATGCGCCACCTGGACTTGGCCGCCAATCTGCGCAGGCTCGGCATGCACGCCATTCCCGTAACACCCGCGCAGCTGGAGATTCCGCGGTTTCAACAATTCCTGCGCCGCCTGCGGTACCGCCTGCACACCCCGCGCACGCCGGCGGCCGGCCCCACGCCCGTGACCGTCGTGAACGCCGCGTTCTCAGGCGGCGCCATCTACATCCACCCGCGGGTGGTGCGCGACGTGGTCATGCAGCTCGCGCGCCAAGAGGGGCATCCGTTCTCCGTCCGGACCGTCCGCACCCGCCTCGAGGACCAGGTGACGGTGCACGTGCACGTCCGCGCCATGTGGCAACAGGGCATCCCAGGTGCCGCCCGCCGCCTGCTTCGGGACATCCGGACCTATCTGGAGGACAACCTGGGTTTCTCGGACCCTGAACTGTTCCTGCACATCGAGTCCGTGCATCCGCCGGGGACGGCGCACGAAACCGGATCCCCGGACGTGCACGCGGCGGGCGCCCCGGCGGAAGACCAGGGATTTGCGCCCCGCGGCGGGCCCGCCGCGTCACTCCGGTGACCAGAAACGGCTGTATTTTTCGATCACGGTCTCTCCTACGCGCTCCCGCTCCTCCGGGGTCAGCTCCGGAACCACCACCTGCTTGCAGCTCGGACAGGTCCAAGGCTCGACAAATTCCGCGCTGGAGTATGCGGTTTCCCCGCAGTGCGGGCAGACGGCAGACGCCACACGCATCCACTCCTCTCCCGGCCGCAATTCTCCGAATGGCCGTAATCCATTCTGTCACCATGATAGGCGCTGCCGTGCCCCGGTTCAATCGGATCCGCTTTCCCATTCGGCGCGGTTCGTATGCAGCCCCGGCTTGTGGTACAGTAAGCACGAACCCCCGCCCTCGGGGCGGGACGGATGGAGGTCTTCACGTGATCGTCACGAAGAGCCGATATGAGATCAACCTGATGCGAGAAGCCGGTAAGGTGGTGGCCGAGTGCCACGCCGCTTTGGCGGAATTCATCCGCCCCGGCATCCGGACCAAGGACATCGACGCGTTCGTAGAGTCCTTTTTGCTCCGCCACCACATGGAGCCGGCCCAGAAGGGCTACCGGGGTTACCCGTTCGCTTCCTGTACGTCCGTCAACGATGTGATCTGCCACGGATTTCCTGGCGACTACGTGCTGCAGGAGGGCGACATCATCACCGTCGACATGGTGGCGTTGCACAAGGGATTGCACGCGGATTCGGCGTGGAGCTATGCCGTGGGCGAGATCAGCGATGAGGCCCGGCACCTGTTGACCGTCACCAAAAACGCTCTGTTCAAGGGCATCGAGATGGCGGTCGTCGGAAATCACATCTCCGATATCGGCCACGCCATTCAGACCTACGTGGAATCGGAGGGCTTGTCGGTGGTGCGGGAGTACATCGGCCACGGAATCGGCCGCGAGATGCACGAGAGCCCGGAGGTGCTGCACTATGGCCCGCCGCACCGTGGACCGCGCATCCGCAAGGGCATGACGTTCACCATCGAGCCCATGGTCAACACGGGCACCTATGAGACGAAGCTCGATCCCGACGGCTGGACGGCCCGCACGGCGGACGGCGGCCTCAGCGCCCAGTACGAGCACACCCTGGCCATCACGGACAACGGCCCGGAGATCCTGACCCAGCTGTGACCGAATGGGGGTCAGAAGACCCCCGATCCCGTCACCACAGGGACAGCAGCGTCCACCCCGACAGAAGCGCCGACGTGGCGATCATCGCGAGAAAAGGGCGCACCGCCTTGGTGCGAACGTCCTTTAGACTTACGTTCATTCCCAGACCCACCATGGCCGCCGTCAACAGGAAGCTGCTCAACGTGGAAACCCCCTGCAGCCAACCCGCCGGCACCTTCAGGACGGGCACCAGGTAGCTGCCGGCCAGGCTCATGATGAGAAACCCGACGAGAAACCACGGAAATTCCACCTTCACCTGGCCGTCGTGCCCGCCCCGCCACTTCATCCACAGCATCATCCCAAAAGCCAGCGGGATCAAGAGAAAGACCCGGCCCAGTTTGGCCAACAAGGCCACCGCCAACGACTGCGATCCCGCCGGCGCCGCCGCCAACGCCACCTGCGCCACCTCGTGGATGCTCACGCCGGACCAGACCCCGTACTGCATAGCCGTCAAGGGCAACAGAGGCCGCACCAGCGTATAGGCGATGGCGAAAACCGTCCCCGCCAATGCGATGATCCCGGCGGCGACGGCCGTGTCCTCCTCCTTGGCGCGAAGAATGGGTGACACCGCCGCGATGGCCGAAGCCCCGCACACCCCCGTCCCGACGCCGAGCAGCAGGGCGAGCGAAAGATCCGCCTTCCACCACTTGGCCAGCAGGGCCATGAGGCTGATGGAGAACGCGATGGTCGCCACATCGCGCACCAAGAGCCCCAAACCGTCGTGCAGGATGATGGCGATGTTCAACTTGAGCCCGTACAGCACGATCGCGAAGCGCAGCAGCCGCTTCGCGGAGAACTGGATCCCGCTGCGCAAGCGTTCCGGATACCCGGCCCATTGCCGGTACACGACCGCCAGGGCGATGGCGCAGGCCAACGGACCGATCCGGTTCAAGCCCGGCAGACGGGCCAATCCGGTCCCAAGGCCGGCGATGATCAAGGTGAAAGCAACCCCCAGCGCGAAACGGCGGACCGCCTGCCCGCGCGCGTCCTGGCCTTCCGGGATCCGCACCGCAGCCGAAACGGCAGAAGCGGCAGAAGCGGAAGAAGCGGAAGAAGTGGCGTTCGGACCCTCCACATCCATCCCCCCTGTGGTGACCTGTCACTCCCCAGGGTACGCACGGATCTTCCATAGGTAAAATGAATGATTGATATGATGTAGATAAGGAATTCTTATCATGTGAACGAGACGGGAGGCCTCAGGATGGATACACCGCTCGAGGTGTTCATCGCCGTCGTGGAACGCCGGAGCTTCTCCCGCGCCGCCGACGACCTGCACATGACCCAGCCGGCCGTGAGCCAACACATCCGGGTGCTCGAGGAATACTACGGCGTCAAGCTGGTCGAGCGCAGAAACCGGTTCATCCGGTTGACCAAGGCTGGCGAGGTGCTGTACGCGCAGGCCAAGCGGATCGTCCGGGAATACGCCCAGGCCCGCCGGTTGTTGGAAGACCTGACGCAGAAAGTCCAGGGGCCGCTGCGCATCGGGGCGAGCCTCACCTTCGGCGAATACGTGCTGCCGCGCGTCCTGGCCCGGTTTCGCCGTGTATACCCGGATGTGCAGCCGGAGGTCATCATCGCAAACACCCGCCATGTGGCGGATCAGGTGTTGGCGCGAGAGCTCGACGTCGGCATCGTCGAGGCGGAGCTGTGCCATCCCGAGTTGGAGGTCACGCCATTTTTGCCCGACACGATGCGGGTGATCCTCCCTGTGGATCACCCGCTGGCAAGCGCCGAACGGGTCGAGGCCAGCGCCCTGTCGGGAGAGACGTGGATCGTGCGGGAACTGGGCTCCGGCACGCGGGAGATGGCCGATCGGTTGCTGGCCCAGGCGGGCATCCGGCCGCGTGCGGTGATGGCTTTCGGGAGCAACCAGATCATCAAGGAATCGGTGGAAGCGGGTCTCGGCGTGGCGCTCTTGTCCGAGCGCGCCCTCGGCAAGGAGCTTGCCCTCAGGACGCTGGCCAGCGTCGAGATCGCCGGACACCCGGTGCGGCGCTGGTTCTCCACCGTGGTCCACGCGTCTCAATTTCGGACGCGCACGGTCGACGTGTTCTTGGCGCACCTGAGGTCGTGCCCGGATTTTTCCTAGACCAAGGCGCAACCTCGCCCTCAGCCGCCGGCCGCGACGCCGAACACCCGGGCCGCGAGATCCCCCAAACCGTACGAGACGACACCGACGATCACGCCGACCAGCGTCATCTCCAGGCCGCTCGCCCACCAGCTGCGCACGGTGATCAGGCTCTTGGCCGCCCCCACCGCGAAGTGGGCGAGGATACTCACCACCGCCGCGGTCACCATGGCCGGCAGGCCGTTCATGAAGAAAAACGGGATGAGCGGGATGACGCCTCCGACGAAGGTCGAGGCCGCGCCGAAGAGCGCCGACTTCCACGGGTTGCCTTGGTTCGCCTCGTGGATGCCGAACTCCTCCAGGACCATCGTCTTGAGCATGGCCTCCGGGTCTTGGGCAATTTGTTGCGCAATCCGCTGGGACTCCTCGGGCGTGAAGCCCTTGAGTTGGTACAGCAGGGCCAGCTCCTCCATCTCATGCTCCGGGTCTTGCTCAATCTCCTCCCGCTCCTGGCGGATGGCGGTCTCCATCACCTCGTTCTCAGACCGCGTCGCCAGCCACGCCCCGGCGCCCATCGACAGGGTGCTGGCCAGGGCGCCGAAGAAGCCGCTGATCAACACCGTGTGCGTGTTAGCGGTGTAGCCGGCCACCCCGGCGATGATGCCGAAGATGGCGCCCAGGCCGTCGTTGACCCCATAGATGGCGTCCCCGAGCCAGTCGCTGGTCCCCTGGCGGTGGCGCTCGCTCTTCCACAGCTTGTCCAACCGCCGCTCGGCCGCCTGGCGGGTGTGCAGGAGCGTGTCCAGATCGCCGTGCTGCGCTTCGTCCCGGTCAATCTGGTCGATGATGCTGAGGATGTCTGCGTCGTCGATCACGTTGCGCAAGCTCTGATACCAAGCCCCGTTGCCCTGTTCAATCGCCTCGATTCGCGCCATCAGCTGCGGGCCGTCCCCTTCGGCGGCCTCCACCCGCGGCACTTCCAACGACCCGGTGTCAACGCCGAGGTCTGCGAGCTTTTCCGCCCACATCTGCGCATGCCGGCGTTCCACCTCGGCCAGGCGGGCCAGGATGTCTTTGCGCCGGGGATCGCGCTCGGCGTCCGCGGACAGTTGGTACAGCTGCGCCGCCTCCATCTCGCGCCGCCAGTTTTCCACCAGTGTCTTGACGAGATACGCATCGTTCCGGCTCACGACTTCACCCCCATCGCTACCGACATCCTACAACAATCTGCTGTTCGTGGATACCCTCCCCAGACGGATCTTCCACGCTTGTCCGCGTCGCCGCCGAGCGGTACGATGGCAGCAAGAGCCTTTGCGGCGGACCTCACCCCAAGGTTCGCGGGTGAAGCGAGGAGGAACCCACATGAACGTCAGATTGAAGCGGGTGTACGATCCCCCGGCCCCGTCGGACGGCACGCGCATCCTGGTGGATCGGATGTGGCCGCGCGGCGTGAAAAAGGAGGACGCCCATATCGATTATTGGTGGAAAGACATCGCACCCAGCCCGGAGCTTCGGAAGGGGTTCTGCCATCGGCCGGAACTCTTTGACGCGTTTCGTGAACAGTACCGTTCGGAGCTGTTGGTGAATCCTGTGCAAAGGGGGAAATTGGAGGAGCTGCGCCGGTTGGCGGATCAGGGACCCGTCACGCTGGTGTATGCCGCCAAAGATCCGGTGTACAACCATGCGCGCGTCCTGCTGGAAGTGGTGAATGGCATCCCCTTCCCAGAGTGAGAAGGGGATGCGCGGTTCATCCGCCCAGTTCGTCGCCGACCAGGCGTTCCAGCTCGCCTTCCTCTGGGAAGCGGTTCATGGCTTTTTTGGAGAACACCAGTTTTCCGCCCACGGTGACCTCGAACACACCACCGGTGGACGGGACCAAGGTCAAACCGGACACCTTCGGAAAGTACTTCTTCAGGATCTCTTCTGCCCCCCGGGCAGCCTTCGGCAAGAAGCCTCAAGACGTGCAGTACTCGATGCGGACATCCACCTTCTGATCCGCCATCTAACACCCTCCTTATGGTGGTCACGTTGGACCGGTCGTCCACTATATTATTGTAACCATCACAGCGGCGGTTCGCATCCCTCGGGCGTCATCAGCAACCGCTCGTCGACCGCAAAATGGGCGTCGTACAAAACTTTCGCCAACACGTTCAGCGGGGTGCGCGCGACCTCCCGGTATACGCGGCGCGTGTACAGATGTTTGGCGTTGGGCAGCTCGTGCTGCAGCTGACGGCGCAGCTTCATACCCGGTTCGTCGGCGTCCACCAGGATGTACACCTCCTCATCCTGCAACGGCAGGATGAGGTCCTCCAGCGTGGCGTAGCTCAGTGTCCCCCGTGTGCAGACCACCTGCACCGGTTCCTCCAACACCGCGAGGAGCCGATCCCGGTCGCTCTTGCCTTCCACGATGATGACCTTGCGCGGTGTTCTCCCCCCGTGCCCCATCGCCCGTCCCCTTTCCGTCGATTTCCGGCAGGCTCCGGTCGCCACCAGAGTTACCGACATGATACGGTTTCCGGCAACGGCAGGCAACCGGCGGCCACCCGGGATGGCACGGGGCCGGGTGCCCGTCTGTAGATGGCGCATGTCCATCCGTTTTCGACCCGGCACGCATACACTTTGCTGAGATGGACAGAGGAGGTGACACGCGGTGCAACGTGCACGGCGAAAAAATCGTCAGCATGTGGAAATTCAGACCGCACTTCACCATGGCGCGGCTGGGGTGGATGCGGAGCCCTGCTTTCTCCCCCTGTTGCTGTTGCTGGGCGGCCTTTGGGGCGGTTCGCGAGCGCTGCGCGGAGGCGGGTGGAATCGGTTCGGTTCACCGGGCGGTTGGGGCCAGGGGCCCGGTTACGGCATCGGTCCTGGCGGACCCGGGATGTATGGCGGGCCTGGCTGGGGCGGTATGGGCACCTGGGGAGGACCAGGAGGCCCCTGGAACGGACCGGGTGGGGGCGGACCCAGCGGATGGTTCGGATTTTGATGGCGATTCACCGAGACGGCCAGCGACGGGACGCGAGTTCCCACCGCCGGCCGCTTCGGTATTCCAATCTCAGGATATCCATCGCGCGAACAAACCCCGGCGTGGGTGTACCGCGGCTTAGCGCGTGGTTTTAGGCTGCCGGTTCTCTCATACCACAGGGGTGGTCGTGCAGGTGGTCGTGGTCGTGTAAGTCGGGACCAAGAGGAAGAACAGCACGAAGATGATGAGGAACACGACCGCCCAACGGGTGTATCCTCCAAATACGCCGTACATGGGACTCCCTCCTTGAAGTGGTGGTGTGCTATGCACAGTGCTAATACATGCAACCCCTGCAACCGCCGCAATGGATAAACGTCCAATGTGCGGATGGGCGATGGCCTGGGTCGTGGTACAATAGGGGGCGTGTGTGCACAGGACCTTCCAATTCAGCACGCCGGTCTCCCATGTGCCTGGGAGGTTTGGCGCCGACGGATTGAAGGAGAGAAAACCATGCTGATCATCGGGATCGCAGGCGGCACCGGATCTGGAAAAACCACCGTCGCCCGGGCGATTGTCGAACGACTCGGCTGCGACAACGTCAACATCATGTCGCAGGATGCGTACTACCGCGACCAGCGCAATCTGCCCTTGGAGGAGCGGGCCCGCCAGAACTACGATCACCCGGACGCCTTCGACAACACGCTGCTGTACGAACACATCTTGCAGCTCCAGACGGGCCGAGCCATCCACATGCCCGTGTATGACTTCTCCCGCCACACCCGCACCGAAGAGACCGTGCTCGTGCCGTACCGGCCCGTGCTCGTGGTGGAAGGCATCCACGTGCTCGTCGACGAGCGCCTGCGGCGACTGTTCGACATCAAGGTGTTCGTCGACACCGATCCGGACGTACGCGTGCTGAGGCGTATCCGACGCGACATCCTCGATCGCGGACGCACGGTGGAGAGCGTGTACGAACAGTACCTGTCGACGGTCAAACCGATGCACGACGCGTTCGTTGAGCCCTCCAAGCGGTATGCGGACCTCATCATCCCGGAAGGCGGGCACAACGAGATTGCCGTCAGCCTGCTCGTCAGCCGCATCAACGACTTCTTGGTTCGAAGCGCGACGAGGCCTTGACCGGACGGATATCGCGCCAGGGCACTCAGCGCGCCCCGCGTCCGCGGCGTTCGCGCCGTGCCTGCGCGCAGCCGGAAACGCGTCCGCGTAGAAGTCCTCGAGATAGGAGTGGGGCACCGGTTTGGACAGCATGCTGACGATGAAGAACACCACGAGGTTGGCCAACAGCGCGACGAGGCCGGCATTCCAGCCGCCGATAGGGTCATGCTTGGTCAGCACCAGGTACGCCGTCACTGCCCAACCGGTGATGAGCCCCGCCACCACCCCCTGCTTCGTGGCTCGCCGCCAGAACAGTCCGCCGATGACGACCGCCGGGAAAAACTGCGAGATGAAATCGTACGCGACGAGCAAGATGGAGACAATCAACGACGGCAGGGCGAGGGTGAGGATGAGCGCGATCACGGTGAGCGGAAACACCAACCCGCGCGTGATGCGATACACCTGGTTATCCGTCACCTCCGGCCTGAGCGCCTGGTAGACGTTGCGCGCGAGGAGGCTGGCAGAGGTCATGATGATGGGCCCCGCCGGAATGATGGCCGCCAGCATGGCGGCGACGGTAAAGAGGATGACGAACCACTCCGGGAAGGTACGCATGGCCAGCATCATCACCACGTTATTGCCGTTGATCTGCTTGGAGGTCCCCAGCACCAGCACGGCCGCGAAGCCTATGGTGATCACCGCCACCTTCACGAGCTGGTAGAACGGCATGAACACCGCCTGCAGCTTCAAGGTGCGCGGGTTCTTTGCGGTGAACGAGACGCCGAACCACTGCGGCCACATCCACTGGCCGACGCCATTTAGGATCACGGTCGTGATCAGCCACGTCACCCCGAGCTGCTTCGACACGCCGGGCAGGACGAGGTAGTTCGGGATCTTTTCGACGAATTGGCCGTACATCTGGCCGAACCCCCCGAAGTAGCGCAGCGGCACGGCGAAGAACAGGGCGCCGATGGCGATGAACATCAGGATGTCCTTGATGGCAGCCTGCAGCGCGTTGCCACGGATGCCCCCGAGGTATACGGCGACAGCGAGGATGAGAAAGCCGATGATGTCCGACCACACGTCCGAGATCTCCCCGTTGCCGATGACCTGCACCACCGCCGACAGGCCCGTAATGTTGAGATCGATGTACGCAATCATAATGAGGGCGCTGGTGAAGGCGACGAACACGCCGAGCGGCTTACTTCGGTAGCGCCCGGCGATGAAATCCGACTGAGTCACGAATCGGAACCGGCGGCCGATGAGCCAGATGGTCGGCAGGACAAAGAATCCGATGGCGTACGCGACGTCATTGAGAGCGACGTTGTAGAAGGCGGCCGCGCCGTTCTTGTAGGCGTACCCGGCTAACCCCTCGAAGGTGAACGCCGTATAGATCTCGCTGCCGAGCAGGAACCACACCAAAAACGCCCCCATGTGCCGGTTGTTGACCAGCCACCCTTCCAGGTTGCGGGACTGCAGCCGGCCGCTGAAGGCGCCGAACACCGTGATCAAAAACACCACGACGAGGCTGACCGTGAGAATCACCGCCGTGGACACACCCTCACCCCCTCTGCCGGTCTCCGTGCCACTGCGGATTGTGCCGCCGGTCGTACAGGTACAGGAGTCCCAAGATCGGCGGATTGAGCAGCGGGACCAGAACGAACCAGAAATACAGCAGCGGCATCCCCAGCACCGTCGGGCGGACATGATTCATCCACAGTCCGGTCACGCCCACGTAGAGGAAAACAATCAACACCACCGTGAACAGCCAGGCTGAAATGATCCGTCTCACCGCACTCCCTCCCATCTCGCTCACCGCCCGGGTGACGGGTGCCAGCCCCCACCCATAGGCAGGGTGTGTTCGTGCTGACGCACGAACTGCTCCGCTTGCGTGACAGCGAGACGCTACGGTAACGGGCGTTTTGCGGAGCGGCTCGCTACGCGGAAGAAGCGGAGCAGAATGCCCGTACCGAATAACCGTATGAAGATTCCGCCTTTTATATGCCCCCTTCACCAGCCGGATGATACCCTGCACACGCTACAGGTGCCGCTGCACGTCAGATCACCACACCCTGCACCGCATCACCCCGCAGGGCCCGGTCGACCTGGTCCAGGACGAACTCCGCCACACGCCGGGTCGATTCATGGGTGACGCCCGCGATGTGCGGGGTCAGCAGGACATTGGGCAGGGCGGCCAGCGGATCGTCCGGAGGAGGCGGTTCCACCTCGCGTACGTCCAAAATCGCGAACCGATCCCGGGATTGCGCCAACCATCCGGCCAGGGCCTGCTCGTCGATCAGCCCGCCGCGTGCCGTGTTGATGAGGACGGCCGCAGGTTTCATCCAACCGAACTCGCGCGCACCCAGCAGGTGGCGCGTCTGCGGCGTCAGGGGGGCGTGGAGCGATATGTAATCCGCCTCGCGGCAGACCACCTCGAGCGAGGTCAGGTGGACGCCGAAGTCCTGGATGAGCATGCTCGACGGGAGCAAGAACGGGTCGTACACCAGCACCCGCATCCCGAAGGCCCGGGCGCGCACCGCCACGCGGCTGCCGATATCCCCCACGCCGATGAGGCCGAGCGTCCGCCCCCCGATCTCATGGCCCATGCAGGCATCCCGGTCCCATGTGCCCGCCTTGGTGCGCGCGCCGGCTGCAGACAGCCCGCGGGCGTGTTCCAATATCGCCGCCATCACATACTCCGCCACGGACGTCGCGTTGCACCCCCGCGCCGCCACCACCGTCACTCCGCGCCGGCGGCAAGCGGCGAGATTGATGTTGTCGAGGCCGACGCCGAGCCGCCCCAGCACCTTGAGACGAGGCGCCTGCTCGAGGAGCGCCTCGCTGACCTGCGTCCGGTTGCGGACCACGAGCGCGTCGGCCACCGTGAGCAACTGCCCGAGCCGCCCGGGGTTACGGTACAGTTCAGGATCGTACACCACCTGGTGGTGCTCCCTGACCCAGTCCGGCAACGGCCACCACAGATCTTCTGCGATCACGAGGGTCATCGCCCATCCTCCTTCCGCACACCCGGCCGCCGTTCTCCGCCGCCGGGTGTACAACGCCTATCTCCACGTGTATGCGTAAGCAGCAGGTGCATAACCGAGTGCCCACGCCACCCCGTCCTGCATAGGGTGTGGGCAAAGGCCATCGCCTATCAGGCGAACCTTCATGCCGGGGAGGACGTGACAACGAGTGTATTTCATCGTGCACAGATGGGACGAAGGGGTACGTAGCGTCTTGCGCCTGGAGCTCTTCGACGGGCCGGTGGCGGAAGGCACACCGGAGCATTGGCTGCGCGCGGCGATGGATGCGGGGTACAAACCCATCTTAGTGGATGACAGTGGAATCTACTGTGTGCGGGAGGAGGAAGTGGAGGACGCGCTGCCGGGCCGGTCGAGAGACGGCGTCAGCCAACCGGAGGGCCTGCGCTGACATCGGTGGCCGGCCGTCCCGGCGCGTCCGGGACGGCCTGCAGGCCCTTTCCGCGGCCGTCCCCTTCTTCTGCAGGCTCATTCCAACTCGCTCATTCTGCCGCCAACCGCTTGATCAGCCGCTTGACCGCGTCCCCGAGCACGGGCTGCTCCAGCGCCAGCTCCAACGTCGCCTCGATGAAGCCGAGCTTTTCTCCCACATCGTAACGCCGTCCCTCAAACTCGTAAGCGTACAAGTCCTCCACATGGGTCAGGTCGTTGAGCGCATCGGTCAACTGGATCTCGCCGTCCGCGCCGGTCTGGCCTCGCTCCAGAAAGTCGAACACCGTCGGCGACAGGATGTAGCGGCCGATAATGGCCAGGCGGGAAGGTGCATAATACGGGGCCGGCTTCTCCACCAACCCTTTGACCTTCGACAGGCGGGGACCCATCCGTTCCGAATCCACGATGCCGTACCGCGACACCTGCTCCTGCGGGACAGTCTGTACGCCGATCACGGAACCGCCGTGTTCCTCGTACACGTTCAACAGTTGCCGCAGGCAGGGGATTTCACTTCGAACGATGTCGTCGCCGAGCAGCACCGCAAACGGCTCCGATCCGATGAAACGGCGCGCGCACCACACCGCGTGGCCAAGGCCGAGCGGCTGCTTCTGGCGGATGTAGTGGATGTTGGCCATGTCGGTGATGCGCCGGATCTCCTCGAGGATTTCCGGTTTCTCCTTGTTGGTCAACAGCTCTTCGAGCTCCACCGAGCGGTCGAAGTGGTCCTCAATCGCCCGTTTGCCTTTCCCTGTCACGATGATAATGTCCTCGATCCCGGAGGCGACCGCTTCCTCGACGATGTATTGGATGGTCGGCTTGTCCACGATGGGCAGCATCTCTTTGGGCATCGCCTTGGTCGCCGGCAGGAACCGCGTGCCCAAGCCGGCGGCCGGGATCACTGCTTTCCGAATCGTTGCCATGAATTCATGTCCTTTCCGAGTGCGTGGTTCAGTACCGACAAATCTCATCTTACCATATGTGTGTGTGTGTTACATTTGGTCCCGTACCAGATCGAGAAAGTGCGTGAGGATACGGGCTGTCATCCCCCAGATCACCCAACCGTCGACCTCGTAGAAATGGATGCGGCGGGTCCAACCCCGCCACGGATAGGCAGGGCCGTGCGGGACCAGGTGAAACGGGAAATCGTCCGGTGGCGACGGGGTGAACGGCATCGAGACCACCCGGGGAGAGGTCCGCAGCAGCCGCTCGAGCGGGACCGTAAACACCCGCCCGACCTCGTCGGGATTCGGCCGCAGGCGCGCCGTGTCCAAGATGCATCCGACGAACGGATGCACAATCACCTGCGGGGACGCGACGAGCACGTCGAGCGCACCGAGGTAGTCCACGTCCGAAGCCGTGATCCCGAGTTCTTCGCAAGTCTCCCGCAGAGCCGCCGCGCGTTCATCGAAATCGTCCGGTTCACAGCGCCCTCCAGGAAAACAGATTTCACCGGCCTGCCGCCGGAGGGTCGCGGCCCGCTGTTCGAAGAGCACTGCGAGCTCCCCGCCCACGTTCACCAAAGGCACGAGAACTGCTGCGTGCATCACCGGCTCCTCGGTGAGAATGCCTGGCTGACGAGCCTCGAGGACCTGGCGAATGGCTGACGTTGCCGGATGCTCACGGGAGGATCTGTCCATATCCACACCGCCTCATGCACCAGATGATTGTCTGCAGGATAGCACAGCGTGGGGCTTCGGTATACATCGGGCTCATTTGAATCCCTGGGTGTGTTCGGGGCACCGGCGACCACCCACACGTTCGGGGACAGGTCCACATAGACTCCAACATCCCGTCTGAAGGGGGTGGAGGATGTGGATGGTGTTTTCGGCGGGTTCACCCGTTGGGCGGTGGTGTTCCTGATCATCTTCGTGTTGTTCATTTTGCTGGTCCCGTATGGTGCGGGGTATTGAGAACATGAACTCGAGCGGCTGACGCACACGGCAAACGGCACTTTTGGGTGCCGTTTGCTGCATGGCTTTTCCCCCGTTGCGGCGAACTGATAGAATGAATTGGACTGCTTTGGCAGGATTCATTTGGCGAACGGATCAGCGCCGATCTGGGGGTTACCGCCATCGAGTCATTGGTCATGCGCTTGAAGCGGAGGCTGACCAATCGCATACTGCCCTGGCCACTGGTTGCCGCAGGGGTGGTGTTTGCCATATTCACGGTTTCCGTGACCATGACATTGGCGGTATCCATCCAGTACAATTACCAGCATATCACGCGGACGCTTCGAGTGCTCTCGAGCATCGACCAGCTGCAGTCCTCATTGGGCGAGGAGAACAGCGCGCTGCGCGTGTTTGCCTGGAACCGGGATGCTGCTTTCCTCCAGGATTTGCGCGCGGCACACCAGGTGTTTTTGGATGCTGCACAGGCGCTCATGCAAGCCGTACATGACGATTCGCCGCTGTCGACAGCGGCACAGCGGGCGATCGCTGCCGGAACCGGATGGCATGAGCAATTCGCGGCGGAAGCGGCGAACAACGGTACCCTCCCAAAGGGTTACAATCCGTTGGCCATCGAGGAATCCTTTTCTCAATTTCGGCAACTCTGCCAAGAGGTTCGGACAGGGGCCGAAGCGCGCGTCCGGGAGGAGGAGGCCGTGTGGTGGCGCCGCGTCTGGTGGACGTTCGCCGGATTTGCGACCTCCATCTCGTTGCTGGGGGCTGGGCTCGCCTTGAGTGTGGCACGGGAGATCCGGGCCCGCCACCGCACCGAACAGGTGCTGCGCCAAACCTACCGCAATCTGGAACATGCTCAACGCGTAGCGGGAATCGGCAGCTGGACCTGGGACATTCTGAGCAACCGGCACACCTGGTCCGATGAGACGCTGCGCATCTACGGCCTGTCGGAAAAAGAATTCACCGGCACGGACGACGCGTTGTTTCGCTTGGTCCATCCGGACGACCAGGGTCACATCCGGGATCTGGTGCGCAGTCTCCAGCAACACGGTCGCGGCGAAGGAGAGTTCCGTATCGTGCGCCCGGATGGTGCGGAGCGGATCTTGTGGTGGCGAGCGGAAGTGGCCTCCGATTCGGCCGGCCTGCCCACCTGTGTGGTCGGTACGGTGCAGGACATCACCGACCGCAAGCGGACGGAGGACCTCCTGGTGAAGTCCGAAAAGCTGGCTACGGTTGGGGAGCTGGCAGTCAGCATCGCACACGAGATCCGCAATCCGCTGACCACTCTCAAGGGCTTCCTGCAGCTGTTGCCGAACACCCCTGCGGAAGCGCACGGTCAGTACGTCTCCATCATGCTGGACGAACTGAGCCGCATCGAGGTCATCCTGAACGAATTGCTGCTGCTGGCCCGGCCTCAGAAGGCCGAGTATGCACCGGTGGACGTAGCAGGTGTGATCCGACGGGCGATCGCCCTGTTGGAACCCCAGGCCATTCACCAGGGGGTCCGCGTGATGACCCACCTGACGCCGGCCACACCTCCCGTGTGGGGACTCGCCCACCGGATGGAGCAGGCGTTGGTGAACGTGTTCAAGAACGGGATCGAAGCGATGCCGGACGGAGGGCGATTGGCCATTCGTCTGTGGACATCCGGCGGGCACGTCTGGGTGTCATGCACGGACGAAGGGGTGGGGATGCCGAAAGAGCGCGTCTCCAAGCTGGGCGAGCCGGTGTACAGCACAAAGGAGAAAGGAACCGGACTCGGCTTGGTCGTGACTTACAAAATCGTGGAAATGCACCGAGGCCGGATTCACGTGGACAGTACGCCGGGCCACGGGACGACGGTCACCATATGCTTTCCCGCAAGCCCGCCTCCCGATGGCCAGCCGGTTCCCCCTTCTCAGTAGCTCCACCGCCGTTCGTTCCCCAGACTTCAAATTTATGCGTCTGTGATCCTGTGCATCTGTTTTAAGCCCCCACCCCTTGCGGGGCAGGGGCGTCGTTCTTACTCGTCTGCCCAGCGCAGTGCCAGATCCCCCGCCATCGGCGTTACTCCAGCCCCCCGGTGGCCGAGGCCACCTCTCCCGCAGCCTGGCCGAGGCCGTGGACGCGCACGCAGTTCCGGGCGCGCTTGGCCTCGTACAACGCACGGTCCGCGGCGTCAAACAGGGCCTCCGGTTGCACATGCGGCTTCTCCATTCGGGCGATCCCGCAGGATACGGTGACGGGCAGGTCGCACAGGCGCGTTTGTTCCAACCCGATGCGGATCCGCTCCGCGAGCGCGACCGCGTCCTCCAGGGCCAGATTCGGCTGAACGATGATGAACTCCTCGCCGCCGTACCGGCTGACCACCATGGGATCCGCCAGGTCTTGAATGCACCGGGCGGCCTTCCGCAGAACCTCATCGCCCACACGGTGGCCGAGGGTGTCATTGACCTCCTTGAAACGGTCCAAATCCAGGATGATTAGGGTGACGTTGGACACGTTTGGATCCTTCAGAAGTTGATTCAGTTTGTACCGAAAGTACCGGACATTGTGCAGACGGGTCAACTCGTCGTAGATGGAAAGCTGGCGATACTCGTAGAACTTGGACGCGACCTCGTAGATTTGGAGGCACAGGATCACGCAGCCGCCGAGGAGCGTCAGGATACGAACGGGATCGAATTCGTTGGAATCTCTGGACAACAGCGCCACTGCCACCGTCAGCTGCACACCGAAAAACGCCATGCCAAGGCGCGGGTCCGCCCGCATGGAGATGAAACTCGAGATGATGAGAGCGTACAGCGTGGTCTCCAGGACCCGGTGCGGTGCGGCAGGAAACATGGCCATCGTGGCTGCGGTGTTCAGGACGATGATGAGATAAAACCGCCACAATGGCCGGGGACGGAGGTAGACCGTGGCCAGCGTCAGACTGACGCCGCAGAACACCAAAGCGGCAAGCGGCCAGCTGCCCGCCCGCAGCAAGAACCCCACGCTTCCCGCTGACACGGTGGCCGCGGCCAAAATCACTTTCTGCTGCTTCATCCAGCTCAGAACACACCACCACCTGCCGGCTCGGCCCTCGACTATACGACGTCGGCGCCGAGCACACTGCGGAAATGGCCGAGCGCCCACGAGTGACCCGACGGGTTGAAGCTCGCAACCCCTCTTTCGTGAACCACGATACGAAACCCTTTGTTGTATGCGTCGACCGCTGTGTGCAGCACGCAGATGTCCGTGCACACCCCGATGAGGTGGACTTCGTCCACCCCGCGGGCCCGCAGGTAGATCTCCAGGTCCGTGCCGGCGAATGCGCTGTAGCGGGTCTTGTCCATCCACCGGACGTTGGCGGGCCAGTGCCCCGGTTCCCAAGTCTGCACATACGCGCCCAATTGGCCATACAGATCTCTTCCCGGTGTGCCGCGGAGGTTGTGCGGCGGGAACAGTTTGGTCTCGGGATGGTACGGATCGGACGCCTCATGCACATCCACGGCGAACACCACCCAATCGCCCGACTCGACGAAGGCACGCGTCAGTTCGGTTACGTACCCGTCAATCGCCTGCGCCGGCTCTCCGCAGGTCAAGCGGCCGTCATCCGCCACGAAATCGTTGGTGTAGTCGATCACGACAAGCGCGCGAGCCACCCTCCACACCTCTCTTCAGGGGTCATCAGGGGAGAAACAAACGGGAGGCGGGATCCCTGTCCAGGAGTCCCACCTCCCACCCGTCCGCCGAAGCGAAGGTTATTGCTTGACCCACCACTCTTGCGGATTGATCGGGCCGGTCACCGTCCAGTCGTTCTCCGGAACCTGCAGGTTGGTCGTGTATGCGTAAATATCGTCTGGCTCGTACAGGAAGATGTACGGCACCTGCTGGTTGTAATACACTTCCCACTTCACAAGCGCCTGCTTGCGCACGTTCTTGTCGAACGCCGCCTCGTTTGCGGTGGCGTTGATGAGTTGGTCGTTCTGCGAATCGTTGAAGCGCGGATAGTTGTATGCCGCCTTCGAATCGTACATGCCCCGTGGATCCGGGTCCACCGACAGGCTCCAGCCCATCAGCCACATGTACAGGTTCGGATCGTCCGTCTGTACCTTCTTGGCCAGCGCGTTGAAGTCCTGCGGCTGATGCAGCTCGATCTTCAGGTGCACCTTCGCCAGGTCCTGCTGAATGGCCGTCGCAGAAGCCATGCGCACCGTGTTGCCGAGCGGGTAGTCGAGCGGGATGGAGTCCTTGCCCGTCACCGGGTCGACGCGCCAGCCGCTCGGGCCGATCTTCCATCCGGCCTTGTCGAGCAGTTCATTGGCCTTGTTCGGGTCATACTTGTACTCGTTCAAGCCGTCGGCAGGCGTTGCAGCCGCCCAGCTGACGTCCGGAATCGGCGCGTTGAGCACCTTACCGTAGCCCTTGAGCAGACCGTCGACGATGGCCTGGCGGTTGATGCCGTACATGAGCGCCTGCCGGAAATCCTGGTTAAATTCCTTGTGATAAAGCTTCAGACCCAGGTACTGGTAGCTCAAGGACGGCTCGGGCAGGACCTTCACGTTCTGAACTTGCTTCAGCTTGTCGACGTCGGTCGGCTTGAGCGCAGACTGCAACACCAGGTTGACGCTGCCGTTGGCGAGCAGTCCCGGCAACACGTCAGCGCTCACCGTCTTGAAGGTGACGTTCTGGATGTGCGGCTTGCCGCGGAAGTAGTTGTCGTTGCGGGTCATCTCGACCGAATCCTGGCCGTTGACCTTGACGAACTTGTATGGGCCGTCGGTGACGGTCGGCATCTTATCGAAATCTGTCGTGATGAAGTCCTTCAGGGCGACATTCTCCAACGCATGCTTCGGCATCGGCTGGAGCACGGCGATGTCCGACCACAGCACGGCCGCATCCGCCTGCTTGAAGGTGATCTTGAATGTCTTGTCGTCGACCTTCTGGAAGCCGCCCGTCTCGTCAAACGACTTCTTCTTGCCGTTCAGGATGTCGTCATAACCCACGACCTGCGAGACCAAGTACCCGTAGGAGCCCTGCAGCGTGGTGTTGTACTCCTTGGACGCAAGGACGTTCATCGTGAACAGCACGTCGTCGGAGGTCACCGGCTTGCCGTCGGTCCAGTTGGCATTCGGGTCGAGGTTGACCGTCAGGGTCTTCTTGTCGTCCGACCAGGAGTACGACTTCATCAGGTCAGGGACGAAGTTCAGGTTGTTGTCGATGGTCATCAGCGGATCAAACGCAAAATTTACGATGTTTTGCGTGTAGAGATCGCTCGGGATTTGAGGAATGAACGTGGTGTCGTACTTGGTCGCCTGACCGATCACAATGCTGCCGCCGTCCTGCGGGCCGCCGGCCGCTCCCGTCTGGTTACCTGCGGCATTGCCCGCGGTGTTCGTGCTCGTCCCGCCGCCGCAGCCCGCGACCAACATGGTCAGCGACGCCGCCAAGGCCACGGTGGCCATGCTGGCCTTCGTCAACTTTTTCATCTGTGCGCCCCCTTCTCCCTGCTCAAAAGGTTATCTTCATCGCCGCGCGGCCCCGGTCCCGGGCACAACAGTGCCCGCCGGCCTGTGGTTACCGGAGGCGATGTAAACCATGTGAAAGCTGTGCCGCCCAAGACCCGAGATCCGCTGGGCACGGACTTTCGAAGTCCTATATTCTGCGATATTTTGTATTTTCCTGCTCGCCAACGCCAGCATTCGATAAAAATTTTGCTCATTCGGCAGTGAAATTATCGGGCGAGATGGTTAGGCTTGGGAAAGAACGGCAGCGGGCCCCGAACCCATGAAGCCGCCGGTCATCCCGGCCCATACCCCTTCAACCCGAATGGTGCCGGCGTACCCCTGCGCCGCAGTGCCGCCGGATTTCCTCCCACGTCAGATAGCGGCGGACGATGTCTTCCTCCACCAATTCCGAGCCGCGCTGCACTTCGATGAACTGCAAACGCGTACGTGCGCGGATGGCGTGCCACTGCTCGGCGTAGACACGGACCACGTCCCCCGGCCCCACCGGCAGGATGCGGTCGTCCAGCGCCACCTCGCCCTCTCCTTCCGTGATGGTCCACACCTCGCTGCGCTTGAGATGCTTTTGGTAACTGATATTGTGACCGGGCCAGATCTCGACCGACCGGACGACGATCTCAGTGCCGTCCGGCAACTTTTGCACATCGAGGACCCGCAGGGTACCCCACCGGCGCTCCTCGTACATCGGACGGCCGTCGTAGGCGCCGACGACATCCTTCAGGCCAGCCGACATCGCCTTGTCCGCCACGAGGATGCCGTCCGGAGCGGCGACCACCACCGCGTCGCGCAACCCCATCGCGACCAACGGAATCCCCAGCTCGTTGACCACATGGGTATTCTCGCACCCGACCGCCTGCCCGATACCCGCGAAGGCTTGGTCCATCTCCTCCGACAGGGCGTTCCAGGTGCCGAGGTCTTTCCAAGTGCCGTCGTAGCGGCACACGACGACCGACGCAGCCTTTTCGACCACCTCGTAATCAAAGCTACGCTTCGGCAGGCTGTGAAAGAACTCCCGCATCGGCTCAAACCCTTCCGGCGCGCCGAGGCCCGCCAGGAGGTCCAGGATGTAGCCCAACCGAAAGCAGAACACGCCGCAGTTCCACAATGCCCCGTCCCGGATCAGGGCCTCCGCACGGGCGGTTTCGGGCTTCTCCTCAAAGGCAGCCACCCAACGCCAATCGCGTCCGGCTTCCCCCGGGCGAACGCGGATGTAGCCGAATTTGCTGGTCGGCTCGGTCGGCGCAACGCCGAGCAGGGCCAGGTCAGCGCCTGATTCTGCCAGCGCCCCGGGAAGCCGGCAAATGGCCTGGAAGTAGGCGTCCTCCACGAAATGATCGACAGGCATCACGACGATCACCTCGTCCCGGGTGAGCCCCGCCTGGTCCCGCAGGTATGTACAGGCAAGGGCGATGGCCGGAAACGTGTCCCGCCGAGTCGGCTCCTCGATGAACGGGACATCCCCGATCTGGGCGGAAATGATCTCCCACTGGGCTTTCGATGCGCACACGTAAGCGTCGTGTTGCAGGCCGGCGCGGTCCAATTGGTCCCACATGCGCTGCAGCATCGACACCAGCCGCCCGTCCGAACCGGTGAGGACCTTGAGGAACTGCTTGGACCGGCTCTCATTCGACAGCGGCCATAATCGTTTCCCCGATCCGCCCGACAACAGCACGAGTTTCATGCAGCTGCCATCCCCCTTCCCTTTAAACCCAGCCGTTCCGCGTTGGCGACGGTGGTATAATAGACGCGATCTCCATGATGTTACCATACAACGGTGGAAATGAGGCACTTTTGCCATGCACTTGAGCATCGTCATCCCGACGTTCAACGAGCGGGAGAACGTACGCGCCATCACGCGGCGGATCCACGAGGCCCTGCGGGGCGTGGACGAGCCCTATGAAATTTGGTTCATCGACGACAGCCGGGACGATACCCCGCAGGTGTTGGCCGAGTTGGCCCGGTCGGATCCCCGCGTACACTACGTCCACCGGGAGGGGGGCCGCGGCCTTGCGACCGCCGTCGTGGAGGGCTTTCGCCGCAGCCGCGGCCGGTACATCGTCGTCATGGACGCAGACCTTCAGCACCCGCCGGAGCTGTTGCCCACCATTCTACACCGGTTGAACGAGGGCATTGACATCGTCATCCCGAGCCGTTTCGTCCCGGGCGGTTCCGACGGAGGTCTGAATTGGTTCCGCAAGTGGGTGTCCTGGACCGCCCGGACCATCGGCCGCCTGGCGGTGCGCCGCTTGCGCGGGATCTCGGACTGCACGGGGGGTTACTTCGGCCTGCGCAGGGAGGTCATCGACGGGGTCGAACTCGATCCCATCGGATGGAAGATCCTCATGGAGGTCCTGGTCAAAGGCCGCTACGAGACGGTGCACGAGATCCCGTACGCGTTTGAGGCGCGCGAAGCGGGCGAATCGAAGATGAGCCTGGTGGAACAGTGGAATTATCTTCGCCACGTGGCGCGCCTGGTCTGGAGCAGTCCGGAGGACCGGCGTTTCTACGTGTACTGCATGGTCGGATCGCTCGGGGTCGTCGTCAACACCGCGGTCATGAGCATCCTCCTGTACGGCTTGCATCTGCACGCGACACTCGCCTCCGTCATCGCGTCCCTGGTGGCGATGGCGCACAACTTTTTGTGGAACGATCGCGTCACCTGGCGGGCCCACGCCCACCCGGTGCGGTGGCGGCGGGCGCTGCAGGCGCCGTTGTTCGCCCTGGTGTCCGCCAGCGGGATCGCCGTGACCGCGCTCTTCGTCCAGTTGTTCCTCTGGCTGCACTGGCCACCGCTCGTCGGGCAGTGGACCGGCATTGTGGTGGCGACCGGTTGGACGTTCACGGCCAACAACCGCTGGACGTGGACACCCCACGACGAGGACGGGCGACAAGTGCGCCGCCAACGGGTGCGCATCACGCACGAGTGACCAGGGGGGATTCCCCCGGCGAAAGGGAGCGGATGAATCCATGGCCGTGTTTCGGTCCGATGCGCCTTTCCAGGCAGCCACCCCGGAAGGGCGGATTCATTGGCGTGTCCTCGGCGGACTGGTCGCCTTGAACATCGTTCTGCGGACCGTGTGGCTGTTGTACATGCATCCGCCACAGTACGGCGACTTCGACTGGTATTTCACTCGAGCGGTCGAGCTGGCCCAGGGCAAGGGTTACGTGTGGAACGGACACTTCACGGCCTACTGGCCCATCGGCTGGCCGCTGTTTCTGTCTCTGATCCTGCGCCTGACCGGGCCCCACGTCACGGCGGGGTTTGTGACGAATGCGGTGTTGAGCATCATCATCGTCGTCCTGGTGTACCTCGTCGCCCTGCAGGTGTTCTCGTCCCAGCGCATCGCGGCCGCCGCCGCGTTGGTCTACACGCTGCTGCCGAGCCACATTCTGTGGAACGCGGTGTTGGGCTCGGAGGAGCTGTTCACCGTGCTCCTGATGCTGTGGCTGTGGTTGTACCTCCGAAGCGACCGGGCGGCCGGACGCCGGGCCGGGGGTTGGGTCTTGGCAGCCGGGGCCGCGCTCGGGCTCAGCTGCATCGTCCGGCCCATTCCGCTCTTGTTCCCCGCCGCGCTGTTCGTGTACGAGCGGTGGATCCGCCTTCGCTCCTGGCGGGCGGCAGGGGGGCGCGTGTTCGCCACCATCGCGGCGATGGGGGTTGCCATCTTGCCGGTGACGGTGCGAAACGCCTTGAGGATGGGCCATTTCATCCTGGTATCGACCAACGGCGGTGTCAACCTTTGGCAAGGCACGCGCATCGACGGCGGGTACTACTGGAGCTGGCTGCCCTGGGAAAACCCGTTGTTGGCCGCCCACGGCGACGAGGTCCTGCAAGATCACCTCGGCAAACAGGCGGCTCTTCAATACATCACCGCCCATCCTGTGATCTGGCTCTACCACGGCCTCATCAAGATCAAAGACCTGTACAAGGACGACGTCAACGCGGTCTGGTACACGTTTCGTGTGGTGTCCCACGATGGGGGCGTGGTGTGGGCCTGGAACCAGATCTGCAACTGGGGGTATTGGCTCTTTATGGCGTTGTGCGCCTTGGGCGTGGCCGGCCTGATCCGGGTGCGCTTCACCGGTTGGCGCCCCCTCTTGTTGCCGTTCACCTATGTGGTGTACAACTCCCTCGTCTTCATCGCCTTTCCCGCGTGGGACCGGTTCCGCTACCCCTTGATGCCCTGTTTCGCCCTGCTGGCCGGCTGTGGGCTTGCGTGGTCCCTAGGATGGCTGCGGGCCGGACTCCCCGAGCGCCTGCGCGCGAACCGCCAGTGAGACGGCGGGGAACCCGACCTCCACGCACGTGCCCGCCCCCGGTTCACTCTCGATGCGCAGCCATCCCTGGTGTTCCGTGACGATCTTCCGGCTGACCTGCAGTCCGAGCCCTGTCCCATAGGGCTTCGTGGTGAAAAAGGGTTGGCCCAACTGTTGCAATGTCTCTTGGGGGATGCCGGTGCCGTTGTCGCGCACGCGCACCAACACGGTCTCGCCGGAGGGCTCCAACTCGAGCCACACGTCTCCGCCGGCCGGCATCGCCTCGATTGCGTTTTTCACCAGGTTAATGAAGACTTGCTTCAATTGACTGGGATCGCCCAGGATGGGCGGGGTGCTCGCTGTCAAACGAGTGTGAAGATTGACGTCGTGCAGGATCGCCTGCGTCTGCAGGAGCGCCACGACATCGTCGATCACGCACGCGATGTCCGTCTCACGCGCCGCCACGCGATGCGGCTTCGACAACTGCAAAAACTCGTTGATGATGTGATCCATTCGATCCAGCTCAGCCTGCATGATCCGAAAATATTCCGGATGCTCGTCCACCCGCCGTTCGAGCAGGCGCAGGAAGCCTTTGAGCGAGGTCATCGGGTTGCGCAGTTCGTGCGCCAGACCGGCCGCCAGCTCTCCCGCGGACGCCAGCTTATCCGATTGGCGAAGCCGCTCTTCCACCAGGCGCATCGCGGTGATGTCCCGGCCGAGGACGATGAGGAAATCCGGGGTGCCGTCCTCCCTGTAGACGGGCGTCTTGGTGACGTCGAGGACCACTTCGCGGCCGTCCGCCCGTCCCAGCCTCATGGTCAAGCGCATGGGTCGAGCAGTCTGCCACGCCTCCGCCTCGGTGCGCCCTTCTGGAACATTCGTCCAGGTCCATCCTTGGCGCTTCAGCAACGTCTCGAAGGTCAAGCCGGGATACTCCGTCTCCTCCACGCCGAGCAGGGTGCGTGCGGCCAGGTTCATCAAAAACAGCCGGCCGTCCGGGAATTTGAAACACACCACGTCTGGGATCAAATCCAATAACCCTCGAAACCCGTGGCTCTCGCGCGTCCACGCGAAGGGCGCCGGGATGGGCGGCGCCGCCACGGCCGCTGCGAAGGATGCCTTCTGATCCTCTGGCGGCACCCGGCGCACATCAAGATGGGTCTCCCGCGACACCACGTGCGCCAATACGCTGGTGGCGGTGAGAAACACCACATCCGCAGCGTGCAGGCTCCACTCCGGCAGCAGGAGGCGCGTCCACCACGACGTCAGCAACGGGCGCACCGCGAACAACCACAACGCCCCAGCCGCCAGAAACAGGAGCGGCATTCCACTGCCGGCCCCGCAACGGCTTGTCCATTTCCGCCCCGTCATGGTATTTCTCGCCACGGCACCCCTCTCCTACCCGTCCATTTTCCGTGCAGAATGAGTGCAGCGACGTCTAGAGTCCATAAGTGAGCAATTCTTGAATGATTACCTGCATTGTACCGAAGAAGGAGAATTTTGAATAGTTCCCTCTCCGGCAAACCCGGGTATTCCCTTGTCGACATTCCCACGCCGAACCGTTTACGCGTTCGCGGCGCCCAGGACCCCGTTGACGGCCGACATCCCGATGATGACGCATGCCCAGAACAGCTTGTACGCCGTGACCATGTCGCCGCAGGTAAAGCGGATGCGCTTGGGCGCCACCAGTTCCACCAGCGGGATGGTGGTGGTCATCAGGGCCTGGTTGGTGCCCTTGAACTCGACCTCAAACGTGACGGGCCCTTCCAGCTTGAGCGGCGACACCTCCTTCGCGCGTCGCACCGCCCGCTCCGCCGCTTCGCGGATCAGCCCCTGAGCCACCTTGGGGTGCAGCAACTCGGCCGCCAAACGGTCGATCCCGCGCTTCACCACCGCCCCTTCCACGTGCGGCAGGGACTGCATGACCTCCGCCACGTACGCGTCGTCGCCGCTGACCATCAGCACCGGCACCCCAAAGTGGCCGGCCACGCGCGCGTTCAGCTCCGTCTCGCCCACCACCACGCCGTTGACCCGAACCTCGTTCACCGCCACGCCGGCGAGGGAGTGGTTGATGACCGCCCGCTCCGATCCCCCTTCGCGCCCGTGGTGCCCGATGAAAAGGATCCCGTCGAACGTCTCGTCGAGCCCCTCCAGCTGGCACATCACGCGGTTATTGCCTGACACCAGGCGCGCCCGCTCGTCCAGCTCTTCGATGAGGATGTTCGACATGTTGCCATGCCCGTCGGCCACGACCACCTCGGTCGCACCGCCGCGGAACGCCCCCTCGATGGCAGCATTGACGTCCTGCGTCATCAGGTGCCGGAAGCGGTTGTACTCGCTGTCCTTTTTCAGCTGCTGATTGGTGGCGACACCGGAGATGCCCTCCATGTCAGCTGAGATGAAAATTTTCATCGTGATCGCTCCTTTGTCCGTGGGGTGTGAGGGGCCGAGGCGGAGGCGGCGCGTCTGGCCGCCGTCCGGCCCAGCCCGGTGGTCAGCCGAGAAATGCCAGCGCCGCGGTCACGAACATCGCCACCCCGTTTTGCAGTGCCGCCTCGTCGATGGTGAAGCGCGGGTGATGATGCGGAAAGTCCGACCCAAGCTCCGGGTTGGCGCTGCCCGTGTAGAAGTAGCAGCCCGGCACCCGGTTGGCGAAGGCGGAGAAGTCCTCGCCGACCATCAGTGGATCCATGTCGATCACGTTGTCCGCCCCCACCACCTGCTCCGCGATGGCGCGCATCCGGGCGGTGAGCTCCGCGTCGTTCACGACGGAGGCATAGCCTCTCTCGTACTCGAACTCGATCTTCGCCCCGTACATCACCTCGAGACCGTCGAGCAGGCGGCGCATCTGCTCCGGCACCTGATCCCGCAGAGCCGGGTTGAGCGAGCGCACGGTGCCGACCAATTCGGCCATATCGGGGATGATGTTGTCGGCAGTGCCGGCGTGGAACTCGCAGACGCTGACCACCAGCTTGTCCAGCGGATCCGTGAAGCGGCTGACGATGTGTTGGAACGCGTTGACAATCTGGGCGCCGACGACAATCGGATCGACCGTTTCGTGCGGCATCGCGCCGTGGCCGCCGCGGCCGCGCACGCGAATCCGGAACACATCGGGCGCCGCCGTCACGGCCCCCGCGCGCACCCCGATTTTGCCGGTCGGGAACTGGGCCGCCAGGTGTGTGCCGATGACGAGATCGACCCCGTTCAACACGCCCGCTTTCACCATCTCCTGAGCCCCGCCTGGGAACTGCTCCTCCGCGTGCTGGAAGAGAAACCGAACCTCCCCCTGCAGGGCGTCGCGGTGCTCCATCAGGATCTTCGCAGTCCCGAGGAGCATCGCGGTGTGGCCGTCGTGGCCGCAGGCGTGCATCACGCCCGGGCGCTTGGACCGGTACGGGAAGGTGTTCTCCTCTTCAATGGGCAGGGCGTCCATGTCGGCGCGGATGGCGAGTGTCTTGCCCGGCTTCGCGCCGCGCAGCCGTGCGACGACGCTGGTCGGGGTCGGCCGTTCGATCTCGGTGTACCCCATCGCGACCAGCTGATCATACACAAACTGGGAGGTCTCCACCTCCTGGAATGAGAGCTCGGGATTTTCATGCAGGTGCCGCCGCCATGCGATCAACTGCTCCGCGATGGCGGAGACGGCCGATGAAACGTCGATGGTGTGCATGGACACGCCTCCTCACGTGCGTCCATCTCGCCGAATCCCAGTCCGGCCGGGACGCGTATCCCTATCCCTTCTTGCACGAATTCATGGTAACGCAAGCAGAGCCAGAGCGCCAAGGACGCCTCCGGTTCGTATTTCTAAGCGCCGATGGATATGATGTAAGCAGAGACGCGAGCCGCTCCCGGTTTGGACCAGCCCTCTGGGCCCGAGACGCGGCTCAACCCGCCAGGAGGACCTATGGACGACGTGCGCGGACCTTCCGATCCCGGTGGCAGCGCCCGGGTGCACCCGGTGCTGCGCGCCATCGCCATCCTGATCTGCCTCTCCGTCGCGGCAGTGGCGGCTTTCGGCGGATATAAGTACTACACCCTGCGGCCGATGTATCACTTTCAGATGGTACCAGTGGTCAACGGTCCGCCGGAGGTGCCGTCACAGGCTTCTTTCAACGTGGTGCTGATCGGGTCAGACCAGCGGCCGGGCGATGCGGCAGGGCATTCCGACTCACTGCTCTTGGTGCACGTGAACCTGCGGGACAAACTGTTTAACGTGCTCAGCATCCCCCGCGACACCCGCGTTTACATGGACGGCCACGGCTATACGAAACTGACCAGCGTGCAGTACGTGGCGCAGGCGGAACTGGGGAAGATCCCGGGCATCGAGCGGGCGGTGGCGGCGGTGGAGAAACTCACCGGCGTCAACGTCAACTACTACGCGGTGACGAACTATTGGGGCCTGCAGGGCTTGGTGGACGCGGTGGGCGGCATCGAGATGAACGTGCCGTTCGACGTGCGGTTGACCCATCCCTGGTATCCGGAGGACCGGGGCAAGGTGATCCACAAAGGGTTGCGCACGCTGGACGGGAAGATGGTCACCGAGGTGGTCCACGAACGGGATTCCCTGCCGGAGGGCGATTTCAGCCGCCAGAAGTTGCAGGAGGAAGCGCTCAAAGGCATCGCCCGCGCGCTCTTGCGGCCGAGCGGTATCGTGCATCTGCCGGAGTTCATCCAGCAGTTGCCGAACTTTCTCATCGCGACGAACATGTCGAACGACGATATCCTCAGCCTCGCGCTGGCGGCACGCGGCGTCGATCTCGACACACAGGTCCACTACTACCAGGTCGAAGGCGAATCCCACTCGTTGTACGACGACATCCTGGGCCAGCGCAACGACCAGTTCGTGCCCGACCTGGAACAGCTGCACCAGGTGACGAGGGCGCACTTTTCCACGGGAACGGAGTAAGGCCGCAGTGTCCCTCGCGTGGTCAAGAGGCGTCCCATGCGAGCTGACCGAGGCGCATGACCCCGTGCGCGTCGATCGACGCGGCGACGTGCAGGGTCCAGCGCTGGCCCGCAATCGTCAGCTCCACGGACGCGGCGGTGGACTGCAGACGTTCCCCCTCCACCCCCAGGGTCACCTCGAACGGACCGGTGTACTGGAGGTCGCCGAGGGAATGGCCGAAGAGCGGATTTCCGATCTCCGCGCCCGCCAACAGCCGCTGCAGATCCTCCCGCTTGCCTTCGGCGCTGGCGTGCACGTACGCCAGCGTCAGCTGCACCAGCGTGTTGACGGCAGACAGGGGCCGCTCACTCGCAATGAAGGCGGCAGAAGGATGGCCGGTGTATCGCAGGTGACCCATCGGCAGGCCGTTCGCGGACAGGGTGAGGCCCTCGCGGGCGAGGTCGGCCGGGACGGCGGCGCGATACGGATCGTCTGCTGGAGGCAACTCGGCCCCCGCGGCGGATCCCGTGGCATCCGGTGCGGCGCCGGCCGGGCCTGAAGCGGCCCCGGGTGCTGGTGCGCTGACCCTGGACGTGTCGCCCGCGCGATCGCCGGTCCGTTCCACCCGCACCAGGGACGCGCTGACGAGGTAGCGCTCCGGCGTCAGGTACAGGGCATCGAGGGGATAGCACGTCTCGAGCACCAGCGTGGGGAGCGCGGTGTTCATCAGCTGATCGCCGGCGCGTACGACGCGGCTACCGGTGACTTGGTACACCCACCGGCCACCGGCCGTCCACACGGTCACCTCGGCCCCGGGCCGCAGCGCGTCGAGATGGCGGAACCAGGTGGCGTTGTGCGCCGCGATCACGCTGACCCCCGCCTCCCCTGGCATGGCGCTGCCGGTCAGGTGACCGGCGCCGGCGTTGAGCTCGGCGTCGTCGGTGCCTTCCAGGAGGGGCACCGTGATCGACAGGGCGGGAATGGCGATCCCGCCGATCAGCCGGCCTGCCCCAGGGCTGGCCAGGGGCAAGGTCGTCGTCATGGGGACGGCGGCGGGAGATGCGACGCTGGCACCGCGCGCCGCCACGCCGCTCGGGCCGCCGTCCGCCGGTTGCAACGGGGAAGTTCCCATGGCCTCCGCCTGCTTCAGAAGGGAGGCGCCGTGGAGCTTCGTCTCCACGTACACCCAAAGGGGCTGCGCGGCCACGGCCAGGCCCGACGCGATCAGGCCGATACCCGTCAGGGTCCCGACGCGCCTAAGCCGCACCGATGGCCCCGGGCCCATACGCCGCACGAGCGCCCCCAGCCCGATCCGCCCCATCACGTCCTTCCCTCCTGTTCACGCGCGTTGCCGCCGGCTGGCGACCAACAAACCGGTCCCGCTGCCCACAAGCAAGACGGCCAAGCCGAGGTCCGGCCACAACGGCAGTCCGGTCACAGGAGACGTGCCGCCGGGCACCGTCTCCGCCACCGGCGCCACAATGACGTAGTCCGCGCCGGCCTTGCCGGGAATGACGGCTTTTCCGGCAGTGACCTTGGCGCCTGCCACCGGAGTCAGCACGTCGCCGGTGATCTGAAACACCGCCGCGCCCGGGGGGATGGCGGGATTTTCGACGGTCAGCGTGAACGGTTTCTCGAAGGTGGCGAAGGACATGAAGTTGACGCCGACCTCCGCGATGGCCCTCTGCCGGCTGGACAACAATGGCGAGACGGCGTTGGCCGGCCCGCTGGTGACGTCGGCCTCGCTGCCCAGGGCGATCGCGCTGGGCGGCACGGTCAAGGTCACGCGGCTGCCATTGAGGGTGCCCGAGAGGGTGCTTCCTGCGGGGGAGACGGTACCAGCGACCAACTGCACCGGACCGTTCGGGCGGGCACCGTTGGAAGTCCCGTTGGAGCTGCCGCCGGATCCTTCATTCGATCCGGGACCGAACGCCCCGAGCGCCCGCAGGGCCGACTCTCCGGCCTGGGCGAGAACCGCCTGCCCGGAGGCCGTGGGGTGCACGTCGCCCTGCGCCACCCGTACGTACTCGGCCTGCTTGCCGGCGAACGCCGTGTGCACGTCGGCCAGGGCGACCCTCGGTACGGATTGGGCGGCCTTGGCGATGATGGCGTTCTCGGCTTGCTCAAACTGTTCGGTCACGGTGTTCAAGCCGGTCCCGGGCGGGAACGGATTGTAGAGATTGTACAGAACGATGGGAGCCTGCGTCTGGCTGCGCAGGGTGGTCAGGATGCTGGTCAGGTTGACGCCGAACTGCTGGATGGCCTGGGTGAACTGGGCCTGCTGCTCGGGCGTCACGGTGACGGGCGCGGTCGGATCCTTCTGAGCCGCGTCGAGTAGGTGCATCTGCCCGGCCAGGCGAAGGAGGTCGTTGCTGCCGATGTCCAGCGTGATCGCAGCGGCGCCCTGCACAGCCCGCGCAAAGTTGGGGGTCCCGAGGGCGACGCGCAGGTCCTCGGAGGTCCAGCCGGGGACGCCCAGATCGGAGATGGTGTAGCCGGTGTCTCGCCCGATGAGGTATGGGAACGCCGAATGCGATGGCGTGCTATTGCCGTTGGTGTCCGTGAGATTGTAACCAAATGTGATGGAGTCGCCAAGCGCGACCAGAACGCCCTCCTGTGGCTGTTGGACGGCCGCGGACGCCATGGCCTGAACGACTATCCCTGACCCCGACACAGCCGCCGGAGCGACCACCGTGATGGCGCCTGCCAACGCCGCTGCGGTGGCCTGACCAATGCGTGTGATGTTCATCCCCCGGTTTCCTCCTCTGCCCGAACGCCGTGGTGGTGGATGCCCGTATTGGGCGGATGTCCTTGTACACCTCGGCTTCCGGTCTATTCCATTCCTTCTCTATCATACGTTGGCAGGTGATATGTTTCAAGATTGCGAAAATCAGAAGGAAGGTACACCACCCTTCACGATTCCGGCGATTCATCCAACACTGCCCCTCGCTCCACATATACATTGACAGTTATATAACCCGTGGTTCATAATACATCGTGAAGGAAGGATGGAGAGGAGCCGTGCTGGACACCTACGCTGTGATTGCAGAGCCTTCCCGCCGACGCATCCTGGACCGGCTGCTACAGTCCGACTCCAGCGTGTCTGAGCTGGCCAGGGATCTCGGTTTGTCACAGCCCTTGATATCCAAACACCTTCGAACACTCCGCGAAAGTGGTCTTGTACACGTCCGGGTCGAGGCCCAGCGTCGCATCTATTCTCTGAATGCCGCGCCACTCGCGGAGATCGACGAGTGGTTGAGCGCCTATCGGATGAGATGGAATCAACATGTGGACGCTCTGGCCGAGCACCTCGAGCAGAGAAAAAGGTTACGGGAGGGAACCTCAAAGTGAGTTCACACGTTTCAGGAAATCCCCGCCTCACCCGTGACGGCGGCGACTGGGTCCTTGTGCTCGAGCGGATGCTGGAGCATCCGATTGAGGAGGTGTGGGCTGCACTGACCCAGGCCGAGCAGATCCCCCGTTGGGCACCGTTCACCACCGACAGGGATCTGACGACGCCCGGGCCGGTACGACTGGCGCACATCGACATGCCCGAGGCCGACGAGCGACAGGGGGATGTCCTGGAAGTCAACGCACCGGGCCTGCTCGTGTTGAGATGGGGTGCTGACATCCTGCGATGGGAACTGAGCGGCGAGGGAGACAAAACCCTCCTGGTTCTTCGTCACCGCTTCGCAGATCGTCAGCAAGCCCCCTCCTACGCGGCGGGATGGCATCTTTGTCTTGACGGCCTTGCCGGAACAGTGGCGGGCAAGAAGATGCCCTCCATGGTGGGACATAATGCTGTCAAATACGGTTGGCGGGAACTGTACGAACGGTATGCAGGGCTGTTGGGGATGAGTTCGTCGTAAGTGACCGCCACCAAAACACCGCCCCGCTTATGCGGAGCGGCCGACTGCCTGCACCGTGATCCCGGCGTCCGTCAGCGCCTGCTTGATGTGGCGTGCGAACTCGAGCGCGTGCGGACCATCGCCGTGGATGCACACCGTGTCTGCCTGGATGGCGACGTCCACCCCCTGCTGGGACCGGACCTTGCCCTCCTTGACCATGCGGATGACCTGTGCCACCGCCTTGTCCGTGTCCTGGATCATCGCGTCCGGCCGGCGGCGCGACGTGAGCGTCCCGTCCTGTTGATACGTCCGATCCGCAAACACCTCGCTCGCCGTCCGCAGCCCAATCTTCTGCCCCGCCCGGACCAGCTCGCTGCCGGAGAGGCCGAACAGGATGAGCTCCGGATCGACCTTGTACACCGCCTCCGCGATGGCCTCCGCCAAGCCCGCGTTGACCGCCGCCATGTTGTACAGCGCCCCATGTGCCTTCACGTGCTGCATCTTGCCGCCCTCTGCGCGCACGAACCCGTACAAGGCGCCGATCTGGTAGACCACGATGTCGTACGCCTCCTGCGGCGAGATGTCCATGGTGCGCCGGCCAAAGCCCACCAAATCCTGCAGCCCCGGGTGCGCGCCGATGGCCACGCCCTTCTCCAGCGCCATCGCCACCGTTTTGCGCATCGTCGCCGCATCCCCAGCGTGAAAGCCGCAAGCGATGTTGCACGACGTCACCACATCGAGAATCTGCTCGTCGTTGCCCAGCTTGTAAGCCCCAAAGCTCTCTCCGAGGTCGCAGTTCATGTCCAACCTGTACATCCCGACAACCTCCTCTGATGAATGGACGTGGCCCCGCCACTGGTCGATCCCGCCGGCCTGTCCGACCGGTCGATCCCGCTGGCAGCCACGCCTCAATCCAACTCCGTCACCAGGTCGCGGACCCAGTTGCGGCCGCCCACCGGAGCCAGTTCAATCGTCGCGTCCGGCTTGGCCTTCGTGCTGCACATGTAGCCCACCTTGCCGTCGATCTGGGCCGAGCACTCCTTGCACGCGTTCGCCGATCGGCACGAGTACCGCGCTGCCAGGGTCGGGTCCTGGTTCGCCCGCACCCACAGCACCGCGTCCAGTACGCTCATCCCCTGCCAGTACGGGACCTCGTACTCCGCAACCTGCTGGCCCGCTTCCGGGTTGCCGCGGACCACCCGCAGCCTGACCACCGCCATGCCCCATTCCCCCTTATTGTACTACCCAATCCAAGCGCCATCCTGCGCCCTCTTCATACGTGAAGGCTGTGCTCTTCGGTGTGTCCCAGGTTTCGTCGTGATCGAGCCGCACATGCGCGCCCCTTGTCTCGCGCCGCTCCAGGGCGCCCAGCACAATCGCCTCGCTGACCCGCAGCATCCGGTCGAGTTCCACCTTCTCCACCAGCTGCAACGGAAACCTGGGCTCCCGGGTCAAAGCCGCGTCCCGGCAGGTGGCGGTCAGGTCACGCACCCGCGCCAACACCCGCTCCAGCTGCGCCTGCGTGCGGAGCGGGCCCGCGTCCTCCCACATCACTCGCTGCAGCTCGCGCTTGAGCCCCATCATCGAAGCGTCATCCTGACGAACCGCCCGCGGATGCCAGAACGACTGCAGCCGCTCCCACTCCTGCTCGGCCGCCCGCCGCACCGCCGACTCGTCCACCCGCGTGCCGCGCGCCTTCGCCGCCGTCTCGCCGGCCACCCGCCCCGTTACCAGCGCCTCCGTGATGGCGTTGCCCGAGAGGCGGTTGGCCCCGTGCATGCCGTGGATCACCTCGCCGCACGCCAACAGCCCCGGGACCGTCGTCTCCATCGCTGGCGTCACCTGAATGCCGCCGATGTGGAAGTGCGCCATTGGGGCGACCTCGACCATGTCGGTCGTGAGATCGATCCCGTTGTCCTTCAAAATCCCAATCACCGGCCCGAAGGCCTCGCGCAGCTTGTCCTCGGGCACCATGCGGAAGTCGAGGTACGCTCCGCCGTGCGGCGATCCCCGCCCGGCCTTGACCTCCTCGAAGATGGCGAGCGTCGTCTGATCGCGCGCCGAGGTGTACTGGCCCGCCACCTCGCCGGTGTAGCGGTGCATGAACTCCTCGCCCTGTCCGTTGAGCAGACGGCCACCCAGCTTGTAGCGGAACGGGTCCCACATGATGGGATCGAGTCCGACCAGCGGCGGGTACAGATGCGCGATGGGGAAGAACTGCACCATCTCCATGTCGCGCAGCACCGCCCCCGCGTCGGCCGCCAGAACGAAGCCGTCGCCCGTCATGTTGGCCGACGCGCTGTTGCGCTGGTACACTTCGGTGAGCCCGCCGGTGGCGATCACCACCCTCGGCGCGGCCAAACTCACCGGCTCGAGGGTCTCGATGGCAAACCCGGCCGCGCCGGTGACCGCCCCGTCCTGCTTGACCAGACGCGTGATCATCACGTTTTTCAACCGGCGGATGTTCGGGTCTCGGAACGTCGCCCGCCGCAGCCCGGCCGACGTGGCCCCGCCGGTGTTGAGGATGTCCACGTACACGCAACGGCGCCTGGAATGGCCCGGCGCCACCACCTGCGCGTGCTTTCCGTCGGGTGTGCGCGCCCAGTTCACCCCGTACTTCTCCACTTCGAGGATGACCTCCGGCCCGCGCTCCACAATCACCCGCACGATCTCCGGCACCGACAGTCCGCGGCCCCCGGTCATCGTGTCCTCGAAATGGATCTCCGGGCTGTCCGGCTCCGCCTCGCCCAGCGCCACGGCCACCGTCATCTGCGCCAGCACCGTGGCCCCGCCGCGCCCGACGAGGCTCTTATCGACCAACAGCACGGACGCCCCGGCGTCACTCGCCGCCCGGGCCGCCATCAGCCCCGCCGCGCCCGAGCCGATCACCAGCACGTCCGCTGTGTAGCATTGCATTCTTATCCCCCCGGTTCGTATTACTTGGCGTGCGCTGCGCTCCGCTTCGACTCTTACGAGAGACGCTCCGCGCAGCGCACGCCAACCATCACGAACACGGCGGGATAACGCTGCGCTCGCGCACATCGCACTGGCCCTCGTACCACGTACTCGGGACGACGGTGGGTGTGCTGCGGAGCGGTTCGCGTCAGCGTAAGAGCGGAGCAGCACACCCACCGTCCCCTTTAGCGCATGAGCGGAGCCGCACGCCCATCGTCATGCAGCGCGCGCCAGATCACTTCGCCAGTGAGCGGCAACGCCTTCCCGCGGACGCCGAGCGCGTGCGCGATGGCGTTGGCCACCGCAGCCGGCACCGGATCGATCGCCACTTCCCCGACCGACTTGGCCCCGAACGGCCCGTGCGGATCCGGCACCTCCACGAACTCCACCACCACCGGCGGCACGTCTGCCATCCCCGGCATCCGGTAATCGAGCAGAGACAGGTTCTGCACCGCCCCTGAATGCGTCTTTAAGTCCTCCATCAAGGCCCAGCCAATGCCCTGCGCCACGCCGCCCACCACCTGGCCGGTGGCCGCCGCGCGGTTCAGCACCACCCCCGCGTCGTGCACCGCCCAATAGCCCGTGACGCGGGCGCGGCCCGTCTCAGGATCGACCTCCACCTCCGCCACGTGCGCCGCGAACGGATACGCGGGCGACGGGTTGCCATAAAAGGACGGGTCCGGAAAGTCGGTGTCCGGCGTGTACGATGCGCGCGCCTCCAGCACGTCACCGGCGTGACGCGCGCGATACAGACGAGCCAGTTCAGCCAAATCGTACACCTTCCCATCCGCCTCTGCCACCCCATCGCGCCAGCGGGCACCGGGTCCCAATGCCTCCTCCGCGAACCGCTCCAAGGCTTCGCGAAGCCGCTCGGCCGCCAAGCGCACCGCGTTGCCGCCTATCACCGTGCTGCGCGACGCCAGCGTCCCGATGCCAAACGGGTAGCGGCCCGTGTCGCCCGATTTCACCAACACCCTCGCCGGGTCGACGCCGAGCACCCGCGCGGCAATTCCCGCGTAGGTGGCGGACATGCCTTGGCCGAGATCGATCTCGCCGGTCTCCACCTCCACCTGCCCGTCCGCCCGCAGCCGGGCGACGGCGGTGGACCCTTCAAAGCGCGGATCGATCCCGCGGTACCCCGACACATGGTTTCCGAGCGCCATCCCGAGCCCGCGGTACTTCGGCAGGTCTTTGCGCCGCGACCATCCGGACAGTTCCATCACACGTGTGACGCACGCCTCCAGCTCGCAGCTATCGAGCCGGTATCCGTGCACCGTCGTCTCACCCTTGCGCACGATGTTCTTCAGCCGCACCTCGGCCGGATCCATGCCGAGCCCCTCGGCGATCTCGTCGATCACGCTCTCCACCGCGAACAGCATCTCCGCGTTGCCGAACCCACGCATGCAGGTGGTCGGGCTGTGGTTCGTGTACACCAGGTGCCCCTCGGCGCGCACGCTGCCGAAGTGGTACAGCGAATCCGGCCGCGAACACGCCGTCGCCAGCACGTTCGGGCTCCAGTACACGCGCGCCCCAGCGTCGGCCCACACCGTCACATCCTTGCCGAGAAAGCGCCCGGCTGCGTCGGCAGCGATGCGGATGTCGATGGTCAGCGGGACGCGCGGGTGGGCGGTGAGCATGTCCTCGTAGCGGTCGAACACGATGCGCACCGGACGCCGTGCCGCTCTGGCCAGCGCAGCGGCAATCAGGTGCGCCTTGTGGACGTATTTGGCGCCAAACGATCCGCCGATGGGCGGCACCTGGATCCGCACCTTCTCCTCCGGCAGCCCGAACGCGGCGGCGTACGTCTCGCGTGCCCGGTACGGGATGTGGGACGGGGTGATGAGCGTCAGCCCTTCCGCCTCGGCCCAGGTGGCGATCACGCCGATGGGCTCCAGATGCCCCTGGTAGATGCGGTTGGTGGTGTACCGCCCGCCGCGCACGATGGCCGCTCTGGCGAAGGCGGCGTCCACGTCGCCCCGCTCAATCTTGATGTGCATCGGGCGGTTGTCCGGCTTCTCGTCGTGCACCACCGGCGCACCGGATTTCAGCGCCTCCTCCGGGGAGAAGACGGCGGGCAGCGGATCGTACACCACATCGATGGCGTTCAGCGCAGCGGCCGCCGCTTCCGGCGTCTCCGCCGCAACGGCGGCCACCTCGTCGCCGACGAAGCGCACACGGTCCGAGGCGAGGATATTCCAGTCCTTGTACTGGGTCGGGCCGAAGGCCGGATGCGGCACGTCCTTCCCGGTGAGGACAGCGTGGACACCCGGGATGGCGAGGGCGCGGCTCACGTCGATGGAGACGATCCTGGCGTGCGCGTGCGGGCTGCGCAGGATGGCGCCCACCAGCTCGCCGGGCAGGTGCAGGTCGGCCACGTAGCGCGTGCGGCCGTGGATCTTGTCGGGGAGATCGGTATGCGGAGTCACCACCGGGCTCATCGCGAGGCCACCTCCTTCGCGGGACCGGCGCCGGCAGGCGCGGCCACAGCCGTGCTTGTGGCGCCGCCTTGCACCTGCGCGATCGCCTCTCGGATCGCCTGGTACCCGGTGCAGCGGCAGAGGTTGTTTTTCAGCGCGGCCTCGTAGCCGCTGTCCGCGAACCAGTCGGGATGCTGCAAGGCCGCGGACAGCGTCACCATGATGCCTGGGGTGCAGTAGCCGCACTGGGCCCCGCCGCAGGCGGCCATGGCGTCCGCCAACGCCTCAAAGCGGCTGTCGCTCGCCAATCCCTCGATGGTCCGGATGTCCATCTCCTGCACGGCGGCCACGGGCAATAGGCAAGACATCACTGGCCGCCCGTCGAGCAAGATGGTGCACGCCCCGCACTCGCCGGTGCGACAGCCGATCTTCGTCCCCGTCAGCCCCAGGCCATCGCGCAGGACGTCAGCCAGGGGGGCGAGCGGATCGCCCGTCCATCGCGTGGTCCGCCCGTTGATCCGCAGCGTGAAGACTTCCTCCGTCATCTGGTTCGTCACACTCCTCGTGATGCGCGCTTCACGTGTCCAGCACCGAGGGGTGGAACACCGCCTCCGGCGGCAGGGGCCGCGCGAGCAGGCCGTCCTCCACCAGGTACTGCATGAACGTCTCCACCTGTGCCCAGTTGGCCGCGAGGCCGTACGGCCAGATGTCTCCGCCCATCGCCCGCACGGACGCCTCGACGGATTCCACCAGCCACGGCGCGGTCGCCTCCAGCTTGACCGTCTCCAGGAGCGACGCCACCGCCTGCTCCTTCACCGACAAGAGCGTGTCGTACAGCAAGCGAGGCAGCTCCGGATGCGCATCTGCCACATCCCGGCGAATGGAAACCAGGTGCATGATGGGGAAGATCCCAGTCTCGCGGTAGTATGTCCGCTCCTCCGCGAAGGCGTCCGGAAAGAGGCGCCGGATGGCGCCGCCTTCGCCGCCGGGCGGGAAGTGCACGGCCGGAGGCCGGCGGGCCGACATCACCGCGTCCACCTCGCCGGTGAGGAGCCCGGTGAACAGATCGCTCTTCTCCCCGCGCCTTGCCGGGGTCTGCACAGGAATCCGCTCTGGCCGGTACGTCACCCAGGTCAGGTCGTTCGGGCCGAGTCCGTACTGGTGGCGGAACATGCCGCGCACCCACACCGCCGCCGTCATCTGAAACTCAGGGAAGCCAAAGCGGCGGCCGGCGAGATCGCGCGGGTGGTGATAGGGGCTGTCGGCGCGCACGTAGATGGCATTGTGGCGAAAGGACCGGGACAGAAACACCGGGATGGCCGTCAGCCGCGACTCGCCCTGGCCCAGTGCAATCAGATACGACGCCAGTGACAGCTCGGCCACCTCGTAGGGGGCGTCGTTCAACTGGCGGTAGAAAATCTCCTCCACCGTCGCCAGCTGCGGCTCGATGGTGAACCCTGGAACCTGCACCCGCCCGGTCAACAGCGGCAGGGTTCTGTCGCTCTGCGACATCGCCGTCACCAACCCACGATTCATCTCCATCTCCTCCTCCCCATGCACCGCGGACCGCACCTTCTCACGGCACGTTGCCCGCCGTCACGCCGCACAGCAGCAAATCGCCCGCGGGCCGGGCTCACTCCGGCAGTGGCAGGCCGCGCGTCTCCGGCAGCAGCAGCACCGCCACCGCGCCCAGGATGTAAATCAAGCCGAACACCGTCGCCGCCTGGCCGTAGCCGCCGAACGCCTGGATCAACACCGACGCCACAATCGGGCCGAACATCGCCAGGTAGCGGGCGCCGTTGAAGATCACCGAGATGGCCGTCGCCCGCGCCGCCGTCGGGAACAGCTCCGGCGGCTGGATGGTGTACCACGAGTACAGGCCGCTCGTCAGAAACCCGTTGAGCAACTGCAGCCACAGCACCGCCGTCAGGTTGTGCACCCACAGGAACACCACAGGCGTGATGAGGAGCGATCCGACGAAAAACGCGAGCGCCGTCGGCTTGCGCCCCCACGCGTCTGCCAGAAAGCCGAACAGGATGCAGCCCGCGATCTCGCCGGCGTTGTACAACAGCCCCGCAAGGCCGCTGTAATACGCCGCGTTCCCGCCGGTCTTCGCCGCGATCTGCGACACGTAGGACGGCACCCAGGACGAGATGGCCCACCAGCCGACGGTGATGGAGATGGACACCAACAAGGCCACGATCAAGTGGCGGCCGTACTTGCCGCGCAGCACCTGGGCGATGGAGTCGCCGCGCCGGTGCGCCTGCGTCCACTGGTATGACTCCGGGATCCGGCGGGCTGTGAGGAACACCACCAGCGCAGGGAGGATGCCGATCACGTAGATCCACCGCCAACTCAGCTGCATCTGCCCGCCGATCCACCACCAGATGCCCGACGCCGCAAAGGCGCCCAGCGAGAACCCGGACTGCAGCAGCCCGGCCCCTTTGGTGCGGTACTGCTGGGGCCAACTCTCGGCGAGCAGGGACGTCCCCACGCCCCACTCGGCGCCGATGCCCACGCCCGTCAAAAACCGGGTCAATGCCAGCTGCCCCCAGCTGTGCACCAGCGCGCTCGTGCCGGTGAACACCGCGTACACCAAGATGGCGAGAATCATCGTCTTCTTGCGCCCGATCTTGTCGCCAATCACGCCGCCGAGGATGCCTCCCGTCGCCCACCCGAACAAGGTGGCCGACACCAGGTACCCCGCGTAACGCGGCATTGCCTTCAAGTCCGCCGCCGGCAAGAGGCTGTGCAAAGCCGGCACCATCGTCAAGATCAGCGCGTACACCTCGTATCCGTCAAACAGCCAAAACATGAGTGTCAGCGCGAGCACGCCCCACTCTCGCCGCCCGAGCTTCGGCTGCGCCGCAGTTGCCGCAACCGCTTGTGTCATGCCGTCGATTCCTCCCCCAGCAAGTTCTGAATTCCCCGCCTGACCAAGACTTCTACCATCGCCCGCCGGTACTCCGCGCTCGCCCGCACGTCCGAGATGGGTTGGGCCGCCTCCGCGTACGCCCGGGCGACACCGTCGATCACACGTTTCTCCGGCCACACCCCGGTCAAACGAGCATCTACCTCAGGTAACCGCAGCGGCACCGGGGCCGCCGCGCCCACCGCGATGGACGCGCGCTGTATCCTTCCCTCCTCCACCGCGAGCACCACCGCCGCCGACACGATGGAGATGTCTGTGCCCCCGCGCTGATCGAGGCGAAGAAAGCACTGCCGTGCGCCCATCGCCCATGCGGGGATGAACACGCGGAGAATCAGCTCGTCCGCAGCCAACGAGGTTCGCTTGGGTCCGGTGATCAGACGTCCGATCACTTCGCGCCGCTCCCCCCGCCGGGATACCACCACCACCTGGGCATCCAGCGCCGCCAACACTACCACCATGTCGGCCGCGGGCGATGCGTTGGCGATGTTGCCACCGAGGGTGGCGCGGTTCTGAATCTGCCAGCCGCCCACCACCCGAGCCGCCTGCTGGAGGGCGGGCACGCCGTTCAACAGGGGGTGTTGCCACAGTTCGGCCGCGGTCACCGCGGCGCCGATGGAAAGGCCGCTGTCCACCGCCTCCACCTGTCTCAGCTCCGGCACGCGGTGGATGAGCCACCCCCTTGGTTTCCTTTCTATGTCTTTCGTTCCAATCTCCCCCGGCCACGCCGGGCTTATGGACCCGGGAGATGGTTGTACCCTCGACGGACGTATTCTATATTAGCCCCTTAAACAAGTTAATACAATTGGAGTAGACGGTTTTACGAAGCCGTTCATCCACCCACATCGGCATGAGACGGAACCATCTCCCTCTTGACCACTCCGGCCGACGTGGATATGCTCGTGGGTGAGACAATCGAAGCGAACCCCCGCATGACTGGCGGACACCGTGGAGCACCACGAGGGAGTGCGGGGTTGAACATGCCGGCCGCCTGGGCACCTGTGGACGTCGGAACTTCCGGCCGTCCCGGGGATCCCAGGCGGTCTCTTTTTGTGGCCAGTCGCCAGCCATTGAATGCATATCGATGCGGCGCGAAAGGAGCGGATCGACGGTGGCGAAGGAACTTCGAGGAATACCGGTGGCGGACGCGCTGCGGGCGCAACTTGAGGCGGACATCGAGGCTTGGCGGGCGCGGGACGTCACGCCGCGGATGGTGACCGTGCTCGTCGAAGGCGATCCCGCTTCCCTCTGTTACGCCCGCGCCAAGGGGCGCGTGGCGGCGAAGCTGGGCGTGGCGTACGAGGTGCGCACGCTCCCGGGGCACGTGACCCAGGCACAGCTGATTCAGTGCATCCAGTCATTGAACCGCGATCCTGCCGTGCACGGCGTCATGCTGGAGCTGCCGCTGCCCAAGCACCTGTCCGCGGATGAGGTGCTCCGCCATCTGTCTCCCATCAAGGATGTGGACGGCCTGACGCCAGCCAACCAGATGGCGACGGTATCCGGCGCTCCGGGCATCTATCCCGCCACGCCGCAGGCGTGCATTCGCCTGTTGAAGCACTACGGGTACACCCTGGCGGGCCGGCACGTGGCCCTCGTCGGATGCGGGAAGACGGTCGGCATGCCGCTGTTTCACCTGCTGGTCCGGGAAGGCGCGACGGTCACAGCGTGCCACGCAGGAACCCCGGACCTGACACCGCACCTGAAGCGGGCGGACATCGCGTTCGTCGCGGTCGGAAAAGCGGGCCTCATCCGGCCGCAGATGGTCCACCCCGGCCTGGTGGTGGTGGACGCCGGGATCAACGAGTCGGACGACGGAATTGTCGGCGACGTCTCACCCGAGACCGCGGCCATCGTCGCGGCCCTCACCCCCACGCCCGGCGGTGTCGGCGCGGTGACGACCATGCAGCTGTTCGCCAACCTGATGCACGCGATGCACCTGCAGCAGGCAGCCGGCGTCCTGAACGTCCCGGCGGCTGTGTGACGGCAGCGGCGGAGAGCCAAGGCAGACAGCCATAGGCGGCGTCACTTGGCCCGCAGGCGCCCCGCCTCGTCGAACAGGCCCTGGGCGCTGGCGCGATCGAGCACCACCGTGACCCGCTTGTGCAGCTGCAGAATGCTCGCCGGCACATCGGTGCGCACCTCGCCCAGCACCGCGCGCGCGATGATGTCCGCCTTCTCCGGGCCGAAGGCCATGAGGACAATCTGGTCGGCCTGCAGGATGGCCTGCACCCCCATCGTGATCGCCCGCCGCGGCACATCCTCGATGCGCTCGAAGAAGCGCGCGTTGCTCCGCACCGTCTCCGGGCGCAGTTCGACCACGTGCGTCTTGGACAAGAGCAGGTCGTCCGGCTCGTTGAACCCGATATGGCCGTTCACCCCGATGCCGAGGACCTGCAGATGAATCGGGTGCGCGCGGATCACGTCGTCGTAGCGCGCGCATTCGGCCGCGAGATCGTCCGCCATCCCGTTCGGGATGTGGATGTTCTCAGGCCGGATGTTGGTTCGCGAGAACAGGTGCGTATACATGAAATGGGCGTAGCTCTGCTCGTGGGTCGGCGGCAGGCCGATGTACTCGTCCAGGTTGATGGTGGTGACGTGGGACAGATCGAGCCCGCACCGGTGCAGCCCGACCAGGGCGTCATAGAAAGGAATGGGCGTCGATCCCGTCGCCAGCCCGAGCACCGGATCGGGCCGGGACTGAATCACCTGTTCCGCGAGCGCAGCCACATAGATGCCCGCGTCGTGCGGGGTATCGAATACGCGTATGTTCATGGATGTGCACCCTCCCGCTCTCGTTCACGGCGACGGGCTCCGCCACCCGCGCCGCGGATGGGAAGCCCGTCCGACTTCTCCTCTGTATGGTACCTGGAAACCGGGGCGCGGGCAAACCGGCCCGGTTGGGCAGCCCGGTGTGGCACGCCGGTTCGGCGATCCGCTCACGTGCGGTACTCCCCGTTGATGCGCACGTACTCGTAGGTGAGATCGCACCCCCACGCGGTCGCCTGGGCATCGCCGTCGGCCAGGTCAATCTCCACCCGGACCTCCTTTTCTTGCAGCACCTGCAGGGCCAGGTCCTCGTCGAACGGCAGCGGCTCGCCGTCCTCCATCAACGCCACCGAGCCGGCGGCGCTGGTGAAGCGGATGTGGACGCCGGCGGGATCGAACGGCGCGCCGGAGTAGCCCATCGCGGCCAGCACACGGCCCCAGTTGGCGTCCGCACCGAACAGGGCCGCCTTGACCAGGTTGGAGGTGGTCACGCTGCGCGCGAGGCGGCGGGCGGCATCCACATCCGCGGCGCCGCGCACCGTCACCTCCATCAGCTTGGTCGCCCCCTCCCCGTCGCGCACGATGAGCTTGGCCAGATGCGTGTTGAGGGTGTGCAGCGCCGCGCAGAAGGCCGCAAAGTCCGGGCCGTCCTCTGCGATGACCGGGTTCTCCGCCAGCCCGTTGGCGAGCACGGCGACGGTGTCATTGGTGCTGGTGTCGCCGTCGACGGAGATCATGTTGTACGAGTCGATCACGCTCGCCTTCAGGGCCCGGTCCAGCATCTCCCGCGAGATAGCCGCGTCCGTGGTGAGGAAGGCCAACATGGTCGCCATGTTCGGGTGGATCATGCCGGAGCCCTTCGCCATCCCGCCGATGGTCACCACCTGGCCGCCGATCTCGAGCCGCACCGCCGCCTGCTTGGTGAACGTATCGGTGGTGCGGATGGCCTCCGCACACGCCTCCCCCGCTTCCGGGGTCGCGGCCAGCGCGCTGCAGACCTGCGGGATCCCCCGCAGCACCACGTCCATGGGCAGGGGCACGCCGATCACGCCGGTCGACGCAACCAACACCTCTTCGGTCTGCACCCCGAGGGCCTGAGCCGTGGCCTCCCCCATGCGAATGGCGTCTTCGAGCCCGCGATCCCCCGTGCACGCGTTCGCATTCCCGCTGTTGACGACCACTGCCCGTACGGGCGCTTTTCGCGCGACCACGCGCTGTGACCACAGCACGGGTGCGGCCTTGACCCGGTTGGTGGTGAAGGCGGCGGCCACTGCCGCCGGTGCGTCGCTGACCAGCACCGCCAGATCCTTTGGCGGTGCCACACCCTCCGCCCTCACCGCTTTTATGCCAATGTGCGCCCCTGCCGCCCGGAATCCCTTCGGGCTGGTGACGCCTCCTTGAATGATGTCCATTCGTTGGCCCTCCTTTATATGGCCCTCTTTTGTGGCCCTCCTCGACCGCCTGGGCGGCAGGGGGTCGCCTCGGCTGCGGTGGCTGCCTTGGCCGCCGGGGTCGCAGTGGCACCTTGGCCGCAGCGGTCCAAGTGGCCGCCTTGGCCGCAGTCGCCGCCCGCACCTCTCTGCCGCGACGGCATGATGATTCATTATATTAGATATTTATGCGGTTGAGAGTACCGCAAACGGACATCCTGTGTGGGAAAATGGGTGTAGGGGCGATCGTGGGTTTCGGCGTGGCCTTCTGCGCTGTGCGCTGGGCGGTGCGCTCGGCGGTGGGACGAGCGGTACAAGCTATATTGATGTTAATGGCCTAGGTAAGCCAGACGATAGAAACCGCTTTGTTGTTATCTCAGACTCCGGCGAATGGTTTAAGATGAATTCATTCAGTTATCGCTGCCATCCATCCCCTCACTCAACCCGTTTTCATTCAATACGGTTCCTATTGACTCCCAGAGTCGAATGTATAAATAACGAATCCGCATTTATCCCCGCGCGATCCCGCTGGCTTAAACACAATTCGTTCGCTACGACATTGACGATGGTGCCCACGAGCCCCCATTCAACCATACCGCCCCCATTTCCACCCTATTCCCACCCCATTCATGTCCCGGGATGCCGATTCCCCCACAGGCCGCGTGGATAAAGTGCCACCGAGGCTGCCGGAGGACGGGTCGGGACACCGGCCCAAGCCAGCCGGAGTGAAGAGCGACGATTGGAAAAATCATCAGAAGGGTCCGTCACAAACGTCCACCCGCCCTCGTCTATTCCGTGTGAATGCATCCTGCACTGAAGGAGAGAGTGGAACGTGCATGCTCCGAATCGCCTCGCGCACACCGGGGCCCGCGTGATGACCGCGGGCGTCATCGGTGCCCTGCTGTGGCCCATCGCGCCGCTGGCCGCCCTGGCGGCCACAAATCCGGCCACAGCCAACACCGCGCCGACCAAAGCGGCAGGCGCGGCACCGTCGGGATCCATCCATCCCGACACCGCCACCGCGGCGAGCCCTCAGCCGCCGAAGCTCAGCATGGACCAGGCGCAGAAGATCGTCGAGTCGACCTTCCCCATCCCGGACGGCTACGTCCTGCAGAGCCGGTCCTATAATGACGCGCCGGCCAGCGGGCAACCGCCGACCTACAATTTCACCTACCAGAGCACCATGCCCGCGCCGGGGCGCTTCATGAACGTGTCCGTCGACGCCAACACCGGTCTGGTCGTCAATTTCAACCAGCCGCCGCAGCAGGACCACTTCGTCTATCCCGTCCCCGTGTCGGCCGACAAGGCACAGGCCATTGCCCAGGAATGGGCGCAGAAGCTGTATCCCAACCGGGCCGGGCAGGTGAAGGTGCAACCGCTGCAGGCTACCTATGGATCGCTGCTGGGGGCCACGTCGTACACGTACAACTTCGAGCGGATGGTGGGCGGCATCCCGGCGCCCTTCGACGGGTTCGCCATCACCATCGGCCAGAACGGGGAGCTGCTCGGCGTGCGCAGCCACTGGACGGATGCCGCGTTCCCCGACGCCGGTAAAGCTATCCCCAAGGCTCAGGCGGACGACACCTACCGAAATGCCCTGCAACTGCATCTGGAATACCAACAAATCTACCACCCGAACGGACCGGCGACCTCGGCGCTCCTGTACGTCAGCGCGCCGTCGTCGTTCATCGGGTGGCCAGGAGACAACTTCTCCAACCAGCGGATCGGCGGCTGGCCCGTCATCGATGCCACCAGTGGAAAGATCATCGACGCCGCGGGCGATCCGGTGGCCGTCCAACCCTACCAGGCTCCGAAGCCCCTGGTCCCGGGCGGGCCCACCCTGCCTGTGACGCCGCCCAAGGTCAACTGGTCGCAGCAGGCCGCCCTCGACTTCGCCCGGCAGGCGCTCGGCATCCAGACGTCCGACCGGCTGCAGTCGGTCAACCAATGGCAGCCGCAGGACGGGCAGACGACCTGGAACTTCACCTGGCAGACCGCCGATGGACAGGTGGTCTCGGCCACGGTCGACGCCACCTACGGCCGGCTGACCCAGTTCAATCAATATTCGTCCTCTCCCGAAGACCAAAAGGCGCAAAAGTCCGTCAGCCAGGCGCAGATCACCGAGGCCGTGAACACGTTCGTCAAGCGGGTGTTCGCCGGGAATACCGGCGCGATCGCGGTGATCCCCATGCCCGTCCAAAAATCGGCCGTTCCGTCGCTGCAGACCGACTACCAAGTCGTTCAGCTCGTCCACGGCATCCCTGATCAGGCCCGGTCCGGCTCCCTTCACGTCGATCCGCAGACCGGCCGCATCCAATCGTTTTGGATGAACGGCCCGGCCGCGGACGACAGCGCCGATCTGCCCGATCCATCCCGGGCAATCCCGCTGGCGAAAGCACAACAGGCCTGGCTGACGCAGCGACCGCTGTCACTCGTGTACCTGCTCACGCAGCCCGCCATCGTCGCCAGCAAGATGGGGCCGGTCAAGGTGACCACCGGATCGTCCGGTTCGCCGGCGCAGCCCCGGGTGGTGCTGGCCTACACCCCGTTGGCGGACACCACCAGCAATGACCTGTTCAACGCCGTCACCGGCCAGTTCGAACCTCCGCAGACGCCCGTCCCGTACACCGGGCCCCTGCGCGACATCGATGGCGTCCCCGGGGCCGACCAGATTCGGCTGCTCGTCAGCCGCCAGCTCATCCCAGTCGATGCGGACGGCAACGTGCATCCGTCGCAGAACCTGACCAACGGCACGTTCGTCAAGCTCCTCGTGGACGCCCTCGGCTACCAGTACCGGTACGACGCGGCCGCAGCCGCGACCAGCGAGGCGATGCAGGTGTTGGCGAAGGTCCCCAAGACTTCGCCGCAGTACCAGGAGATCGCCGTCGCGTACGAACTCGGTTGGCTGCCGCAAGGGCAGCCGTTCGATCCGGACGCCGCCATGACCCGCGGCTTCGCGGCCACCCTCCTGGCGCGCGCCCTCGGCTACGGACCGTTGCTCGCCCATCCGGACCTGTTCCAGCTGAAGGCGAGCGACGCCGCCGACATCGGCGACAGCCAGTTCGCCGCCGCGGCCCTGTCGGTGTCGCTCGGCCTCCTGCCGCTGCAGTCCGATCGGTTTAACGCCGGCGGCCCCGTCCGCCTCTCCGACGCGGCGATCGCGGTGGTCCAGGCCGCCACCCTCATGCAGACCCCTGGCGGCGTGCGGCCGTTGTGATGCGGACGGGGGACGACGGCCTGTTCTTCTACGCTGTTCCTTGCGTTCGGTCACCCCGGCGGCATTCGACCGCCGGGGTGACCGTGATCATTTCCTTGCGGAACTGCCCAACTGTAAAATAAGTGGGATAAACACAGAGGGGTTGTTCCATTGATACGAAATCGGCCGGTATTGTTTCTGGTCCTCTTGAATGTGTTCCTCCGCGGCCTTTGGCTCTGGTACATGCACCCGCCGCAATTGTACGATTTTGACTGGTATTACACCCATGCGGTATCCATGTTACACGGAGAAGGGTATAAGCAAGGGAATCTCTATACGGCCTACTGGCCGATTGGATACCCGTTCTTTCTCCGGACCGTGTTCTCGCTGACTGGAACAACCTCGGTCATCGCCGGATTGATCGCAAACGCGCTCCTCAGCATCGGCATCGTGATTCTCATTTACTTTGCAACGCGGAAGATGACCGGCAACATGACGGTTTCTTTCTTGGCAGCACTTGGCTACACGCTTTTGCCCAGCCAAATTGAGTGGAACGCTGTGCTAGGTTCTGAGGAACTTTACACGTTCCTCGTCATGTTATCGGTTTTCATGTATCTGAGAAGCGAGCAAGACAGATGGTGGATCTGGACAGCGGTATCCGGAATATTGCTCGGGTTCGCAGCTGACGTCCGGCCGATACCGCTCTTATTCCCGGCAGCCATCCTGTTGTACGAAATCTGGATGCGCCGCCAACCTTGGCGTGTGTCTTTGATCAAAACGGGGGTTTTTGCTGCCGCCATGCTGGTGGGCGTGTGCCCTGTCACGATCCGCAACTACATCGCTCTGCACCACTTTGTGCTGATTTCAACCAACGGCGGAGTAAACCTTTGGCAAGGCACGAAAGCGGACGGATCGTATTATTGGTCATGGGATCCGAAGGTGAACCCGCTTCTCGCAGCCGGTACAGATCAAATCGCCGAAAACAAAATCGGGATGCACGTATTTATCGATCATGTACTCCACCACCCGCTTTGGACGGTGATTCATGGGGTCATCAAGATTTTCTTCCTGTACTGGGTGGATTGGAATGTGGTCAGCGTGACTTTCCAAGTGACTGCGAAAAAGCTTACGAATGCAGCCATGTGGTTTGACACGATTGTCTATTGGTTGTGGATGATTGTCGTGTTTTTCGGCATGCAAAAGAAGGTTCCCTGGAGAAGGATCGGTCTGCCGCTCCTGTTCGTTTTGTACAACACAGCGGTGTTCTTCTTTTTCCCGGCTTGGGACAGATTCCGATATCCGCTCATGCCGTTTCTTGCAATTCTATTTGGATACGGACTGGAGCGCATTCTCTCAAGATATTCGTGGATCAGCTCAGCGCACAGTTATAGGCAGGTTGGCTAATTTCCCCGCTCGCGGCAGAATGCCAGCAGCGCGGCCGTGTCGACCGTCATCCCAGGCCGCGGTACCACCACCGCCGTCACCGCCTCCATCCAGTAAGGGTCCGGCACCCCGATGACCGCCACCTCGGACACGCCCGGGAACTGGTAGATGAGCTCCTCCACCTCGCGGCTGGCCACGTTGACGCCCCCCGCGCCGTTCGAAATCCGGATGGCGCAGCAGCGCGATCCACACCGTCGGCGGACAGAACAGCTGCGTCGCCCCCTCACGCTCGACCGCGTCCAGGATCGCCTGCGGCGACGCCTGTCCGAGGATGTTCCCGCTGCCGCCCACGTACACCCCAGGGCCCAGGAAGCAGTGCAGCTGCGCGCTGTGGTACAGCGGGAGCGCGTGGATCGCGACGTCCCGGGCCTCCATCCGCCCGTCGACGATGCAGCTGACGTACTCGCTGATGAGGTTGCGGTGCGTTCATACATAAGATTCGGACAAAAACCACCCTGTGCACCTGGGTGATCATTTTGGTGAATCCCGTCCAGCTACACCAGAACCCAGGTAGGGCGCCGTCGGCCGGAGGCCCAGGAAACAGGCCCCGGCGATGTGCGGCGCCCTGAGACAACCCAGGTCAGACCGATTCTCTGGACGCTGCGGCCAAAGCGACCGCCAGTTGCGCCCCGAGTTTGGCATTGTTCTTGACGAGCGCCACGTTGGTCTCCAGGCTCCTCCCGCCGGTCAGCGCCTTGACGCGGTCGAGCAGGAAAGGGGTAACGTCCTTGCCGCGGATGTCACGTGCCTCCGCCTCCTCCAGGGCACGGGCTATCACGGATTCCACTTCCTCGGGGTCCATGGCGTCCGCTTCCGGAACCGGGTTGGCAATCACCACACCGCCACGCAGGCCGAGTCCCCATTTGGTGTGGACGAACAGCGCCAGCTCCTCCGGGGTGTTCAGCGAAAAATTGGTGGCAAAGCCGCTGCGCCGGCAGTAGAACGCCGGGAATTCCGAGGTTCGGTAACCCACCACGGGCACGCCGTGGGTCTCCAGGTATTCGAGCGTCAATCCCAGATCCAGAATGGCTTTCGCGCCGGCACAGACCACCGCCACATCGGTCTGCGCCAATTCCGTCAGGTCCGCCGAGATGTCCATCGTCCGCTCGGCACCGCGATGCACACCGCCAATCCCGCCGGTGACGAACACCTGGATGCCCGCGAGACGGGCGCAGATCATCGTCGCCGCCACGGTCGTCGCGCCGTTGCATCCCTGGGCCAGCACGTACGCCAGGTCGCGGCGGCTGACCTTGGGTATGTCTGCACGATGTTCCGGGCGGCCTAGAAATTCCAACTCCTCCTCGGAAAGCCCGACGCGGATGCGTCCGCCGATGATGGCGATGGTCGCCGGGACGGCGCCCTCACGGCGGATAATGTCCTCCACCTCGCGGGCGGTCCGGACATTTGTGGGATACGGCATGCCGTGGGCGATGATAGTGGATTCCAGGGCGACAATCGGCTTCCCGGCAGCCCGTGCGGCTGCCACTTCGTCGGAGAAAATCAACCACGGTACATGGCCTTGCGTCATACAATCATCTCCTCAGTCGACCGAGAGAATCTCTGTCAGCCAGGTATGCGCCAAGCGCGATGTGATCTCTGGACAGACCGTCTCCTGCGTCAGAAGCGTCCGCTGGGCCAGACGAGCCGCAAACCGGCAGGCCTGTTGCACGCTCAGCTTGTGAACCATCCCGAACGCGAATCCGGCGACAAACGCGTCCCCGGCTCCAGTTACGTCGACGACCTGAACCGGATCGGCCGGCATCTCGCCGAACCTGCCGGACGCATCCATCCATGCCACGCCGTCCTGCCCAAGGGTGACCACGACGACGCGGCAGCCTCGCTCCCGCAAGGCTGCGCAAGCCTGCCGGAGTCCTTCCGGCCCCGCGACGGCTACGCCGGATAGGGCGGCCACCTCATCCCGATTGGCAATCAGCGCCCAGACTCCGTCCAACGAATGCGGCAGGCGCATGGCTTTGGGCACGGACACCGGGACCACGAGCAGGCGCGTTCCCGTCGAGGCCGCTTCCGCAATGACATGGGCCAGGCTCTCGGCCGGCAGATTGGTGTCCAACACGGTCAACTCCGATTGTCGCATCAGCCGCAGCCGCGGCGCCAGGAGCTGCACCGTGAATTCGTCGTAAATCGCCATGTCCGCCAGTGCCACGGCCAGGCTCCCATCGGCGTCGAGCACAGCCGTGTACGTGCCCGTCCGACCGCTTCCCGACCGGATGGCGTGGCTCACGTCCACACCGTCCTGACGCGCACGCTCCAACAGGCTGTCCCCCTCCTGGTCGTGGCCCACCATCGTCACAAGCACCGGCAGCACCCCGAGCCGGGCCAGGTTCTCCGCCACATTCCTCGCTACCCCGCCGTGAGACTCCGAAACAAAGGCGGGGTTCGACGTGCCGTATTGAATGGGTGCCATCGTCTGGATCTTCCTGTCGATGTTCGCACCGCCGATGCACAGGACCGGCCGGCGTTCGGGCAGCACATAGGCCCGTCCGACAATCTCACCCTCGCGGATCAGCGCCGAGATGTGAGCGGCCACCGCGGAACGGGAGATGTTGAGGCGCAGCGCCAGATCCTTCTGTGACACGAACGGATTCTCCCGAATCAGCTGCAGAATGGCCTGCCTGGTGTTCCCATCCGGTGGTGCCACAGGATCACCCCGCTGATAACACTTGTTTGTTCATTATAAACTTTTGTTTACGATCCGCAAGAGACAAGGCGGTCCGACGGTCGGACATCCCGACGGTCGGCCGCCCCCTTCAGCGACCTCGCAGGCCGAACCTCACGGTACCGGTGTCCAGCTCCGGCCACCGTCCGTTGTTTTCAACACCACCGGCTTCTTGTCCATCGTCGTCCCGGCGATCCAGCCGTGCGCCGGATCCGTGAACGACAGGGCGATCCCGCTGAAAAAGTCGGGCGCCTGGCTGTCCGCCGTCTTCACCGGCTGCGTCTGCAGCGATTTGCCCCCGTCCGGGGTCGCCGTCATCAGCACGCTGTCGCCGAAACCACGCGGCTCCCAGCCGAGGAAGACCGCCCGGCCCCCGCCGAGGGCTTGCATCGGCCCCGGCTGCGCCCCGATGTTCGCCTTCGGCGGCAGATGAATGGACGGGTACAGGCTCTGGAAGTAACCCTCGTACGCCACCGGCGTAAAGTGGCTCCCATCGCCGCTGTGGTAGATCACATACGCCACCTGGCTCATCCCGGCGCCGCCGCCGTAGAACATCACCCAAACGTCATTGCCGGCGGCGACGAGGCGAGGTTGCCACACCCCGAGGTCATCCTCCTGCCCCAACTGGGCGGTGAACACCTTCGTCCAGTGGCGCCCCGCGTCGGTCGTCCGGTAGACCGACCGGCCCGCCGCCGCGTACGCCACCTCATCCGACACCGCGGCTACCTCCGTCACCGTGGCGCCCGCCGGCGACCGCTTCTGCAGGGCACCATTCATCGGATCGGAGACGTACACCGCCCCTCCCGCCGCCAGCCACACCCCCGCGTCCGGGAGTGCGGACAAGGAGGTGATGTGCCCCTGTCCCAGCCCAGGAACGTTGATCCGGGTGAAATACCGGCCGTCGGTACTGGCGAGCAGATAGGTGTACGTGTATGCCCACACGTTCACCCGACCGCCCGACTGCCCCCCCTGTGCCTTGTCCTGTGGCTGGCGCTTGGCGTCGATGCCGAGAATCGGATCCGGGCACACGTACACCCGCGCCCAGGTCCGCCCGCCATCGCGCGTGCGCAGGATCCCCGACTTGCCGGCCACAAAGCCCGTCGTCCCGTCGGCGAACGACACCGCGTCGAGCCCCTCCAGGTCCATGTCCGACAGCGGCATCTCGGCCGGTACCGCCACGCCGCCCGAGGGCCCGGCCGTCTCCCCCGGCCCGGACCCTCCCGCGGCCGGGGCGGCCGGAGCGGACGAGTTCACCGTCCCACCCGCGGTCCCGCCCCCCGCCTGTTCTGAAGGCAGGTTGCCAGACGCGCCATTGTCTGCGACGGCGGTCTGCCCCGCCGCCGCGTTGCCCTCTAGGTTGCCAGCCACGCTCCCGCCCGGGGCGTTCCCGGCGTTCGGGCTCAGCGAAGTTGCCCGCCCGCACCCGGCGAGCGCCGCCATCATCACCAGCCCCGTCAAGAGCGACATGGTCTTTTTCTTCATCCTGAACCGCCCCTTTCATCAGAGGAGACGAGGCGGCGACGGTTCAGGTGACAGTGTGCGGGCTCGTACCCACCTTCGGAGTGACCCCCACCTTCGGGCTCGTGCCCACCCGGCACCCCGCCCGCCCGCATAGGCTGGGTGGGAATCCGCCCAACGAAGGGGGTGTCTCGATGCAGATTCACGTCGTCCGCCGCGGCGAGACCCTGTGGACCCTGTCCCAGCGCTACCGCGTCAGCATGAACCAGATCGCCGCCGTAAATGAGCTGCCGGACCGGAACGTCCTCTTGGTCGGCCAGGCCCTCGTGATCCCCACACCCGAAGGCGTGTACTTCGTCGAGCCCGGGGATACTCTGACCGCCATCGCGCGCCGGTACGGCACCACCGCGGCGCAGCTTGCCGCCATCAACGCCATTTCTGATCCTTCCCTCATTTCTCCAGGTCAAGCCTTGCGCGTCCCGGCCCGGCCCCGGCCAACCATCGAGACCAACGGCTATCTGACCGACTTCGGTTCACGCGGCCAGCAGTTCCTGCGCCAGGTGGGCCCGTACCTGACCTACCTCAGCCCGTTCAGCTACCACGTCACCGCGACCGGCGGGCTGGAACCACCAGGAGAGGATCCGGTGTTGTCGATCGCGCGGGACGAGCGGATCGCGCCGATGATGGTGATCACCAACTGGCAGGGCAGGATGTTCAACTCCGACCTGGCCCACACGGTCCTCAACAACACCGCGGTCCAGGACACGCTCGTGCAGAACATCCTTGCCACGCTGCGCGCCAAAAGGTACATCGCCCTCAACATCGACTTCGAGTACATCTATCCGCAGGACCGCGAGCCGTACAACCGCTTCGTCGAGCGCATGAGCACCGTGCTGCACCAGAACGGGTACCTGCTGTCCACCGCGCTCGCGCCCAAGATCAGCGCCACGCAGACCGGGCGTCTGTACGAAGCGCATGACTACCCCGTGCACGGGCGCTTATGCGATTTCGTCGTCTTGATGACGTACGAGTGGGGCTGGATCGGCGGGCGGCCGTGGGCCATCGCGCCGATGAACGAGGTGGAACGGGTGCTCAACTACGCGACGTCCGTGATCCCGCGCAACAAGATCCTGATGGGCGTGCCCGTATATGCGTACGACTGGACCCTGCCCTGGCGCGAGGGCACGTTGGCCGAGACGTTCAGCCCGCAGGAAGCCCTGCGGCGGGCCGTGCAGCACCGGGTCCAGATCCAGTACCACCCCACCTATCAGGCCCCGTACTTCCATTACACGGACAATCAGGGGCGGCGGCACGAAGTGTGGTTCGAAGACGCCCGCAGCATCCAGGCGAAAATGGACACGGTCAAGCGCTACGGGTTGCGCGGTGTCAGCTACTGGGAGCTGCCTACCGACTTTCCGCAGAACTGGCTGGTCCTCGCTGACAACTTCCGCGTTCGAAAGCGCGTCTGAGACGTCTATCCTCGCGGCCCGGCGTATATACATGCTTCATCCGGCGACAAGGAGAGATGTTTGTGCCAGGCGGATGGGGATGCAGAACCCGCCGCGGGATGCTGGGGTGCCGGGCACGGCGGCAAGGTGGGATTTGGCTGGAAATCCGAGCGTGGCTGTGGATGTGGTTGGGGGTCTTCGCCTGTCTGGCCACGGCGTGGACCGGGCCTCCCGTGGAGGCCGCCGAGCGGCCGGTGCTCGGCGTGGGCAGCCACGGCGACGCCGTCCAAGACCTGCAGCAGGTTCTGGCACGCCTCGGCGAAACGCCCGGCCCTGCAGACGGTTGGTTCGGGCCCGCCACCCTGGCCGCCGTGCGCCGATTCCAATCGGAACACGGCCTGCTGGCAGACGGCTCGGTCGGACCACTCACCTGGGCCGCCCTCGCCGAGGCCGCCGGGACGAATGGATCCGACATGATGATTGGCGGTGCCAGCGATACCGGTGCGGACAGCCAAGGCGCGGCTGGCCCTGCTGGTGCCACGAACACGGGCGGCCAGGGTGGAGACGAGAAGGCCGTCATCCTCACTTTTGACGACGGTCCGAGCCCTTGCACCGCCCAGTTGATCGACACTCTGCGAGACGAGCACGTCCCCGCCGTATTCTTCTGGAACACCTACCACATCCAGTTCGCCACCGACGAGGTCAAACGGCGGCTGGCGGAAGATGACGACATTCAGATTGGGGATCACACGGTCGATCACGCGGATCTCATCCGTCTCGGCCACGACGCGCAGTACAGCGAGATCTTGGACGCCAAGAAGACCTTGGAGGAGGTCACCGGCCAGCCCGTGGTATACTTCCGCCCACCTTACGGTGACTACAACGCCGTGACCCGCCAAGTCCTGGCGGACACCGGGATGAAGATGGTCCTGTGGGATGTGGACACGCTGGATTGGAAGTACGGCAGCCAGGAGGCACCGATCCTGCGGATCCTTCGAGCGGAAGTGCATCCCGGCGCCATCGTCCTGATGCACGACCACCTGGCCACGCTCCACATGCTGCCAGACATCATCGACACGCTGCGATCCCTGGGCTACACGTTCACCAGCCTTCCATCGGCCCGGCCATCACCCAGGCCGGCCCGGTGGCACGCGATTTGAGCCGGCCCGCCCTGCGGCGCGCTCAACGACCAGGTCCATTCTTTGGCACGCCGAGTGAGCAGGCCGCACCCCCCTGTGATACAGTGGAACCAAATCCGAGCTATGGGGGGAGCGCTCGTGCAACTGCTCGGCATCCACCACCTGACCGCGGTCTCATCCCGGATCCGTGACAATTACCGCTTCTACACGCAGACCCTCGGCCTGCGCCTCGTCAAGCGCAGCGTCAACCAGGACGACGTCAGCGCCTATCACCTGTTTTACAGCGGCGATCGGCGCGGCACTCCCGGCAACGACCTCACCTTCTTCGATTGGGACCTGCCCCGCGAACGCCGCGGGACGCGCAGCATCACGCGCACGTTCCTGCGCGTGTATGGCCGCGATGCCTTGGATTGGTGGGCGGATTGGTTGAAGGAAAAGGGGGTGCCGCACGGCGGCGTGACGGAGTGGGACGGCCGGCCCGCCCTCCTCTTCGAAGACCCGGAGGGGCAGCGCCTGGCCCTGATCGACCAGACGGCCGCACCGGTGAAGGGCGCAGCGAGTGAACGGGCGCACGCCAGCGGAGGGAGTGGATCCCAGGCGGACGACCATCAGCCATGGGAGAAAAGCCCCGTGCCTGCGGCGTATCAGATCCGCGGCCAGGGCCCCATCCTCGTCAGCGTCCCGGTGCTGCGACGCACCGATCCGCTGCTCACCCAGGTCCTCGGGATGCGCCAGGTACGCCAGTACCGGCATCCTGAATCCCCGTCACACACGGTCTACGTCTACGAGATGGGAGACGGCGGCGCGCACGCCGAGCTGCATGTCACGGAACAGCCCGACCTGCCGCCCGTGGAGCCCGGGGCCGGCGGCGTGCACCACGTCGCGTTCCGCACCCCGGATCATCTGTACGACGAGTGGGCCCAGCGCCTGATGACCTTCCGCGTCCCCAACAGCGGCCCCGTGGACCGGTACTGGTTCCGCAGCCTGTACCTGCGCGAGCCCAACGGGGTGCTCTTCGAGATCGCCACCGACGGCCCCGGCTTCGCCGTCGACGAAGACCCGGACACCCTCGGCGAGAAGGTGGTGCTGCCGCCGTTTTTGGAGCCGCACCGCGACAAGATTATCGCCAACCTGAAACCGCTCTAACCGGTTGGGTGCGTCGCGCTACGCTTCTTGCGCTAAAGCGAGCCGCTTCGCGCGACGCACCCAACCTCTGGGGACTTCTGCCCAAAGAGATGGCGACGTTACGAAGGCTCTGCAAATGCGTTGCAGGCTGCCGAACCACCTACGCGGAAGGGAGGGGGCGGTGCCGCGGAACGATTCGCGACAGCGCTTAGTGACGCGGCACCGCCCCCTCCGAATTACTGCAGATACACGCGCTGCGCCTGCGGGTTGCCGGTGGAAGGATTTACGGAGATGCTCACCCAGCCCAGCACCACCGACCCCTTCGCTGCGGGCACCATGTTGTTGAAGGTGACCTGCAGCGGCGCACTGGCAGGCGCCTTCACCCACACCTGCGCCGGCCGCCAGGTGAGCTCCCGGTCGTCGAAGGCCGCCGCTGTCGTCCACGTGCTGCCGCCGTCGAGGCTGTACTGCAGGTCGCCCGCCGTGCTGGCGTAGGCGAACCAGCGTCCGTCGGGATCGACCGGCAGCTGCACCACGAGATCGCCGCCCTGCAGGCGGGCGGTCACCCCGTTGAAGAACCGGTACGTCTTCGTGATGGCCTCCTGCACCGCCGCGTCGGTCGGGTAGTAGGGCGTCCCGTCCGCCGTCTGGTCCCCCGCGAACGTCCACGCCCACTCGTCCTGCGGCGTGTACCGCACCTGCAGCACCCCGCCCGACACCGTCCCGCCCGCGCGCAGATTGCGCAGATTTTGCACAAAACGCGCCTCGTCGGCCTGCGTCAGGTATTGCCCGCCTGCGATCCCGTCGGTGAGCCCGACGAACTGCGCCCACGCGTCCAGGCTCCCGCCCGGCTGATAGCGGGCGTTGGTGATGCCGAGCTGGTTCCAGACCATCCGCTCCGCCGTATCGAGTGTCACCACGTCGCCCGTGCCGAAGTGGGTGGAAGAGAACGGGGAGATCAGGCCCCGCGAGACCGCTGTGGCGATGGCCGGCCAGCGTGGATCGGAGGCCGGGACGTCGTCATACGGACTCGTCGCAGGGGCCGAGACCGGCAGGCCGAGGGCCGAGACGAGGTCAGCCACGAGCGCTCCCTTCGACACGGTCCCCGGGATGTCTGACGCCTGCGGCGTGGTGTCGGGCGGCGACGCTGGGGCGGTGCCTCCGGACCCCGAACCGCCCGAGCCTGTACCGCTGGAACCGGTTCCGCCGGAGGACCCGCCCCCCGGACCGGTGGACGGCGTGGTCATGGTCCACGTCTGGCCATTCCAGGAGGATTGGATCCCCAAGCGATCGAAGACGCGCATCACGTACCAGACCGGGATGTACATGGTGGGCTGGTGAGACGCGGGATCGATATCGACGATGTCGTAGACGCGCTTTACGAGGGTGCCGTTGACGTAGATGGACACATTTCCGGTGCCGACGTCAATTTTGGACAAGTCGACCTTCATCCCGCTGGGCACGGTGATGCGCCAGTTGTGCCCGTCCCAGCTGCTCGTCACGTGCAGGCTGTCGAGCGCGCGCATGAGGTACCAGCCGGGGAAGTAAGCCGTGCCGTGGTCGGCGAACCCGACCGGCTGAGAAACGGTCTTGCCATTGAGGACAATCCGCTTCTGTTGCATCGCGTGCTGCGGCGCTTTGACCGCCGCGGCGGCCGGTGCCAGCGGGATCGCCGATGCGACAAGCGCCGTCGCCAGTCCCATCGCGGCCTTCCATGGACGTGGATTCATCGCGATCCCTCCCTCACGGTTGCAGTGCGAACTGCGCAGTCTGGTCGTACACGGCGCGCACCGCGGGATCGGGCGACTGCGCCGCGGTCACCAACAGCTTCGATCCCGCGTAATAGGCGTGCGACACAGCTCCGGCGAATCCATTCTGCTGCAGCTGCTGCAAGAAGGCCTGGTATTCCGCCTGCATGCCGGGGTCTTGGAGCACCCCGTCCGTGAGCTCCACCTCGATCCCGAGGCCGTCCCTGCGCGCCGCCTGCTCCGCCTCCGTAATGCGCCGGGCGTCGGCCGCTGTCCCCTGCTCGATGAAGTTGGACTGCAGCCACGCGGCTTCGAACCCCGCCTGGTTCCACACGTCCGTCCCCGGCGCGTCGTAGAACGGGATCCAGAAGAGCGGCCAGCCCTGGGCGTGCGCCGCCTGAGCCGCGCCGCCCACCAGGCGGGCTTCGGCGGGAGCGCCGGGATCGATCTGCTCGTTCTCCCAATACACCCCGACCAGGGTGAGATTCTGAAATCCCGCCCGGTTCCAGTCGGCCTGCAGGGTCTGCATATACCATTGCAGCGCCTGCATACGCGCGGACAGGGCGTTCGGGTCCTGAGCCGACCCGTCGAAGTTCAGGCTGACGCCGTTGGCCACTCCCCACACGCCGTCCCCGTAGACGGGATACGGCAGGGCGATGACGACCTTCTCCCGGTATCCGGGCGTGCCGAGGATCTGGTTGGCTTGTCCCACCGCCGCATCGAGCGCGGAGAGCTGTTGGCCAGGCCGGAAGAGGTCGTCGAGGTACGCCTGCCAGGCGCCCTGCGTGTCCTGCAGCGTGCTGTAGGGCAGGAACAGGACGCTATCAAACAGGTGCTGAGCGGGTGCGCCGTTCGGCGGTTGGTACATCACCATCGGCAGGAAGTCGGCGGTGCTCCAGGTGCCGGCGTCGCCGTGATCGCCCGTGTAGACGAGCAGCATGTTTCGGATCCCATGGCTCCGCGCGTCTGCCGGCGAGAGCGGTTGTTGCACCCCGGGCGATCCGCCGGTCTCCGGCGACAGGTTGGTGCTCCCGCCGCCGACCGTCGATCCGGTGATGGTCAGATGCCTCGCGAACACCCACACCTGCACCGGGAACGAGATGCGGAGCTGCTGGGTGCGCACGCCCTTGGCGTCGATGCGGAACGTGTAGGTGGTGCTCCGCTTGTCCGTGGGCGGAATGACCGGCCGCACGGTGCCCAACTCCACCCAGCTGCCGTTGACATTCGCCGAGAAGTCCACGTGGCTGGGATAGTAGATGCCAGAACGGGCGTTCTGCTCCATCTGAATGGAGATGGTCTGCAGGCTGTAGCTCTGAGGCAGGGTCAGGGTGATGTCTCGACCTCCCTGGCGCAGGAATCCCCGCCAACCATCGCCGCCCCACAGAGGAGCGTTGTACGTCTGCTCCATCTGCGAAAACGTGGCGTCGTACTGTCCCTGAACGTCTGTCGTGACAGTGGCCTGCGAAGTCAGATCCAGCGTAGTGGCCTGCGTATCCGCCCACACCGCCGCCCCGCACGGCCAGGTGGCGAGGCTCGCCGTCAAGGCGAACGAGGCCGCTCCGGCTATGACGTGTTTTCTCTCCATCCTGTCCTCCACGGTCTTCTCCGGGTGCACAGGCACCCGTCTCTGTGATGGGAATCGGTAGCGTGGATAGAAACGGTTGGCCCGCCTTCCGCTACGATACCATAGACACGATAGATAGACGAGAAAACAGGGAGATTTGTCACAGTCGCAGGTTCATGTTTTTGGATGGAAGAAAACGATCGGGAAAGGGATGTGCGGGTATATCCAGACGGTGGGAGATGCAGGCTGACAAGGGGGGAATGGGAATGAAGACCAAGGCCACCATGATTGGCATCGTGATCGCCGGCGTGTCGTTAATCGCCGTGTTCCTGTGGATGTTCCTCGGCCACCTGTGGCAGGGGCTCCCGCATCCAGAGCAGATGAACACGGTGCCCTCGCTTCCGGATTACAACCCGAAGCCATGAACCCCTGGACCTGAAGACGCGAAGGGCGGGCCCTGAGCCCGCCCTACCAGGCGACAGACTACCGTCACTTCAACCGGAACGTCGCAAACGGCGGGCCGTACACGAACGGCTGGCTGATGCGGTCGAGTTCCGCCAGCGTCGCCGCGTCCAGCTTGACCTCCAGGGCCTTGAGGTTCTCCGCCACCTGCTCCGGCCGGCTGGCCCCGGCGATCACCGTCGACACCGCCGGCCGCTGCAACAGCCAGGCGATGGACAGGACGCCCGGGGTGACGCCGAGATCGTTCGCGATCCGGGCGACCTGCCGCCCGAGCTCCAGCCGCTCCGGCGTCAGCCGGTTGGCGAAGCGCGGCTCCTTGTCCAGGCGCGACCCGCGCGGGACCACGTCGGGCGACGTGTACTTGCCCGTGAGAATGCCCCCTGCAAGCGGGAAGTACGGGATGAGGCCAATGCCCTGGTCCAGGCACAGGGGCACGAGTTCCTGCTCCACGGTCCGGTCCGCCAGCGAGTACGACGGCTGAACGGACACGAAGCGGGTCAGGTTCAGCCGCTCGCTGATCCCGAGGGCCTTCATCAGCTCCCAGGCGAAGTAGTTGGACGCCCCGATGTAGCGCACCTTCCCGGAGCGGACGAAGTCGTCCAGCGTGCGGAGGGTCTCCTCGAGGGGCGTGTCAGGATCGAACGTGTGGATCTGGTAGAGGTCGATGTAATCGGTGCCGAGTCGGCGCAGGCTCTGTTCCAATTCCCGCTGGAGATGCCTCCGGGACGATCCCGCGTCGAGCGGCCCATCCCCCGTCCTGCCGCCCGCCTTGGTGGCCAGGATCACCTCGTGCCGCCGGCCGCGGATGGCCTCCCCGATGATCTCCTCCGACCGGCCTCCGGTGTAGATGTTGGCGGTGTCGAGGAAGTGGATGCCGCCATCGAGCGCCTGGTGGATGATGCGGATAGAGGTCTCTTTGTCGGCGCGGCCGCCGAAGGCGTTGGTGCCGAGGCCCAGGACGGAGACCTTGAGGCCGCTTGCACCCAAGGATCGGTATTCCACGAGATTCACTCCTTCCTTTCCAACTGCCTCAATTGTACCGTACCCTTGGTCTATGCAGGAAAACGGCGAGGACGTTGCGAAATTATGGAATCGGCATCATCGTACATATCGGGAGGAGCAGCTTCGTGTCAAAACTCATCTATGGCAGTCTTGAATCTCTGGAACCTGTCAAACGAGTCCTCGAAGAGGCAGGAAAAGGGCTCAACGATGCAAGCAGATCCATCAAGACCAGTGACATTCCGGAGGTGCTGGGGGCAGCGGCTGGTGGAGCCGTTGGCGTTGCCGCAGGCTTGGGGATTCTTTACGGAGCCGGTACCGTGGGTTTCAGTGCCGCCGGAATCACCAGCGGACTGGCGGCGGCGGGCAGTGTCGTGGGCGGCGGCATGGTCGCTGGAATTTTTGTCACCGCCGCGCCCGTTGCTGTCCTGGCAGTCGGCGGATATGCAGTCGTTTCCCATCGCAGGAAGCGCAAACTCAAAGAAGCCAAGGAGGCCCTGTTACAGGAAGCCATCCGAAAGCAAAACGCGATTATCAATGAACTGAAATCGAAACTCGATCTCGCGGCCGAACGCATCGAATACCTCAATTCGCTGAACATCCTGCTGCAGGACATCATTAAGAACCTGCGATCCGACCTGAACCTGGAGCAACCGGCATGAGCCAGCGCGATCGAGATTACAAGTGGAATCCCGAGGAACAGCAGGCACTGGACGTATTGAAGTATCACTCCCAGTTGCTCGACTCCGCATCCAAGCAGACGGACAGGGTGTTGGACCGAGCACATCATGCGATCGCATCGACCGAATGGATGCTCAGGCAACTGGGCAAGCCTGTTCCGCGGCGCAGTGAAGCCAGTCGTGGGAAGCCCACGTCTCCCGTGGATGCCGCCTTGGCCCGCCCGACCCGTGGTGCCTCGATTCGCGAGGTGGAACGCGGTCAAAGTCCAGCCCTTCCCAGCTGGGAAGATCTAGTACGTGAGGCGAGTTCAGCCATCGACACCCCGGCCACGCTGGGAGATATCCTGTCAGATGCTGAGATCGTCGCTGTGGAAGAACGCATTGCCATGCTGCGCAACGAATTCAATGACATCCACCGCCTTGACGCCATCGACTGGTGCATCTGCGGCGTGGCCGGCGTGCTGGCAGCCCTTGTCGACATCTTCCTCATCCAGATGCCAAAGAACCCGGGCTTCCTGGGCGCGAAGGGTTCCGACGGGGGGCCGCTGTCGAACTGGATTCGGGACAAAATCAACAGTCACTTCTCTCCCGAAGAGATTCGGAAGTTGGAGACCGACTATTGGGTGCCCTACGACTCCGCCCATTCGGCCGGCCTCAAAATCCCTGTGGACGGTCTCAGCCCGAGCATGCATCGCTTTCAGTCGCTCGGCCACGATCCGATCCTCGGTTTTCTCTTTGGCGTCAAGGACATCCTGTGCGGGACGTTCACCGCGATCGACAAGAACGGGAACATCATCTCGCAAACGGTTTCCATGCGTCCCGACCTGGCAGGGTGTGACCTATTCACCGCAATCGCGCGCGTTTTCGGCCACCTCAAATCTGACGTGGCCACCCCCCGGGGATTGCCGGCGCCCCTCATGCCACTGCTCAACCTCATTCAGGTCGGGAACTTCGGCAAGGAGGGTTATTCGGTCGCGGATATCTCGCGGATCATGTATCGCAGCGGCTACGACTTCCGCCACTTCCTGGCCATGTCCGTGTCACCACTGATCATCGAGGTGCTGGTTCGCACAAGCTACTTTGTAAAGCGCCTGACCGAAGGGCATGGTGCGCTTGAGTCCTTGCCTATGAACCTGCCTGGCCAGCGCAAGCCGAAGCTGCAAACAATGCTGTTCACGGCCCATCTCATCGCGACGGCGGCCAATGCCGGCAAGCTGGCCATTACGAAGAACCCTTTGGCCATCAACTACCCCCAGTGGGTCGCGTTCGTCCGGTACCTCCTGCCGCAACTGAAGTGGGCCCTCCTCGACAAGGGCAACGAGCGGCATCAGTACGTGCAGCAGAGGATCGACGACGATTGGACCCGCCTGAATGAAGAGCTGTCGTCGGTATGGTCTTCGCTTAGCCTGCCACCGATGACGATCTGAGGTTCACCCTCCTGCCATGACGCAGGGGTGTTACGCCTCCGACGGCGCCGGCCGCGCCCCACGGCGGCTCGAGATCCGGATCTTGCCGAGGAACAACGAGCACACCACGCCGAGCAGGATGAACACCAGACCGAACCAGAACACGCTGTGCAGCGACTCGACGAGCGCGGACTTGAGCACCGGCACCAGGGTGTCCTTGAAGACCGCGGGCATCTGAACGAGCGCATTCGGGTTCAGCAGGGAGGAGTACAAGCCCTGCGCGTTGGTCGCGATCATCGACTTCAATTGCGCCACCATCGGGTTGGCGGGGATGCGTTGGAGCAGCGGATCGAGCTGGGCCGTGAGCAGCGCGCTCGATCGCGCGTTGAGCATCGCACCGAGGATGGTCATCCCGAACGTGCCGCCGATCTGCCGGAAGAACTGGCTCGAAGACGTGACCACGCCGAGCTCTGTCCTCGGAAAGCTCTCCTGCAGGGCGATGGTGAGCAGAGGCATCACCAGGCCCATCCCAATCCCGAGAATGATCATGCAGCCGGTGACCGCCAAGGTCTTGGTGTGCACGGTCAAGTTCGCGAGCAGGATGAAGCTCGCGGCCATGATGAGCATGCCGATGGTGGTCTGCGTGCGGACGCCGATCTTCGTGACCAACCGCCCGCCGACCATGCTGCCCGCCATCACGGTGAGCATCATCGGGGTCATGGCGGTGCCGGACGCCGACGGACTGATACCGATGATGCCCTGCAGGAACAGCGGGATGAACATGATGGATCCGAACATCCCGACGCTCATCAGGAAGCCGATGCCGTTGATCAGCACAAACGTCCGGTTGCGGAACAGCCGAAGCGGCAAAATGGGTTCCGCCGCGCGCGCCTCGATGAGGACGAAGGCGGTGAGCGATACCAGCGCGATCGCGAACAATCCGAGGATCTGCCAGGACGTCCACGGGTAGTCCTTGCCGCCGAACGTGAGTGCGAGCAGCAGGCTGACGACGCCGACCACCATGGTCACGATGCCGGGGATGTCAAACGTCACCCGCTCGCTGCGGCGGTGGCTGTGCAACCCCATGGAGATGAACACAATGGCGACGAGCGCGATGGGCAGGTTGATGTAAAACACCCACCGCCAGCTGAGCGCGTCGACGATCCACCCGCCGATCTGCGGACCGACGATGGACGAGAGCCCGAAGATGGCGCCGAACACCCCCTGCCACTTCGCGCGCTCGGCGCCCGTGAAGAGATCGCCGATGATGACCATGGCCATCGGCATCATGATGCCCCCGCCGATGCCCTGGAACCCGCGGAAGAAGATGAGCTGGTTCATGGTGTGGGCGGCACCGCACAACGCCGACCCGATCATGAAGATGGCCAGGCCAGTGACGTACACCACCCTGCGGCCGAGCAGGTCGGCCAGCTTTCCGGCGATGGGGACGACCGTGGTGGACGTGAGCATGTACGCCGTCGTCAGCCAGGCCATGTAGGCCAGGCCGCCCAGCTCGCCGACGATGCGTGGCATGGCCGTGCCGACGATGGTCTGATCGAGGGCTCCGAACAGCATGGCGATGATGAGCCCGGTGATGAGAATGCCACGGTGTTTGATGGACGCGTGCCCCGCTTCGTCCGCCTCGGCGGACGCCGAAGATGCGTCCGGACGGAATGCATCCGCGCCGCTGTTCGCCAGGTTTGCGCCTTCCGGATGGTTGGGACGGTTCATGTCTGGTTTCCCTCCACATGGGCACAGAATTGAGACGTGTGAAGCGGATAAGAGTTCGCACAGGGGTGGCTGGATACGGATGAGTGGATGGTTCGATGTGATGCTGTTGGTTTTATTGATAAATATTTTATCTACATTACCTTTTACTTCACACAGCTATTTATGCCATGCCGGAGCCACAATGTCAAGGATGAGAAAATAAAAAAACCGGCCGATCGGCCGGAAAACGCCCCTACACCACGCGGCGCAAGACGTGGTCCCCTTCGCACCGGAACTCGGCCGGCCGCCCGTCGACCACCGTCCGCAGGGTCACCGGACGCCCCCACAGTCGGTGCACCCGGGGCAGGGTGCGCTCGATGTAACGCACGTCCAATTCCTGCCCGTCGTAGGCGTGAGTGATGCACAGGCCCCCCATCCGCCCCAGATCGCCGTCCGTCACATACAGGACGGGGAAACCGCCATTGGTGCGCTGTTGCACCAACAGGTCGCGGATCTTTTCGTAATTCCGCTCCACGATCACCCACTCGATGCCGCGCCGCTCGAACAAGTACAGCTCACAGGCGTCCACGATGTCCTGGTTCAGATAGTTGCGCAGAAAGCTGGTGTCCGACTCGCACTCGCGCACCTCAAACATCTTCTCCCGGCCATACCGGCGCTCGATGTCCCGCCAGATGGCCAGTCCCACGTTGTACGGGTTGAGCGAGAACCGGTTCGGCTGCGTGACGTTCGCCGTCAGCTGCGCGAAGTCGATGGCGTCCTGCCCCGACAGATCCATCTCCCGCATCAGCTCGATATGCCAAAAGGTCGCCCAGCCTTCGTTCATGATCTTCGTCTCCAGCTGCGGCCAGAAGTACAGCATCTCCTCGCGCACGACGGCCACGATGTCGCGCTCCCAGTCCTCCAGGTGGCGGCTGTTCTCGAGGATAAAACCGAGCAGGTCCTTCTCCTGCAAGTTCCCGCCCTCGGTCGCGGAAGCCGCACCATCGCCGGTGCCGACTCCCCCGTTCGGGCCGGCACCGATCACCGCACCGAAACCGCCCACGGAGCCGGCGCCACCCACCGAAGGAGCGCCGCTGACGCCGCCGGCCCGCGGCAGCGACCCACCATCTCCCCCGGTCGATCCACCGGCCCCCGCCGGCCCCGTACCGCTCCCGATTTGCCACAGGTCGTCGTACGGCCCGCGCCGCCGGCCCGCCGCATCCACCGGCGCCTCCCCGACCGCTTGGCCCGCCTCCGCGTCCGCCTGCGGCCGCATCATTCGCCGGCGCGCGCGCATCGACGGGTCCACGTGCTCCTGGATGGACATCGCCGCGTCAATCACCTCTTCCACCCGGGCCACCCCGTACTTCTCCTCGTAGCGCCGGAACCGCTCCGCCGTCGCTGCCATGGTGTCGATCATATCGCGGTTCGTGTACCGGAACCGGGCATTGTTCTTGAAGAAGTCGCTGTGCCCGAGCACGTGCGCGACGATCATCTCGTTCTGCAGGACCGTGTTGTTTTCGAGAAAGAACGCGTAGCACGGGTCATTGTTGACCACCAGCTCGTAGATGCGCGACAGGCCCAGGTCGTAGTCGAGCTTGTGGCGGTGGTACTGCTTGCCGAAGCTCCAATGGCTGTAACGGGTCGGCATGCCGAAACCGGCGATGGTGTACACCACGTCCGCCGGGCAGATCTCGTAGCGCATGTCGAAAAAGTCGAGCCCCAGTTCGCGAGCACGCGATTCCATCCAGGCGATGGTCCGCTCAAACCGCGCATACTCCTCACGCTTCATATCTCATGCCCCCTCTCGCGACGCCGCCGCGTCGGCGCGGAAAAACGACCGCATGATCTTGAGCATGTCCCGCGGATGACCGGCTGTGGCCCAACGAAAGACAGCGGGATCGAGGCCGGCCACGTGCCGGGACAGGGCCGTCACCCGGTTATACGGGTTGATCTCCACATACCCCGTCATTGCCGACACGGCGCACAGGCCCTGCAGCACCTTCACCGCGCGCTCGTTGTCGGCCGGGTGGTTGTCGCCGTCCCCCACGTACAGCGGGTAGACGTTCCACAGCTCGGGGGGATAGTCGCGGCGGACGAGTTCAAGCGCCAGCTCGAACACCGTCGAGCAGACGGTGCCCCCGTTTTCGCGCGTGGTGTAAAAGGCCTCCTTGGTCGTCTCGTACGCCTCGGCGTGGTGCACCAGGTACCGGATCTCCACGTTCTGGTACTGGCGCCGCAGGAACTTCTCCGTCCAGAAGAAGAAGGTTCGCGCCATGTATTTCTCCGACATCCCCATGCTGCCCGACACGTCCATCATGGCGATCACGACGGCCCCCGAACCGGGCTGCTGAGTCTCCTCCCAGGTCTTGAACCGCAGGTCCTCCTTCGTGATGGTGAGCTTTTGTCCCGCCAGGCGGCTGCGCCGCAGCGCCTGGAGGAACGTCCGCTTGCGGTCGATGTTCGCCTGGATGCCGCGCGGCCGCACGTCGGTGAAATCCACCCCGTCCATCACCTGCCGGACGGGGGGCTTGTCCTTCAGGTTGGGCAGCCGCAGGTCCGCGAACAGCGCGTCCTCGATGTCCTCGATGGACACCTCCGCCTCGAGGATCTGCTCCCCCGGCTGATCGCCCGCGCCCGATGCGCCTGGGCCCGTCCCCTGGCCGCCCGGGCCGCCGGCCCCTGGCCCAACCCGCCGACGCGGCCGATGCTCTGGCCGGGCTTGCCCTCGCCTTGGCCGACGTGCTGTTGTTTGTTGTAATCAAAGCGGAAGTGCGGTTCGTCCAGCGTCGGCACCGGGATGCGGACGGTCCGCTTGCCGTCCGACAGGATGATGCCCTGGTCCGACACCAGATCCGCGAGATTCTCGCGAATGGCCTGCTTGATCTTCTCGCGGTGGCGCGCCTGCGCGCTCTGCCCGCGGCGGTCGAGCGACCAGTCGTCGTGGGTCACCACGCTCATCGCGCACGCCTCCCTCCAGCCCTCACCGGTTCAGCAGGCTGCCGACGTATTTCAGCACCTCGTTGGCGCACACCGGGCAGTAACCGTGCTTGTCCACCAACGTCGAGTGCACCTGGTTGATGCGTTTCAACTGATCCGGATCCGGCGTCTTGGTGTTGGTGGTGATCTTCACCACGTCCTTGAGGTCCGCGAACAGTTTCCGCTCGATGGCTTCCTTCAGGCGCTCGTGCGAATCGTAGCGGAACACCTTGCCGCGGCGCGCGTACGACGACATGCGGATGAGGATCTCCTCGCGGAACTCGGTCTTCGCGTTCTCGCTGACGCCGATCTGCTCTTCCACCGAGCGCATCAGGGTTTCATCGGGATCGACCTCTTCGTCGGTGATGGGGTCGCGCAGCTTCTGACGGTTGCAGTACGCCTCGACGTTGTCGAGGTAGTTGTTGAACAAGGTCTGCGCCGACTCCTCATAGGAGTAGACGAATGCCTTCTGCACTTCCTTTTTGACCACCTCGTCGTACTCCTGGCGCGCCATGGCGATGAAGTTGAGCAGCCGCTCCTTGTCGGCGGGGGTGATGCTGGCGTGCTGATCCAGCCCGTCCTTGAGTGAGCGCAGGATGTCGAGGGCGTTGATGCAGCGCGCGTCGCTCTTGACCAGCGCCGAGGAGATGCGGTTGATGACGTAGCGGGGATCGATCCCGCTCATCCCCTCCAGCGGGTGCTCGGCCTGCAGCTCCTTGACGTCGACCTCGTTGCCCTCCACGTCCTGCCCGTCGTACAGCTTCAGCTTCTTCATCAGGTCGGCCTTGGCCGACTCCTTGAGGCGCGACAGCACCGAGAAGATGGCGGCGGTGCGCAGGCCGTGCGGGGCGATGTGCACGTCGCGCAGATCGCTCTGCCGGATCAGCTTCTCGTAGATGCGCACCTCGTCACTGACGCGCAGGGTGTACGGGATGGGCATGACCACCATGCGCGAATGGAGGGCTTCGTTCTTCTTATTGGAGATGAAGGCCTGGTACTCGGTCTCGTTCGTATGGGCGATGACCAGCTCGTCCGCCGAGATGAGCGCGAACCGGCCGGCCTTGAAATTCCCCTCTTGGGTCAGGCTGAGCAGGTGGTAGAGGAACTTGCTGTCAATCTTCAACATCTCCTGCATCTCGAGGATGCCCCGGTTGGCCTTGTTGAGCTCCCCGTCAAACCGGAACGCCCGCGGGTCCGACTCCGATCCGTACTCGGCGATGGTCGAGAAGTCGACGCTTCCGGTCAGGTCGGCGATGTCCTGGGACTTCGGATCGGACGGGCTGAAGGTGCCGATGCCGATCCGCTTGGACTCGCTGAAGAGGATCCGCTCCACGGGCACGCGCAGGATGTCGCCGCCGAACTCCTCCTCCAGCCGGAGCTGGCAGACGGGGCACAGGTCCCCTTCGATGTGGACGTTCAGCTCCCGCTCCATCTCCGGCCGCAGCCGGTGCGGGATCAGGTGCAGCGGTTCCTCGTGCATCGGGCAACCCTTGATGCCGTATGCCGCCCCCCGGTCCGTCCGGCTGTACGCCTCCAGCCCGCGCTTGAGCAGCGTCACCAGCGACGACTTGCCGCCGCTGACCGGGCCCATCAACAAGAGGATGCGCTTGCGGACGTCCAGCCGCCGCGCCGCCGAGTGAAAATACTCTTCCACCAACCGCTCGAGCGGGATCTGCAACCCGTACAACTCGTCGTCGAAGAAGTGGTAGATCTTGTGTCCGTCCACCTCCTCCACGCCGGCCGACACAATCATGTCGTACACGCGCGCGTGCGCGGTATTGGCGATGTTCGGATTCTTCTCGACCAGCCCGAGATACTGCTCAAACGTCCCCTCCCAATGAAGGTCCTGCTCCTCCTGTTTGTACGCTCGCAACCGCGCCGCCAAACTCACCGCGATTCTCCTCCTTTGCAAAGCTTGGGATGGTTGTTCGTGTGGTGTCGAGGTGTGAGGGTCTGCCAGTGTCTACCTTCGCAACAAAGCTTCTCAAACAAAATCTGCTTTCACATTCAAGTGTCTCACCATAGCGGAGGATTAAACGTGGCGAGGCGGGTTTTTGTGAGGGGCAAGAGAGGCAGAGACGGAAGGGGGCCCGGGGCGCACAGTGCCGTCGCATACCGCTCCGTGAGCTCACGGTAAAAAACGTTTTTTGCTTATGGCGGCCCGGGGCGGAAACGATACCAACGGATTCGCATTTATCCGACTACGATTCGCAACCAATAGCAACTCTTTTGTATTCAATCCACCGCAGCCGATTCGCCCGATCCCCCGATAACCACATTTCACGCGTTTACTGATGCCGCCATCGGGATCGATAGCGAACATCGTGCAGTTAAGCGATCCCGAGGCCCCACTGTTAACATCCTTTTTGCACTTAGACCGCTACCAGGCGTCTGGCAGGCCACTGCAACGTCCGCGTCCAGCCACCCATAGCGAGCCATTTGTGCTTACGGAGCGCCACGCCAACGGCACCCAGATTGGCGGCCCCAATGGCACCGCCGCGTCATCCCTTGATGACGCGGCGGGCACCGATGTAACGCGGACCCCAATAGGAGCTGTGGATGGAGGTGATCATGCAACCGGCGTCCTCGGCGTTGATCATCATGCCACCGCCGATGTAGATGCCCACATGGGTGGCGCCGGGGGCATAGGTGCTGAAGAAGACGAGATCCCCGGGCTGGAGGTTGGCCTGGGAGACCGGGACGCCCTGCCCGAATTGGTCGGCGGCCGTGCGGCCGAGGTGGACGCCGAAGTGGCCGAACACGTACTGCGTGAATCCGGAGCAGTCGAACCCGCCGGGGCTGGTCCCTCCCCACACGTAGGGCGTGCCGATGAACTGCTCGGCGTAATGGATGATGGCCGACGAATCGGCGCTGGCCAGACTCTGCGTGGCCTGGGCGACGTAAGAAGCATCCTGCATCTTCGCCTCCGCCTGGCGGGTCTGCGCCTCGATGGCGGCAATTTGCTCCTGCGTCAGCCGGATCTGGCTCTCGAGCATCCCTTTCTTCTGCACGTCCGCATGGACCCGGGCCATCGCGTCCGAATAGGCGCGTTTCTTCTGCTCCCGAAGCTGGCGATTCGTCTCAATCAACAGCTCGTACTCGTGCTGCTTCTTCTGCAGCGTCTGCACGGTCGCCGCCTTCGTCTGCTGTTCGCGTTGCAACGAGTCCCTCAGTGCGCGCACCTGGGCCGCCAGCTGGCGCTGCTGGTCCGCGATGCGCGCCAAGGCGTCCATCCGGTCGAGCAGGTCGGAAAAACTGGTGCTGTGGAACAACACCTCGAGATACGACACCGTGCCGTCTTCATAAACCGCGCGCACGCTGTCCTGCAGCCGCTGTTGATCCTGGTCCAGTTCCTGCTGCGTCTTGGCGATCCGGTCCTGCAGCGCTTTCAACTGCTGATTCAAAGCCGCGATTTCCTTCGCGTTCGCGTCCGCCTGTTGCTGCACGGCCGCGATGGAATCGCTGTACGACTGGATCGCCTGCTGCAATTGTTGCGCCTTCGCCTGGTCGGCCGCGGCCTGCTGATTCACCTGCGCCGCCTGGGCTTGAAGAGCTTGCATCTGAGCCTGTTTTTGCGTCAACTCATTCGCTTCCGACGCCGGCACCGCCATCGTCAGACACAGCATCGACGACGCGGCGACGGCCATCCAGATCCTGTGTTTCACATCATCCCTCCGTCGGTGTCGTCTGCCGTCGAAATGCTCCATCATCCGACAGCAGAGTTCGACACCTACGGAGTGGATTCCTGCCTCCGGTCCCTAGAAAAATCCCCCTGCCCTAGGCAGGGGGATGGGCATCCTCGCTTTGTGCCTGGCAACTTCCACGTTGGCCTGGCTTGAGAAACTTCAACCCTTGACGTCCTTCAACCTTGGCTCACTGCGCCTGCTCCGGCTTGACGTACGAGGACCACTGCTTGTAGTCCGCCGGGATTTGGGTGTCCTGCCACTGTTCTTTCGGGAAGAACTGGTGGTGCTCCTGGAAGTAAGCGTCCATCAGCTGGCGTGCCACCGGCGCCGCCGCATCCGCGCCGTAACCAGCACCCGGGATCATGACGCAAATCGCAATTTGCGGGTTATCGAACGGCGCGTAGCCGACGAACACCGAGTTGTCCATGGGCACACCGCCCTCCGTGATCTGGGCGGTCCCCGTCTTGCCCGCCGCCTGATACGGTGCCCCCTGGAACGCCCCTGCCGCCGTCCCGACGGTAGTCGCCTCGTGCATGCCCTCCTGCACAATCTGCAAGTACTGCGTTGGGATGTTCAGCTTCGCCTGCACCACCGGCTTGAACACCTCCGGCGGGCTCCCGTCCTGCGGGATGATCTTCGCCAGCAGATGCGGCTGCAATCGCACGCCGTTGTTGGCGATGGTGGCCGCGTACTGCGCGAGCTCAATCGGCGTGAACTGCTGCGTCTGCCCGATGCCCGCGAACGCCAGGTCGACCGGGGAGCCGTACATCGGGTAGCTGCCGTTTTTCTGCAACGACTGCTCCGCCTTGTCCAGGTCCAGCTGAACGCGCTGCATCTGCTTGCGGGAATCCTCCACGTAAAAGCGGCCCGCCACCTCACCCGGAAGGTCGATCCCCGTCTTGGCCCCCAGCCCGAAATCCCGCTCCCCCTGAAAGAGGGTGGTGATGCCGCGGGCGAACTGGGTGTTGAGCCACTGCCGGTACGACGACGCCCCCGTAAAGCCGCCGCCGCTCGACGCGTCGGCACCCATCCACTTGCCGAGCCACAGGCCCACCTCGTAGAAGAAGGTGTCGCAGGACACCGCGATCGCCTTGACCGGCGTCACCAGTCCGTGGTACTCGCCGTTGTCGCTGAGGCGCGCGTCCGCGCCGATGCGGGTAATGGTGTGGTCCTGAAACACCGTGTCCGGGCTCACCACGCCCGTCTTCAGCGCGGTCACCAGGTTCGCCATCTTGACGGTCGATCCAGGCGTGCGCGGGCTCTGGATCACGTTGTTCAGCTGCGCCCCCGACGACGCGAGATAGTGCAGGTGCGGGTTGAGCGTCTTCGATCCGCCAATGTACCAGTTGGGATCGAGGTAAGGATAGCTGGCCATCGCCAGCACGCCGCCCGTCTTCACGTCGAGCACGACCGCCTCCGCGTCGTGGATGTATTGGCTGTACTTTGACTTTTCAACAGCATCCATTAACGCCTGCTGAGCGATGGCCTGCAGGTGGCCGTCCAGCGTCAGTTGCAGGTTCGCCCCCGGCACCGGCGCCGGGTCATAGTCCAGCGTCTGAATGGGATTGCCGTTGCTGTTGACCTGGACGATCTGCTTGCCCTTCTGGCCCTGCAGAACGCTCTCATACTGCAACTCCAGACCGGCAACACCGACTTTCTGCGTCTGCAGGTAATGCAAGTCATTCACGTAGTGGTTGTACGTATCCTGCGTGATCGGGCCCGTGTACCCGAGCACCTGTCCAGCCAGCACCCCGTAGGGATAGGTCCGCTGCGACTCCACCATGACGTCGACGCCCGGCAGGTCCGAGCGGTGCTCTTCCACCCACGCCAGCTGCTGGTCCGTCAACCCCGTCGCCAGCTGGATCTGCGACAGGTACGTCTGTTTTTGCATGGTCTCGAGCAGATCGCTCTCCTTGACCTTCAGAACCGGTGCCAGTTTGGCGGCGATGGCCGGAAACTGTGGCTTGAGCGATCGGTCGTTGGCCAGATAGAGGGCGTACGCTGGCTTGTCGTACGCGAGCAGGTTGCCGTTCGCGTCGTAGATGCGCCCCCGGGCCGGCAGCACCGGGATGGTGTCCTCGCGGGCGGTGGCCGCCGTCTGGCGGAACTCTTCACCGCGCGCGATCTGCAGGTAGCCTAAGCGCAAGATCAGCGACAGGCAGGCTATAAACGTCATCCCGTAGAGGAAGTTCGCCCGCCACGTCAGAGAGCGCTCGACGGGTTTCTCCGGCTTGCCCGCCTTCGCCTTTCTCAGCCTCGATCTCGCCATCGGCCATCGACTCCTTCATCACACTCCACAGGCCATTATACCGCCTCCGCCTCCCAATCGGTCCGAAGAATTTGTGGAAACCTGTTCACGCCGCGTCGGCCATTCCACCGCGCCGACCAGATCGCGGATCCGCGTCACCCCGTGCCGCAACGCGTACGCTTCCATCCCAGCGAGGATGTCCAGCATTCCCGCCGGTTGCAAAAACGTGTACGTGCCCACCTGCACCGCCGTCGCGCCCGCCAGCATGTACTCGATGGCGTCTTCCGCGCTGCAGATGCCACCGCAGCCGATGATGGGGACGCGCAACCGTCGGGCCGCCTGGTACACCATGCGCACGATGATCGGTTTGATGGCTGGCCCCGACAAGCCCCCCATCCCGTTCCCGACCTTGGGACGGCGAGTCTCCACATCGATGGCCATGGCGAGAATGGTGTTGGCGATCACGACGGCGTCCGCCCCCGCCTGCTCCGCCGCGAGCGCGACCGCCACGATGTCCCCGGTGTTGGGCGTCAGCTTGGCGAAGAGCGGCAGATCCGTCACCCGCCTGATCTTCTCCAACACGCGTGCCGTCTGCCCCGGGTCCATGGCGAACGAGCGGCCGTCATCTTCCAGGTTGGGACACGAGATGTTCACCTCCAGGGCGGCCACCCCGTCAACGGACAGCTTCGCCGCCAAGGCGGCGAACTGGTCCGCGGTCTCCGCCGAGATGCTCGCGATGAGCGGCACATCGAACCGCCGGTAGAACGGCACCGTGTGGGCGAGGAAGGCGTCCGCCCCTTTGCTCTGGATCCCCACCGCGTTGATCATCCCGGCAGCCGTTTCGGCCACGCGCGGTCCCGGATTGCCCAGCCTGGCTTCCGGCGTCACGCTTTTGGTCACGACCGCCCCGAAGCGGGAGATGTCGAGGACGTGCGTCAATTCTTCCGCGAACGTCCCGGACGCGGGCATCACCGGATTTTTCAACCGCAGCCCGCCCAGCTCCACCGTCATGTCGATCCCGCTCACGCCTCCAACACCTCGCTCAGATCGAACACGGGGCCGTCCGCGCACACCCGCAGGTTCACGCGCTCACCGCCGCGCCAAAACGGCCGCACGCAGCAAAAACACATGCCCAATCCGCAACCCATGTTCTCTTCCAGGGCCACCTGCCCTGGCAGCCCGGTGTCCCGCGCCACGCGTTGCAGCAGCCGCGTCAGGCGGCGCGACCCGCAGGTGAACAGCGCATCCACGCGCTCCCGTTCCACCACTTCGCGCACCAGCCGCTCCACCGCTGCCACCTCACTCGTCCCGTCCTCGTCCAGGACCACCATCACGCGCGCCCCGAACCGCTCCATCTCGTCCTTGGACAACACATCCTCCGCCGTGCGCGCACTCAACACAGCGATGGTCCCGATGCCTTGCTCCTGGGCCATGCGGGCCACAGGCGCCAGCGTGGCGAGCCCCACCCCCCGCGCCAGGACGAGGATGCGCCGCCAACCGGGACGGATCCAAAAACCCCGCCCGAGCGGCCCGAACAGGTCCACCGCGTCACCCGGCTTGCGGGCGGCCAGCCATTGCGTGCCCTGCCCTTTCACATGGTAGAGGAAGTGGACCTCTCCCCGCTCCGGTTCGTACCGGTAGATGCTCATCGGGCGGCGGAGCAGGGGCGTCACGTCGTCGGAGCAGCGGATGTGGAAAAACTGCCCGGCTTGACACAGCCCGGCCACCTGCGGCGCATACACGGACATGTGCTTGTACCGGCGATTCACCCAGTCGTTCCCCAGCACGATGGCCTGCACCTGCATCATGACAGGATCCCCCGCCCGTGGGCGTACACCATCCGCCCGCCGACGAACGTGTACACCGGTTTCCCGCGCAGGCGCATGCCGGCCATCGGGCTGTGTTTGGCGCGGGTTTCGAAGGAAGTGGGATCGACCACCCACTCCAGGTTCGGATCGATCACGGTGACGTCCGCCACCGCCCCCGCCTCCAGCCGAGGTTCCGGCAGGCCCATGATTCGCGCCGGATTCACGGTCAATTTGGCGATCACCTCGGGCACGGACAGTTTCCCCGTATGGACGAGGTGGGTAAACGTCACGCCGACCAGCGTCTCCAAGCCGACAAATCCGAACGGCGCGGCGGCCAGCCCCTGCTGCTTCTCTTCCCAGGTGTGCGGCGCGTGATCGGTGGCGATGGCGTCGATGGTGCCGTCCATCAGCCCGGCGACCACGGCGTCGACATCCCGCTGGGTCCGCAGGGGCGGATTCACCTTCGCGAGCGCCCCGTGTTCGAGCAACACCTCGTGGGTCAGCGAGAAGTGGTGCGGCGTGGCCTCTGCCGTGACCTTCACGCCGCGGGCCTTGGCTTCCCGGATCAGCTGCACCGCCGACTCCGTCGTCACGTGCTGAATGTGCAGGCGTGCCCCAGTGTGTTGCGCGAACAGAATGTCCCGCGCCACAATCAGGTCTTCCGCCAGCGCCGGAATGCCGGGGTCCCCGAGGCGTTCGCTGACCCACCCGCGATGCATCGCCCCGGTTCGCACCAGGTGATGGTCCTCGCAGTGGGAGGTGATGGGCATCCCCAGCTCGGCGGCGGCTGTGAACGCCTGCATCAACACGAGGGGATCCATCACGGACTTGCCGTCTTCCGTGAAGGTCACCACGCCGGCTTCGGCCAGCGCCCGAAAATCGGTCATCTCCGTCCCCTGCTGGCCCTTCGTCATGGCGCCGGCCGGGTACACCCGCACCACCGACGCCGCGGCGGCGGTTTCCTTCACATATCTCACCACGTCCGGGTGATCGATGGCCGGACGGGTGTTCGGCATACACACCACGCTCGTCACGCCACCCGCCGCGGCCGCCCGCGACCCGCTGGCAATCGTCTCCTTGTCGGGGAAGCCGGGATCGCGCAGGTGGACGTGGATGTCCACCAGCCCGGGCGTGACGTAACACCCGCGCGCGTCTACATCCGCCGCCCCCGGGGCGTCCAGGTCCGGCGCGATCGCCGTGATGCGATCCCCCTCCAACAACACGTCCGCCTGGTACCCCTGGGCTCGCTTCGGGTCCACCACCCAACCGCCGCGAATGCAGATCCTCATGGCTGTCCCTCCTGACGCGCTCCCGCCAAAGCCAACACCGTATCCAACAGCACGTCTACCCCTGTTTGCATGTCTCTTTCCCGCGCGTACTCGTCCGGGTGGTGGCTGATCCCGTCGCGGCAGGGGATGAACACCAATCCGGCAGGGCACAGGCGCGCCATGTTCATCGCGTCGTGCCCGGCCCCGCTGGCCATCTCCTGCCACCGAATGCCCCGGCCGGCACACACCCGCGCGATGCATCGGCGGATGTCCCCGTCCAACCGGACCGGTGATTCGTCGCTCAGGACCTCCACCTCGGCCCGCACGCCGCGGGCGTGTTCGATCTCATGGATCTCGTGCATCAGTTGCGCCACCAGTTTGCGCTTCGCCTCCGCGTCGACGCTCCGGAACTCCGCCACCATCTCGACCCGACCCGGAATGGTGTTGGGCGATCCCGGTTCCGCCTGCAGGACCCCGACGGTGCCCACCGACCGGTGCTCGGTCTCCGCCCGCGCCAAGCGTTCCACCGCCAGCACCACCTCGGCGGCCGCGGCCAGGGCGTCCTGGCGCAACGTCATGGGCGTGGTGCCGGAGTGGCCCGGTGTCCCCTCCACGCGGACGCGCAGCCGGGTCGGGGCCGCGATGGCGTGCACGACGCCGATCTGGAACCCGGAGGCCTCCAGCTCCGGCCCCTGTTCGATGTGCAGTTCCAAAAACGCCCGCAGCTCCCCTTCCGTCCGCCGCGCGGACGGCGCCGCACGCAGGTCCAGCCCCCTGGCCGCCAACACCTCAGCAAACGTCCGGCCTTCCCGGTCCCGCCAGCCCGCCGCCCGGTCTGCATCCAAAAGCCCCGCCATCGCCTTGCTGCCGATGGTGGCCACGCCGAACCGGGTCGACTCCTCCGCCGCGAACACCATCACCTCGAGCGGGTGGACGGTCTGGATGCGCCGCTGCTGCAACCGCCGAATGACGTCGAGCGCCGCCACCACCCCGAGCACCCCGTCGTAATGGCCACCCCGGATGACTGTGTCGAGGTGAGATCCCATCGCCACCGCCGGGAGGTCCGGTGCCAGGCCCGGACGGCGTGCGATGATGTTTCCCACCGGATCGATCCGGACGTCCAAGTCCATCTCCCGGCACAGGCGGAGAAACCAGCGCCTGGCCTGCACATCCGCGTCGGAATACGCGAGCCGCGTCACCCCGCCGCCCTCCTCCGCCCCGAAGCGGGCGAATTGGGCGATCTGATCAGCCAGCCAAGAGGATCCGCTGGCGCTGGGTGCCACTTCCCTGGGCCGCGCACATGCATCCGCCTGCGAAACATGCCGGTGCACAGGTTCCGCCCCCATCCTTCAGACCTCCTTGTGTCCGCTCAACCGGCGGTGTTCTGACGGGAAATCCCTCCGTCGAAGCCCCCGGGGAGAAACCGCCGCTGCCGGTGGTACCGGTAGTATAAGAAAATTCACGCCCCTCCCATATGTCTGGTCCGACGAATCGCGAACCGTCTTTTTGGAGTTTCCTACGAAAGGGACACAACCGTCTGTGGCCGAACGAAAACCAAAAGGCCTGCGGCGAGTGCCGCAGGCGGATGTGGAAACGCGTTGCTATCCGGGGTCACGCCAGCGCCTTGTTTTTGGACTCCGGCACGAGAAAGATCACCGCCAGCGCCGCCAGGATGTAGATGGCGGACAACAGCCCCATCGCCCAGCTGAGGGAGTGATACATCGCGAGAGAGCCGATCACGTACGGTCCAAAACCGCCCACCGCGCGGCCGGTGTTGAAGATGAAGTTCTCGGCAGTCGACCGTGCCTCGGTCGGATAATGTTCCGCCATGCTGGCGCCGTATCCGCCCATCATGCCGTCGACCAAGAATCCCATCAGAAAACCGAGCACCAGGAGGACGCTGGGACTGCTCTGGTGGAAGAACAACCAGACAATCAGCGCGGAGCCGAACTGGAACACCAGATAGGACGGCTTTCGCCCCCAGCGGTCGGACAGCTGGCCGAACAACAGGATTCCCGTCATCATCCCGAGGATGGTGACCAGGGTCCAGGTGAGGGATTTGTTGAACGAAAAGCCGAGCTGCTTGGCCAGCATGGTCGGCAGCCAGGTCATGATGCCGTAAAATCCGAAGTTCTGCACGCTCGTCATGATCACCAGGCCGATGGTGATCCCCGCCCGGCGCGGAGAGTCGAACAACTTGGCCAACGGGAACGCCTTGTCGCCGCCGCGCGCCTGGCGCTGCCGCCAGATCTCCGGCTCCTCCAGGTTACGCCGGCTCCACCAGGCGAACAGGGCAGGCAGAGCCCCAATCAAGAACGCACTCTGCCACCCGAACCGGGGTACGAACACCATCGAGCACAACAATGCGATGATCATGCCGAATTGAAACCCGATGGCCACCACCGACGTCGCGCGTGACCGGTGCGTCTTCGGCCAGGCCTCGCTGACCAGCGTCATGCCGATGCCGAACTCTCCGCCGAGCCCAATCCCGGCGATAAAGCGCGTCACATCGAACCAGAACAGGTTGTGGACGAATGCGGTCAACCCGGTGAAGATGGAGAAAATGAGAATGCTGTAGGCAAACGTCCGCACGCGCCCGTAGATGTCGGCGAGAATTCCGAACAGGTATCCCCCCAACACCGACCCCATCAAGGTGATGGTCGAGATGCTGCCCGCCTGCGCCGAGGTCAGGTGAAGGTCTTTCATCACCAAGGACAACACGTAAGACAGCACCATCAGGTCCAGCCCATCCATGGCGTAGCCCGCCATCGAGGACCACAGCGTCTTCCAGTGGTAGCGGTTCAGCCCTTCCTCCACCGCTCGCGCCGCATCGCGCACTTGGAGTACGGGTTCAGACACATCCACTCCTCCTTCTTAGTTCGAATCAGACTGTTTGTACCATTTTGGCATGCGGCGCGCGGCATCGTCATTTGTGGGCACGGACGGGAATTCGGTGGCCGATTTGTCCGAACCCACAAACGCCCGCTCTACCCCTCAGCGTCCAGCAAGGCGCGGATTTTCATCCCCAGGTGAAGTTGAAGGCGCCCTTCCGCGTCGGCCAGACTTCGCCCCGTGATCTCCTCGATCCGCTTCAAACGGTACTTCAGGGTGTTGGTGTGGATGAACAGCGCGTCGGCCGTCTCACTCAGGTTGCAGTTGTGCGCAAGGTAGGCCGCCAGCGTCTTCAGCAACTCCCCCTGATGCCGCTGGTCATACGCGGCCAGGCGGCCGACCGTCTCCTCCTCAAACCGGCGCATCTCTTCCCAGTCTCCCGCCTCGCGCAGGAACCGGTACACGCCGAGTTCCGCGTACGCGATGACAGATGGGGTGCTCCAGGCGGTGTGCCCGAGTCGGGCCGCGTGACTCGCCTCCCGGTAGCCTTCCGCGATCCCGCTCGCGCCTGCATACGGCCGTGAGACCCCAAGCGTGAACCGCCACTCGGGGAGCACGTCGTGCAGGTGGCGGCTCAGTCGCTCGGCGAACGAGCGGGCCGCCTGAACCAGCGGGTCGCCGTCCGCACACGCCTGCGGGAACAGGACCACCACCGCGTCGAACCTCGACACCGCGATCGCGGACGGCGCATGCGCACGGGTGAACCGCTGCACCGTCCGCACCACCGCCTCGTCCACCGGCCCCGTTGCCTCGTCTTCCGCAGAGCGGGCGCCATCCCTCATATCCGACGCGGCGATGGAGATGACGACGAACGGTTGTGACAGATTCCAACCGTAGCGGACCTCTTTCTCACGGATCTGCGCCGGCGAATACCGATACCCGACGAGCAGGTCGGACAGAAAGCCTTCCTGGTGGCGCCGCTCGACGTCCAGCTCCGTGGCGAGCTTCAGGATCTCCAGTGAGAACAGCGGGGCCACCCGCTCCAGCACATATACATCTGAAGGTTGGAATGGGCGCTCTGTCTCCCAGCACGTCACACACCCTTGCAGTTCACGGTGCAGGATGATGGGCGTCACGATGCAGGCGGTCGGCCGGCCGGCCAGGCGGCGGGTCATCGGCAATGAACGACGGGCTTCCAACAGCGCTCGGCGTGCCTCTATCCCCAGCGGCTCCACCTCCGGTGCAGGTGCGAACACCGTCTCCAGCGTCACCTGGTTACCCATCCACTCCCGCATCGCACCGAGGATCGCGGCCGAATTCTGCCCGTCCATGGCCAGCTCCGTGATCCATTTAAAGAACTCCTCCTCCAAATCGTCCCGGAGCTGTCGATCCCGTTGGAAGATCGTCTCCATCAGCGGCGTGATGATGTCCAGGTAGGAGACATCCTGAGGAATCTCGAGAATCGGGAAGCCGAGCCGCTCCCCCGCCTGCAGGATCTCATCCGGCACCTGTCCGGCGAAGTACTGGGGTTTGACGGCGAGCGCCGCGGTCCCGTTGGCCGCAAGGTCCTCCACAAGCCGATGCAAAGCGGAAGAACGGTCCTTCACCGCGTACAGACTGGTCAGCAGAAGATCCGACCCCTTCAACCAGCGGATGATGTCCGGGACCTCCATCACCGTCACGTACTGGATCTCCCGATCCAACCCCGCCCGACCAGCCACCACCCGGCACCGGCGGAGACCCCCGACCTCCAACGCTTCGCGCACCGAGACGCCCATGCGAGCTCCCTCCCTTCGCTTGCACCCCGGCCGGCGGCCACGTATAATCTTGACTTAAATGCCCGCGAGACCCCTTATCGCGTATGGGAGAACGGATTCTTTTTATTCTATCACGGAACACGTCAAGAAAGGTGACACTCATGGATGCCAATGCCACCCAGCGCCTGTTGCTTAGCCGCCTCGTCCGCTCCCAGGCCATCCGGGTGCGGCAGACCCCCGGTGACCTTCCGTTCTGGTACACGTCCGGCAAACCCGGCCCTTTCTACATCAACGTGGAACGGATCGCAGGGGATCACGTCGCCGGCACGCTCTCCCGCATGAACCAGATCCTCGCCAGCACGGCGGAAGCCAGCCAACGCGCCCCGCAGATTCACGATCTCGTCCTGGCAGCCTGGCAATCCGACGCCGGCTACCAAGAGGCCATCTCCCTGCTCTCTGCGACGTTCACCCGCATGTTCCCCGACCCGCCGGCGGCGATTTCGGGCGGTGAGCGGCGCGACTGGTTCTTCTCCATCCCCCTCGCACAGACGCTGGGTATCCCTCATGTGTACCTATATAAAAATGGCACCGCTTGGTCGGACCGGCCCTCCATCCTGCAGCCGGGTGCGGAGCCCGTCCGTGTGGTACACGTATCGGATATCTTGAACACGGGATCAAGTTATGTGAGGAATTGGTTGCCCGCGTTGACCGCGGCGGGGATGACGTGTGAGGACACATTCACGGTCGCGGTGCGCGGCCAGGAGGGAAGAAACCTGTTGGAGGCGCGCGGGGTGCGCGTGCACACCCCGCTGGTGATGGACGAATCGGTATTCCGCGACGCCGCAGCGGAGGGCCTCATCTCACCGTTTGCCCTCGCCGACGTGCTGCAGTATTTTGAATCCCCGCAAGCCTGGACACGGCACCTGTTGGCCACCTGCGGCGAGCAAATCCTCCAGCGTGAACCGGAACTGGACGCCGTACAGCGCAGCCGCCTGCGCACCTTCGTCGAGACCGATCCGTACGACCTGGCGGCAGAATTCCCCGCGTTTTTCAGGCGCGCCAAAGAAGTCCTGGCCGTTCAGGCCTGACGTGCCCGCGGGCTCGTCCTCCCTCGGCTACGGAGAGGCGGACCGGCTCCGCCGTCACTCGGGTTGGCGGTAGACGCGCGGGACGCGCCGCGAGATGGCACAGAGCAACTCGTACGGGATGGTGCCCGCGCGATCCGCGAGATCGGCCAGAGAGTGCTCGTCGTACACCGTCGCCACGTCGCCCTCCTGAATGTCCGGCACCGCCGTCGCGTCCACCACCACCTGGTCCATGCACACCCGCCCCACCATCGGGCAGCGGGCGCCGCGGATCTGGACATACCCGCGGTTCGAGAGCGCGCGCAGCAGCCCGTCCGCATAGCCGATGGGCAACGTGGCCAGCACCGCCGGCGCCTCGGTCACGTGGGTGCCGCCGTAGCTCACCGCCGTTCCGGCCGGGACGCGCTTGACCTGGACCACCCGCGTGTACAGGCGCATGGCCTGCCGCAGCGGCACGGTGCGCGCCACCTCGCCCGACGGATACACGCCGTACAGGCTGATGCCGAGCCGCACCATGTCCAGATGCGCGGCGGGCAACGCCAGGATGGCCGCCGAGTTGGCGGCGTGCAGGAGGAGGGCATCGGCGGGCCAGCGGGATCGAACCGCGTCGAACAGAGGTTGCGCCCGCTCCCACTGCTCCAGGGCCGGGGCGAGGTCCGCCTCGTCCGCGCGGGCGAAGTGGGTGAAGGCGCCTGTCACGCGCACGGGCGTACCGTTGAGAGCAGCAGCGACCTGGTGCACCTCCTCCCCCGTGCGCACGCCAATGCGGCTCATGCCGCTGTCGAGCTTCAGGTGCACCGACAGGGGCTGCGAAAGCGCCGTCTCGGCCAGGGCGAAGGCGTGCGTCAGGGAGGCGATGGTCAGCGTGACGCCAGCGTCCGCCGCGATGGGCGCGTGCTGCGCATCGACGTAGCCGAGCACCAGGATCGGGGCGCGGAGGCCCGCCTCACGCAACTCCATCGCTTCACCCAGCGTGGCCACGCCGAGCCAATCGGCCCCGGCGGCCAGCGCAGCTCGGGCGACCGGCACGGCGCCGTGCCCGTAGGCGTCCGCCTTGACCACCGCCATGAGCTTCGGACCGGGCTCGGTGTGGCCACCGGGGCCGGCAGGGCGGCGAATGTGACGGCGGATCGATCGCACGTTTTCCATAATGGCACCCAGGTCCACCTCGGCCCAGGTGTCCCGCCAACGGCCGCCGGGACCGGTCTGGGTCTCCTCTACAGTGCTGTTCTTCATGGTCGGCGGCCTCCTTCCATCGTTTCGCCCGGCCCTGGCGCACCCCATCGCCTTCGAGCCAGGAGGTTGGAACCGGGGATCCTCCGGTATCTCAACCCCCCCCCCGAAAGGCGTGGCCGGGTCTCTATGTCCTCCATCTTGGGCGAGATCGGCAGGGCCGTCAACCCGTTCCGCGAAGGGACTCGGGCCACGCGTGGGGACTCGCGCCGTCTCCAAGGGCCTATTCACATTTTTGCTCTTCCATTCGCCTGCTCCCGCGCCGATTGTCACAGATTTGCCTTTATGTTCCCGCCCGCAGCACCACATAACGTCGATTCTTTACTTACATGCCCGTTCATCGCCGGGCCGATCGCCATTTAAATGCACCTTTTGCATTTATGCGGCCGCCAGACGCGCATGTTCAACACGATTTTGTTTTTACCATTCCGCCGCGCTCACACGATAACAAGGTTTTTGGTTGTACCCCCCGAGTCCACCTCAAAACGTGGCTCACGCGCCGCCCCCGAAGCCCCGCCATCCCCCAGCCACCGCACAAACGCCTCCCACAACCGCCGGTTCTCCTCCCGGCGCCGGATGGCCACGCGCAGATGGCGCCCGTCCAAACCCCGGAAGCTGTCGCAGCGGCGCACGTACATTCCCTCCGCCGCCCAGGCCGCCAACAGGTCCTCCACATCGGCCGGCGCCTCCAAGCGCAGGAGGAAAAAATTCGCGCCCGGCGCATACAGCCGCACCCCCGGCACACGGCCCCACGTCTGCGCCACATACGCCTGCTCCTCCCGCAGCCACCGCCATGTCTCCTCGCGGAAGGCCTCATCCCGGTACGCCGCCGCGGCAGCCGCCTGGGCCAGGTGGTTCACGCTCCAACCATCGCGATCGCGCTGAATCCGCCCCACCCACTCCGGATTCGCCACCCCGAACCCGAACCGCAGCCCCGGGATGCTGTACATCTTCGTCGCCGAACGGATGACCACCACCCGTTCGTGCGCCAGAGCCAGCGGAAGCGCCGTTCGATCCCGCTCGTCCCACCGGAAATCCATGAACGACTCGTCGACCAGGATGAACACCCCCGCATCCGCCAGCGGCACCACCACCTCCGCCAGCTCCGCCCGGGTCCAGAGGCGCCCGGTGGGATTGTGCGGGTGGTTGAGGATCACCAGATCGCCCGGCGCGGGCTCCGGGTGCGTCGCCCCGGCAGCCCCTGCCCGTGGCCACACGCCCACGTCCGGCAAAGGCAGCCGCACCACGGGTGCCCCGCAGCGGCGGGCGGCCGCTTCGTATTCGGCGAAGGCCGGATCGAAGAGGAACACACGCCGCGGCCCGAGCGCCCGCAGGAACAGGTCCAACACCTCCGCCGCCCCGTTGCCGCAGAACACCCACTCCGGCCCAGGGAGGCCGAATGCCTCGGCCAGCACCTGGCGCACCGCCCGCTGCTCCGGGTCCGGGTAGTGGCGGATGCCGTCCATCGCCCGCAGGATGGCCTCCAGCACCGACGCCGGCGGACCCAGCGGATTGATGTTGGCGCTGAAGTCGATGATGTCCTCCACCTGCCGGCCGCTCTCGCGCGCGTATTCGTACACGCGCCCGCCGTGCACCGCCGTCGGCGCGTCACCGGAAGCCCATCGTCCGCCGCGCGCTGCGCCGCCCGTTACCATTCCGGCCACACCCGGTTCCATTTCGGCGTCCCTCCTCACCCGTGCGACACCCACAACCAACCGAGCCACTCCAGTCCTTCGTTCAAGGCGCCGTAGAGATCGCCCGTCATCCCGCCGAAGCGGCGGGCCGCCCAGGCCGTGTACACGCGCACCGCGATCACCGCGCCCGCCCAGAGCGCGGCCGCCGTCCAGAGCCCGGACCCACGCCACGCAGCCGGCCCCCACCCGGCCACCGGATCGACCGGGCCGCCTCCGAAACCCGCGCCTCCAAAACCATCGCCGACATCGCCGCCTGCGATCCCGCCGGCCCACGGCCCGCCCCAGGCGATCGCCGCCGCGCTCGTCCCCAGCGCACACACGGTCGCCCCGGCCACGACCCAGGCCGGCACCTGGCGCGCGAACACCGCGCCCAGTCCGCTCGATCCCGCCGGCCCCGTCCCCGCCATCGCCCACACCATACCCAGGCGGGCCAGCGCCGGCACCAGCACAAACGGCCCCCAGCCCGCGGCGCCTCCGGTCAAAGCGGTGATCGCCGCGATCTTCCCGGCCAAACAGAGCATCCCCGCGACGGCCCCCACCGCCCCGACGCGGCTGTCCTTCATCACCGCGATGGCATCGGACCCTCGCCGCCGGCTCGCCACCGCGTCCGCCACGTCCATCAGGCCGTCCAGGTGCAGTGCGCCCGTGGCGACGGTGTATCCCGTCACCGCCACCACCGCCGCACCGAGAGGCGACACAAACCCGGCCAATCCTCGCGACACGGCCCACACACCCCAACCGAGGACGGCGCCGACCAGCGGAAAAAAGAGGGCGCTGCGGCGCAGGTCCGCCAGCGACGGCTCGTTCGGCGCCTGCGACATCGCCGTTGCAATGGGCAGGGTGGTGAGGAATCGGAACGCCAGAAGGAGTGCGCGCACCCCAGCCCGTGCCGCTCGCACGGCGCTCGCCTGCATCCTCATCACCCCCCTCCTCCCCACCGCACCGCGCAGCCCAACGCCGCGAGCAGCACGCCCGTCACCGCGCAGGCCGCGTCCAGCACCGCCACGGCCCGCGGGATGTCCTCCGCCTCCAGGGTCCGAAGCGGATCGCCCATCAAAGCGCGGAAGGACGGTACCCCATGGTACACGTTCCAACCGCCCAATTGGACGCCGAGTCCGCCCGCCATCATCGCCTCTGGGATCCCAGCGTTGGGCGACGGATGGCCCCCGGCGTCCCGGCGCATCACGCGGAGGGCCCGCAAGGCGGGCAGGCCGCGGAAGGCGAGCGCGATCGCGACGATCCCCGCGGTCAACCGCGCGGGGATGAAGTTCAGCACGTCGTCCAGTCGGGCGGCGGACCAGCCGAAGGCCCAGAAGCGATCGTCCCGGTGCCCCAGCATGGAATCCAGCGTGTTGGCGGCCCGGTACATCATCGCGCCGGGCGCCCCCAGCAGGCAGGCGAAGAAGAGGGGGGACACGACGGCGTCCACCAGGTTCTCCGCCACCGTCTCCACCGCCGCCCGCACCACCTCCGGCTCCGGCAGATGCGCCGTATCCCGGCCGACGTACCGGGCCACCTCGCACCGGGCGGCGTCCAGCCCCTCCTCCCGGAGCCGCCGGTACACCGCGCGTCCGGCGTCGCGAAGGCCCCTCCAGGCCACCGTCGTCGCCGTCAGGACGATGTTGAGCAGCGCCGCCAAGGCCGGGGAGACCCGGCACGCCAGCCAGAGGAGGCCGAACGTGAGGCCCCCGGCCCAGGCGAGCGTCGTCACCACCACCGCCGCTCCCAGGGCGCGCCGCACGCGGTCGCTGTAATGTCGCCGGTTCCAGCGCCGCTCCAGCCAACCGATCCAGCGGCCCATCGCCACCACCGGGTGCGGCAGCCAGGCGGGATCGCCCACCACGCGGTCCAGCGCCAGCGCCGCCGCCGCGGCCCAGAACGGGTTCACGGCGCACCCGCCTCCGCCGACACCGCCAGGCGGCGCAGGTCCACCGGGAGCCCCGCCACCACCCACAGCACGCGGCCCGCGCGCCGGGCCACCGCCTGGTTGAGCGTGCCCAGCCAGTCCCGGTAACGCCGGGTCTGCGCGTCCGCCGGCACGATGCCGAGGCCCGCCTCCTGACTGACCGCCACCACTGGACCCGGCGCTGCCGCCAGCGCATCCGCCAGGCGCGCGATCCGCGCTGCCAGCACGTCGTCGCCGCAGCCCTCCAGCCACATCCAGTTGTTCAGCAGCATCGACAGGCAGTCGAGCAGGATGACGGCCCCATCGCGCCGCGCCTCGAACCACTCGGCCACCTGCAGCGGCTCCTCCACCGTGCGCCACGTCGCCGGCCGCCGATCCCGGTGACGGCGAATCCGCTCTGCCATCTCCGCGTCCGCCGCCTGCCCCGTCGCCAAGTACACCACCGGGCGCCCAAGCTCTGCGGACCACCGCCCGGCCCAGTCCTCCGCCACCTCGCTCTTGCCGCTGCGCGCCCCGCCGAGCACCAGCACCAGGTCCGCCTTGCGGCCCCCCGCGCCCGACGCAGCCGTCAGTTCCCCCGCACCTGCCGAAGCCCGCGGCCCCACGGAACCCTTCACGGCCTCCCGCTCATGCGCGCCCATCACGGCCGGAACACCTCGCGGCTGTTGCGGTATTCCACGTCCCGCCGGCCGTCGCGAGCGTTGACGGCCCTGGCCAGCACGAATAACAGGTCGGAGAGGCGGTTCAGGAACCGCAGCGCAGGCAGGTGAATCTCCTCCGCCTGCATCAGGCGCACCGTCCGCCGCTCCGCCCGCCGCACCACCGTGCAGGCCACGTGCAAATACGCCGCGGCCAGGCTGCCGCCGCGCAGCACGAAGCGGCGGATCACCTCCGCCTCGACTTTGTACTGATCGATACACGGCTCCAACCGGGACGCCGCGTCCTCGGGCGTCCGGTACGTGTACTTGTCCGTTCGGGCCGCCGCCAGGTCCGCCCCCACGTCCCACAGGGTCTGCTGCACCTCCGTCAGCAGCGCCGCCACGTCCGTGTGCCCCGCCTGCTCCAGGTGCGCGATCGCCAGGCCCACAAACGCCCCCGCCTCGTCCACGGCGCCGTACGCCTCCACGCGCACGTCGTCCTTGTACCGCCGGACGCCGCCGATGAGGCCCGTCTTGCCCTGATCGCCGCCACGCGTGTAGATGCGCATCACAGGTCCTCCTCTCCGAAACCGTCGGATCGATCCGCGCCGGACCGCGCCACCCGGGCTTCGGCCGGCACCGCCCCCGCGTCCGGCAGCACCGCACCACCGTCGGCCCGCGCCACCCGCGCGTCCGAAAACGTCGCCGTCTCTGCCAACACGCGGCACGCCAGGCGCACCAAGGGCCACGCCAACAGCGCGCCGCTGCCCTCGCCCAGCCGCAGCCCGAGCCGGAGCAGCGGATCCAATTCCAGCCGCTCCAACAGGAGGCGGTGCCCCGGCTCGGCCGACACGTGGGAAGCCAGCAGCACCTCCGCCGCGGCGGGATCCACCGTCACCGCCCACAGCGCCGCTGCCGTGGTGATGAACCCGTCCAGCAGCACCGGCACCCGCCGCGAGGCGGCCACCAGGCAGACCCCCGCCATGGCCGCCAACTCCAGGCCGCCGAGGCGCGCCATGGCGTCCCACGGATCGCCGATGTGCGGCCGGTGCAGCGCCAGCGCGCAATCCACCACCGCCCGCTTGTGCGCTAGCCGATGGGGATCCACCCCCGTCCCGCAACCGACCACGTCCGCCGCCGGCCGGTCCAACAGATACGCCGCCAGGGCGCTCGCGGCGGTGGTGTTGCCGATGCCCATCTCGCCCAACAGGAGCACATCCGCGCCCGCCGCCAAGGCCGCCTCCGCCGTCTCCCGTCCGGCCGCCACCGCCGCCTCCGCCTCCGCGCGCGTCATCGCCGGTCCCGCGGCGAGGTTTCGGGTGCCCGGGGCCACCTTGCGCACCACCGCCCCCGGGTGCCCGACGGGTACGCGCACGCCCACGTCCACCACCGTCAGGCGCACCCCCTCCGCGCGGGCCAGGACGCTGCTCACCGCGCCACCCCTGCAGATGTTGACCACCATCTGCCCGGTCACCTCGGCCGGATAGGCCGACACGCCTTCTTCGGTCACGCCGTGATCGGCCGCGAACAACAGCAGATGCGGCCGCTCCAGTTGCGGCACCGGCCTCTCCGTGATGCGCGCGATCCGCTCCAACAGCGGCTCCAACTGCCCCAGGCTGCCCACCGGTTTCGTCAGGTCGTCCAGTCGATCCCGCGCCCGCCGCGCCGCCACATCTCCCGCTCGCCTATCCTTCGCGCTCCCGTTCAACGCCGCTCGCCTCCTCCGTCCTGTCTCGCCGCCGCACGCCCCGACGGCGGCCCCAGCCAGCGGTGGATCACGTCCATCCGCAGGTGCCGGCGGACCACGTCCGCCAGCCGGTCCAGGGCCGCCTCCCGCACCGCCGCCATCTCCGGCCCCGGGCCCTCTGGCTCCGGCAGCCCGAACCGCGCCCGCAGCCGCGCCAGCCATGCCCGCCGAAAGGCGTCGTTGTCGAAGATGCCGTGCAGGTAGGTGCCCATCACGCGGCCGTCCTCGCTGACCGCGCCGTCCGCCGCGATCGCGCCATCCTGCGCAAGACCGTCCCGTGTCACGATCTCCCCCGCCAGGTCCGCCTCCGCGATCGCCCCGTCCGGCCCCAGACCCTCCACCGCTCCCACGCGCTGCAGGCGGGCGAACGGCCGGCCACCGGCGTCCAACGCCGTGCGCCCCATGTGGATCTCGTAGCCGGTCACGGGCACCCCCGGGAACGCGCCCAACAACTCGCCCGCCACCCGCACCGTCCGCTTCTCGGCCGCCATCGTCGTCACCACCGGCAACCAGCCGAGGCCCTCCGTGACCGGCGCGTCCGACTCGGCGCCGAGCGGGTCCTGGATGAGCCTCCCCAGCATCTGGTACCCGCCGCACACCCCGACCACGTCGGCCCCCACCGCACGGCGCTCGGCCATGGCCCGGTCCATGCCCGTCTCCCGCAGCCAGGCCAGGTCGTGCACCGTGTGCTTGCTGCCCGGCAGGATCACCGCGTGGGCCCCCGCCAGCTCCTCGGGGCGGCGGCAGAACCAGGCGAAGACGCCCGGTTCGAGGAAGAGCGGATCGAAATCGGTGAAATTCGCGATGTGCGGCAGCTGGACGATGGCCACCCGCACGTCCCCCGGCGCAGGCTCCTGCGCCGCCCTGCCGCCTGCGAGCTCCAGCGCCACCGAGTCCTCCGCCTCGATGTTCAGGTCGGGGATGTGGGGGATGACCCCCAGCACCGGCACGCCGGCGTACGCCTCCAGCAGCCGGACGCCGTCCGCGAACAGGCTGGGGTCGCCGCGGAATTTGTTGATGACGACCCCCTTGACGCGGGCCCGCTCCCGCGGCGTCATCAGGTGCAGGGTGCCGACCACGGCCGCGAAGACGCCGCCCCGGTCGATGTCCGCCGCCAGCAGCACGTCCGCGTCCGCCTCTTCGGCCATCCGCAGGTTGGCGATGTCCCTCGGCTTCAGGTTCATCTCCACCGGGCTGCCGGCGCCCTCCATCACCAGCACCTCGTAGCGATCCGCCAGGTACCGGTAGCTCTCCACCACCGCCGCCCAGACGGCCCCGAGGCGAGCCTCCAAGTAGTCGCGGGCAGACGTGGTCTCGTACACCCGCCCCTGCAGTACCACCTGCGTCCGGTGGCCGCTCATGGGCTTGAGCAGGACGGGGTTCATGTGCTCGTTCGGCGCGATACCGCAGGCCGCCGCCTGCACCGCCTGCGCCCGGCCGATCTCCCGGCCCGACGGTGTCGCCGCCGAGTTGAGCGACATGTTCTGCGCCTTGAACGGGGCCACCCGGTACCCGTCCTGGGCGAGGATGCGGCACAGGGCGGTGCACAGCACGCTCTTGCCCACGTTCGACGCGGTGCCGAGCACCATCAGGCTCTTGGCCATCTTGGTTCCCCCTTCACATCGGCAGGCCCTGGGCGTCCGCTCCGGCCGCGCCAACGGGGCGTCCATCCCGCCGCCGCAGCCGCCACATCCGGATGAAAAGGGCCACGAACACCACCGTGATGCCGCCGCCCAGCCAGCCGAAGTCGATGCGCCCGGCGGCCTCCGCCACCGCCGTCAAACCGGGCACATACGGGCCCAGCACCTGCAGCCATTCGACGCTGCCGACGAGGAGAGCCACCAGGACCGACAGGCCTGTGACCACGGCGTTGTACAAGGCGCGGGATCGCGCCAGCCCACGCGCCCAGGTGTAGGTGTGCAGCATGACCAGGCCGTCGGCGGCGTCGAGCAGGCTCATCCCCGCTGCGAAGCACAGCGGCAGCGTCAGCACCAGGGCGGCCGGCGCCCCGCGGGCCGACGCCGCGGCGGACATGGCGATCACCGCCACCTCCGTCGCCGTTTCGAAGCCGAGCCCGAAGAGCAGCCCCACCCAGAATAGGTCCCGGCTCCGCCGCACGCGCCGGAGCAGCCGCGCGCAGGCGCGCGCCATCAGGCCGCCGGATGGAGCGCTCTCCGCGTCGCCGTCACACGCCCGCCCGGGCATCCCCCGCAAGGAGCGCAGCGCCGCCCGCCACGCCCCCCAGTTGAGGGCGGCCACCGCGTACAGGTACGTGGCCGAGATGCACATGCCCACCGTGCCCAGGCCGGGTGCAGCCGCCCATCCGGCGGCCTGTCCCGCGCCTTCCGCCGCGCCTGCGTCCGCCACCTGCCCGCCCATCCATGCGTGCCCGAGCGACACCGCGGCGAGGCCCGTCAGCAGGAACACCACCGCCGAGTGGCCGAGCGAAAACCACAGGCCGGCCGCCGCCGGACGCTGGCCCTCGCCCACCAGCTTGCGGGTCGTGTTGTCGATGGCCGCGATGTGATCCGCGTCCAGCGCGTGGCGCAGCCCGAAGGTGTAGGCCACCAGACAGAGCGGCACCATCGCCCGCGCCCGCACGCCGTCGAGGGCCAACCCCGCCAGGGCCATCGCCTGCAGGAAGGCCACCGCCGCGAATACCCGGCCGGGCGCGCCGATCCGCACCGCCCTCATCCGCGCCCCTCCTTCCGCGCCCGGCGCCAGGCCGCGCAGGCCGCCACGAACCGCGGCGCCATCTCCGGATTGGAGCCGAAGTGCAGATGCGTGTACCCGGCCACGAGCCCCCCGTCGGCGTACCCGTCGATCCCGCCGCCCCGCGACCCCTCCACGCGCCAGGCCGCGGGCCGGTCCGGGTCGGTCCATTCCGCAACGGAATAATGAAACTCGTGCCCCCGCGCCCGCTCCCCGGCCGGCAGCAGAAGGGTGTCCCGCAGCGCCGTGACCTCCCGGTAGCCGAGCGCCGCCAGGCGGTCCTGCATCCGGACCCGCGCCGGCACCACCCCGGCCATCGCGTGCGTCTCCCCGGCCCGATCGGTCAGCGCCTCGCACAGGTACATGAAGCCGCCGCACTCGGCGAACACCGGCATCCCGGCCGCCACCGCCCGGCGCAGACTCTCCCGCACCGCCTCCTGCCGGCTGAGCTCGGCCGCGAACTCCTCCGGGAACCCACCGCCGATGTACACCCCGTCGGCCTCTGCCGGCACCGGCTCACCCGCCAGTGGCCGGAAGGTCACCAGGCGCGCCCCGTGCCATTCAAGCAGCTCCAGGTTCTCCGGGTAGTAGAAGTTGAACGCCGCGTCCCTCGCCAACGCGATGCACGCAGCCTCCGGCCGTGGCTGGCCGCGGAACAGCACCGGATCCGGCGCCGTCCAGTCCTCCGCCGCCTCCGCCAGGGCCAGCACCCGGCCGACATCCACCGCCGCTTCCACAGCGTCCGCCAGGCGATGGAAGAGCCCGTCCAGCTCCCCCCGTTCCAGCGCCGGGATGAGGCCCAGGTGCCGCTCCGGGATCGTGAGCTCCGCCTGGCGCGCCAGCCCGCCCAGCACCGGCACCCCGCACACTGGCTCCACCGCCTGGCGCACAATCTCCAGGTGACCCGGCCCGCCGACGCGGTTGGCGATCACGCCGGCGATGCGCACCCGCGGATCGAGCCGTTGAAACCCCAGCACCACCGCCGCGGCGCTGCGCGCCATGCGGCTCGCGTCGATGACGAGCACCACCGGCGCCTCCAACAGCCGGCTCACCTCCGCAGTCGATCCGGTGTCCGCCCGCGGGTCCTTGCCGTCGTACAGACCCATCACGCCCTCGATCACGGACACCTCCGCTCCCTCGCTGCCGCGGTGAAACACCTCGCACACGGCGGCAGGCGGGAGCATCCAGGTGTCCAGGTTGCGTGACGGCCGGCCCGTGACCGCCGTGTGGTAGCTGGGATCGATGTAGTCGGGCCCGGCCTTGAACCCCTGCACCACGTGTCCCCGCCGGCGCAGGGCGGCCATCAGGCCCAGCGTCACCGTCGTCTTGCCCGCGCCGCTGTGGGCGCCCGCGATGACGATCCTCGGCCGCCTCATCGCGGCTCCCCCCTTTCGTCTGGTGTAAGACCGCCGGCGACGGCGGCGCTGCCGACCACGGCCGGGTGCGGCGGGTGCGGGACCAGGCACACCGACAGGGTGACGTTGCCCCGCTTGACCTTCTCCACCAGCCACCCGTCCGCCCCCGACGACAGCCGGGCGGCGGGTTCGCTGACCCCCCAGGCGCCGACGTATTTGAACACCGTCTCCGACGGATGCGGCAGCGGTACCGCGTTCAGCTCGTCCGCCCGATAGGTGACGAGGGGCCAGCCGTACCGGCGGCACACCTCAATCAGGCCCGGTTCGTCCGCCTTGCGGTCGATGGTCGCCAGGTTGCGGACGCTCTTCACCGACAGCCGGTGGGCATCGAGCGTCTCCAGCAGCGCCGCCTCGATCTCGTCCGCCGCCGTGCCGCGGTTGCAGCCCACACCCACCACCAGGACCTTTGGCCGGTACAGCACCCCCCGCCGCAGGAGCCACGCAGCCTCCTCCGCGGCGAGGACGCGCGGGGTGATCACCAGGGCCGCGTCGAACGGTTCCTCCCGCGCCTGCTCGACACGCGCCACCACCCGGAGATTCGGCGGCAGGGTCTTGTCTGCCGGCCACCAGCCGGGCTCCCCGGCCTCCTGCACCACCAGCACCCGCTCCTCGTTCACCACCGCCGCGCTGACCGCCGTCACTTGATCGAAGTTCTCGATCTCCCAGCCGAAGGCGCGCCCGAGGAGATCGACCGCCACCGTCTCGCCCACGTCGGACGCCGTCGTGATCACCGGCTCGGCGCCCAGGACGCGCGCCACCTCCCGCGCCAGGTCGTTCGCGCCGCCGAGGTGGCCGGAGAGGACGCTGATGGCGTGCCGGGCGCGGTCGTCCACGACCACCACCCCGGGGTCCGTCCGTTTGTCCCGCAACAGCGGCGCCACCATTCGCACCATGGCGCCGAGGGAGACGATCCCGATGATCCCCTGGTACCGCCCCCACAGCAGAGGCACCTGGTCCACCACCGAACCGGTGAACGTGTGGATGCCGAGGACCCCCTCGTCGCCGCGCGCGAACTTGTCCGGGTGGTACACGTCCACCCCGGGCAGACCCGCCTGCAGCCGGCGGGCGATCTCCACCCCGTGCTTGGTGATGGCGACCACGGCGTAGGGCCGCCCGGCGGCCCACTGTGGCACCTGCGCTGTCGCCTCCGTCACCGCGTCCGCCCCCCTTCCGGTGTCCCGGTGCCGCGCCGATAGCGGTGCGTGAACGCCGGGTCGTACAGCTTCGATCGGTGCCGGCCCGGCGTCTCGACCAAGGCCGGGTCCAGCGCCCAACCGGCGAGGATCATGGCGTGGCTGGAGATGTGGGCCGCCCCCATGTCGCGCACCAGGTGGGCAAGGGTGGTGCGGATGACCTTCTGGTCGGGCCAGGTGGCCCGCTGCACCACCGCCACCGGCGTCTCCGGCGCCCAGCCGGCGGCGAGCAACTCGTCCACGGCCCGCTGGGCCAGCGTGGCGCTCAGGAACAGGGCGATGGTGCACTGGTGCGCCGCCAGGTGGCGCAGCCGCTCCCGCTCGGGCATCGGGGTGCGCCCCTCGACCCGAGTCAGGATCACCGTCTGCGTGAGCTCCGGCACCGTCAGTTCGGCGCCCAGCACCGCGGCCGCCGCGAACACGGCGCTGACCCCGGGCACCACCTCGTACGGCACCCCCTCCGCCTGGAGTCGGGCCATCTGCTCCAGGATGGCCCCGAAGACCGATGGATCGCCCGTGTGCACCCGGGCCACGCTGCGGCCCGCCCGGACGTGGGCGACCATCACCTCCACCAGTTCGTCCAGGTCCATTCCCGCGCTGCCGTACAGTTTGGCCTCCGGGTTGGCGAGGGCCACCAGCCGCTCCTGCACGAGGCTGTCCGTCCAGACGATCACGTCGGCCTGCCGCAGGATGCGCAGGCCCTTGACGGTGATGAGCTCCGGATCGCCCGGGCCGGCGCCGACGAAAAACACCTGGCTCGGCAAAGTGTTTACCTTCATCACCGTTTCACCACCATCAGCGTCAGGTAGTTGAGTTTGGCGCCGCGCAGGGCCCGCACATCCTCCCAGACCTCCTCCTCGCCGGAGGTGGCCCGGGAGATGACCCGGGCGCGGTGAAGGAGCCCCATCTCTTCCAATAAATCGATCAGCGGGTCCACGACCTTCGCGACCTTGAGGAAGACGACGCAGTCGTGTCCCTCGATGGCCGCCCGCATTTTGGCCATGTCCCGCGTCGCGGGGACGATCGCCACCACCTCGTCCCCGTCGGCCAGCGGCAGGCCCAGCCGGGCCGCCCCGCCGTTGATGGACGACACACCGGGTACCGCCACCACCCGCACGTCGGGCGCGTGATGCTGCAACACCCGCGCCATGTGGATGAAGGTGCTGTAGAGGAGCGGATCGCCCTCGGTGACAAACGCCACGTCACGCCCCGCCCGCAGATGCTCCAGCAGCAACCCGGCCGTGTGGTCCCACTCGCGGCGGAGGACCTCCGGGTCGCGTGTCATCGGGAAGTCGAGGCCGAGCATCGTCTTCTCCTCCGGGTTCACGTATGCCTCGACGATGTCCAGGGCGTAGCTGCGGCTGCCCATCCGCTTTTTCGGATAGGCGATCACGGGCGATTCGCGCAGCAGGCGCAACCCTTTCATCGTGAGCAGTTCCGGGTCGCCGGGCCCCGCCCCGATGCCGTACAGCGTGCCGAGGCCGTCAATCGTTTCCGCCATGGGCATCCCCTCCTTCCGTCCGCACGGCGGTGATCAGAAACACCGGGTTCATGCCCTCCAGCCGCGTCAGGTGGAGGATCGGGCGGCTGCGGGCCGTCTGTACCAGCGTGATCGACACGGAAAACCCGAGCCTGGCGAGCGTCGCCTGGGCGGTGGCCAGGGTTTCGAACGTCGCGGCGGAGACGACGATGCGGCCCCCGGGCCGCAGCCGGCCCGCGCACACCTGGAGCAGGTGCTCGAGCTCACCGCCGCTGCCGCCGATGAACACCGCGTCCGGGTCGGCGAACCCGTCCAGCCCCTCGGGCGCCTTGCCGTGCACAGCGACGAAGTCGGTGCGGAAGCGGCGTTGGTTCTCCCGCAGGTTCTCCAGGTCCTCGGCGTTCTTCTCGATGGCGTACACCTCCACATCCGGCGTCTGCAGAATCGCCTCGATGGAGACCGACCCGGTGCACGCCCCGATGTCCCACAGCACCGCCCCCGGCCGAAGCGCGAGCTCCGCCAGGCAAAGGACGCGGACCTCGCGTTTGGTGATGAGGCCGCGGTCGGGTTTGCGCTGGGCGAACGCCTCGTCCGGGATGCCGAGCGGCCAGCGCCCGCCGCCGCCGGCAGGATCGCCGGGCCGCCCCGCGATGGCACTGGACCCCGCCGCTCCCGCTGGCGCCGTGCCCCGTCGATCCCGCAGAAGCAGCACCACATTCAGCGGATCGAACGCCCGGTCCGCCATCTCCTCCAGCGTGTACCAGCCCGTTCGTTCCTCCGGCCCGCCCAGGTGCTCGCCGACGAACGCCCGGTACTCCGCCATCCCGAACGACAGCAGGTACTTGGCGATGGCCGCCGGGGTGTTCACGTCGTCCGTCAGCAGCGCCACCTTGTCGTGCCGGTCCACCCGCTGCGCCAGCCCGCGCATCGGCCGCCCGTGCACGCTCAGGAGGGCGGCGTCCTGCCAGCCCATCCCGGCGCGCGCGAAGGCGAGCTGCACCGAGCTGACCGCGGGCACCACGGTCACCGCGTCCGGCCCGAAGACCTTCGCCAGGTACGACCCGATGCCGTAAAAGAGCGGATCCCCCGACGCCAGCACGGCCACGCGCCGGTCGCCGGCCGAACGGATCTGGTCCGCCAGTTCCCGCAGCCCGCCCTGCACCCGCCAGCGCTCCCCGGAGAAGGCGGGGAAAAAGCCCAGCTGCCGGTCCCCGCCCACGAGCACGTCGGCGCTCTCCACCACCTGGCGGACGCCCTCCGGCAGGCCGGCGGCGCCGTCGTCCCCGATGCCGATCACCCACACCCGTCTATCCATCCACACACGCACCTCCCAACTCCTGTCCGTCGAGCGTCACCAGCCGCGTCACCACCCGCAACCCGCCGCCGATATGCGCCAGCACCTGTGCGCAGCAGGCTTGCGCCAGGCGCTCAAAAAACGCCGGGCACCCGGCCGCCAGCACCATGTCCCCCACCTGGTTGGCGGTGTTGGCCTGGCGGATGTCGTGGCACACCGCCGCCGGCACCCCGGCCTCCTCGGCCAAGCGGGCGAGGAAGTGGAAATCCACCGGCGCGCTCTTGGCGTGGACCATCATCACGCCCTGGGCGACCTTGGAGAACTTCCCCATCATGCCCACGAACCGGATCTCCGCCATCCCCGTGCGCTTGGCGTGCTTGGCGGAGAAGCCGACAAAATCCCCCATCTCGATGAACGCCTCGGCGGGCAGCTCCGGGTACATCCGCATCCCGTACTTCTCGCTGCGGCCCCCGGTGGTCATCACCACCGTGCGGAGGCCCTGCTCCCGCGCCACCTGCAGCGCCAGCGCGATGCTGGCCTTGTACGACGCGGTGGAGAAGGGCACGACAATGCCGCGCGTGCCGAGGATGGAGATGCCGCCGACGATGCCGAGGCGGCCGTTCATCGTCTTCTTGGCGATCTCCTCGCCCCCCGGCACCGAGACGACGACGCGCACCCCGCGCTGGATGCCGTGCGCCTGCAGGACCTCCTCGCACGCTTCGAGGATCATCCGGCGCGGCACCGGGTTGATGGCCGCCTCCCCGACGGGGACGGGCAGCCCCGGCTTGGTCACGCGCCCCACGCCTTCGCCGCCGTCGATCTCCACGCCCGGCTCCGCCCGCCACGAGACCGTGGCGACGATGGTCGCGCCGTGGGTGGCATCGGGATCGTCCCCGCCGTCTTTGACGGTCGCCGCCGTCGCCTCCGCCGCCCCGAACGCCACGTCCTTCAGGGCGAACGTCACCCACTGTCCGGCCGGGATCCAGATGGTCACCTCGTCCACCGGCCGCTGGTGGATGAGCGCCAGCAGCGCCCCCTTGGCGCACGCCGTGGCGCAGGCGCCGGTGGTGTATCCGTGGCGCAGCCGCCCCTGCGGCACCTCCAGCAGCTCGCCCACGCCGGATCACCCCTTGGACCGCGCGTCCCATTCGGGCGACGCGTCCCGACCCGGCGGGCCGGCGGCCGCCTGCTCGGCCAGGAGGGCGATCGCGTTGACCGCCGCCACCGCCACCGGGCTGCCGCCCTTGCGGCCGTGATTGGTGATGAACGGCGCGTCCAGCTGCATCAGCTCCGTCTTCGACTCGGCGGCGGACACGATACCGACCGGTACCCCGATGATCAGCCCGGGCTCCGCCTCGCCGGCGCGCACCAGGCGGATCAGCTCCAGCAGGGCGGTGGGGGCATTGCCGATGGCGAAGATGGCCCCCGGCGACTCGCGCACCGCCTTGCGCACCGCCATGATGGCCCGCGTCACGCCCTCGCGGCGGGCCGCCTCGGCGACGTCCGGATCGGAGATGTACACGCGCACGTCGCACCCGAACCGGGCCAGCCGGGGCTTGCTGATGCCCGCCTGCACCATCTGCACGTCGCACACGATGGGCCGGCCGGCGTGAATCGCCCGGATGCCCGCCTGTACCGCATCCGGGTGGAATACCAGACTGCGCCCCAGCTCGAAATCGGCCGACGCGTGGATCACCCGCTGGACCACCGGGAACTGCTCGGCCGTGAACGGGTGCGGCCCCAGCTCCTCCGCGATGATCTCGAAACTCCGCTGCTCAATCGCCTCCGGCCGCACGATGGCTGGCCGGCCGAGGGCGGACAGCGCCGGGCCCGGCACTTGTACCGGGCCCTGCACCTGCCCGCCCTGCACTGGTGCCGGGCCCTGCTTCATTCCATCCACAGCCGCCTCACCTCCCGCACGATCTCCTCCGCCGTGCTGAACCGCACCCCGTAGTCGAGCCGCGGCCGCCCGATGACCACCACCTCGATGCCCATGTCCACGGCCGCCTGCACCTTCTCGTCCACCGCGCCCGCGTCGCCGCTCTCCTTGGTGATCATCAGGGTCGTTTCGAAGTGCCGGAACAGGGCCTGGTTCAGCTCGTAGGAAAAGGGCCCCAGCATGGCCACGATGTCCCGGTGCGCGATGCCGAGCTGCTCGCACTGTTTCATGTTGTCGATCCGCGGTAACAGCCGCACCACCATCCGAATCCCGGGCTGGCCGTACAGCCGCCGGGCGAACAGCGCCAACGTCTTGCCGCCCGTCGCGAGGAACACGCTCCCCTTCTTTGCGAACGCCAGGTCGGCGGCCGCCTCGTAGTCGTCCACCACCGTGATCCCGGGGTGACCCTCGAAAGATTTCTCCGCCCGCTCGAAGCGCACGTACGGGATCCCCACCGCCGCGGCGGCCGCCATCGCCGTGCGGTGCGCCTCCTCGGCGAACGGGTGACTGGCGTCCACCAGGATGCGCGCCCCCGTCTGCCGCAGGGCGGCCTGCATGCCGGCGGGATCGAGCCGCCCCACCCGGGCCTGAAGCCCTGCGGCACGCAGACTCTCCGCGGCGCTGTCGGTGACGACGCTGCACAGGAGGGGGAAGCCTTCGCCCTGCAGCGCGATCGCCAGGTCGCGCGCATCGCTGGTGCCGGCGAGGAAGAAGATCACCGCCCGCACCCCCCGTGCAGCGCCCACGGCTCGTTCTCCGGCCGCAGCCGCTCGCCCGGGCGCAGCCGCTGCTCGGCGGCGTCCAGGTCGTACTTGCGCTGGTAGCCGCGCGGGGTGATCATCAGGCCGCCGTGGTAGAACGTGGTGGAGTTGCCGATGATGACGGTGGTGAGCATGCCGATGTCGTGATCGAGCATGTCCTGCAGGGTCGTGCGCACCACCGCCTGACGCGGCCGGTAGGCGCTCTTGACGAGTCCGACCGGCGTCCCGGGGTGGCGGTACTGAAGCAGGATGCGCTGCGTCTCGACGATCTGCTGCGTGCGCCGCCCGCTGCGCGGGTTGTACAGGGCGATCACGAAGTCCGCCTGGGCCGCCGTCTCGATGCGGCGGGCGATGACCTCCCAAGGCGTGAGGTGATCGCTCAGGCTGATGGTGCACGCGTCGTGCATGATGGGCGCGCCGAGCAGCGCGGCGCAGGAGTGGATGGCGGAGATGCCGGGGATGACCTCGACTTCCGGATCGTCCCCCTCCCGCCAGCCGCGCTCGATGAGCACCTCGTACACGAGGCCGGCCATGCCGTACACCCCCGCGTCTCCGCTGGAGATGACGGCCACGGTCCGCCCGGCTTGCGCCAGGTCGGCCGCCGCCTGCGCACGGCTGACCTCCTCGGTCATGCCAGTGCGGACGACCTCCTTGCCTTCGATGAGGTCCCGCACCAGGTCGACGTACGTGTTGTAGCCGATGATGGCGTCGCTCTCCACGATGGCCTGCCGGGCCCGCGCGGTCATGTGATCGGCGCTGCCCGGCCCGAATCCGACGACCAGAATCCTGCCCATGGGGTTCCTCCTCTCTCAAACCACGCCAATGTCTCCGCCAGGCGCGCCACCTCGCCCACGACAATCACCGCCGGGGCCCGGATGCCCGCGCGATCGACCGCGTCCGCAATCTCACAAAGCGGAGCGATGACCGTCTGTTGCTGCGGCGTCGTCCCGGACGCGATCACGGCCACCGGCGTCTCCGCCCCCCGCCCGTGGGCCATCAGCCGCTGGGCGATGGCGCCCAGGTGCCCGAGACCCATCAGGATGACCAGCGTCTGCGCCGACGCGGCCAACACGTCCCATGCCACGCCGGCCGAGTGCAGGGCCTCGTGGCCGGTGACGACGTGAAAGCCACTCGCCACCCCGCGGTACGTCAGCGGAATCCCCGCGTACGCGGGCACCGCCACGGCGGAGCTGACGCCGGGGACTACTTCGAAGGGGATGCCGTGCCGCCGCAGGACCGCCGTTTCCTCGCCGCCGCGGCCGAAGACGAACGGATCGCCCCCCTTCAGGCGGACCACCGTCCGCCCGGCCTTCGCGTGCGCGATCATCAGGCGGTGGATCTCCGCCTGCCGCCCGCCGCCGTCCGGGGGGGCCGGCGCGCGGTTCGGGCCCGCGCCAGGAATGCCGGCTGGCAGACCAGGGATGCCAGGGACGAGGGCCGGGGCGCGACCCTCCACCTCCTTGCCGACGTAGATCCGTTGGGCCCCGGGGCGCGCGAACGCCAAGACCTCGGGGGCCACGAGCCGGTCGTACAGAACCACGTCGGCCGCCTCCAGGCACGCGCGGCCTTTGAGCGTGAGCAGCCCCGGATCGCCCGGCCCCGCGCCGACCAGATACACCTTGCCGCTCATGCGCCACCTCCGTGGGCGTGGACGGCGTGCCTGCGGTAATCACAGAAGTCACAGTTCATGTGCGCGGCGCCCTCGGCCGCTTCTTCGACGCGATCGATCACGATGTCCACCAACCCTGGGTGCTCTCCCAGCGGCCCGGCCATGCGCATGGGCACGCGGGGGTGCTCGGCCTGCAGGTCACCCAACAGCCGCGCCATGCGCTTGAGCAGCACGCCGGTGAAGAGGAAGTACGGGACCACCACCACCCGCGCTGCCCCCAGGCGCACGGCCCGCCGCACCCCCTCCGGCAGGCGCGGGCCGGTGATGCCGCTGAAGCACACCTCCACCGTCGCGACACCCGTGCGCTCCCACAGCATCCGCGCCATCTTGTACAGGTCGCCGTTGGCGTCCGGATCGCTGCTGCCGCGGCCCATCAGGACGATGGCGGTGCCTGCGGCGGCCTCCCGCGCTCCTTCGGCTCGGTCGCCTGTGCCGATGGAGGCGGCGGGGCCGGCCGGAGCGGCCGGGTTGGCCGGGGCCCCAGCCACCCGGGCGGCGGCCTGGTACTGGTCCACCAACAGGTCGAGCACCCGCTCGTGCATGCCGATGTTCCGCCCGTAGTCGATGGACAGGCCAGGGTGCCGCAGACGCGCATGGTCGAGCAATTCAGGAATTTCCAATTTTACGTGCGACGCTGCGAGCAGGATGAGCGGCAGCGCGATCACCCGGCTCGCCCCCGCTTCCACACAGGCGGCCAAGCCGGTTGGCACGTCCGGTTCTGCCAGCTCGAGAAAGCAGGGCTCCAGGCGACGCTTGGGATACGCGGCCTGGACGCGCCTTGCGAACGCGAGGAAGGCGCGGTCGCCCTCGTCGTCGCGGCTGCCGTGGCCGATCAACAACACCCTCTCCGACACGATGTACACCTCCCGATTTGAAACCCGGTTTGGCCAGCAAAAAAGGCACCCCTCGGAATCCGAAAGGTGCCTGACGATTGCACTGCACGACGACGCAATCGCGCGCAACACCTCCCTATCGACCGTAGGTTCAGCGGTGTTCTCAGAAAAGGCAGGTCTCCTGGCTCAGGTTCAACGCCCACGGCGCCCTTCCCAAGTCGTCGACTCAGTGGATACGCGCCGCGGCTCCCCTTCACAGTGGCGGGACCGCACCGGATTTGCACCGGTTTCCCTTTTAAGCCCACCCGTGGGTGGACACCTTTTCCGGGACGTATGAACTTGTTCGGCTGGTACAACACCAGTGTATGGCTATGATAGCCCTTCTAGTACAAGGAATGCAAGGGTAGGTTGACAGGTGAGCCAGGCGGCTCCCGCCCGCCTCACGCCTCCCGGCGCGTCACATCGCGCAGGAACTGGCGCGTGCGATCCGACTGCGGCCGCTCGAACAGCTGCTCCGGCGGGCCCTCCTCGACGATGCGCCCGTCCGCCATGAAGATCACCCGATCCGCGACGCGGCGCGCGAACGCCATCTCGTGGGTGACCAGGACCATCGTCATGCCCTCCTGGGCCAACTGCTGAATCACCTGCAGGACCTCGCCGACCAGCTCCGGATCGAGCGCCGACGTCGGCTCGTCCAGCAGCAGCACCGCCGGCTGCATCGCCAGGGCGCGCGCGATGGCCACCCGCTGTTGCTGGCCACCGGAGAGCTTCGACGGATAGGCGTCCGCCTTGTCGCTGAGGCCGATTTTCGCCAGCAATTCGCGGGCCAGCGCCGTCGCCGACGCCTTGTCCATGCCCTTCACGTGGACCGGCGCCTCAATGATGTTCTCCAGGGCCGTCAGGTGCGGGAACAGGTTGAACCGCTGGAACACCATCCCCAACCGCTCGCGCTGCTTCGCTAGTTCCCGCTTCCTGCGGCTGAGCGGCTCCCCCAGCACCTCCACCGTGCCCGAGGTCGGTGTCTCCAAGCCGTTGAAGCAGCGGAGCAGGGTTGACTTGCCCGATCCGCTCGGCCCGATGATGGCCACCACCTCGCCCTGGCGGACTTCGACGTCGATGCCCTTGAGCACTTCGTTCGATCCGAACGACTTCTGGATCCCGCGCGCCCGCAGCACAATGGAATCCACCGGGTTCCTGTCCAGCATCAGCTGCGCGCCTCCAATCGCCGTTCGATGCGGCTCGAGATGAACACAATCACCGTCGTCATCAACAGATAGAACAGCGCCACCATGACGTACGTCTGCATCGGCATCAGCGTCGCCGAGCTGACCTGCTGTCCGACCCGCATCAGCTCTGTAAGCGCCATCACGGAGACCAATGACGAATCCTTCAGGAGCGCCACGAACTCGTTGACGATGGGCGGCAGCAGGCGCCGGTACGCCTGCGGGAAGATGATCCGGCGCATCGCCAGGCCATAGGTCATACCGAGGGACTCCGCCGCTTCCATCTGGCCCGGGTCAATCGACAGGATGCCCGCCCGCACAATCTCCGCGATGTACGCCCCCGAGTTGATGCCGAGCGCAATCACGCCGGACACGAACGCCGTCAGTTGGATCCCCACCTGCGGTAGCCCCGCGTAGATGATGAAGATCTGGACCAGCAGCGGAGTGCCGCGGATGGCCCACGTGTACAGCCGGCCAATGGCCCGCAGCACCCCGATGGTGGAGATGTTCATCAACGCCGCGATCACGCCGAGCACCAAACCGAGCAACAGCCCGCAGAGCGTGACCTCGATGGTGATGAGTGCCCCTTTCGCGAAGAAGGGCAGGAACCGTACCGCAAACGTGGCAAAATCCATGAAGCCGCTCCTCTGCCGTTACTGTTTCCCGAACCAATAGGTGTAAATCTTGTCGTAGGTGCCGTCCGCCTTAATCTTGTCGAGAGCGTCCTTCAGGTCCTTCTCCAGCTGGGTCTCGTCCTTGCGGATGCCGATGCCCACCGGCTCGGACTGAAACGGCTGCCCCGCCATCTGATACTTATCCGGTTGGAGGTTGATGTAGTAGCGCGCGACCACCTCGTCCACCACCGCCGCATCCAGGCGATCATTGGCCAAATCCTGGAACGCGTCCGGGAACGAGTTGTACTCCTTGATGTTCACGCCGCCCTCTTTCTTCAGGGCGTCCTCGCTGGTCGTCGAGATCTCCACCCCGACGTTCTTGCCCTTGAGGTCGTTGATGGTTTGAATGTTGCCCTGCTTGCCCTTTTTGACCACGATGGCTTGTCCGAAGTTCATGTAGTCGATGAAGTCAATCTTCTGCCGGCGATCCGGTGTGTCGTTCATGGAGGAGATGATGACGTCGTACTTCTTGCTGAGAAGGCCCGTCTGGATGCCGTCCCAGGCCGTGGGCTTCCAGATGACCTGCTTGTGGAGGACTTGTCCCAGTGCGTCACCGAGATCGACATCAAAGCCGACCAGCTTCGTCGGATCCTTCGGGTCCATGTACTCCATTGGCGGGTACGTGTTGTCCACCCCGACGACAATCTTGCCGTCGCCCGGTTGAGCGTTCGGATCGACCATCGCATTGATCCCGATAGCGGTCGTCTTATCCTGGTTGTCGCTCCCCGCCCCCGTGCTGCCGGTCGCATTTCCCGCGGCCGTGTTGCCCGTGCTGGTGCCGCCCGCATTGCTCGCCGGCGCCGTGCTCGTCCCGCACCCGGCCACCGCCATCAGCGCAAGCACACACAAAGAGACCCCCCAGCGTGTAGTTCGCTTCATTTGTGTCAACCTCTTTTCCCCTTTTGGAATGATGGCTTGCAGATAGATCTGAGATTTGCTGCGTCGCGGCAAGATTCCTTCAAAACGGACACTGATTTCAATATAAATAGACGCCGGTTGACACGTCAATCCAGAGAATTCTGGCAGCGCACACGCCCAGGCCCCAGCGAATATCCTGGATCTCAGTCACACGGTGACGCGAGCGGGCATGTCTCCGTCATCCACCGGACCACATGGCGAAGACGAAAGGAGAATTTCCGCCATGAATTTTCGTCAAGTGCTTCTGGTTCTGGGGTTTTCCGTGTCGTCGAGCCTCGACAATTTCGGGGTGGGCATCTCCTACGGGGTCAACCAGATCCGCATCGGTGCAGCCGCGAACCTGCTCATCGCCGTCATCGCCTTCACCTTCAGCATGACCGGTGTCGCTTTCGGCACGTACCTGACGCGTGTCATGCCCGGCGCCCTGTCCACCATCGTCGGCGCCCTCTTGGTGCTGTTCATCGGCTTGCGCATCGTGCTGTTGGCCATGTCTCAGCGGCGCCAGCACGGTCGCGGACGACGCGAAGACGCGGGCACAACGCCACCCGGCCTCCGACCGTCGACGCAACACGCAGAGACCGTGCCATCCGCGCGCGGCGGGATCTCCCGTTACTTGACGCACCCAGAGCAGGCCGACAAGGACCGGTCCGGAGAGATCAGCCTGTGGGAAGCCGCCGGTTTGGGGATCGCCTTGTCGGCCAACGCGCTCACCAACGGCCTGGGGGCCGGCATGATGCACGTGCCCGCCCTGGCCATCTCCATCCTGGCCGCCGTGTTCAGCTATCTGGCCATCTGGTCCGGCGTCCAGCTCGGAGCACAACTCGCCGCCGTCCGCATCGGACGTTGGAGCGTCGGGGAGTTCAGCACCATCCTCAGTGGACTCATTCTCCTGGTGATTGCGGCGCACATGTTATTTTCCATCGCATGAGCGGAGAGGTCACACCCTCTCCAGCCCATTCACAAACTGCTGCTCATACGCCTGCAGCGAGATCCCGTAGACCTGCGAGAAACTTCCCGCGACGCCGCGGCTCGGAATCCCCTGCAGGAACGCCGTCCACTTCGCTAAGCCGTACTTCGCGACGAGCGACTGCACGGCGCGGTAGTCTTCCCACTCCACGTTGTACGAGGCCTGCAGGATATCCGACTCCGACGCCGTCAACGGCAGCAGCACACCGCTGGCGGCCGCCTGCCGCAACTGCGCGTCCGAAGCGGAAGCCAAGCGCGCGACTGCCTGCGGGCTCACCTGTTGTTCCGCCATCATCCCTGCCAACCAGGCCGTTCCCTCGTTCACCCAGGTCGGCAGGCTGTCCCCGATGCCCGCCTGATTGAGCGCCGCGTGCGTCAACTCATGCGTCAGGACGTTGGCCAAATCCGCCTCATTCCGCACGTTGTACAGCGGGATCCAGACCGTTTCACCCACCGTCAGTCCACCCGTCTCCTGGACGATGCTGTCGATCTCGCCGGCCGGCACCCCCGCCTTCTCCAGCGCGCGGCCGTACGTCTGCGGCGACGAGAACAGCACCACCTGTGCTTGCTTCAACGACACCCCCGTCACCTGGTGGACCACGCCCGTCGACAGCGATTGCACCAGTTGGGCGCTCGCGCGCACGGCGGATGTTGGCACGCGGGCGTCTCCCCCCACAATCTCCACCTGCCCTGCCTGGGCGGTCCGGGCTGTCTGACCTGCGCCAGCCTGGCCCGCGACGGACGGCAAGTGACGCAGATGGTGCTGCCGCACCTCCGCTTGGTCCATGACGGACTGAATCTGTTGCATCTGCCGCGAGATCGAACGCAAGGCCTGGTTCACCTGCGCCGGATCGGCTTGTCCAGACTGCACCAGCGAGACGAGGTTACGCCAATCTTGCAGCAGTTGTTGCTCCATCTGTTGAATCTGTTGCATCGGCACGGGCAGATTCGTCCCTGCCGAGACACCCCATGCGCCTGCCCACGCCGACACCGCCAGCATGCCCAACAACAAGCCCTTCACCGTAGGCCACCTCCAATCGAAACGCCGTCACGTGTTCGTGTTAGATGTGCCGGCCGCTCCATTCGAACTCCCCGCCTGGCCGCCGGGCCCACCTCGCCCGCCAAACGTACGGCCTTGCGGCAATCCCTTCCGTTCGACCATGGCAGGCAGATTCTGATCATACCGATTGATCATCTGCTGCTCGCGTTGTGCGGAGAGGCGTCCGGCCTTCACCTGCTCGTCCAATTGCGCTTTGTAGGCCGCCTCCAGCTTGGAAATCAGCGACTGCTCCGACAAACCCTTTTGCTGGGCGATGGCCAGGATGGATTGGCCGCCACGCAGGTCGTTCATCAGCTCCGTGTTGGAGATGCCGAGAACTTGACTCACGGCCTCAAACGGGGACCCACCCGCGAAGCCGCCTCGGTTGGTTCTCAGTCCGTTGCCCCCGGTCCAGTTTCCGGGGCCTTGGGCAGCCACCTGTCCATTGGCGTTCCCTGCCGCACCGGATCCGGCGCCTCCCTGTGCCGCCCCTTGGCCTGTGCCACAACCCGCCAAACTGACAGCCGCCAGGACCGCCACACCCGCGATCGCCCTTCTCCTGGACAGCCACATGTGCCACACCCCCGCTCCACATCCAACCTCGTCACTCAACTGGGATCATGGAGAGGAAAGATTGAAATGACCTTGAAAAACGCTACACAGCTCCATGCCCGCCTTGGCGTGCGAGACTGACCAGATGTGAAACGGAGTGCCCCTGGGATCAAAACACCCGCGGGATCCATCCCGCGGGCACCCGCCCGGCGCCGGTTGCAGCCGACCCGGTTCAGTGAGCGAGCAGCATCACGGCCACCCAAAAAGCCCCTGCCAACAACACAATCCCTTGACTGTTCCTCGAACACGACCTCATCCATCGCATGCGCTGTCCCTCCCGAACGCCTGGAGTTCAATCGGCTGGCGGCCCATCCAAACCGCCACATGCCAGCGACCTCGTCCACAGCCAACATTTCCGAAAAGGAATCATTTATCTGATTATACATCGATTACGGTGTCAAGTGGCGCGGCGGTCATGGTCCCCCCACCACCAGGGCCGTGTGCACCGTCTCCCATGTGGCCCCGCCGTCGCGCGTTCGCACCAGCTCCGTGCCGCCCGTTTGCCCGGCTCGCACCAGAGCCAGCCCGGTGCGCGGATCCCAAGACGCTTCAAAAAATTTTTCCATGGTACCTCCTGGAGCCCATTGCCACCCCATGATACGATGGAAGCGGCTGACGATCCCCGTCCGCGGCGAAACCACGGTGACCGCGCGCAGACTGGCGCGGCTCCCCGGAAGGAGGCCATGGATGACCCTCGAACTCCGGAATGTTTCCAAGTCGTTCGGCGACAAGACGGTGGTGCGCGATCTGTCGTTCGTCGTGCCGAGCGGCCAGGTCTTCAGCCTGCTGGGCTTGAACGGCGCCGGCAAGACCACCACCATCCGTATGATCCTCGACATTCTCCGGCCCGATCGCGGCGAGATCCTGTGGCACGGCCGTCCGCTGCACACCCATCGCCTTGGCACCCTCGGCTACCTGCCCGAAGAACGCGGCCTTTACCCACAGATGAAGGTGCTCCCGCAGCTGGTGCTGTTCGGCCGCCTGCAGGGCCTCTCCCGCGACCAAGCCCGGCAGGCCGCCTTGCGATGGCTGGAACGGTTCGACATCCCGCAGCACCGGGACGCGTTGGTGGGGCAGCTGTCCAAAGGGAATCAGCAGAAGATCCAATTCATCGCCGCCATCCTTCACAATCCCGACCTGGTCATCCTGGACGAGCCCTTCACCGGCCTCGATCCGGTCAACACTGAGCTATTCAAGGGCGTGTTCCGGGAACTGGTCGAGGCCGGAAAGACCATCATCTTCTCCAGCCACCGGCTCGATCACGTCGAGGCCCTCAGCGACGCGGTGGGGATCATCCACCGTTCCGAGCTGGTGCTCTCCGGCCGGGTGGAAGATATTCTGGCCGCCCAGCCGCCTCACACGGTGCGCATCGGAGCCGATCCCGACGCCGTCCGGCGCCTTCTGCCCTCCGGCGCCGACGTGCGCGTCGAGCGCGGGTGGATCAGCATCCCCGTCCGGCACTGCGATCCGGATGAACTCCTGAGAAACCTGGTTCAACGCGGGGTCCGGGTCACGCACTTCGAATTGGTGCGCCCGTCGCTCCAGGACATCTTTCTTGAAAAGGTGGGGGAACGTCCATGAACGGCTTGTGGATCATGGTGGAACGGGAGTTCATGGCCCGGGTGGCGCGCAAGGCCTACTGGTTCATGACGCTGTTCGGCCTTGTGGTGATGGTCGCCCTGACCTTCATGCCCACCATCATGCAGTGGATCGAGCACTCCACGCAGAAACGCATTGCCGTGGCGGACCCCAACCGGTTGTTGGCCGCCAGCTCCGCACCGCCTCAGAGCGACACGTCGGATTTCACGCTGGAGTTTCTCCCCGTTGATGTGGCCCGGCGGATCGCCGGTTCCGACGAAGCGCTCACAAGCTACTTCCGCGACAGCAAAGCCTCGGCGGTGGTGGTGGTGCGGGGGCCACAGGCGGCCGACGCATCGTTCGTGATCGAAGAGAATGACGCCCTTCAACCCAGCACGCTGCAGCAGGTGGAGGGGTGGGTGCAGCAACAGGTGATGTCCGCCCGCGTCCAACAGCTGGGGCCCGCGGCGCAGGCCGCCCTCTCCCGGCCGGTGCCCGTGGACGTCCACGCGCGGAATCCGAATCATCCCTCATTTGAACAAAGGCTTCAGTCGACGATGCTCGTCTACGCCATGGTGATCCTGTTGTTCATGACGGTGATCGCGTATGGAGCGTGGGTGGTCCAGGGCGTCGTCGAGGAAAAGTCGAACCGCATCATCGAGATGATGCTGATTGCCATCAAACCGTGGCAGATTCTGTTCGGGAAGGTCATCGGGATCGCCCTGGTGGCGCTGGTGCAGTACACTTTGTGGATGGCGGGGGTGCTCGTGGCGCGGGAAATCCGGGGTTCCGCCGCTGCGATCCCGGTCGAACATGTCTCCCCTGCCACGTTGGCCTTGTTCCCGTTGTTTTTCTTGCTCGGCTACCTGATGTACGCAACCATGTTCAGCATTGGGGGATCGTTGGTGCACCGCGCGGAGGAACAGCAGTTGGCGGTGACGCCCGTCACGCTGCTGTTGGTGGTGGTCTTCTACGCCAGCCTGTTGGCGGTATTCAAGCCCGACAGCACCTGGGCCGCCATCATCTCCTTCATCCCGCTGTGCATGCCCATCGCCATGTTCGCGCGGGTGGCCCTGACCCAGGTGCCCGTCTGGCAGGTGATCCTCTCCATCGCAGGCGGCCTCGTGATCATCTGGCTGCTGGTGTGGGCCGGCGCCGTGGTGTACCGGCGCTTCGCCCTGCACACCTCGGGCGAGTCTGGCTGGAAACTGCTGTTGCGCGGCCGGAACGTGGTCTGACGCGACCGACGGGATCACCTGTGGAAGGCGTTTTGACGGAGGAACCCCCGATGCCATGAGGGCAACGGGGGTCCCTGACAGAGCCTAAATTTACGCAAAAATCGTCTCCACGTCCATCCTCAGGTCCGGGAACATGCTCGGCGCCACGGCGTCCCCTGGCCGGTACTCCGCCGTCCACTTCAGCGCCGTACCGTCGTGCAGATAGACATTCACGATCCGTTCATCCGGTTCCACGATCCAATACTCCCGAACCTTCATCCGCTGGTACAGGTTCAGCTTCCGGATCAAATCCTGCGCCGCCGTCGACGGAGAGAGCACCTCCACGACCAGCACCGGCACCCCCACAATCCGCTGTTCCTGCCTGTACGATCCGCACATCACAAACAGGTCCGGCTGCACCACGTGCGGCGTCTTCACGCTCTCCTCGAAACACAGGTCCATGGGGGCGATGAACGCACGGCAGTCCTTCCCCCTCAGGTGCATGGCGAGCTCGGCGCCCAGCTGGAGCACGATCTGCTGGTGCTGCGCCGACGGACTGGCCATGAGATAGGGCACCCCGTCGACGAGCTCCCACCGTTCCGGCCCTTCCCATGTGACGTAATCCGCGTACGTGTAACGAGTGGATCGATCCCGCTCGGGCTTCGGCACGCTCTCCGCCACCCTTTCGCAGCCATCTTCAATATCAGTATATCTCAATCCAACCCCTGCTGCGTGTCCTCGCCACCGGCTGGACGAACCGCCACCCGCAACATCGCCTTCGCCACTCGTCCGCGCCGCACGCCACGCTCCCCCGTCACACGCCCGCCACGTACACCTCCGCGCTGCGCCGCCACACGTCACCGGCGTCCACCGTTCCCGCCACCGGATGCTCGGCATTGCTCGCGCCCGCCGCGGTCGCCACGCGGAGTGCCCCGGGCCAGTCGCCGAACCGGTGCCACCCTGCAAGGAGGCCTGCGAAAAAGGCGTCCCCGCTGCCCACCGGGTTGACCCCGCCCGCGTGCTTCGGCGCCAACGCCAACGGCCGGGCGTACCAGCCCTCCGCTCGGGTGGCCAGACAGCTGCCCTGGGCTCCGCAGGTGACCACCGCCACCTCTGCGCCCGCCTCCACCAACGCACGGGCCCCATCGATCACCCACCGCGGCACCGGCTCACCCGCATCGTCCGGCGCCGCCTGTCCCTGTGTCTGCATCCACTGGCGCAGCTCATGGTGATTGATCTTCACCAGGAACGGCCGGGCAGGCACCGCAGCCGCCAAAGCCGCACCGCTGGTGTCGACGCACGCCCGGGCCCCCGACGCCTGCACCACCCGGACCATTTCGGCGTAGTACGCGGGATCGAGCCCCGGTGGCAGGGAACCGCTCATCGTCACAAAAGCGGCGCGTGCCGCCAGACGGTCCAGGTGCGCGAGGAACGCCTCGGCCTCCCGCCCCCCCACCGGCGGCCCCGGTTCCAACAGCTCCGTCACCCGCCCGTCCGCCTCCACCAGGGTGACGGTCGAGCGGGTCTCTTCCTCCAACTGGAGAAAGTCGTGCGCCAGGCCATCCGCATCGAGCGCCGCCCGGATCCAGGCGCCCGCGTGACCGCCGACAAAGCCCGTCGCCTCGGAAGACACGCCCAGGGCCGCGAGCACCCGGAGCACGTTCAGTCCCTTGCCCCCCGCCCGGGCGGCCACGCGCCTCACGCGCAGCGTCTCCCCCAGGCAGACGCGTTCCAGCCAATAGGTCTTGTCGATCGCGGGATTCGGCGTCACCGTCAGCACCCGCAGGGCCCCGGCTCCCGCCGCGGCCGCCCCCGCCGGCCCCCTGCCACCTTCACGCGCCGGCATAGCGGCCCTCCGCGCCTGCCAATCGGATTTTGTCCGCCACCACCGCCGCATACGCCGACTGCGCGGGCTTGAAGTACCGGCGCGGGTCCGAGTCCTCCGGATGCTCCGTGAGGTACGTCCGCAGCGCCGCCGCAAACGGGATCTTCAATTCGGTCGCGATGTTGATCTTCACAATCCCCTCCGCGATGGCGCGCCGGATGGCCGCGTCGGGGACGCCGGACGCCCCGTGGAGGACCAGCGGGATCGACACCCGCTTGCGGATGGCCCGCAACCGGTCAAAGTCGAGTTTCGGTTCCCCCCGGTACAGCCCGTGCGCCGTGCCGATGGCCACCGCCAGGGCGTCGACGCCCGTCTTCGCGACGAAGTCGGCCGCCAGGTCCGGGTCCGTGTAGGCCGCCTCGGCTTCCGCCATGTCATCCTCCACACCGCCGACATGGCCCAGCTCCGCCTCCACCGGTACGCCGCGCGCATGCGCCAACCTCACCGCCTCGCGGGTCAACGCCACGTTCTCCTCGTACGGCAGGTGCGATCCGTCGATCATCACCGACGTGTACCCGTATTCCAAGCATTGGCGGACCCGGTCGACGCTATCGCCGTGATCCAGGTGCAGCCCCACCGGCACCGACACCCGCTCCGCCGCCGCGCGGACGAGTGCCGACAACAGGTGGATGCCCGCGTTGTCGATGTTGCTCGGCGTCGTCTGCACCAGCACCGGCGCGCCGAGGCGATCCGCGGTCTGCACCAAAGCCTGCACGGTCTCCAGGTTGTACGCGGCAAATCCCACCACCGCCCAGCCCTCCCGCTGGGCCCGCCCGTACACGTCCGTCATCCGGACCAGTGGCATGTTCATGGCCTCCTCGGTGAACACGGCCCCCGCCTGCAGAAGCCGTGCGATGTCTTCAAATCCCAGCCACCCCTACCGGGCGCCGAACACCGGGGTCGGCCCCCGTCACAGCGTCACCACCTGCGTCAGGTGCCGGGGCTGATCCGGGTTCAGGCCGAGCAACTCCGCCCGCGCCAACGCCAGGTGATGAAGCGCCGGCATGTACAGCACCGCCCGGCTCCAATCGCTCACCGGCGGCAGGACCAGCGTCCGAGCCACGTCCTCCGCAGGGGAGACTCCCTCCGGGACGAGTTCGATCACGCTGCCGCCCAACCTCGCCACATCCCGCCCGACGGCCTGCACGGCCACGGCGTTGGCGGCGTCGACCAGCGACACCACCACGGTGCCCGGTGCCACCATGGAGATGGGGCCGTGGCGAAACTCCAGCGGGTTGTACGCCTCACACGCGACCTGGGTCATCTCCTTGAGCTTCAAGGTCGCCTCCCGCGCCAGCCCCTCGTAAGGGCCAAGGCCGAGGAAGATGTACTGGCGCCAGGCGTCCCTCGCCCCCGCCCACTGCCCGAATGCGGCGAACTCAGCCATGTGACGGGTGAGCAGGTCCGGCAGGCCGTCGAGTTCGGCGATGAGATCGTCCCGGCCAGCCACGTGCACGGCCAGCCGCTGCAGCGCCAGCAGCATACTGGTGAACGACTGCGTCATCACCACCGACCGCTCCGCGGCGTGCGGAAGGACGAGCGGGTATTCGCACAGGCGGGCCAGATCGCTGTCCCCGTGGCAGGTGACAGCCACCACGTGACTCCCGGGCCGGTCCCGCCGCACCTGTTCGACCGCCCACCGCACCTCGGTGGTCGTGCCGGACCGGGAGATGGCGAACAGCGTCAGCGGCCCGTCCTCTGGCAGCGCGCCGGTGCCAGAGAGGAACACCTCGGACGCGGGGATCGCGATGGCCCGATGGCCGGTGGCGAGCTGCCACAGGCGCGCCGCGCTGTGCGCCAGGTGATACGACGTCCCGCAGCCGGTGAAGACCACCGTGCCGACGGATGCCTGCGCGAGGCGTTCGCCGTGAGCGTCCCACCAGGCGTCGGTGACCGCCAGGGTGAGGCGCCACGCCTCGGGCTGGTGGTCAATCTCATCACGGGTGTATGACAAGCGAATCGCCTCCTTGCTTCGTCTTCTCTTGCGCCATGGCCTGCCGGGCCAGCTCCAGCGCGCCATGCAGGCCGGCATCCCGGCGGTGAAAGGCCAAGGTCAGTCGAGGCGGGAACGGGACGAACCTGCGGACGTATCGTTCGATGACGGGCAGGATGAGATCCTGAGCGCCCATCATGCCGCCGCCGAGCGCCACGACCTCTGGGTCCCAGAGCACCATGGCGTTGGCCAGGTGAAAGGCCAGCTCGGTCATGGCGTCGTCCACGAACGCCCGGGCCTCGGGGTCTTCGGCGACGAGGGCGAACACGTCTGCCGCGGTCAAGGAGCGGCCGAACCGACGGGTGGCCCGCTCGCCCAGCGCCTTTCCACCGGTGTATTCCTCGAGCGGGGCGACGCCGTCCCGGACACCGTGTGATTCATCCGGTCGGCGCAGGTTGTAGCCGATCTCGCCGGCCGCGCCGTGGCTGCCTTCGAGGACCTGATCGCCCATGGTGAGCGCCACGGCGATGCCGGTGCCGAGGTTGACATACATCCCGCTCCGCGTGCCCTGCAGCGCCCCGTTGCGCACCTCCGCGAGGGCGGCCGCCTTCACATCGTTCGCGATGGCCACAGGGGTGCCGGGGAACGCTTCGCCGAAGGCGTCCCACAGGCGCAGCGCGTGCCACCCAGGCACGTTGGGCGCCATATCAACTCCGTCGCGGCGGGTGATTCCCATGGTGGCGATCCCGATGCCGGCCAGCCGCGTCCCCTCCGCCTCGGCGGCCCGGGCGAGCCCTTGGCCGGCGACGATGGCCCGGCGCAGGGCGTCGGCGGCGTCACGGCACTCCGCGGTCGCCACCTGCGCCCTCGACAGGATGCGGCCATCCGGCGTGGCCGCCGCGATCGCCAATTTCGTTCCGCCAAAATCGAACGCCAACAGGTACTCTGGCGCCATACGCCCCATCCCCCTTTACGCGGGTGTCTGCAAGGCGAAGGCGCCGTGGGACCGCATAACGCTTCGCGTTATGTCCCCACGGCCACACTTCACCGTTGCGCGGACAGGTACTGTTCGCGGATGACCTTCTCCCCGAAGGGCCACTGCTTGCCGCGCGCGGCCCAGACGAGGAACACCAGGATGCCGAGAGCGGTCCAAATGATCGCCCACTCGATGGCCTGCCAACCGGAGGAGTAGAAGATCCACACCCACCCGATCAGGGCGATCAGGCTCGGCAACGGATACAGCCACTGTTTGAACGGCCGTTTCAGATCCGGCTGCCGGCGGCGCAGGACGGTCAGCGCCACAATCTGGCCGATGAACTGCACGACGATGGAGACGGCCATCAGGGCGTTGATGATCTGCTGCAGGTTGAAGAAGCAGAACACGGCCGTGAACGCACCCATCACCAGCAGGGAGATGTGCGGAAACTGGTGCTTGGGATGCAGCTTCCCGAAGCTGCTGAAAAACAGCCCGTCGCGCGCCGCGTTATACGGAAGTCGCGAAGCACCGAGCAGGCCCGTATAGACCGAGGCGAACGCCGTCCACAGGATCAGCAGGGTGATCAGCGTAGCGCCAGTCTTGCCCCACACGGTCTGCATGAACAGCGTACCGATGTTCTGGCTGTTGATGGCCGTCTGCCAGGGCACGACCCCGATGATGCTGAGGTTGATGGCCATGTCGATGATGGCCACCAGGATAATGGACAGCACAATCGCACGCGGGATGGTTCGACCCGGGTCCTTGACCTCGTCCCCCATGTAGGCGACGGTGTAGTACCCGAGGTAGTCGTAGATGGAGATCAGCATGCCGGCGCCAAGGCCCGCCAGGAACTTGTTCGGCGCGAATGCCCCGGCGGGGAACGCGAACGCCCGGTCGGCATGGAAGTGAGTCAGGCCGGCCACGATAATGAGCAGGACGGTGAGGATCATCCCCGCCCACAGCACCTTGGTCACCTTCGTCACGCCCGTCACGCGCCGGTACAGGAGCGCGACGGTGATGACGGTGATGCCGGCCGCGACCAACTTGGTCTCCAGCGGCGTCATCCCCGGCCAGAAGTAGACGAGGTAGTTGGCCATACCGATCATGCCGGTCGACATGATGAGCGGCGTGGCGATGAGCGTCGACCATACGAACAAAAACGGCATCAGTTTGCCGGTGCTGTACTGGAACGCCTCGCGCAGATACACGTACGATCCGCCCTCGCCCGGCATCGCTGCGCCGAGCTCGGCCCAGACCAGGCCGTCGGCCATCGCGAGCAACGCGCCGGCGATCCAGCCGAACAACGCCTGCGGCCCGCCCATGGCGGACAGAATGAGCGGAATGGTGATAAATGGCCCAATCCCCACCATCTGCGACATGTTGATGGTGGTCGCCTCAAACAACCCAATGGCGCGAACCAATCCGGCAGGTTTCCCGTTGGATGGTCCCATCGGTGGTGCCTCCTCCCAAAGACCAGAAGTGTGAGACTGGCAACAAGTCATGACGACAGAAATCCCGGCTTGCACGCCACTCAAGATGAAACCGTTTTACAAGGGTACTGTAAATGATGCGAACGCATTTCGCAAGATGTTTGTGTGATTTTCGATCGTTATTCATTCAAATAACGAAATAGAATCGAAATACAAACCTTTCATTTCCGGCCCTCTCCGCGCCCGGCGTGTGTTATGCTATTGCACGAGAGAGCCTGTGCCGTGCAGGGGTACAGGCTTGGATGACCGGTGTGGAGTGCGGGTGAAGGACGGATGGAGCATCAGGAGACGGTGGAAAAAGAGCAGGCGCGTTCCCCGGACGGGTTGTCCGCGGAGGAGCGCCGGCAGCGGATTGTCGAGTGGGTGACGGAGTGTGGAGAGGTGCGGATCGAACAGCTCCGCCATTTCTTCGGCGTCAGCGAAGTGACACTGCGGCGGGATCTCGACATCCTGGAATCCCAAAACCGCATTCGCCGCGTCCGTGGGGGCGCGACGGCGAACCCGGCGTCTGCGCTGGAGATGCGCTTCCAGGAGAAGATGGGGTTGAACACGGCACAGAAGCGCCAGATCGCGGCAGCAGCGGCTGCGATGGTGCAGGACGGCCAGGTGGTCATGCTGAGTGCGGGATCGACCACCACCTACCTGGCGCGGGAGCTGTTGAAGAAGCGGCACCTGACCGTCATCACACCGGCGATCAACATCGCGGCGGAACTGGCGGGGCATCCGCATATCACGCTGGTGATGATCGGCGGAATTGTGCGACCGGGATCGTACGCGGCGGTCGGACATTTGGCGGACGAGGCGCTGACGCAGATGAACGCAGATTTCGCTTTTGTCGGGGTCGACGGTGTGGACGTGCAGGCGGGCTTCACCACGCCCAACCTGATGGAGAGCCGCACCGACAAGATGATGCTTCACTCCGCCACGCGCGGGATCATTGTCGCCGATCACAGCAAGTTCGGCCGCGTCACGCTGGCACCCGTCGCCCGCATTGACGAGCCCGATCTGTGGATCACGGACGACGGGATGCCGGAAGAGGCCCTCGCACGCCTGCGCGAAGCCGGCTGCCGAGTCGTGCGTGCCCGGGAGGCCGCGGCGCAGGGGTGATGCGCGGAGTGCAGGGGATGCCGGGATTGGGGCGCGGGCCGGGGCGCGGGCCGCTCCAGTATCCACATGCGCCCCCTCCGTCGATTTTGGATACTCATATTTTGGCCGTCTCCACCTGACCCTCCGTTGATAGAGCGGCAGGGGTGCTTTGGGGTTTGCCGAGCACGCCTTCCCACCGCGCGACGACCGCCGATGAAAAGACATGTCCCATCACATTCACCGCCGTACGGGCCATATCGATGATGCGGTCCACCCCGAGAATGAGTGCCACCCCCTCGGCGGGCAGCCCAACCGCTGTTGCCGTGGCCAACAGGATGACCATCGAGGACGAGGGGACCGCGGCAACCCCTTTGCTGGTGACGATGAAGAACAAGATCATCGTGATCTGTTGCATGAAGGTCATGTGAATGCCGAACAGTTGCGTGTCCCAGCAGGCCGCCGAGATCCTGCAAGAGATGGAAGACCTGTGGGCCCAGTTTGGGATTTACGAACCGCCGTCGTCCATCTAGCGTCCATTTCGCCGAACCGGGCGTACTGGGGTACCATGAAATGGCAATTCAAGTTCAGATGGCCTCTGCTCGCGTGCACGCTCCGAGGCCCTGTTTCTTCCAACCATTCCTGCCCGGCTGGCGGCCAGCCACGCACCACTCGTGCCGCCGCCCATACCGCTCATGCATCCGCCCATGATCACATTGAAAATCCCCATGACCTCCATCGCTGTGGGCACCCGGTGCAGGTGCAGCACCCAAACGGCCGCTGGCAACAGTGCGCCCAGTACCGAACCGTACATGCCGCCTACCATGCCGCCCATCAAGGACCACATGGCATCATGCTGCCGGCGAATGTCCGCGTCGATAGGAGAAGCGCAAGGGAGGTCCACATCCCCCTGGTCGTCCGCGCTCATTCTGAATCCCAGGTAGGCGCCTGCCATCGAACCAAGACCTGAGAACACGAAAGCGACGAGGCCCGAAGTCCCAGTCCACAAATCGATGACGGCGCCCGCGAAGGCACCGAATCCGCCCCCCAGAGCACTGACACTTCCGGCCATCCGGTGGCGTTCGTCCATGGGTTGCTCTCCTTTCATGTACTCCTTGGTGGATCGATTGTGGACCGTCGGATGGACAAGGGTGGCGAAGACTTCATCCGTTGATCCCATTCAAGCCGAGAGCCCGGATGGCGATCAATCTCCAATCCGGTATGAAAGAACACCATTCCGGGTGCCGCTCCCTTTTCCGTCATTCATGAGAATTCATGATATAACTGCATTAGATGGAACGAACGGGAGCGGAACGCGAATCGGCACAGCCCCCTGTTCCGATTCATCCGTCGTCTCACTCAAAGGAGATGATTGATGGTGTCACGCATCGATGAAGCCCGTGAAGTGTTCACGCGAATCGAACAAGCATGGACAGACGGTGAACGTGCCGCGCTGTTGACCATCACCCAGGTGAAAGGGTCCGCCTACCGTCTCCCGGGCGCCAAAATGATGATGACAGAGACAGGAAAGATGCTGGGCACCCTGAGCGGCGGTTGCCTGGAATCCGATTTATACGGATGGGCGGAAAGGACGTTTGCAGAGGGAAAACCTCGCCTCGTCCAGTACGACCTCAGCGAAAACGAAATGTGGTCGCTTGGAATCGGGTGCAAAGGCACGATGGAGGTGGCCATCTTTCCGGTTGAGCCGGACGACCCGTTTTGGCGAGCGGTTCGGGAACAGGTCCAACAGGACCAGGCCGTCTCCTTGGCGATGGAACTGCCGATGGGCACTCGTGCAGTGTTTGTCGGGACCGAGCCGGCGTCGAGTGACGCGGACCGTCTGCCGCAGGCGGTGCTGCAGCGATTGACGAGCGCCGTCTGGAGCCGAACCCGGGCAGAAGTCGTCGAGGTGGACGGGCGCCGTTTCTTCATCGACACGATGCGGCCCAACGAGCGGCTGATCATTTGCGGCGCGGGACACGACACCGTCCCCGTCGCAGCAATCGCAGCCAAATGCGGGTTCCGCGTAACCGTGCTGGACCCGCGCAAGGAGTTCAACGGACCGCTTCGATTCCCATCGGCAGAGCATCTCATCGTCGAACCGGCCGAAGCCGATCCCGCTCAGCTGACCTCCAGCTGGTGGCTGATCATGAATCACCTGCAGGCTCGCGACGAGGCCGCGTTGCGCCTGGCCCTTCAGGCGCAGCCGAAGTTTATCGGCGTTTTGGGTCCGCTGGCGCGCACACGGGAGATGCTGGAGAACATCCATTCGGATCTCGAGGACGGCCCCATCCACGCACCGGTCGGGCTCGACATCGGCGCAGAAACGATTGACGAGGTGGCGGTTTCCATCGTGTCCGAGTTGCTGGCGGCGCGCGCGGCCCGATCCGGTGGCCCGTTGCACGGGCGGGAAAAGATCCACTACTGACCGCTCACGGCCCTGTAGCGTGCAGGGCCCCGCCCGAAACCGCCTTACGCCAAGATGACACGTCGTGGACATCGACGAACGCGTCCACATAGGGCAGGGCCGCCGACATGCCCGACGCCGTCGGCTGGTAGTCCGGTTCCGCCAGCAAGGGGTTGATCCAGATCACCCTGCCCACTCGGGCCGCCAGGTCGCGCATCGCGGAGTGGAGTTGCAACGGATCGCCCGCATCGAATCCGTCGGAGGCGATGACGACACAGGTGTGCCGGTTTAACAGGCCACCGTGGCGGTTCATCAGTTCCGTCAGGGCCTTGCCGATGCGAGTCCCCCCCTTCAGTCCGGGCAGGTTGGCGGAGGGGATGCCGGTCACCGCATGGCGGGCGATCAACGCCGTCACACGCAACAACCGCGTCGAAAACAAGAAGATTTGCGTGCGCACACGAACCCGCGTAAACGACCAGGCCAAGGCCGTGAAAAACTCGGAATACGGTTTCATAGAACCGGATATATCAAGCACGAGAATGACCCTGGGCTTGTCGGGACGCCGTGTGCGCCACTGAAGGGTCATCGGTTCGCCGGCACGGCGCATGGCGAGGCGGATGGTGCGGCGCATGTCGATCCGCTCGCGGCCGCGCCGCCATGCCCTTCGGCTGGGCGGTGCGTTGAGGGCGCGGACCGCCAAGCGCGTGATCTGCAGCACGTCCTGCAGCGCTTGTCCATGTGCCCTCAACGCGTACCGCTCGCCGTCGTCCGGATGCCGTCCGGCAAGGGTTCCCTGCACCGTCTGCACCAACGGGTGATTCAGGGTTCTGGCGCTTTCTGACCCATCCCCGCCCCCCTCCTCCGGCAGCAGACGATGCTTTTGCTCCAGACGGGGCTGCCGGTTGCAGAAATACCGTTCGAACAGCCTGGGAAACATGTGCCACTGCGAGGGGGTCCGGCAATAAACGGATCGAAAGGCGCAGCACACTTGGTCCATCCGCTCGATGTCCAACTGCGTCAAGGCGGCGATGGCCGTGAGCGTCTCGGAAATCCCCGCCTGAAATCCGTAGGGGCGCAGCCAGGCACCGAAATTCGCGACCTGTTTCACAACGCCCGCCGTGAGAGACCCGAATTCCTCGGCAGTCAAGCGTTCCATATCAGGTTCAATCCTCTCTCCTGCACCAGGGCTGCATCCTCCTGCGTCTTCAACAGGCATCCGATCGTCAGGCGGGTGACCGTCTCGTCCAACTCCTGCGCACCCAGTTCGCACAGCGCCCGCGCGAAATCGATGGACTCCGCCAATCCGGGAGGTTTGAGCAGCGACAACTTGCGCAACCGGCGCACACTCCGTGCGATTTGCCTGGCGAGGTCGGGGGCCAGCTGCGGAACATGCAGCGAAATGATGGCGGCCTCCTGTTCCGGCAACGGATAGTCAACCCAGATGTACAGGCAGCGGCGCCGCAGCGCATCGGACAGGTCCCGTGTGCGGTTCGACGTCAGCACCACCGACGGCGGCTCATCTGCTCGAAACGTTCCCAACTCGGGAATGGTGATTTGGAAATCCGAGAGAATCTCCAACAGCATGGCTTCAAACTCTTCATCGGCCCTGTCCACCTCGTCCACCAGCAGCACCGGGGCTGGCCTTTCCCGAAGGGCGCGCAGTAGCGGACGTTCGATGAGAAACCGCTCGCTGTACAGAGCCGTCTGGTCCACGTCCCCGCTCGCGAAGGCCGCGCGTGCCATCAGCAGTTGCTTGGGATAATCCCAGTCGTACAAGGCCTGGCTCGCGTCCAGGCCCTCATAACATTGCAACCGAATCAGGTTCACTGAACGGATCTCGGCCAGTGCCTTTGCCAACGCCGTCTTCCCCACACCCGCTGGACCTTCCAACAATAGAGGACGGCGCAGCTGCTGGGACAAATACAGCACGGTCGCCAGCCCTTCCTCCGCGACATAGTGAACGTTCCGCAACGCCTCCTGCAGCTGGCGCACCTGACCGTTCATCTGAACCTCCTCCGCCCCGGTCACACGTCCTTCACCGCGGTTGTTCCTTCCTCGGCTTCCGCCGCTGCAGCCTCATCGGCCGCGGATGCATCCCCTTCGGCGGCCAACGCCTCCTCGTCCGGTGCCGAAAGCAAAGCCGTCTTCAGATTGGCGAATACTTTTTCTGTGATTTTCCGCGCCTCTCCGTCAATCAAACGTCCGCCAAGACTCGCAATGGGGCCGCTGATGACCGTGTCGCATCGCCACTTCAGCAGGGTTCCGCCGTCGGTGTCACTCAACTCCATGGCGGCCTTCATGTCGACCCCGCTGCCCATGCCTCCTCCCCGGATGGACAAGGACGCGGAGCGCCCCGGTTCCTCCACAGTCAGTTCACTGGTCAGATCGAACTTGCCCCGTATGGGCCCGATGCCCACCTTCACCAGGGTACGAAAGCGGTTCTCACTTTCGACGTTCAATTCAATCAAGTCTGGGATGCACGGTCCCATCTGATGTGGGTTGGTCACGAACGCCCACACCTGGCTGCGGGGTTTCTCAATCGTGAATTCTCCTTGGTACGTACGCATGCTATCGTCTCCTTCGCTGTGGCGTTCTCGAAAGGGTCATGCGTGGCTGAGGTAGCGCTCTGGATCACGCGCGAAACGCTGCCGGCAGCCCGCGCAGCAAAATCCGTATTCCGTCCCGTTCCATTCCAGACGGTGTGGGGTCTTCGACAAGTCCACCGTCATCCCGCAGACCGGATCGATCACCTCATGTGGCGCCTCACGGTTCCGTTCCGCGGACTCCGATTCATGCACAGCAGTGGCATGCGGACGCATGGACGCGTCCGCATGCTCCTTGACCTCGGCGCCTGGAACGAGTTCACCGTCCCAAGCCATGCCTGTGCCACGGCGCCTGCGTTCCACGATTTGCGCCAGAATGCTGAGGGCGATCTCCTGCGGACCCTGGGCCCCAATGTCCAATCCCGCCGGCGCCGACACAAACTCCAGCAGGCGGTTGGAAGCACCTGCTTCTGCCAACTCCGCGTGCATGGCCTGCCAGCGCCTCGGGCTGGTCACCAAGCCCAGGTAGCGCAAGGGGATGGAGGCCGCCGCCATCACCGCTTCGACGTCGTACAGGCCCATCGTGGCGACCACTGCGTACACGGTCTGCCCCGTACGAAAACCCATCTGATGGCGCAGCTTGCCAACCGGTTCCTCCGCAGATCCGGAACCCATGGATTCTTCCAGTGAAATGCGGCAGGGAACGAATGCGAATCTTGGCGCCAACTCGGCCAGCGCGTGCGCAATCGGAGAATCGCCCACAATCAGCAACACAGGTTCCACATTCCTGGGTTCCAGGAACAGTTCAACCGTTCCTTCCGACGCGCACGTCATCGGCAGTACTGTAACACCTTCCATCGTCTGGAGTGGCGGATGTGCCGTCACGAGCAAAAGCGTGCTTTCACCCGTGGTGAGGCACTTCTTCGCCTGGCCAATCACCAACTCCCGCGTGCAGTGGCCCCCGACAAACCCCATCAGCTCGCCGTTCGCCGTCACCAGAGCCTTGTCTCCCACCGTCGCCGAACTCGGGCGAACACGGCGGACCACCGTCACCCAGACGTACGGCTCCAGGCGTTCATCCAACTGCCTTGCGGTTTCCAAGAGGTCCCCCATCATGCGGACCCGGCGGTCATCCGACTGCCGGGTCTTCCCTCCCCCATCCAGGTTGCCTGCCGATTCATTCCGTCACTCCATGCGCCCTCAGAATGCTCCACACTTTCCACGGGTAGATGGGCATGTCGATGTGTTCCACCCCGAGCGGCGACAGGGCATCCACCACGGCATTCACGAACGCGGCAGGAGAACCGACATTCGGCGACTCTCCGACCCCCTTCGCCCCAATCGGGTGGTGAGGCGACGGTGTCACCGTCCGGTCCGTTTCCCAATGCGGGGTGTCAAGCGCCGTGGGCACCAAATAATCCATCCAGTTGGGCGCCAGACAGTTGCCGTCAGCGTCGTAGGGAATGTCCTGCATGAACGCGATCGCGAAGCCTTCCGTGAGCCCGCCATGCACCTGGCCTTCAACAATCATCGGGTTGATCACGGTGCCACAGTCGTCCACCGCAAGGAATCGCCGCACCTTCACCGCGCCCGTCCCCTTGTCGATGTCGACCACGGCGATGTAAGCGCCGTTCGGGAAGGTGAGATTGGGCGGGTCGTAATAGTAGGAGGCCTCCAGCCCGGGTTCCAAGCCTTCAGGGACATTCGTGTAGGCGGCGAACGCCACGTCTTTCATCGTCACCGAACGGCCAGGCAATCCTTGAACCGAAAAGGCGGTGCCATCCCATACGACGTCGTCTTCCCCGACCTCCAACAGGTGCGCGGCGATCTTCCGCGCTTTCTGCCGGATCCTGCGCGCACACAGTGCGGCCGCTCCGCCGGCGGTCGGTGTGGACCGGCTGGCGTAAGTGCCCAACCCGTAGGGAGCCGTATCGGTATCGCCTTCCTCAATCAACACGTCGTCGACGGTGAGGCCCAGTTCTTCCGCGATGATCTGGGCGAAGGTGGTTTCGTGCCCCTGGCCTTGATGGCGCACGCCCAATCGCGCGATGACCTTGCCCGTGGGATGGACGCGAATCTGAGCACTGTCAAACATCTTGAGGCCGAGGATGTCAAATGTGTGACTCGGACCCGCTCCGACGATCTCCGTGAATGTCGAGATGCCAATGCCCATGAATTCCCCGCGGGCGCGCCGCTCCGCCTGCTCCCTGCGCAATTCCTCGTAGCCGATCCGTTCGAGCGCCAACGTGAGCGTTTTTTCGTAGTCTCCGCTGTCGTACACCCACCCCGTGGGGGACCGATACGGAAACTGCTCCTTGCGAATGAAGTTGCGCATACGCAGCTCGGCCGGGTCCATCCCCAGGCGCCGAGCCAGCACGTCCATCACGCGTTCAATCAAATACGCCGCCTCGGTCACACGGAAGGAGCAGCGGTAAGCCACACCGCCAGGCGGCTTGTTGGTGTGAACGCCGTCCACTTCCACGAACGCGGCTTTGAAATCGTAGGAACCAGTGACAATGCTGAACAGCCCGGCCGGAAATTTGGATGGGTCGGCCGCCCCGTCAAACGCACCGTGATCGGCTACCGTCTTCACCCGCAGCGCCAACACCTTGCCGTCCTCGCGCGCCGCGATCTCCGCAGTCATATGGTAGTCGCGTGCGAAGTGCGTACTGGCGATGTTCTCTGTGCGCGTTTCAATCCATTTCACAGGTACGCCCAGTTTCAGCGAGGCGACGATGGCACACACGTATCCGGGGTACACGGGTACCTTGTTTCCGAATCCCCCGCCGACATCGGGTGAAATCACGTGAATTTGGTGCTCCGGCAAGCCGCTGACCAGTGCGAGCACGGTGCGGTGAGCATGCGGGGCCTGGGAGGTGACGTAGAAGGTCAGCTTGCTTCTGGCGGTATCGTAGTCCGCCACACACCCGCACGGTTCCAACGGAGACGGATGGACGCGCGGAAAGCGAACATCCTGCTTGACGACCACCGGCGCCTCGCGAAAGATGGCTTCGGTCTCTTCCCTGTCTCCCGCTTCCCAATGGAAGATCAGGTTGGATTTTTTCTCCTTATCATCGCGCAGGATCGGCGCTTCCGGAGACAGGGCGTAGAACGGATCGACCACGACCGGAAGAGGCTCGTAGTCCACCTCAATCAGTTGCGCCGCGTCCTCCGCCTGCGCACGGGTCTCGGCGACCACAGCGGCGACCTCCTGATACTGGAACAAGACTTTTTCCGTTGCCAGCACCATCTGCCGGTCGCCTGCCAATGTGGGCATCCAGGCGAGATTCATCTTGGCCAGGTCTTCCCCGGTGAGAACCAGCTTCACCCCAGGCGCGGCGAGTGCGGCCGAGGCGTCGATGCGGCGGATGCGAGCGTGTGCATACGGACTGCGCACGACGCAGAGATGGAGCATATTCGGCAGCATGATGTCATCCACATACCGGCCTTTGCCGCGAATCAGGCGCGGGTCCTCCTTGCGGCCCACCGGTTTCCCCAAGGGCCGCAACTCAGTTTGACGAAGCGCCATGTGCCTCTACCTCCTGCAACGCTTCTTGACCTTCACCCGACAACTCGCGAGCCGCAAGTTGGACAGCCTTCACAATATTGACGTAGCCGGTGCAACGGCAGATGTTCCCCGACAGCGCTTCCCGAATCTCCGCCTCGGTGGGCGCCGGATTGTCCTGCAGCAAGGCATACGAGGCCATCAGCATCCCCGGCGTGCAGTACCCGCACTGCAAGGCGTGGGCTTCCCAGAACGCCTTCTGCACTGGGTGCAGTTGACCGTTCTGCTCCAAACCCTCGACGGTCATCACCTCGCGTCCATTCGCCTGTACGGCCAACACCGTGCATGACTTCACCGCCTCGCCGTCCAGCAGCACCGTGCACGCACCGCAGCTGGTCGTGTCACAGCCGATGTGCGTGCCCGTCAGATTGAGCGTCTCCCGCAGGTAATACGCCAGCAGCGTGCGTGGCTCCACATCCGATTCATAGAGGCGCCCGTTCACTTTCACAGCAATTTTCATGCTATCGACGCCCTCCCTTCCAGTTCTTCCGCGATTTCGCGCAGTGCGCGCAACGCGAACACGCGCAGCAGGTCTCGCTTGTAGTCACTGGACCCGCGCAGGTCGTCGGCCGGATCCGCGTCTTCCGGAACGAGCCTGGACGCCTCGGCGATGGTGTCGTTCGTCAGAGGACGGCCAACCAACGCTGCCTCGGCCTTGGCCGCGCGCAGCGGAACTGGGCCACAGGCACAGATCCCGATGCCCGCCTCGGCCACGCGGCCATCTCCGTCCGTCACGATGTGCACCGCCAGACCGGCGATCGCGAAGTCACCGGCCTTGCGCTCCAGCTTCATGTACCGGGCGGCCACGGGGCCGGACGGTGCCGGAACGTGCACCGCGACGACAAGTTCACCTTCTTCGAGCGACGTCACAAACGTATCCACGAAGAAATCGTCGATTGGGATCCGGCGGGAGCCTTCGGGGCCGGCCGCTTCCACCTCGGCGTGCAGCGCAATCATGGCTGTGCCCCAATCGGACGCCGGATCGGCGTGCGCCAGGGACCCCCCGATGGTCCCGCGGTTGCGCACCAACGGATCCGCAATCCAGCGGGCGGTTCGGGAAAGCAGAGGGTAGCGACCGTACAGTGCGGCCGCACGTTCCAGGTCCGCATGCCGGGCCAGAGCGCCGATGCGAAGCCCCTCCTCTGTTTCGCGCCAGCCTTTCAGTTCCCCGATGCCGCCTAGGTCAATCAACACGGCCGGGGCGGCGATGCGCAATTTCATCATCGGCAACAGACTTTGGCCTCCGGCCAACACCTTGGCGTCATAGGCGTGCTCGGCTATCAAGCGGATCGCCTCGTCCAGGGTTGCCGGTGCCTCGTACCTGAACGCATTTGGAAACACCGTGAAACCTCCTCTTTGATTGGTGTGCGATGGACGTACGCCGCGAGCCCTGCTGTTTCGGCACCCGTCACCTCTCGGAAAGCGGTTCCATTGACAGAAATGGGCAGCACCGGCAGAACGCAAGGATCTTTGGGAGTTCGCTTTGGTCAGAAATATTGTAGAATAATCAGTAGCTACAGGAGTACACCCGATCGGGTGTTTCTCAATACCCGCTGGTCTCGCAACAACATCTGAAGGGACGGGGACAGCGAATGGGTGAAAGGGTCAATCCGGCAGAGGTCATGCGTATGTTGTCGGAATCGCTGAACCGCCTGGCGCCCGTGATGGATGAGGGACTGGAACCCCTGTTGCAGGCGGTGGTCGACTACGCGCGCAAACTGGCACATGCCGTGTTCGCAGGCATCATATTGCTCGATTCTTCCGACCCGACCGTCATCCGGTATTTCAAGGTGTCCGGATGGCGTGCACGGTTCTCCGAGCTGCCAAAGGGACACGGTATGTATTTTCTGCCCGTGAAAACAGGCGGAGCGCTGCGCGTCGAGTCGATTTCCAGGCACCCTCTGTCCATCGGTGCGCCGCCAGGCCATCCACCTGTTGAATCGCTGCTGACGATCCCGCTCCAGAGTCACGGTAAGACCGTCGGTTGTCTCTTTTTGGGGAATCCGCCGAACAAAGGCGTGTTCACTCAGAATGACGAAGCCATTGTAAGCGGATTCGCGGCACTGTGCACCACTGCCATCGAGTGGTGCGAGCAGAGGGACAGTGAGCAGTACCGCGTCGCCGCAGAAGAACGGAAGCGCGTGGCGGACGAACTGCACGATTCGCTGTCACAAACGCTGTTTGCAGTGGCTCGCGAGATCGAACACCTCGAGCGTATGCTGCCGACGGCGGAGGACAAACGGGAACTGCAGATGCGGATTGCCCGCCTGCGCGATTTGACCACGCAGTGCCAGGCGGAACTGCGTGCCATCCTGTTTCGCTTCATGAACGATGAAACCGGCCCGGACAGCAGTGCTTTGACGCTACTGGTCCAGGAGTTCCAGCGCGTCACCGGGCTGCCCACGCATCTGGTCACGGAGGGCGACTTCTCCCGGTTGAGCCTGCCCGTCCGGCAAACGGTGCTGAAAGTCATCGAGGAGTCCCTGACGAACGTGTATCGTCATGCCAACAGCCCTGCGGCAACCGTGCATTTGTTGGTGGAGCGGGAGCAGGCCATCGTGGCCGTACAGGACGCAGGCATCGGGATATCGGAGGAGGCGCTGCGCTTCCTGACCCATCCTGCCGGCCACTTCGGGTTGCATTCGATGGCCCGGTCGGTCCAGCGCCTGAACGGAAGCCTGGAGATTTTTCAAAACGATGACGGAGGGACCACGGTGCGCTGTACCATCCCACTCACGAACGAACAGGATCACAAGCGGGACAGGCGCCGAACCCGGCCACGTTCCGGTGTCTCTGGCCGGGTATCCGGCGACGGCACGGTGAGGGGGAGCGTATCATGACCCATACGATTGTCGTGGTGGACGATCACGAACTCGTGCGGATCGGCTTGCAGACGTTCCTCAATGAACACGGTCTGATCTTGGCCGGCCAGGCCGCGACGGGCGCGGAAGGACTGGCCTTGATTCAGTCGCTCTGTCCCGATCTCGCGCTGATCGACGTTCGTCTGCCGGACATGAGCGGGATTGAGTTGTGCAAGGCGGTGCGGGAGACCAACCCGTCGACCCGCATCGCCATCCTCACTTCGACGGTGGATAAACACGTCGTCCACACCTGCGTGCAAGTAGGGATTCAGGGCTACCTGTCCAAGAACATGCCTGGGGAAGAGCTGCTGCAGTCCATCCGTCATCTGTTGGACGGCCAATCCGTGTTGGATCCGGCCGTGACCGAGCACGCCCTGCAGTGGATTCAGGCGCGCAGCGACAGCGTACCCACCAAGGATGTGCTCGGCCTGCGGGACATCGAGATCCTGCGCTTTATGGCGCAGGGTTTGACGAACCATGAAATCGGCCGTCAAATGCATCTCTCCGAAAACACCGTCAAAGCCATTGTAAACGAGATCTACCAACGGCTCGGTGTCCGAAACCGCGTGGAAGCCGTGATGGAGGCTCATCAGCGGGGATTGCTCTGAGCCCAGCTCCAACGTTCAATCGCGATTCGTCTGGGCGCCTCCGGCCCCCGGCCGAACCGCCCCCGCCAACAACTGCGCGTACGCCTGGGAGCCAGCCGGATTCAGGTGCACCCCGTCCGCGTAGAACCATTGGCTCTTGCCCGCACTGGCGCTGCACCAGTCCACCAGGGTGACACCGGGATGGTCGGCGGCCACCGCAGCGAGTGTCCGGTTCACCACGTCCTGCCACGGCCGCGGCACCCGCACGTTCACCAGCACCACCCGGCACGAGCCCAGCTGTGCCAACAGGTCATCCAGCTGTTTCTCGGTGAACGGCCCATTGTTGCCGAGCTCGATGATCACCGTATTCCCCAACCGTCCCTGCTGCTGCAAGCGGCCGATGACCTGTGCCGCTTCGGTGAACTGCCTTCCCACCTGGGCATCGACCACGATTCCCGGCAGCAGCTTCTCCAGGTACGGCTTGGCGTCCTCGAGCACCGAGTCGCCGATGGCGGTGACGCCCTTCCCCAGCGAACCGGGATTCACAGGATGAGCCGTCTCCGTCCGTCCGGACGTGTTCGATCCGCTGGCCTGGCCAGCCCCGTTACCGGTCGCGCGGCCAGAAGTCCCTCCCTCCCGGCTGGCGGCGGAGGGCCCGGAAGCAGTGACCCCGTCCCCGGCCTTTTGCGGTGGTGAGCCGGCCCCTTGGACCGGTCCGTTCGATCCCGCCGGCTCCCCGTCACCCGGTGCCTGCCCGCCGCTTTGTGCCTGCCCGTCACCCTGTGGCTGCGTGCCGGTGTTCCCGGCCTCTCCGGATGACGACACCGCGTCCCCGGGGGTCTGCGCGGCTGCTGAGACGCTGATTCCAGGACGGGCCAAATGAGACCTCATCTCGTCGCCACCGGTCCATTGCAGCAGGCTCGCGCCGGCATTCGGACTGAACCAAACCGCGCCCGCGACCGCCAGGACGGCGGCCGACGTAGCCCACGTGACGGCCACCCCTCTGCGGCGATGTGAATGGGTGCGCCGTACCTGTCGTGACGGCCCCTGCCCGCCCCGGCGCGGGGCGCCGAATCCCCCCGGAGCCAGCGCGGGGCTTTGTTGCCGCTTGCCCATACGGAGGATGGGTTGCTCCACATAGCGCCAGGACAGGGCCGCCAGGCCGACGCTGACCCACACCTGCAGCACGATCCGCACCCAGTCGATGTCCCCCGCGGTGTTCTGCGGGGTGGACAGCGCGATCACGGGATAATGCCACAGATAAATGCCGTAGCTGCGCACCCCCAACCAGCGCAACGGTCCCCAGCCCAACGCTCTCCCCACACGGCTGTCCGGGTGCGCGGCAGCCGCCACCACGGCCACCGTCGCCAGCGACAGCAGCACCATGCCACCCCGGTACAGAAAGGTTCCGTACTCGTCGGTGGTGAAAAACATCACCAAAATGGCGGCCAACCCAACAACGCCGATCCCATCCGCGGCGAGGCGGCTCGCCCTCGTCCGCCATCGCGGCAGCTGCTCGCTGGGCCACACCAGTGCCAGGGCGGCCCCGAGGAGCAGCGCGAAAGCGCGCGTGTCCGTACCGTAGTAAATTCGGCTCGGATCCGTGCCCGGTTGAAAGAGCAGGGCCATCGCGACAGCGGACACCACCGCCCCGCCCAAGGTCCAGCTCAGCAGCGGCCCTCGGCGCAGACGGCGCAGACCCACACCCAAGAGCAGCGGCCACACCAGGTAGAACTGCTCCTCGACAGCCAGGGACCACAGGTGGCCGAAGGGGCTCGGTGGGCCGAAGCGATCGAAGTACGAAACCTGGTGAAACACATACCACCAGTTGCTGACGTACAAGAACGCCGCCCCGACGTCTCCCCGCAGCTTCGCGAGCCGCACCGGGTCCGACACGGCCAACCAGGCGGCGACCACCCCGATCATCAGCCACAACGCCGGAATCAACCGGCGGAACCGGCGGATCCAGAAGCCGCGCAGATCCAGGCGGCCCGTGCGGCGCCACTCGGCGACCAGGAGGTCGGTGATGAGATACCCCGACAACACGAAGAAGACGCCCACGCCCAACAATCCGCCGGGCGCCCAGGCGGCATGAAGGTGGTAGATCACCACCCCCACGACCGCCAGAGCCCGCAGTCCATCCAGACCAGGCATGTAACGACCGCCGCTGCGCATGGGTTTCGGCATGATGAACGTCCTTTCTCGCTGCGTGTGGTGTTTTGGTGATAAGGAGGATGACGCCCAGTCTGACGGACCCAGGGGCAAAAGTGTGACAAAAATCGACGCGGAGAAAGAGAGAGGATAGGGATTGGAGCAGACCGACCCGAGGTTTGCCGTGGGCATCGGCGGGTGGAGCGGTGAGGTCGGGCCGGTGGTTGGTCCATGGTGTCAATTGGGCGCGGCGGGTGGGGAGCCGCGCAGGGCTCCCGCGCCCGGTGAGCGGGACCAATGGTATCGACATTTCACTTGCTTGCCGGGATATCAACAGGTTGATTCACGGAAAGTGAAGTCACAACAATTTCGTTTGTGACCTGTCCCGCAGAACTAAACTCTTGCTCCTTCAAGAGAATCCCCGTTTCATTATCTACAACGGCTACAAACCGCACGGCGTCGTGTTTCTGTTCGAGATCGGAAGGCATCTGCCCACTGATCACCGTGGCGGAACGACCTAAGTAGGTCGTCTTTCCGTCGATATTCCATTTACTGTGATCTTTCAGGAATCCGAGTGCGAATGTCTGTGGAAACACCACATCATCCTGGACATTACTCATGATTGGGCTAGGTCTGAGCACGTAACCCGGTTTCCCGTTGATGAGAAGGTACCGAGAACTCAACGAATGAAGGGTCGTTTTGTCCTTATCGAAGTCTTGAGGAGCCCGATTCATTGGGGGGAGCGTGCCCTCCTGCCCTGAATTTCCGTCTTGAGTAAACACCTCCGTATGACCGTTGGTGTTGATGTGGACAACCGCCTTCTGATTCGGAAGGTCCAACTTGAAGTCGATGATCCTCTTCTGATGAATCGGTGAGAAGTTTTCATAGAAAGAACCCTCAACCGTTGAATAATAGTCGATGGCATTCACCATCTTTGTTTGGAGGGCCGTCTTTTCGTCATTTGGATACGATACAGCCTCGTGCACGATGTTCGTCACAGATGGCTGTTTCGGGGCATCCTTCGTGCCTTTCGATTGAACGTAACCCATCCAATCAGCCGATGGACTCATGGTTAAGGATGCGGTTAGATGCGGATTGACGAGCGAGGAATTCGGACGCTCTTCATGATGTATCCTCTGCACGACACCAACAGTAGCGGTTATCAGCAATGCTGCTCCAACAGCTCCGATGGGACGGGACCAACCGTATCGTGACTTTGCACGCGCAGCGACCCTCGTGAATTCTGTATGGAACTGGGGGACATCGAACGTATCCGCCATGTCGTGTAAAGTCCGTTTAATTTTCCGATCAAGGTCGTTCATCAAAACAAACAGCTCCCTTCAGTTCAGCTTCACGATCCATCTCCCTCAAACGACTCGCGATCAGTTTGCGTGCCTTGTGTAAACGAGACTTTACCGTGCCCTGACGCACACGGAGGATGCCGGATATTTCCTCAATGCTGAAATCATGAAAATAATGGAGTACAATCACCGCACGATATTCCGGTTTCATAGCTTGGATGGCCGCCCAAACCCGCTCCTTGTCCTCCCTTGTCATCACAATCTCGGACGGTGTCGGCTCCGAACTCATCGTGTCCTTAAACTCAAAGAAGTTCCTTCGCCTCCGAGCAGCGTTCAATGCTCTGTGAACGACAATCCTGTAGAACCAGGTAGCGAATGAAGCGGATTTCCGCGGCTCAAAGCGCCGGATATTCTGAAACACCTCCACGAGTGCGTCCTGCACCGCGTCCTGGGCTGCATGACGGTCATGAATGATCAGCACAGCCGTTCGATAGGCCATGGGTAAATGCGGCCGGATCAACGCATCAAAAGCGTCAGAATCCCCTTGCTTGCATCGTTCAATGAGTTCGAGTTCACGCACCCACGATCCCCCTTTCCGAGAGTGTTCACCATATATTCACTTCAATCGATGATTTGGTTCACGGGTCGTGTTTGCACGTTGGGTATAGAAGATCCAATACGAGGAAAATATCGACGCTTTGCGTGAACGGATGTGGATTCCCGTAGTTCATTAGAGTCATTAGAGGAAATTTCTCCCCGCCTGAGAATCCTCCTCTCAGAGGAGTGGGTGCGGAACCCCCAGAGACACACACGCACCGCGGTTCAATGGCCGGGCCCATGGCCGTCCACGATCCACTCCTCAGCGGAGTCCAAATATCGTGATCGCAGGCAAGGTGGTCCCCATGGGTGGGCGGCGACATCGGCCCTTACATCCGGCGGTTTCCTCTCCTTTAATGGATCGGCGACAGCACATTCGCGTCCCGGTGCATATCGAGGGCGTGTTCTGCGTCCATCCCCGTGCCGACCTCACGCCCGCGCACGACGGCATCCAAACTCCGCAACCCGATCTGACACACCGGACGGCCCCGACCCAGCAAGGCCCCCAGGCAAGCCAGTCCCCGTCCGGGTCCTCCTGGTTCCCGTGCGTGATCACCGACATCTCCCCAGGCGGTGCCCGCATGATCACCGAAGGCGCGCCCCGGACCCGTAACACCCGGATGAACGCCGAAGTGGTGCCCCGGACCCTTCCCCGTCAGAGGATCACCGAAACACCCTGCCCGGCCGGCGCTGAGACATTCACCCCGCCTGACACCGGCACCCTCCTCACCGTCCGCTTCCGGTTAGGCACGACCCACCAGCTCACCGCCCAGGTGGTGTGGGTTCAAGCCGTCGATGCCCGCCGCATCCTGGGCGTACAGTGGGTGCAGCTCAACGAGTCGGACGCGGAGCGATTGATGCTGGAGATCCTGCGGATCGCCGTGAATCGCCGCCGGATGCGGCGCTGACGCGATGGCGGGCCGCGTTACTGTCCCCGCTGCCAACCCCCGCCGAGCCGCATAGACCGACCGGCCGGTCTGCCTCTTGACGTCCGGCCAAAGTCCCTGTTAGTTTAAAGAAAATACCGATAATATCGATCCCGGTCGGAGGCCCCCACCACACGCCGCTGCCGTGCCGCAGATTCGCGCGGACACACCGTACAACAGCTTCCCCCCGCTCACCACCGCCCTGCCCCGCACCGGGAACCCCGAAGAGGAGGGCGCACCATGGCACGCGAGTTCGCCAGCACCAGCGCACGCGGGATCGACACCGGGAGCTTGCCGTATCGGTTGTTCCAGAAGGCGAAGCGGCTGGGGGTGTGGGATCCCCGCGGGATCGACTTCTCCCAAGACGTGGAGGATTGGCGGTCCCTCACCGCTGAGCAGCGGGAGGAGACCCTGCGCAGCGTCGCGCAGTTCCAGGCCGGCGAGGAGGCGGTCACGCTCGATCTCCTCCCGCTCATCCTGACCATCGCCCGGGAAGGCCGACTGGAGGAGGAGATGTTCCTCACCACCTTCCTCTTCGAAGAAGCCAAGCACACCGAGCTCTTCCGCCTGTTTCTCGACGCCGTCGGCGAAAAGGGCGATCTCACCGTCTTCCACACGCCCAACTACCGCCGCATCTTCTATGAGATTCTACCGGAGGCGATGCAGCGGCTGATTCACGATCCCTCCCCGGCCGCCCAAGCCCGCGCCTCCGCCGTGTACAACATGTACGTCGAGGGCGTGCTCGCCGAGACCGGGTATTTCTCCTTTCGGAACGGCCTCGGCCGCATCGGCAAGATGCCCGGGCTCCTGCAGGGCATCCAGTACATCGCCCGCGACGAGTCGCGCCACATCGGTTACGGGACCTATCTCCTGCATCGGCTCATCCGCCAGGATCCGGCGCTGTTCAATCTCGTCCGCGCCACCATGGACGAACTCAGCCAGTACCCCCTCAACGAGGGCCTGCCGCCGCGCGACGTGAACGCGTTCGGCGTGCCGATCCCGCTGATCCAGGACTACGCTGCCTCCCGCGTCCAGAACCGGCTCGAGGTGTTGGCGCGGGCGCTGACGCGATCGCCGGAAGAAGCGGTGGCGGTGACCGAGGCGGATTTGGGGATTGAGGAGGGGTGAACAGAAATCGAAACATCATCCAGCAGACGCGGTGGTAACGTCATTTTACTGAGGAGATCCCCCTGATGACTGCTTCAGGGGGATCTCCTCATCACATGCCTGCTTGTACCATGGCACGCCATTGTCATGGTGTGGTCACTGATACAGGATGACCTTCAGCGCTTTTTCTTTCGCGGCGTTTCCGAAAACGTCATACGCCTTCTCAATGTCAGACAGCGGAAAGCGGTGGGTGATGAGCTGTTTGGGGTCCAGTTTACCGGCGACCACGGTTTTGAGCAGCATTGGCGTCGAGTTGGTGTCCACCAACCCCGTGGTCAAGGTGATGTTGTGAATCCACAGTTTCTCCAGATGAAGTTCCACGCTCTTGCCGTGCACCCCCACGTTGGCGATGTGGCCGCCCGCTCCCACGATACCCTGGCAGATATCGAACGTGGCCGGAATTCCGACCGCTTCAATCGCGACATCCACGCCTTTGCCACCCGTCAGTTCCATCACCGCTTCCACGGGATTGCCGCGGGAACTGTTCACGGTCTTCGTGGCTCCAAACGTACGCGCCACTTCCAGCCGATTGTCATCCAAGTCGACCATGATGATTTCAGCGGGGGAATAAAACTGAGCTGTCAGCAGCGCCGCCAACCCCACGGGACCAGCGCCGACAATGGCCACTGTGTCTCCTGGCTGGACCTTCCCCTTCAGGACACCGACCTCAAAACCGGTCGGAAGGATGTCACTCAGCATCACGAGAGCTTCTTCATCGACGCCTCCCGGGATTGGATACAGACTGGTGTCCGCATGTGGAATGCGCACGTACTCGGCTTGCGTCCCATCAATGAGATGCCCGAGAATCCAACCGCCGTCTTCGCAGTGTGAGTACATACCCTTCTTGCAGTATTCACATTTCCCGCAGGATGTAACGCACGAAATCAGAACCCTGTCTCCAGCCTTGAAGTTGCGGACCCCACTCCCCACTTCTTCCACAATGCCGACACCTTCATGGCCAAGGATTCGCCCATCGACGACCGCTGGCACATCCCCTTTTAAGATGTGCAAATCCGTGCCGCAAATGGTGGTTTTCGTAACTCTGACGATCGCATCTGTGGGCGATTGAATGGTGGGCATGGGCCTGTCCGTCCATTCCTTGCGTCCAGGACCACGATACACAAGCGCTTTCACGCCAACATCCTCCCCTTGGTTTCAAATACTTCTCGAGTGTGCCATGTAGTATTGTTCCGTAACGTGACTGGGATCACCTGTAAAATAATACCATGTGTAACGGGCTGTGATTTGTCCGTCCCCGCCAGCACCACCTGACGGATATCGGCCCAGTGGGGCTGTACAATCGTCTCATCCAACGCATAGGGCGCCTCCCGTATGAGAGACGCCCTGTGCGTATCCAGGAAAACGGGTGGATGTTCGCACCATCACCCGGACACCACCAGGATGTTGGCGTATGGACATGCGTCGGCGGTCCGCACCACACCCTTCCCCGACTTGGCCAACGACTTCAACTCCAGATGGGACACGGTCTCCAACAGGATCCCCGGCAGCAAGGCCTCGAGCTCGCGTACGCGGCCCGGGCTGACCTCGCGCATCTCCTGGGTGATCACCACGCGATCGATGATGAACTCACCCGCGATGGCGCGAAGCACGTCGAGCACCGTCGGAATCCCGCTCACCAACGCCAGATCCACGCGCGTCTGTTCCTTTGGGACGGGAAATCCTTGATCACACACGGTGATGTAGTCCGTGTGCCCCATACTGGTCAACAGGTGCATGAGCGCCGGATTCAGAATGCCACTCTTTTTCATCGTCGGTCGTCGTCTCCCACTCGCCGCCGCTGCTCCAACGTGACGCGCTCTGTGAAAGAAAGCTGCGGACGTTTGAAGTAGAAGTGGGGGGTTTCGTGGAGAACGATCACGCTGACCAACTCCCACCCTTCATCCCCCAGTCGGTCCAGCAGCGCCGGATCCGTTTCGCAGCGGTACTGCCACCTATGCATAAGCCACTCCACTCCGCTCCGTCTGTCACTCCAGGCCGTAAAACCGAACCGCATTCCCGCCGAACACCTGCTCGAGCTCCGCCGAACTTAGCAACGGTGCCAGCAAGTCGAGCAGGGCGTCGTGCACCTGTTCATAACTGACCGCCTGCAGGCAAACCGGCCAGTCGCTGCCGAACATCACGCGGTCCGGCCCGAACGCGTTCACCACGTGTTCGACATAAGGCCGAAGGTCGTCGGTCGTCCAGGATTTCCAGTCCGCCTCGGTGACCATGCCAGACAACTTGCACATCACATTGGGAAACCGGGCCACCTCGTCCATCCAAGACCGCCAGGGTTCCATCTCGCCGGTGCGGATGGGCGGCTTCGCGAGGTGGTCCACCACGGCGCGCAGGTTCGGCCACCTCCTGAGCGCCTGGATCACATACGGCAGATGCCTGGGGAACACCAGAATGTCCAACGGAACGCCCGCCTCGCACAAGTGGCCGATGTTTTCCATCACCTGGTCACGGAGGATCCAGTCATCCTCAGGCAAGTCCTGCAACATGGGCCGCAGCCCGACCCATTTCGGATGGCTCGCAAATCGAGACAGCTGTTGCGCGAATTCCGGACTGTCGAGGTCCAACCATCCCACGACGCCAGCGACGGTCGGTTCGTGTTGCGCCAAATTCAGCAAGAACTCGGTCTCCTCCACCGTGGGCGCCGCCTGGACCACCACCGTTCGCTCCACCCCTCGAGCGCGCAAGTGAGGACGGAGGTGCTCTGGCAGGTAATCGCGGTACAGGATGCTGGCGTCGGACGTCAGCCAACCGTAATCCCCACGCTCCACCTTCCAGTAATGTTGATGCGCGTCCACCTTCACACCGCACCACCTGCCTCACCGAAGCGTGTAATTTTAACGAGGACGTGGTCTTCCATCTCGTCTGCAACCAACTCCGCCTTGGGACCCACACCGTAACCGATGGTCGCCCCGCCCTCCACCTGGATGGCTTGGCCCGTGATGAACGACGACTCATCGCTGGCCAAGAAGACCGCCACGCTTGCGATCTCCTCCGGCAGGGCCGTCCGGCCCAGGAGATGAGACTTATCTTGGCTCTCCCGCACATGCGTCGGATTGGGGTGTTGTGCGAACCAGCGCTCCAACAGAGGGGTCAAGACGCCAGCGGGGCAGATGGCGTTGACGCGTATCCCCTCGGGCGCGAGGTCCACCGCGGCGGATCGCGTCATCGCAATGACGGCGCCTTTGGTGGCACTGTAGACGACGTTGCGCTTCTGGCCGGCGAGCCCGGTCATGGAGCCCATGTTGATGATTTTGCCGCGCGTCTTCCGAAGGTGCGGCAGGGCATGTTTCATAAAGAGAAACACGCCCCGCGCGTTGATGTTCATCAGGCGGTCCCACTCTTCCACCTGAACATCTTCCATCGCCTTTGGAAGAATCACGCCCGCATTGTTGAACAAAATATCCAACCGGCCGAACTGCTTCACCGTGGTATGGATGGCCCGCTCGACGTCCGCCTCCTGAGCCACGTCCGCTTGGATCGGGATCGCCTGGCCCCCCAGTTCGAGGATTCGATCCGCCGTCTCCCGTGCGGCCGATACATCGATGTCGACCACCGCCACCAAAGCGCCCTCGCCGGCGAACATTCTGGCCGTGGCCCTCCCAATTCCACTTCCGCCACCCGTGACGATGGCAACCTGATCCTTCAATCTGTCCAACGCGATCGCCTCCACTGGTCTGCGTGTGTCAGCAGGCACAAGACCCTCTCATCGTGACCCGATCCCCGTCGAAGGCGCTCAGGTACAGGAACCGGAAAGGGTTATTTCTTTCCGAGCGGATAGAGCAACTTTTGAATCTCCGGGTCGTTCATGTTGTCTTTGGTCACCACGGTGGCACCGGTGTCGACGCGCTGATCGACCGTCTTCCCTTCCAGGTCCGCCACGGCCTCCTTCACGCCGTCATACCCAATCTTGTAAGGATTCTGCACAATCAGGGCCTGGATGGTTCCATCCTGCAGGGCTTGGATTTCCTTCGGTGCCGCATCGAATCCGATGATCAGGACCTTCCCCGCAAGTCCCCGCTCTTTCACGGCCTGTGCCGCCCCCAGCGCGCCCGGTTCGTTGGCGGCGAAGATGCCCGCGAGATTGGGGTGGCTGGTCAGAATGTCTTCGGTCACCGACAACGCTTTGTTGTAATCGCTCTGGGAATACTGGGTGGCCACCAAATGGAGGCCGGGGTACTTGCTGAGTTCATCCTTGAACCCCTGCTCACGCTGGTTGGACGTCGCCGCACCGGGGACGAACGGGATCAACGCCACATCCCCCTTGCCGCCGAGCAGCTTGTTCATCTCGTCGGCCGCCTCTGCAGCCGCGTGCACGTTGTCGGTCGCGACGAACGAATCCGATACCTGGGGATCCGTCCCAGAGTCAATCGTGATCACCTTGATGCCACTCTTCTGGGCCTGTTGCAGCACAGGCACGAGCGCCTTGGCGTCGGTGGCGGCCACCACCAGCGCATCGACGTGCTGGTTGATGAAGTCCTCGATCATGCTGATCTGGCCATTGATGTCCGTCTCCGCTGAGGTACCCTTCCACACGATGTTGACGTTGCCCAGGTCCTTCGCGGCCGCCTCAGCACCCGCGTGGACCGTCTCCCAATAGTCGAACCCAACGGCCTTGGGAATGACGGCGATCCGATACGTCTTGCCACTCGATGCCGCCGTGGCGTTGGTGCCGGAGTTGGTGGTGGCAGACGTCGAGTTGGACGGCGATCCCGCGGTCGTCCCGCACCCCGTCATGACCCCGATCACTGCGAAAGCTGCCATCGCAATGCCCATTCTCTTCATGAAATTGTCCCCCCCATGATCCGAAATCAAGAGATGCCTTGATATCCCCTATCGGTTGAGTACACGGCGCCGATAGCCATCCCAGGCCACCGCCACCCAGATGATGATGCCGATGATGACGTCCTGCCAGAAAGCGGAGATGTTCAGCAGGTCGGCCCCGTTGCGGATCAGCTCCATGAGGGCTGCGCCGATGATGGCTCCCAGCACGGTGCCCTCCCCGCCAAACAGGCTGGTCCCTCCGATCACGCACGCCGCGATCACGTCGAGCTCATAGCCAAGCCCCGCTGTCGGCTGTCCGGTGACGATGCGGGATGCTTGAATCACCCCCCCGAGGCCCGCAAGCAACCCTTGTATGGTGTAAATGCACACGAGGTATTTGGCAATCCGGATGCCCGACAGTCTTGCCGTTTCCGGGTTGCTGCCAATGGCGAACGCATACTGACCGAGGAGCGTACGGTTCAAGACAAACGTGCCAATCAGGGTGACCGCCGCCAAGAAGTAGACGGGCACGGGGATGCCGAGCACGTGACCGCCCCCCAGCCAATTGAATCCTTCCGGCACGTTGAAGATGGCGACGCCGCCGGTCAAAATCAAAGCGAACCCGCGGGCGACACTCATCATGCCGAGCGTCGCGATGAACGGTGGCAATTTGGTGGTGGTGATGAGAACACCATTGAGGCATCCGACGACGGCCCCGGCCAGGATCCCGGCGATCACGGACAACCAGATAGGCCAGTGCAGTTGTACCATCAGCAGGGTACTCAACACCCCGGCCAGCCCCACGACGGAACCGACGGACAGATCGATTCCGGCGGTGAGCATCACAAGCGTCTCGCCCACGGCGATGATGCCGATGATGCTCATCTGCAACAGGACGGTCAGCAGGTTCCGCACCGTCAGGAAGTATGGGGACAGAATCGACAGTACGATGCCGATCACGATGAGAAACAGGAACGGCGCCAGCCGTTCGGCTGCTCTCCGGAAGGTGCGTGAATACGGTTTCACCGGGACGGGTTGTGTGACCGCTTGCGGTTCCACGGACATCATCATCTCCCTGTCGTCTGAGTGGCTCTATATTGAGAGGCGTGGTAGATGAGTTTCTCGGGCGTGGCTTCCTCGCGAGCCAGCTCGGCGGTGACTCGCCCTTCGCACAGGACGATGAAACGGTCGCTCATGGCCAGGAGTTCCGGTAGATAAGAGGACGTCATGATGACGGTCTTTCCGGCCGCCGTCAGTTGATTGATGAGCTCATACACTTCCACCTTGGTCTGCACGTCGATGCCTCGGGTGGGCTCGTCGAGCAGATACACCTCGGCGCCCGTGGCAAGCCACTTGGCGAGCATGATTTTCTGTTGATTCCCTCCGCTCAGGATGTTGACGCGGTCGGTCAATCGGTGGACCTTGATGGACAGTTCGTCCACGTACTGTTGGGTGATCTGCTCGGCCTTTCTCAGGTTCGGCAAACCGAACCGAGAGATCCGGGCCAAGATGGGGAGTGTGAGATTGGTGGTAACATCCAGCCCGACGGCGAGACCGTTGCCTTTCCGATCCTCAGTCAGATAAGCGATGCCTGCCGAGATGGCGTCGCCGCAATGGCGAATCGACACCGGAGTCCCGTTCACGTACACCTGCCCGCCATCCATCGGGTCTGCACCGAAGATGGCGCGCATCAATTCGGTTCTCCCAGCCCCCATCAACCCGGCTAGGCCGAGCACTTCGCCACGGTACGCAGTGAAGCTGATGTCGTCCAACACGCCATGGCGCGTCAGATGCTCCACCCGCAACCCTTCCGCCCCCCGGGTGGTCTTGGCCTTGGGAAAGACGTCATGCACTTGCCGGCCCACCATCAGTTGAATCAACCGAGCCATATCGACCTCTTTCACCGGCACGGTCGCTACGGTTTCGCCATCGCGCATGACCGTCGCCCGATCGGCGATCTCCAAGACCTCTTCCAAGCGATGGGTGATGAAGATCACTGCGACACCACGTGTCTTGAGGTCGTTCAGCGCCTGAAAGAGCCGTTTGACCTCCGCATCGGTCAGAGCAGTCGTCGACTCGTCCATGATCAGGACCCGGGCGCCCGCCGATAACGCTTTCACGATGGCGACCATTTGTTGCTTGGCGATCCCGAGCTGACCGACGCGTTCATCGGGTCCGATGTCCGGCGCCAAATCCTTCAGAAACCCCGCCGTCCGCTGTCGCATCTCCCGTTTGTTGGGCAGCCAACCCAGACGGCCGGTCGGAACTTCCCTGCCCAGGAATACGTTTTCAGCCACCGTCAGATGAGGCGCCAATTGAAGCTCCTGATGGATCATGCTGATCCCGTGCGCGATGGCGCCGTGCGGCGTGGTGTATTCAACCCGTTCGCCATCGATCTCAATCGTCCCCGCGGTCTTTGAATAATCCCCGGCGAGCACCTTCATCAAGGACGATTTGCCGGCCCCGTTCTCTCCCAGCAGGGCGTGGATTTCGCCCGCCTGCACTTCCAGGTTCGCATGACGCAGGATAGACACACCACCGAACTGGACCGTGATCCCGGACATCTTCACCAGAGGTCTCATCCGCGTCCCTCCACACCAACATTGAGCGGTCACGACGACGAACGTTGAATCGATTATGTTAGCGATAACATTGTTATCTCACATATAGCACAACCCTCACGGCCGTTCAAGAGTTGATTGAACATTTCGTTGTATAGTTTCAGAGGCTTTCGGTGCTAAGTGAATGCGGGCTTCCGGGTAGCGTTCAGGTGCAGCATAACCCAAATCGTCCCAGGGCCCCACCCGCAAGAATTTATGTTATCATTAACACATCCAGTCTCGCGTTTCCCGAGTGGAGGTTCATGTCGTGGCAAACATCTCCGATGTCGCCAAGCTCGCTGGCGTCTCCCCCATGACCGTGTCAAGGGTCATCAATCAGAGTGGCCATGTGAAAGAAGAGACGCGCCTGCGCGTCCTTCGCGCGATGAAAGAACTGAATTATGTCCCCAATGACCTTGCGCGAAGCCTGGTGCGCAGGCGCACGGACACCCTCGCCTTGATTGTTCCGGACATCACCAACCCGTTTTTCACCACGGTGGCACGCGGGACAGAGGACACCGCGCGCAAGAACGATTTCCGCGTCGTCTTGTGCAACAGCGACGAGGACCCGGTCAAGGAGCTGGAGTACATTCGAATGTGCGTATCCATCCGCGTCGACGGCGTGATCATCGCCGCGACCGGAGACGGGGCGCGCAGAAACCTGGCGCTGCTCGACTCATTCGAAATCCCATACGTGCTCGTCGACCGCAAGGTGGACGGCGTGCAGGCCGACGTGGTCACGGGAGACAGCTTCATGGGAGCATATCATCTCGTCAAACATCTCATCGACCTCGGGCACCGGGACATCGCGATGATCACGGGATTCCTCACGACGTCGACCGCGCGCGAACGGCGGGATGGGTACCGTCGTGCGCTGGAGGAGCACGGCATCCCGTTTCGGGAAGCATTCGTGAAGGAGACGTCGTACATGCGCAACATGGACTTCGCCCTGGTCGAGCAGTTGCTCGACTGTACACCGCGCCCGACGGCGATCTTCGCAGCGAACAACTTTCTCGCGGTCCAGGTGATCCAAGGATTGCGCCACCGCGGACTGCGGGTCCCCGAAGACATCGCCGTTGTGTGTTTTGACGATGTGGATCCATACTCCCTGGTGGAACCGTTCCTCACCGTGGCCAGTCAACCCGCGTACAATTTCGGAACCATCGCCACGCAACTGTTGATCGAGCGGATCGAACACGGCGAAGGACCTGCGCCGTCCCCGCGCAACATCGTACTGCAGCCGGAGATCATCATCCGGAAATCCTCCGGGCACGCGCTTCAAAGGGGCCATCGACCGCCTACAACTTCCGGATCCGCCCCCGGAACCGCTCGATGAAGCGGGCGTTCGCGTCATCGCCCCCTGGGGCGTTGGCGCTCATCCATATGGGCGGTTGCACCCCTTCCGCCACCAGGAGGGCGACCGCCTCCGCCATCAGCGAGTTCAGCAGGTAGGCGTTGGCGAAGGTCGACATCGCGGCCACCGCCTGGTCGAGGCCCGGGATCTCCACCACCGCGTCGCCGACGTCCACCTTGCTGTCGAGGACCACGTCGACCACCTCGAACAGGTTCTTCTTGCTCGGGTGGCGGGCCGGGTGATCGAGCGGCGTACGCTGTGCATGCCGCACCGAGGTCACGCCGATGGTCGTCACACCCCGCCGTCTGGCCTCCAGCGCCGCATCGATGCACGCCGCGTTGATGCCGTACGCATTGACCAGAATCAACAGGTCGCCCGCCTTCAGGTCGTTGTACGCGATCACGATGGCCCCGTACCCGGGTGTCCGCTCGATGGCCATCGATCTCAGCGCCCCGTTGGAGAGCAGCGTCCCCTCGTCCAGGATGGCGCTGATGTGCATGAGCCCGCCCGCGCGGAAGAACACCTCCTGGCTGCCCAGGTTCGAGTGTCCGCCCGGCCCGTACACGTACACAATCCGGTCCGCCTTGACCTGATCCGCCACCAGCCTCGCCGCCCTGCGCACGGCCTCCTGTTCCTCGTCGTGCAGCGCCTGCAGGTGGCGGATGATCTTGTCGAGATACTGGGTCATGACCGACTCTGTCATCCCTGGCTCCCTCCTTCCGTTTCTCCCCGCGCATCATGGACGATCACGCCGGCCTTCACCGTCCGCTCCACATGCACCTGCCCGTCAAAGGTGAACAGCACCAGATCCGCCGGCTCCCCGGGGGCGATGTCCCGGGCCACCGGCAGCCCGAGGTAGTCCGCGGGGCGCACGGACGCCATCACCCACGCGTCCGCCAGCGAACACAACCCCTTCGCCACCAGGTTGCCGACGCCCTGGCGCAGGGACTGCACCGAGCCCGCCAGGAGCTCCGGGTGATGGGCCAAGTGCAGCTTCCCCTCAGGCGTCAGCACCACGTCCCCGCCGATGTGGGTGGTGTAGCGCCCGGGCGCGAGGCCGCCCAGGTCCACCACGTCGCTGACGAGAAACACCCGCTCACCCTTGGCCCGCAGGAACACCTTCAGCACGGCGTCCGGCAGGTGGAAGCCGTCGGCGATGACGGACGCCCACAGTTCGTCACAAGCCAGCTGGTCCCAGATGTAGTTGGAATGCCTCGGAAGCCGGGGATGGGCCCCATTGCCGAGGTGCGTGGACAGCGTCGCCCCGGCCCGGACGGCGGCCGCGATTTGGTCCGATCCTGCCGCCGTATGCCCGATGGCCACCCGGACGCCCGACGCCGCGCAGCGGGCGATGAACGCCACCGCCTCCGGCCACTCCGGCGAGAGAGTGACCAGTCGAATCCGCCCCTCCGCCGCCTCCTGCCAGCGCTGGAACCGGTCCCAGTCGGGCGGCTGGACGTAGCGCCGATCGTGGGCGCCCCGGGGGCCATCCTCCGGCGAGATGAAAGGGCCCTCCAGGTGGATGCCGGGGATGGTGGGGATCCCACCGGATCGATCCCGCCGGCCGTGTTCGCTCGCACCGGGTGGATCCCACAACCCCTGCACCACGCGCCCGTCGGCTGCATCCCGAAGCGCATGCGCCACGCTCGCGGCGAGCTCCGCGATGGCCTCGTCACTGTTCGTGATGATGGTCGGCAGGAACGCTGTCACCCCCTCTGCCCAAAGGGCGTGCACCACGCGCTGGATGGCCGCGACGTCGAGGGGCCGGGTGTTGAAGTCGATCCCGCGGAAGCCGTTGACCTGAAGATCGACGAGGCCCGGCCCGATGAAGGGCAATCCCGGCCGCTCCGGCGCCGGGGTCACCCGGACGATGCGTCCTGCCGACATCTCCACCGCCACGGGCGCCCCGGTGCGGTAATGGCGGCCCTCCACCCGCAGGGGCGCCTCACCCTCGGAGACACGCACACGGGGCTCGGGCTCCGGCCACGCGGTGCGCGCCGCACCGCGTGCCGGGCCGGTCGGCGCCACGGTGCAGCCCCGGCCAGGCCGCGCCTCGGCCGCCTCGGCCTCCCCCGCGCCCCCGTCCCCGTCTCCGCCCCCATACGCATCCAGGTCCAGGAACAGGACCACGTCCGGGTGGGTGCGCAGGATGGACGCCGGGCATTCGGGCGAGATGGGACCCTGCAGCGTCCGCCGCACCGCCTCCCGCTTCGTCGGGCCGGGCACGACCGCCACCAGGTGGCGAGCCGCCCGGAAGACCGGAACCGTGAGCGTCACGGCGGCCGTCGGCACCTCGTCGAGGGCCGGGAAGCACCCGTCGTGGACCTGTTGCATGCGGGACCGCGGATCGAGCGGCACCACCTTCACCCAAGCCGGGTCCTCGAAGTCGGCGACGCCCGGGTCGTTGAAGGCGATGTGCCCGTTCTCCCCGATGCCGAGGCAGATAACGTCGATGGGCGCCTCCTGGAGCAGCCGGGTGTAGCGGCGGCATTCCTGTTCGGGGTCGCCGGCGGGATCGAGGATATGGACCGCACCCGGGCGCACGAGGTCGAACAGGTGCGTGCGCAGGTAGTGGGCGAAGCGGCGCGGATCGTCCGGGGCGAGCCCGATGTACTCGTCCATATGAAAGGCCGTCACGCGGGACCAGTCGATGGGATGCTGGGCCAGGTGGGCCAACAGCTCGTTCTGGGACGGGGCGGCCGCGAAGACCATGCGGATGTGGCCGCGCTCAGTCAGGAGGCGGTTCATCAGGGCCGCGACGTGGGCGGCGGCGGCTTGGCCCATGGCTTCGCGGTCGCGGTACACCCGCACCCGGAGCGCGTCCACCTGGAAGTCGACACAAGGCTGTACGGATTCTCTCACGACCAACACCCTTTTTCGATGTGATTTGATGAAAGGCGTCCAGGATATCCGCCTCGATGCGCTCATCAAACGGCGACGGCAGCGCGAAGTAAAAGCACGACTCGTACGGTTCGTAGCCGCCCTCCCGGATCTGGCCGGCCGTCGGGACGTAGCCGATCATCCCGTTCGTGTACCCAACGGGCAACAGGCGGCCCTGGCCGATGCGGCGCAGGTGAAGCCCGTATTCGCAGACCATCTCCGCGTCCGCGGCGACGAGGCCGAGCCTGGACGTCAACCGAAGGGCCGTCAGGTGCAGCGGCACGGACGGGCGCCTTCGATCCCGCTCGTCCAACAACCGCCTGGCCCACTCGCCGCGGATGCCGGGATCGGCCGCGGCCTGAGCCAGTTCGCCGTCGTCCGGAACCCGTGCGAACCGAAGCGGGACGTCCCACCCGGCGGCTTTCAGCGACGGGTCGCCTGCGTCCCGGAGCGGGGTGAGCAGGACCTCACCGACCGCATCCACCAGCTGGCGGGCGACGTGTTCCACGTCCGCCTGCGTCCCGCGAACGAACGCCCCGTCCCGCGTCAGGGCCGGGCGTACGTCGCCGCAGAAGCCCTGGAGAAAACCGGCGACCGCCCCGCCGCCCAGGTGCGCCTCCAGCGCATCCATGGCCACCCCGGGGAACTCCGAGGAGACCCGGTTCTCATCGGTGGTGGTGGGATGGCAGGTGGCGTGCACCCAGAGCGCCTTCGGGCGGCCGTCCGGGCGGAGGAACGAGAGGACGGTGACCCGCGGATCGTTCGGGCCATCCGGATTGGGCGCCATCCGGCAGACGCCGTCGATCACGCGCCGCCGATGCACACCTGCGCCCCACACCCCGGTTCCGAAGGCCAGCGACACGGGCTCCAGATGACCGGACGCCTCCTTCACCGCATCCTCGGCGGCGGCCTCCAGTTGGCGGAGGTATCCCTCGTCCGGCAGGCCGAGGGGGGCGGTGAAGCGGGCGGTGGTCTGCGGCCCGGAATGGTTGTGAGTGGCGTGCAGCAGGACGCCCGCCTGCGGGATGCCCCACCGGTCCGCGATGCGGCGGCGCAAGCGTCCCGCCAACTCCGGGCCCCACCAGATGAGGTCGGCGGTGATCCACACCACGCGGACCCCTCCCTGGGCGAGGACGAACGCGCGCAGGTGCAGCGGATGTGCCACCCCTTCGGACGGGCCGGTGCGGTGGGCGAATCCCGCCAGGGGCATGGGCGTCCGCGGTGTGATGTCCACCTTCGCGGCACCGAGCCGCAGTCCCGTCATCTCGAGGTCTCCTCCTCCGCCAACCGCTCCAGGATGAGGAGCACGCTGCGGAGGATGTGAAACGGGTCCTTGACCGGCAGGGCGACGACCCTGTCGGCGGGCCGGCCGGATCGATCCCGGATCTGCACCCACTCCCCGACCTCGGGGTCAGGGTTCGGGAAGGTCCGAAAGGCGTAGGCGTGCGTGCGGTCATACAGGCGTCTCATGTCCTCCGCCCCGGTGACCTGGTGCGCCAGCAGCGTGGCGTACAGGGCTTCCGCGTGAGGCCACCACAGCTTCATGTCCCAGGTGTCCAGGATGAGCTGCTCGTAGCGATCGCCGAAGCGGCGCCCCGAGGGCGGGCCGCCGTCCCGGTCGACGAAGCGGAACAGCCCGCCGTGATCGTCGTCCCAACCGAGATCGAAGGCCTTGCGGATGGCGCGCAGGGCCGGCGCGATCCAATCCGTCCGCCCGGTCTGCCCGGCCGCCCGGAGGAGGAACCCCATGTCCTCGATGGTGTGCCCTGGGTTCAAGTGGCGGCACAGCACGGTGTCGTCGTCCTCCGCCCGGGCGGGGAGGATCTCCGCCACCCGCCCGTCCGGCTGCATGAAGGTGGCGAGGATGTCCTCGGCGTAACCGACGAGGCGATCCCGCATCTCCCCCGCCCGCGCATGGCCCGCCGCCACGAGCAGGTCCAGCAGCTCCTGCGTGACGTTGACGAGGATCATCGGGACAGCGTGTGCCCGCATCCCCGGCGGGATGGGGTAGGGTTCGGTGCGGAGGGCGCCGGAGCGGGCGCGTTCGACGACGTGATCGTACAATCGAAGGGCGTCCTCCAAGGCGGCCTCGTCGCCGCTTCCGCGGGCGTAGCCGGTGAAACCGACGATCACGAAGCAGTCGGCGTAAAAGCTGATGTCATGCCCGGCACCGGGGAGGGCCTCCTTCGGCGTCCCGTCCTCGGTGAGCAGGTAGGCGCAGTTGCCGTTGGGCAGGATGGCGTGTCGCCGCAGGAAGGCGACGGTCCGCCCGGCCTGTTCCAGGAACGGCTCGGCCGGCACGGACAGGACCCCGGCCTGGGCCAGGCGCGCGATGGTCGACCACAACCAGGCGAATCGCCCCTGCGACCAGGTGTATTTGTCCCGGCTGACGAGGACGGTCCCGTCGTTGTTGAAGCAGGTGTAGACCCCGCCGTGGCGGGGATCGACGGCGCGTTGCCAGAACGGCAGAAGCACCGTGTGCAGGTGCTCCTCGTAGAAGGTCCGCAGGTCCTGGGTGGTGCTCACGGACATCTCCTCCTTTCCGTGGCGGTCCCTGCCGGGTTCAGCCGCGCCCGGTCGTGGCGTACGTGTCAGACGGAGAGGGCACGTCCTGGCTCAGGGCCTCCATCATCTGCGCGACCTCGGGCTTAAGCGCGCGGTTGCGGGAGAACCATCCGATGGCGATGTAGAGGATGAGCGACACCAGGACGGGCAGACCGACGGTCGCGGCGGTGCTGACGTGGAAGGCGTACTTGTCAAGGGCGAACATCACGACGCCGCCGACCAGTGAGACGATGGCGGCCGCCGGGCCGCTGTGGCGGTAGGCCGGCAGCAGGCCGAAGAGCATGGCGATGGAGATGGGCCCGACGAGGGCGCCGAACCAGGTGATGATGAGCCCCAACACGCCGCCGAAGGCGTTCTGTTCGACGGCCACGAGCATGGTCAGCAGCACGAACACCAGCGTGGTCGTCCGCGCGGCGACGAGCGCGCCCCGCGGGCTGAGATTGCGCGTCCGCGCCGACAGCCGGGGCAGGATGTCGCGAGTGACGACGGACGAGATGGCGTTGGCGTCCGACGTGGTCATGGCCATCGTGTGGCTGAACATGCCGGCCAGGACGAGGCCCACGAGCCCTGGCGGCAGGAAGGTGCGCGCCATGAGGGCGTAGGACTGATCCGGCTTGGCCAGGTGCGGGAAAAAGAGCGGTGCGGCCCACATCGGGAAGAAGAGGATGAGGGGCCACAGGAGATACAGGAAGCCGGAGAGGATGGCGGCCTTTCTCGCCTCCTTGCCGTTGGGCGACGCCAGGTACCGCTGCGCGAGGTTCCACGTCCCCCCGTTGTAGCTGAGAAAGTCGATCAAGAGGTAGGCCACGACAAACCAGAAGGTGTACGGGCCGTCGAACAGGTGGCTGTGGTTGGGCGGCAGCTTCGCCCAGATGCCGCCGATGGCGCCGATGCCCCCGAGTTTGGCGAGCACGATGACGAACATGGCGATCCCGGCGACGAACTGGATGACAAACTGCGCGAAGTCCGTCAGGGCGTCCGCCCACAGCCCGCCGATGGTCGAGTAGATGAGCGACACGCCGCCGGAGATGAGGATGCCGACGGACAGCGGCAGGCCGGTGAACACCTGCAGGATGATGGCGATGGCGGCCCACTTGGCCCGACGTCGAAGATCTTGAGCACCACGCCGCACCAGGCCATCAGCTGTTGGGTGGGCACGTTGTACCGGGTAGCCAGGTACTCCATCGGAGAGCCCACACCGTAGTGCTCCCGCAGCCGCGCCCAACGGGGTGCAATCCAGATGGCGCCGATGAAGACCGCGATCGACACGGGCACCGCCCACCAGACGTACAGCGTGAAGCCGTTGGTATAGGCGACGGCGGCGTACGCCACGAACACGGCGGCGCTGTATCCGGACATGTGGTGCGACACACCGGCCAGCCACCAGGGCATCTTGCCGCCGGTGGTGAAATACTCGTCCGCGCTTCCGACCCGCTTGTACGACCAGACCCCGATGCCGATCATGACGAAAAAGTACGCGATGAGGATAAACCAATCGAAGCCGGACATCGTTCACGTCCCTCCTTTTCTCGCCGATGCCGAAACCGTTTTCAACCCGATCCGCCTGCACCGAATTCCCTGCCATCCCTCCGTTCGTCCTTGTCTCTCTATTTGTCATAAATTATGACTATGTGGCTCGAATGTATCACCAGGACGCGTGAATCGTCAATATCCACAGAGAATTGGTTGGGGTAGCAATTTTCGATCCCGCCGGCATCAGAGCGCAGACGTCGCCTCGAAGGGATGGATGGCCGCGAGGGCAGCGCCCCAGCCAGAGGCGTGGGCGACGGCGGCGTTGTCCGCGGGATCGATCTCCCCCGCCCCAAGCCCATCAAACACGGCGGGCACGCTCACCATCCGCTCCAGGCAACCGCGCTGACCGCAGGTGCAGCGGGGCCCATCCGGATCCACGACCACGTGGCCGATCTCGCCGGCGGTCCGGCTTGAACCCATGCACGATCTCGTTGCCGAGCACAAAGGCCCCGCCCACCCCTTCATCCACCCGGATGTAGAAGGGTGCTGTGGGCACCCTCGGGGATCACGTGCACCGGCGCAAGGGCCGCCGCCTTGACGTGGTTAAGCACGTGCACCGGGAGCCAGTAGCTTAGGGACAAGCCCCCCGCGCGCCGGGGCCCAACCGTCCCACCGCCCGCAGGGTTCCCGAGCCACCAAGCTACCTTCCCCGGAAAGGAGGCGAAGCCGCAAAATCGGATTATCTCCCCGGGGTTGGCTGTTGTCGCCGCGCCAAGCCCCGCCGGTTAAGTCGGAAACTTGTGCTAAGTCGTACGCCCGCGACAGTGACAACGCTGATTTAGTAAGGCCTCACGGATTAACGGGCCTGATTTTGCCGACAGGCCCTTCAAATATCGTCATTTAAATGGAGGAATCGGACTAGGGGGCGGGCTGTCGAATTGGAATCGTTTTCCTTGTCCATCAAGCACCATCTTTGCCTATTGCTTAGCCAGCTCTGCACAATAGAGCGCTATTTTCGATTGTTAATTGGACGGGATCTTCCGAGGGGATTCTGGTTGGATTTGGATGCTCGCCGTATAAAATCAGCACACAACTCGGTTAATGGTTCACCGATAGCAGCCTTAAAATTAAAACCGAGCAATTGCATTGCCTTCAACGTATCTACACTTATCAATCTCTGGAGTGGAACTAACTGTTCTATAGGAGCATCAGGGTTCATGGCTTTAAAAAACTCTAAGAGATGAGCTGCGGTATTATGAAGGTGTTCAATATCTTTGTCACTGATTTCGATCCGTTCCAGCTCGCTCTTGTAAACTTGAGCAATTCTGATCGCTTCTTCCCGTTCGGCAAGTAGTTCGTTGATGAGTTCTTCATATGTGTTGCGAAGAACCTCGACATTCTTTTCGGCTCTTAGCGCTTTAAGCTTCGTGGCAACGGCGGTCACAGTTCCTTTGACAGCTAAAGTGGAAAGATTAAGTCCCGCCTCAATTAGTGGGTCCAAACTGGCACCCATCAGATCCAATCCACCTTTCGTTCCCTCGACATGCTTAGAGTATAGCACTTGTTGCCCTCGATTGACTCGCTGGTACGAAAGGACTATTCGGCACATTCTGTGACTCAATTAGTTTCGGATATTCCCGTGCATCGCACTCCCTTCACAACCTTCTCCCGAGAAACGCCTAAGGTGCAAAATCAGAATATCTCCCGGGGCTTCGCACGGGTCGGTGTCGAACTTTCCGCCGGTCATGTCGGAAACTCGTACTAACTCTCGCGTGTGCGGCGGCGACAACGGTGATTTAGTAAGGCTTTGCGGGTTAACGGGCCTGATTTTCGCCGCCAGCCCCTTTAAATCGCACGATTTAAGCGGAAGAATCGGATTAATAGCGGGCTGCGGGCGGCACCCCGGGCGCCCCACACAGGCCGCCCCCTGCCACACCCGAGGCCAGCAAAGGGCACCCGCCCCCGTACAGCCCCCTCCGGCACCGCGCTCCCCGGCTCACACGATCACGCATTCCCCCCTAAGGTGGGCTTCAGGTCCTGATCGAGGATCACGCCGTCAAACCCCTCCAGGTTGTCGATGTTCAAGTTGAGCTGCGCGGGGAGCAGGTTGAAAAACCCGAACACACCACCCTCCCCTTGATTGAACTTCATATTGGCATCCCATCCCCCTAAATTGAACTCACCCGCGAAAGTCCCCGCGTTTTGCTGCGGGGTATTGACATTCAACGCCCCGCACAGGATCACCGACGGCATAGCGCACCCCTTTCCGCCACACGGCAGAATCGTCCCGCTCACTCGATCCGCTCACACGTCGACACCGATCGTAGGCTTGACATCCTGATCCATGATGACACCGTCGGCGATCTCCAGATTGTCCACATTGATGTTCACCCACAGCGGAGTCATGTTGAACCAGCCGAAAAGTCCGCCTCGCCCCTGATTCAGCTTGGTATTCGCGTCCCAGCCACCGATATTCCCTTCACCGATGAACAAGCCCGCATTCTGCTGGGGCGTGTTCTGATTGATCACGCCAAAGACGATGAGGGATGGCATCTCCCTCCCCCTTTCCGGCACAACTCCTGCCGTGCCGTCGCGCCGTATTCTATGCGATCCGCCGATTGTCCCATGCCGTCGGAGAGCTCCGCGGGGGTTACGGGACAGAAACCCGCAACTCTTCTGAACGTGCTACGCAGGACATATATTGACAAGGAACCGCCGGTTGGACCTGCGGACACCGACCTGCGGCCACCGGACGGCCGTGATGGAGCCCGAAGGCAGGGATGCGGTGTGTTCTCTTGTTGGCGCAGGCGGCGCCGGGCGGAGGAGCTGGCACAGCGCTTGGATGAGGTGGCACAGCGGCTGGAACAGGTCTTGAACCACGACGCGGCGCATAGAGTTCAAGTGACGATTCAACACCTTCATGTCGAGCGGGCCATGCTGGATCAACTGCTGTTCAAGCTCGGCGACCTGGACATCAAAGAGTTGAGCGGTTCGCTGAACCTGGGCAACAACTTTGGCATCGACGCGCTGCATTCTTTAAAGGATGTGGCGCAGCATCCGACGGCTGGCCCCCACGCCCAGGCGTCCGGGCCCGGCGGCGACCCACAAGCAGGCCCCGCTGCCGCTCGTGCACCCAATGGTCCGGCGCAGGCCGAGCACACGGACCCTGGCCAACCCGCCGTGCGACCGACGAATCGTGGCTATCAGGTGTCTTTTCCTCAGGACGTCACGCGTCGATCCCCGTCGGCCGACCCCGAGACCTGACTGGAGCGAGGTGGACGGATGTCGAACGTGTGGTCGCCGACGTTTGTCATTGGCACCATCCATGTCGGCCAAATAGAAGGAGCCTCGTGCCTGAACCTAGGAAACAACTGGGTGTCGGATTTCTCCAGCTATCAAAAGGTGAACCAGGGGTTTGGGACGGTCCATGGCGATCACGCTTTAATCCGGGCCAACCGTAGCCTTGTCCACGACCCAGACACGATCGATCTCCCGGAGACTTCGGACCCAGACTGGCGCAACTGGCTGCGCCGGCTCGCGCCGACAGCACCCGGCTCTCCCTCGGGCGCATGACTCGAAGGCGGCCTAAAATGAAGGGCCGACAATGAAAGGCGGACGATGAAGGGCCGACGATGGAGGCACGACCATGGCGTCAGGGAAGAACAACGGGGAGAATCCGTTCGATTTCTTGAATCAACTTGGCGATCTCGCCGATCTGAAAAAAATCCTGGGCCCGGACTTTTTCAAGAACCTCCCCCTTCCTCAAATGCGCAGCCCATGGTTTGCCGGCGGCGGAGACCAGCCGCAGGAGCCCTTTCCCCGGGTGGACGTGTACCGCGGCCGACGGGAGATTGTGGCTGTCTTTGAACTGCCCGGCTTGACCAGCAGCGCGGATGTCCAAGTGTCGGTACGTCCTCACGCGCTGCGGGTTCGCGGGGAGTGCACCGCCCGTTTTCAGCGGCGCGGGGACACCGTATGGATGTCGGAATGCCACCACGGATCGTTTGACCGGGAGATTGAGCTGCCAGACCGCGTTCTCGCCGACCAGGTGCGGGCCGTGTACCGCAGCGGCTTGCTGGTGGTGTACCTCACCAAGGACGATACTTCGGTGGATCCCGGGCACACGGTCTTGATTGACTTTGGATCGGACCCGGAATCCGAATGACGCGTGCGGCGAGGAGAGTGGTGCGTTTGGCGACCGTGATTGCACTGGGCGCCGTCAACCTCAACGTGGCTCAATCAAACGCCGGCGCGTTCATCGGCGAGATCAACATCAGCGGCTGGGACTCCAACCAAAAGTCGAACTATGGCAGCGGCCTGCAGTTCGGTTGGTTCAATTACTCGGTGTGGAGCTTGTCGGCCAACTTTGACGGCGGCGAGTGGCTGGACGGGATCATCATCGATCCCGATGTCAAACCCCTGCATGCGGTGCAGTGGTGACACCGGACGATTCCCGGTCGCCGCAGCGGTGAACGACATACTGAGCGGAGGCGGCTTGTCATGAAACCGTCGGAGATGGTCACGCTTCCGGTATCGATTCAGGTGCGTATCGTCCAAAACTCCTCCGGTGTATACGTCGGGGGGCGCAATGTGGTATACGGTCTCAGTGCGCACAGCAAGAGCAATGCCGGGTTCGGCACGCTGCACTCGTCGAATCTCGTGTATCGGAACCTGACACTCGTCTACGATCCGGACGTCCTCGACACCCCGATAGACGACCGGGACGTTCATGTCTTCGCGCAGCACCAGCGACGCCCAGCGATGACCCACATCGGCTTCCAGTCGCTCAACGTCAACGCCATGCAGCAAAACTCCGCCGTCTTTGTCGGGGACGCGAACATCACCGGATTTGACCAGCACCAGAAGACCAACAAGGGCAGCGGCGACACGAACGGACACTACAACGGCAGCGTGTGCAATGTGTACGTCAACTTCGACGTGGACGCCATCGACACCCCCATCGGCGACCAGGATATGAAACCGAGCGTCTTTCACCGGACGGTGTGATCCCGCCGGCGTCAGAGCGCAGGCGTGGCCTCGAAGTGGTGGATGACCGCCAGAGCGGCGCCCCAGGCGGAGGCGTGGGCCGTGCGGAGAAAGAGGATCTGCGCATGGCTCGCCGGGATCTGTAACGCTTTATCCCGCGACGCATCCCGCACCGACTGCTGAAACGTGCCGACGTCGTTGTACGGGCTGTCGACGACGATGTACTCGGGGTTGAGGAGGTTGATCACGGTGGCGATGGCCGCGCCGAGGTGCTCCCCCGCCCGCGCGAGGATGCCGTGGAAATGGTCGCTGGATGGCGCATGCTGCTGGGCCGCGAAGAACGAGGCGACGGCGTCGTCTTCCGCGGGATCGATCCCATTGACTCCCAACCCACCCAACACGGCGGGCACGCTCACCATCCGCTCCAGGCAACCGCGCTGGCCGCAGGTGCAGCGGGGCCCGTCCGGATCCACGACCACGTGGCCGATCTCGCCGGCGGTCCGGCTGAACCCGTGCACGATCTCGTTGCCGAGCACAAACGCACCGCCCACCCCTTCATCCACCCGGATGTAGAAGGTGCTGTGCGCGCCCTCGGGGATCACGTGCACGGGCGCGAGGGCCGCCGCCTTGACGCGGTTGAGCACGTGCACCGGAAGCTCGAGGCGCTGTGCGAGCGGTTCTGCGACCGGCACATCCCGCCAGCCCAGGTGGGTGGAATAGCGGACGAGGCCGGAATCGGGATCGACCAAGCCCGGAATGGCCACCCCGAGGCCGAGGACATGGTCGTCCGGGTCGGCAAGGCGGCGGGCCAGGTCCTCGATGCAAGCCAGGCACGCCTGCGGGTCCCGCGCGTGGACACTCGCGCGAACGGACCGCAACATGGCGCCCTGGTAGTCGGTGAGCACCGCCTCGCAGGAGGTGTCCCGCACGAGGACGCCGAGCACGCGAAAGGCGTCCGCGGCGAGGCAAAGCTGTGTCCGCGGCCGCCCGATGCCCTGCGGGTCCGTCCCCAATTCCTGTACGAGCCCTTCCTCCAGGAACTTCTCGACAATCAGGGACACGGTGTTCTTGCTCAGCCCCAGCCGTTCGGCCATCTCCTGGCGTGAGCTCACCCGGTTGGCGCGCAGGAACGACAGGATGCGTTTTTCGTTGATCTCGCGCAGCAGGCTGGGACCTTTGGGCAAGGGCGATTCCTCCTCGTGGATTCCATGATAGAACAGGTTTACGGAATTTGTCACTTACACCGACTCCCCGCAAAACCAACCGTCCCTTCGAACTCTATTCATTGGACTGGCCATCTGCGCGTCCTACTATCCTACGATATACTGTCGTACGGAAAGTGGACCACATGAGGGGAGTGAACAGACCTGTTCGGCACCATGAGTACCAAGGCGAAGACCAGGATCCAGCGAGGTACGCGAACGAAGGTCGCGCTGGGTATGGGTGCGGGGTTGTTGGCCGCGATGATGGCACAGGCAAGCCCTGCGTTGGCAGCTAGTCCAGCGATCACTAATGTCACCCTGAAGAGCATCTCCCTGAATGGCGCCCGCGTGATCCAGGCGTATGGGTTCACGTACAATCAGACCGCGTACATCCCGATTTGGTATGTTTTCAAGGCTCTGACAGCGGTCGGTGTCCAGAGTACGTGGGACGGCACCAATTGGAGAATGACGGTTCCCGCCAACATCCCGATCAATTTTTCCAATGTGAGTGTCGGCACCGGATCGAAGAACATTTATTTGAACGGGCGCCTGGTGAAGAAGATCGATGCCATCGTCTACAAGGATCCGATGTCAGGCAAGCCCACTACATACATGCCGATCTGGTATGTGATGAAGATTCTCGAGCGGATCAACGTGAAGAGCAGCTGGGACGGCACGCACTGGGTGTTGACGACGGCCAACCAGTACACCGCGTACAAGGCGGACGGCAGCGTGATCGGTTCATTCCCGCAGTTGTCAGACGCCGAGAAGGCCGTGCAGAACCTGCCAGGCGGGTATGTGAAGGACCCCTCCGGCAACGCGGCCTTCCAGGAGCCGGATTTCGCGGCTTACAGGGATCCAAGCCAGACACCCAAGCACTTCACGTCCGAGTCGGCGGCGGACGCATCCATCAAGGGATACCCCAATGGATTTGTGGTGGATGCCATCACAGGCATCGTGACTACGTTGCCTAGCAATTATTATCAATTGGATGGCAGCGGACGCTGGACGAATTCTATCGATGGACCTTTGGGATCGCAGAAGCCTCCGTTCGCTCAGCCAGGTGTGATTTATGTCGGGATCGATCCGAATCCGGGCCATTCCCCCTACAACACGAAATTTTACGCACTCTCACAAGGCGGCAAGTTTCTGGGAAAGTACGTTGGGACGTGGGAAAGTCCGTATCGCACGGCCGACCTTCGCTTCCCGGCGCCGTGGCAGGTCAACGCTCAGTCGATTGATGCGTTCTTGGCCAGCCACAACTCGCCGATGCAGGGCCTAGGCGCCTCATTCATCGCCGCCCAGAACACGTACGGCGTGAACGCCACCTACCTGCTGGCGCACGCCATTGAGGAGAGCGCGTGGGGTACCAGCACTATCGCCCATGCCAAGAACAATCTCTTTGGGTACGGGGCATATGACACCGAACCCATGAACGCGGCGGGATCGTTCCCTTCCGAGGACTACGCCATCCGCTTTGAAGCGTGGGAGGTCAGGAACAATTATTTGAATCCGGGATCGTCCCATTTTTACAATTGGCCGACCCTCGACGGCATGAACGAGCACTACGCGACCGCTCACGATTGGGCCTCGAACATCGCGACCATCATGGATCAATTCGTGACGGCGACAGGCGGAAACGCCAGCCAATACACGCAGTACAGCGGCCAGAGCGCGCCGCCGCCGAGTTCCACCGACGAGCCCGTGTATTACCTGAACGGCGCGACCGTGACCAAAAACCTGCCGTTTCCGGGCAACCTGTCGATCAGCATGGAAAACACGTACAGCCCGGCGGTTCAACAGGTACAGAACCAGTTGAACCAGGATGGCTTCAACGTCGGGTATGCGGACGGATATTTCGGCCCCAAGACGCAGGCCGGGGTGATGAAGTTCCAGGCGGCCCAGAACCTGCCACAAACCGGAGTCGTGGATCAAGCCACGTGGAACACACTGTTCCCCTCCCAGGGACCTGAGGTGACGATCCCGATTGACCGCATGAGGCAGGGATACAACAACGGGTATGTCACGGAAATGTATCACCTGGCGGACGGGTCCGACCAGTGGATCTACGCCAACACCGTCCATCTCGGCAACGTGTTCCGTGTGAATGCCGCCAACGGCGTCTCGACACAGGTCTACGATCCGAACAATCACGGCGCGGTCATCTACACGCTGCACGACGGCGACTATGTGGTGGTCACCAACTCTGTGCCCACCGCCGGCTACTACACGATTCAACTGTGCGATCAATCCACCGGCAAACCCATGACGGGCGTGATCAGCACCAACGACGCCACGATTCAGCAAGTGTATTAAGAAGAGCACTCCGTGCATCGAGTGGAAGGGGGCACCGGGCCCCCTTCCACGCACACCACCGAACGGGCCCGTATACGTCAAACAACCGTTCCGACCGAATCACCATTGTGTGCTGGAACAAACCTTGGCTGCTTAGAGGGCAGTAGGCGTCCGGCGTCATCGACACAGTCGCTTCGTAAGCTCGAATGGCTCGAAGTTCCTCAGAAGATAGGCGTCCATCAGCCAAAAAGGGTTGTATGTATTTGTATTGTCAACATCGGATGTAAAATCCCCAATAACAGCGGATAACAATTCCCCAAGATCACCGTGCTGAATTCCTCAAACTCATCGGGATGAATTCCCCACCCCTGTGTCGAACTATGGCACCTGCCATCACGTCTAGGGAGGTGCCGGTCATGAGGGAAGGTGAGAAGATGGAAATCAAGAAGCTGTATGAGGAGGGCGTCAGCATTTCGGAACTGGCCAGAAGATTCGGCCACGACCGCAAAACCATTCGCAAGGCTGTAAGTGAACCTCGGCAGCAGCAAGAGGAGGGCGTGATGAGGTCGCGTGGTCGAAGGACGAAGGGACACAAATTGGAGCCGTACAAGGCCTACGTTGAGCAGCGCATGCGTATCGGCGTGCTGAATGCGGAGCGAATCTTTCGCGAGATCCGGGAGCAGGGATATACCGGTGGCATCACCGTCCTGCGTGAGTTCATGCGTCCTCTTCGCCCGGTTGTCTCTGCCAAGGCAACCGTGCGGTTTGAGACGGCTCCGGGGGAACAAGCGCAAATTGACCTGGGCGCATTCCCCTACCTGGACCCGCAGGGCCATCGGCGAACCGTATGGTGCTTTGCCATGGTACTCGCCTACTCCCGTATGCTCTACCTGGAGTTTATCAAAGCACCGGACCAACTGCATATCCTCCAGGCGCTGCGCAACGCGCTGGAGTTCTTCGGCGGGGTCCCAAAGGTCATTCTCAGCGACAACTGTTCCCCGCTCGTCGTGACCAACGACGGTCAGGGGCATGTGGATTGGCAGCCGGCATACATGGACTTCGCCAAATACTATGGATTCGTGCCCAAGGCCTGTAAACCCTACCGAAGCCGCACCAAAGGGAAGATTGAACGGCCTATCGGGTACATCCGGTCCAACTTCTGGCCGGTAGCGTTCGTGGACCTGGACGACCTGAACCGGCAGGGCGCCGTCTGGCGGGATACGGTGGCCAATGTCCGTATCCACGGCACGACGCGGGAGCAGCCGTTGGTGCGGTTTCAGGCCGAGAAGCTACAGCCCCTGCCTAAGAGCCGGTACACGCTGGCGTACGCTGACATGCGCAAGGTCATGAGCGATTGCCGCATCTCGTGGAACACGAACATGTACACCGTTCCGTGGCGGTATGTGGGGCACACCGTCCTGGTCAGGGAGTTTGAGTCGGGTAGCCTGCAAATCGAGTACGGCGGGCAAGTCATCGCCGAACACCGTGTCCTCTCTGGCAGGCACCAGGTCTCAACCAACCCTGAGCATTTCAAGGGCATCCCGGCTGGAACATCCCGTCCAGATCGAGGAAAAGTACCAGGAATGCAAATCGGACCGGATGTGGAGCAGCGGGAGCTGTCTGTGTATGAGCAGATTGCGATGGGAGGTCAGGTGCAATGAGTGAGGCGCTGGTTCTGGCCAAGGCTGAGGAGCAGCTGCTGGAGCTGGGATTAAAGCGAGCCGCGGCGGTACTGCCGGCGTGCGTGGAGTGGGCAGCGGGGCACCAGGCGACCTATGCAGAGTTTCTGCACAGGCTGCTGGAGGCTGAGCAGGAGGAGCGATACAGCCGTTACATGCACGCCAGGCTCCGCATGGCCAACTTCCCGTATCACAAGACCCTTGCAGATTTCGATTTCTCGTTCCAGCCGTCCGTCGATGAGCGACAAATACGAGAACTAGCCAGCTTGACGTTCATTCAGGAGGGCAGCAACGTCATCTTCCTGGGACCGCCGGGGGTGGGCAAGACCCACCTTGCGGTGGCCCTGGGGATGGAGGCGATTCGACAACGCATGAGCGTCTACTTCGTGACCATGCAGAAGCTGGTCGCCGACTTGCGACGGGCGTACCAAGAGGGTCGGCTGGACAAGCGCCTGCGCATCTACACCCAGCCGAAGCTGCTGATCTGCGACGAAGTCGGCTACTTGCCGCTTGACGCCTTGGACGCCGCGAACTTCTTCCGGCTCGTGTCGGAGCGCTACGAGCACGGGTCCCTTATCATCACGTCCAACACCAGCTTCACCAACTGGGGGACACTCTTCGGTGACCAGGTGCTGGCCTCTGCCTTGCTCGACCGGCTCCTACACCACGCCACCACCATCAACATCCGCGGCAACAGCTACCGGATGAAGGACAAGCTGCGCGCCGGGGTGACACATGCGCTGAAGGAGGAGGTGACCGCGTAGACCGAACATATGTCTGGGGAATGATGCGCGATGATTTTGGGGATCTGAATCCGCTGTTTGTGGGGAATCTAGCGCGATTTTTTTGGGGAGTTTTAATCCGCTATTGACAGTATTGATATTCGGTGTGATCATGGGTCGGCACGATGACCATATTCGGTAACGAACGACGAAGTTTCTGGATCCGCCGGATGGAATTCATATAATCCTCCAACCATGCGGCATTTACGGTGATGGCCCGTACTTGATCCACCGCCAGATGGCGCAAGGTGTACAAACTGTCTCCGGCTAGAAATAGCTGATACTCGCCCAGATTCAGCAGCAAACTTGCATGCCCACAGCTGTGGCCCGGAGTCGGAACCATGATGATCGTCCCATCCCCGAATACATCCTGGCTCGAGTCAAAGCTGTGAAATCCCCCGGACGAAAATTCTATGAAGCTCCAGTTCCTGACCATGGACATCGACGGTTGGTAATATAGTGGTATCAAACCGAACAATTTTTTGTGTCTTCCATCCCATTCGACTTTTGGCACCATCACCGTGGCGTTCGGAAAATACCTCAGGCATCCGACATGGTCTTCGTGAAGGTGGGTCAAGATCAGGTTCCGGATATCGTTACACTCGTAACCAAGCCGCTTCAGCTGAACTGGCAGTTCCTGGTCTTCAGGCAACACGTACTCATCGGAATCCAGGATGAGGCGGGCAATTCCCCGATAGTACCGATCATGTTCACGGGCTTGCTCCGCATGGATCCCCGCGTCCACAAAGATTGGCCCGTGCTGCGGATGTTCGATCAGGTATACATGAATCGGGACCTTGATAAAGTGCTTTTTATCCGTGGCAAATTTCCACACGCCTCTGAGTCCTACCCAGCCTTCCAGCCCACCATAAAATTGACCATACGGCACCTTCGTGTACCCTGTTTGCAATGGATAGACCTTCATCGGTACGCCCTCCTGTCCACTCCCAGCCGGTACCGGACCTGACGATATACGTATTCTAACCATTTTCTCCGTCGGCTCTCTTTGGTATGCTTTACCCCCGCGAACATGAACCGCTTCACTGGGCGAAAGCCGCAAAACTTGAGTGTTGCTTCTCCGACCGCGATCCACTCAGCACTTCTCCGGAAAAACCTCGCATACCACCATGGAGAATCCATTGTATAAAAGACCCAGGCGGATTTGCCCCGTAACAACCCCTTCGGAACTGGTCCTTCGTATGTGAATGCAAATCCGGAAGCAAGAACCCTGTCAAAAAATCCTTTCAATATGGCTGGTGGGCCGTACCACCACACTGGATAAATGAAGATGAGGTGGTCAGCTCTCTTTATCAGTTCACGGTAGTGGGCAGTTTCCGGATCGTCTTTTAGGTCACTGCGCCTTATATGGTCGTTGAACTCGAGGACCGGATTGAATCCGTCTTTATAGAGGTCAACGGTGGTAAACGTGTGACCTCCGTCTTTGAGTCCCCGTTCGACCTGCTCCAACACGGCAGCGTTCAAGCTCTTCGGGTTTGGATGAGCATAAATAACGAGTACATTCACGACGCTCACTCCCGGTTCTTGGTTAATTGGATGACCAACCAACTCAACTTACATAAAACGCTTTAGAGATGTGTTCTGTAACCCCTCGCCTGGATCAAGACCCGGTTCATTCCTCTCCCCTTGGCTCCAGTTGTGATTTCAGGTATCCCATACCCATCTGACTGAGCACACGATAAGCGCCGTCAAGGTCAAACTCCGGGTCTATCAACGACTGCAACGCCAAACCGTCAAAGCACGCAAGCAAGATTGCAGATATTGCTGCCGCATTCGGGACAGACTGTCCCGCTATCGCCTGTATTGCCTCTTCGATCCCCTCTTTCCCCCTCAACAAAAGTTCTTTGACCCCCTCCTGAATCGTGGTATGCCGGAGGCCAAGTACAAACAGCTCATATCGCAACCGATACCAGTCTGGATGCGTGCGCACACGTTCCTTCGATTCTGCTAATGCAGCATTGGCGAGTTCGTCCCCATTGACGGATTGCCGCAATCGCTCCATTCGAGCGTAATACTCCTCAGTGGCTTCCCGGACCACCGCTGCCAATAGGTCCTCTTTGCTGGTGAAGTAATAGTGAACCAGTCCAGGAGACAGTCCGGCTTTACGAGCAATGTCCTTGATGGATGTCGCTTCGTATCCGTTCGCCGCCAGAACCTGGTATGCTGCGTCAATAAGCCGCTTTCTCGTGTTGCCATCCTTCGACATGATATCACTCCGTGTTGATTGGTTATACAACCAATATCGTTGATCAGCATGCCTGTCAAGATCCAGTGAGCCGGCGGTCCTCAGAAATGACAAGCTTTGCGGTGTCCCGGTACCCGCCGAGCAGTTTGTACAGCGGAATTTTGGTCGCCTTGCCGATGATATCTTAGAGGGCGATGTCGATCCTGGCGCATCGCGGCCAACAGCCCGTTAACTGCCCCATGTTGCTCGGATCGCTTGGCGTCTGCAGCGCGGAGCAAGGTTGTACAAAGACAGCTAGACGTTGTGGACGGCGTCTAGACAAGGCATGAGGAGCTGTCGCAACGAGGTAGACACGTTGGGAACGAACCAACGACATCACTTCAGATTGGCATGTTAAGAACGGGGGGCGGCCACCCCCCACTTCCACAGAACATTGAAAGATTCCTACACATCACGTCCGAACACGGGTGATCTGTTCAGCACCTTGTTCATCGACAAGAGTAAAACGGGGTTGCCCAACTGTTCGGGTGACCCAAGAACTCAAACGTAGAAGCGCAGTGCAACCCCCGCCAACCTCGTCAGTATCGCATGGTCGGATACGTCCACTTCTGATAAATTCCTTTCACAAAGCTGTAGACAGCAACGTAGACTGGAAGCCGATTCTGGTAGAGGTCACGTGGACTCACCTGGTCAAACGTCATCACTGTGAACGCCTGCCGCATATATCCGTTGTAGGCAGGCAGTCCACGGTTCAAGTAGTCATAAATGTGGTTCTCGTCATACAGCAACCCCTTCCCACACACGACTTGCATACCGCACCGATAGGCCTGTGCAAACATGGATGCGTGGTCAATCCAGTTCCAGTCAAGTGCAGTGTTCCCGTAGTAATTGGGATGCAGAGCAATCACATCGAACCCAAGGTCGGACCACTCGATGACGTGGCCCGAACCGTAGTTGGTGAGCCACATGAACTGTCTGCCAAAGGCATGCACCACCGTACTCACCATGGGAATAAAGTCGGCGTCCACATCCCCAACCACTTCCCGCGGCCAACGAAATCCCCGCAAACGGAGGGGGCCCTCCAGCCCGGAAGTCTCCCAGCGCAAGACAAACTGGCCAATCCACCAGTTGACGGCCGTCAGCCGGTCCACCTTACTCTGGAAGTCGAGCGTCGCGCCGCTCACCGTTCCGAAATCGGACTGGCGGGAGTCGGGATACGGCAGCGTCACCCAGACGTCCACTGGCGTGCAGGGTAACGGCGACTGTTGCACCACATCCTTTAGTGCGTGTAAATGAAAGCCGGGACGAAACAGTTCATCTAACCATTCCGCCCAATCGGCCATGTTCGACGCCGGCTCGAACCCCGTGAACACCGGGTTCAGAAAGCGGCCACTGAGAGCCCGATTCGGAGAAAAGAGGAAAGCGCGAAACAGTGTGTCACACGGACGGCCGTCTATCAAGTAAAATAGATAGTCTGCCAAGTCACTGGCGCTCCATCGGCGATACCCGCTTCTCAGCAGGTCGTCGCCGCACGTCAGGTGAACTACCGGACTTTCGTTGTCGTGAACGTTCCACGGAAGGTATGTGTTGGGTCCCAGTTTCGCCTCCACCATTGACTCTCCTCCATTCAGCTGGTCCCTCTTGATTCATGGAATCACATCAACTCAATTTGAAAGCTCACTGTAAACGCGAAGCAACTGCTGCACCACCACTTCGGCCGCATGATACCGTTCGGCGTACAGCCTTCCCTGTCTTCCTTTCTCCACCCGCAGCACCGGGTTCTGGATGAGTTCCTTCAGCGCATCGTAAACCTGGTCCGGGTTGGCCGAGACAATCGGCGGAATCTCCGGAAATGTCTTGACCAGGTCTTCCCGGATGTATCCAATCACGGGCTTGCCGAGACTCATCGCCTCCACCGCCAACAGGCCGTACGATCCGCACAGAATCTGATCCACCACGATGTCGGCGCTGCGGTACAAGGCCAGCGCCGCTGTGTTGCTGACCTTTTCAACCCGCTGGTACCTGAAACGCAGACCTTGCTCGCGGAGTCTCTCGATGGCCTCCTCGATGTACTTTGTTCCCTTGAACAAGGGATTCGTGGGGGCGTGTACTATCAACGGACAGTCCTCCTCCGCAGAAGGAGGGCTGGGCGGCACCGAGCGGACATCCAAAGCAATCGGCACGACGTGCACGCGTTTGTAGTAGGAAGCCACATAAGAATAGACCTCGTAGTCCTGCACAATGGCGTGCTGGACATAGCGTGTCAGTTGCGTCAGAGTTTGATGAATCCGCTCAGGCGGGGGCGAGTCCCCCGTATACACGTACGGATTGTTCGCCGAAGCCAACGCGTGGGTCCGAACGTCGTTTCCCCAGTGGTGCATCACCATCGGTTTTCCGAGGCGGAAAATCTCCGGCAGGTCCGCAAAGTCTGGAGCCATGGTCTGCCCGTAGTGAAAGTGAAACACGTCAAAGTTCTTGATGGCGTCGCCCATCATCGATTCGAGTTCGTACGGGTCTACGTTGTAAATGTGATCGCGGTACCCCAGATAACTGTGAAACGTGTTGTACGCTGTCGACTCGATGCCCACTCGCGCCAGTGCCTTTGTCAAAATCCCCATCTGACCCGCGATCTCGGTCGGACACTGGAGAACTCTCATGCCCTCGCACCTCCCTTCGGATCCACATCCTGGGCTTCAGCTCCGCGGATGTACTGATACAATGCCATATACGCAGGCTCGGCTTGCTGGCACCACTCGCGAACCAGACCAAACGGCAGTTCAAACAGTTGAACCGCCTCCCTAATCCGGTTCTCCGCGATCTGCAGCAAGTCGGCAAATGAATCAGAATGCCTCGTGCTGTCCCACGCGAGGACTACCCCGTGCCCGTGCTGTTCGGCAAATTCCGCCGCGGCGTCGATCCGGTGGATGTCGCGGGCGATGAGTGGCCGGTTCAGACACAGGTCGAAGCCGAGTTCACCAGCCCTGTCTGCGCCCTCCGTCTTGTCGTGATAACACCACATCAGCTTCAGTTGGTTGCCGTGAACCCACTCGGCGACGTGCCGGATCACGCCGTGGTCCGCCGGCCACAACATGCTTCGCGTCCATGCGAATCCACGGAACACCACTCGGTGCGAAGGAGTGCGCAACGACGTCTGCCGCCACCCGGCGACGACCTGTTCCATCCACCAAACCACGGCCGCGGTTCTGTGCTCCGGGTTGGTCTGGAAGTTCAGGTGCCCGCCTCGGACCGTCCCGAAGCAGGGTTGATTTTCGAACGGATACGGCAGTGCAATCCAGAGGTCAACCTGTTTCCCAGCAGGCAGTCGTTGCGAGGCCTGCATCAGGGCTGGGACGTTCTGCTCCGGACGAAACAGTTCCTCGACAACTTCCAGCCAGGTCCCTGCCGTCGGAGGTTTACCAAATCCCATCGATCGAGGCGAGATCATTTCACCCTGACACGTGAGATCAGCTTCAAACAGGACACCTTCGAAAAGGTGGTCCAGAACTTTACCCGACTGCACAAGGGCGACACAGGGAAGGAGATGGTCAACCCCCCAGTGCCGGCACCGGGGGTCAGACGGGGAGCAGAGAATTCCACACCGCACGATGTGCGGTTGAAGACCTGACTCCACCGCGGTCAGAAACCCCACGGACACTCCCCCCTTACTGCTTCTCCTGCAGGATTTCCTCGTAAATCCGAATGAGTCGTTGGACGACCACACCCGTATCGTGGTACTTCTCAGCATACTGCCGCCCCTGCATGCCGAGCTTCCGCCTGCGCTTGGGATTGGAAATCAGTGCGGCCAGGGTGACTTCCAGCGTATCCGGGTCGGCGGACACGATGGGAAGCTGGCCAGGATAAGTGTGGCGCAGGTCGTCCCGAATGTAGGCAATCACGGGTTTGCCGATCGCCATGGCTTCCACGCTAAGTAGGCCGTACGTCCCGCACATCAGTTGGTCAATGACGATGTCCGCCCGCTCATACCAACTCATCGCCGCTTTGTGGCTCATTTTTTCGATCCGCCTGTACTCAAACCGGTACCGGCTCCGCAGGTTATCGATGGCCTTCTCCACGTAGCGGGTGCCCTTGAACTCGTCACTCGTCGGAGCGTGCACAATCAGCGGACAGTGATTGGACACATCTGGATAAACCGGCTGGAGAGCTTTCGTGTCAACCGCCAGTGGCAACTCGTACACCCGCTTGTAGTAGGGAGCGATAAATTCGTTCAGCTCATGGTCTTGGATGATGGCGTAATCGATATACTGTGACAGCGTGGCCAGCTTGGCACGAATCTGTTCAGGCGTATGGTACGAAGGCGGCAATGGATACTTCTGTCTCCGATTGAGGATTTCCACGTCGCGCACGTCGTTACCCCAGTGATGCATGACCATGGGTTTCCCCAACGACTTCAACATCGGTAAGTCACGATACTCCGGCAACATCGTGTCTCCGTTGTGAAAATGAATGATATCGGCCGCTCTCACCAAGGGTTCAAATACGTGCATCAATTCATAGGCGTCGGTCTGGACAATCGGACTGTCGTATTGAAGGTAGGTGTGAAACCAGTTGTATCCGTTCGCCGTCCAGCCAAAGTTGCGCAGACCCTGGCAGAGCGCCCCCATCTGGCCCGCAATTTCAATTGGAGCGTGCAGAACTGTAGGCATCGTCATTCACCTGCCATTTCTTTGGGATGATGACATCGGAACATGTGCCTTGGCCCGACCCTGTCACGATTCGGCGGTTGCCGAAAAGCGGCTAATCGACTCGATGACATGGTCCTGCTGGTCTGTGCCGAGCCACGGATACAGCGGCAACGACAGGCAGTGTTCAGCAAGGTACTCGGCGACCGGAAAATCCCCCCGTTGATAGCCGAACCCACGCAGGGCGGGCTGCAGGTGCATCGGCAACGGATAGTACACCTGGGTCTCAATGCCCTTTTCCGCCAGTGCGGCTTTCAACGCGTCTCTTGGCTCCGTCACTATCGTGTACAGGTGATACACGTGCCGTGCCTGGGCGGGAGCGAAGGGAACCTTTAGCGGCAGGTCGCGAAGTCCCTCGTCATAACGCCGCGCAAGCGACCGCCGCTGCTCCGTCCATTCGTCCAACTTCCTCAGCTTCACCCGCAGCACGGCGGCCTGAATTTCGTCCAATCGGCTGTTCCATCCGCACTCCTCGTGCACGTATTTCTGCACACTCCCGTGGACGCGTAAGCGGCGCAGCCGCTGCGCCAGCTCTTCATCCTGCGTCAGAACCATTCCTCCGTCGCCACACCCTCCCAGGTTCTTGGTCGGGAAAAACGACAGTGTCGCCGCATTGCCACAAGTGCCTACCCCGTTCCCCTCCCAGGTCGCCCCAATCGCCTGGCACGCATCCTCAAGGACGAGCAGGCGGTATGCCTTCGCCAGTTGGAGAATCCCCGGCATATCCGCCATAAGCCCGAATATGTGAACCGGGAGGATGGCCTTGGTCCTGTTGGTGATCCGCGATTCAACGGTCTGCGCAGTGATGGTGAACGTATGCGGGTCCACATCGGCAAATACGGGGACCGCGCCGACCTGCAGAATCGCTTCGACGGTGGCAAAAAATGTGAAAGGGCTGGTGATGACCTCATCTCCCCTGCCCACCCCGAGCGCGTAAAGAGACAAGACCAAGGCGTCCGTCCCGTTGCCGACCGCCACACCGGACCGGGTGCCGCAATAGGCCGGGACTTCTTGCTCCAGAGCCGAGACTTCACTTCCCAGGATGTAGCGGCCACTTGTCAGGACGCGTTCCACAGCTGCCTGGAGCTCGTGCCTCAATTCATTCGATAGGTGACTGAGATCCATGAACGGTACCTTCACCGGTCTCCCTCCCTTGTTCACTGTCTCTCCGCGCGGGTTGCGGACCAATGTCCGCGTCCGCAGCTTCCAGACGCTTCCCCGTTACGCGAGCGGGGACACCGACCACCACCTCGTTTGGAGGGACGTCTCGCGTCACCACGGCCCCCGCTCCCACAATGGCTGCTGCCCCGATGCGCACCCCCGGGAGGAGCGTGGCGTTGTTCCCAATGCGCGCTCCCGTTTCAATGCAGGGGCCGCGGTACGGGTAGGGTACCAGACCCATGAATTTGTCGTTGGACGTGGACACCTCCGGTCCCACAAACACGTCATCCTCCAAGACCGAATCCCCCGTGATGTAAGCACCTGTCTGGATCACGACGCGTTTGCCGATCCGGGTGTTCAGTTCGACAGTGGCGGATCTGCCGATGACCGAATCGGATCCTACGAAGACGCCTTCCCGAACCGATGCGAGATCTCCGACCAAGACACCGTCTTCCAGAACTGATCCGGCGGACAGTACGGCGCATGAACCAATGGCGGCATCCGCGCCGATACGCAACGGCAGCGCGATTTGCGGTTTTCTCTTTATCCGGCGATTGGTCATCGGTGGTTTCCCCAACACGCTGTTCGCCCCTACTGTGGTCCGGCTCCCAATCTCGGTGCGTTCATGAATGACGACGTTGTCTCCAATCTCGACGTCATCGCCAATCACGACATGGGCATGGATTACCACATGCCTACCGATTCTGCACCGTTCTCCGACTTGCGCAGTCGGATGAATCACATATTCCTGCATACCACTCACCTCCAATCAGCTCAGCTCTGGTGTTGGTTCAAGAACCATTCCCACGTGATTTTCAGTCCGTCGTTCAGGGTCTGGGTCGGCTGCCAACCGGTCAGGGACCGTATTGCTGTCGCATCCATGACTCTGCGGTAGATGCTGTCCACTTTCCGCTTCTCGCGGTGAACGACCGGATGGTGGGGCTTCCCCACTGTGTTCATGACCAGCTGGGCGAGGGCGTTTACCGACGTTTCAATGCCGGTCCCCACATTCAACACCCGTCCCGTGGTCCGTTCCGAAACCCCTGCCAGGAGCGCGGCGTGAATGGCATCGTCGACAAAGGTGAAATCCCGGGTTTGCGTGCCGTCCCCATATATTGTCAACTGCTCCCCGTCCAGGATAGCCTGCATGAATTTGGAGACCACTCCGCAGTACGGGTTGGAACTCGTTTGACCAGGACCGTAGACATTGGAAAACCGGAGACACGTAACGGGCAGGCCGAACGACCGGCCGTACGCCACCGCAAACAGCTCACCCGACAATTTGCTGGCTGCGTACGGAACGGACACATCGTACGTTCCTTCCTTGATCGGCATCACGGGGCTGTTCCCGTAAACAGACGCTGTCGACGCATACACCCATCTGCGGATCCGCCCGCGATGTGCCAGACTGTTCAACAGCAGTTGCACGGTGCCGTGGGTGTTGACAAGATAGTCGGATTCCGGCTGTTCAACGGACAAGACGATGTTCCTGGCGGCGAAGTGAAAGACGTAGTCGACGTTTGAAAGGAGTTCTCGGAGCAGACATCCGTCGCACACCGAGCCCTTGATCAATGTGACGTTCCCTGAGCTGGGTACTGCTTCGGCTCGCCCCGTGGACAAGTCGTCCACCACCCAGATGTGGCCGGCATTGGCAGCCAATCGTTCGACCAGCCGGCTCCCGAGAAAGCCGGCGCCACCCGTCACGAGAATGTTGGCCCCTTTGTACACGCATGCTCCCTCCCTTCCGATGTGAACGTGTTGTTCATTTGTAGCGTGGAGAAATTTTCCACAGGCAGGCGAACCCCCCTGTGCCGCAGCCACGACGAGTAGACGCCGAAAATGGTCTCCAACGCGTGCAGCGCTTCCTTGCCGCTGACAAAGGGATCGCGATTCTCCGCAACCGCTTCGGAAAAATCCTTGTACAATCGGGAGTACGGATCGACGTTCACGAATTCCGGAATGGGCTCCTCTTCCACTTTCCAGGACGTGGGTTGCATCGTCTTCCCGGACAGCGTGAATACGCCGCGCGTGCCGACCAGGGTAATGTGTTCTTCCGAGTGGCCCTTTGGAGCGCAAACTGTTGCCGTGAGGGTCGCGACTCCCCCGTCCGCGGTGGCCACAACCGCCGCAGCGGTGTCCTCCGCCTCCATCGGTCTCAGCAGCCGTTGAACATGTCCCTGTACGCATACGGGGTTGCCCATGAACCAAAGCAACAGATCGATGTCGTGAATCGCTTGATTTAACAGCACTCCGCCGTCCATCGCCCAGGTGCCGCGCCACGGAATCGATTGGTAATACTCGTCTGTCCGGTTGTAAACCAGGGACACGGTGCCAGAGACGAGCTGACCGAGCTTACCGCTCGAAACCATGGTCCGGATTTGCTGCAAATGAGGGTAGAAACGCTTCTGGTGGCACACGGCAAGTTTGCGTCCCGTCTCCACAGACAGCTCTACCAGGGACCTGGCCTCCCCCGCCGAGAGAGCCATCGGCTTTTCCAGAATGACGTGTTTTCCGGCCTTCAAGGCTGCGAACGCGATGGCCGCGTGCAATCCGCTCGGCACTGTGATCGACACCGCGTCAATCCCACTGTCCTCCAAGAGCGGCGCGTAGGTACTGCACACCTGCACCGGGTCCGTGTCCGCCCTGTCCACCAGACGACGGTACCTGTCTGCCAGCTCCTCTGCGCGGCGGACTTCCGTGTCGCACACCGCGGTTAGCCGGATACCGGGGACCTGCGCCAGCCCCTGGATGTGTTTCGCGCCGATGTACCCACAACCGATGATTGCGACGTTCATTGGTACCACCTCAGAGCCGGACAACCCTTCAACGGCGTTGGTACACAAGCAATAATGGTGTCCACGTCCGTGACCGTCGCAAACTCATGGATGCAGGTCAACGCTCCAGACTGGACCGGTCGAGCCACGTCGTGATCCCTAATGTCAGGCAAATAGCTTGTTCCTAGTTGCAGCAGGGATATCTTTGCAAGATCAATATCGAGGCCCGTGACGCGCAACCCGCTGTTCCAAAACTGCATCGCCAGCGGCAATCCGACGAAACCGAGCCCGACCACATATACTTGTCCAAACGAATCCTGCGAGTTTTCTGGATGCACTCTCCCTCTCCCCCTTCGTTTCGATGTTGAAGCCATTGTACGAACCGGTGAAGGGAGATGAGACAGACAAGCGGCCAATGTGGACAAATTGGACGGTGTCCGCAGCGGATTCACGTCACTCGAGGAGCCACGACCAATCGATGCCAATCTGAGGAAGGTTCTGATCCAGCTGCGTGTGGTAGACTCCTTCGAGAGCCGGAATCACTTTCCGGCGTCTCCCTTCGTCCGTGAACCCGCTGCAGATTCCATGCCGAGCGGTCCAATTGTTGAGACCTTCCAGCATCGCCCATGACGCGACCGCGATTGAACAACCGGTTTAACGACACCGCTCTGAAGCTCCCCACCGTTTGCACGGCCTGCACCGAATGATTCCGAACTCGCCTTTTCGGATCCATACGTTTAACCGCATGCAAGATAACTTGCAGCAGGCCTTGGATCTGGCGCAAAGCCTGAGAAATGGACTTCTGACGACACTTCAACTGCTCCGGTATGTTCATCCAGAACGTGTACTCCAAGCCTGTCAATCGCTTAAACCATTGTCGCGGGCTGTCCGAAAACGGACACTTTTTTGCATCGAATCCGTATTGCATGCAGGGAGAAGTTTGTATGAGGCTGTCGAGGAGCTACAGGCTGACCTAGATGCATGGCTGATATATTACAACACCGAGTGATCGCATCGAGGCTATTGCAACATGGGAATGAGGCCGACCGAGCCGCAGGCCCCCAGTTCTGACCGGGCCTCGGCTGCGTACATCATGCGATTCGCCCTGGATGGGTCACCTCTTTAGCCCGCGTTCTAGATCCCTGCCACAAGAACGGCGGCCAAAAATACGATTTGCAGTACCGTACGCAGGGCGAGGGGAGTAACGGGCTTGCCGGCGATGGTCATCCGCTTGCGTGCGGCATGTATGTTTGCGGGGAACATCGCCGCGAGCAGTATCGCAAGGCAGATGGAAGCATAACGCGCAACTGTGGGTATCATCATTCCGATGGCGCCAGCGATCTCGAGCCGTCCCGTGACGGCGACGATCCATTCCGGCTTCGGAAAAACTCGCGGCACCAAGCGGATCAAATCGCGACGTCTTTTGCCCCAATGAGCCGAGGCGGTAAACAAGAACATAACGGCCACTGCGGCTCGTAATGACGTCTGCCAATTGTCGAAGTACGGCCACGCGGCGACGCCGACGAGGCGGAACAAGGCGAGAGAACAGACCTGCACAAGAAACGGAGCCACAAGGATCACCGTTTTTCACGCCTCATCGACAGTCATTCGGTACAGGCTCACAACAGGCAGCAAGGAGGCAATCGTCCCCCTACTGTTGTTTGGGTTGAAGCATGTCGGCCATCAAGGCGGCAAAAGCACTGCTGTCGAAAGCGAAACGGTCAGAGGATACCGCGCTGCGCACACGGAGTCCCAAAGATATTACTACAAACAAGTCTGCCGTTTTCGCGGCATCGACGGATGGAGGGATTACCCCTGCCAACTGACCAGCGACAATACACTGCTTCGATACCTCCAATGCCTGTTCGTAGAACCGTCGAATCACCTCTCTCACCTCGGGCTGATCACTCTGCCCCAACAGGTACGTGAACACTTGATTGGCCACATCGTTCGGTTCTTCCAGTTCCGGCAAGCGGTCAATGATTTCCTGCATCGGTCCGGAAAACGATTTTGCCTGTTTTGCTGTCGCCTCTAAAAAACGCCGATTCGTATCTTCAAGCCTTTCCTTCAGAACCCAACTGAAGAGTTCATCTTTGCTTTTGACATAGTGGAAAATCGCTCCCTTGGACAGGCCCGTACGTTCCATGATGTCGCTCAATGTGGTCTGGGCACATCCTTTTTCGCGGATCAATTCTTTGGTCGCATCGAGCAACAGGCGGGTCGTCCGTTCCCGTTTGAGCTCGCGTTTCATCGTATTGAATTGGTCCCCTTTCAGCGAGTCGTGCGTTGATGAATTCATTTACATGATATATACCGACCGTCGGTTTGTAAATAGTCGAAAGTACCGGCGACCGTGAGCGTGGACGTCTGGTTCGCCGAAACGAGGACCTCGAGCAAGTCTGACTCCGATAGTCCGAAACTGGGACGCTCCATGCCCCTGCCCCCCCCCCCTGCAGCCCCGTCTGATGACACCTCTTCCTCCATTGTACCTGGACGAGGCTGAGCAGAGGTCATGGCACCCTGTACTTGTCGACCGTCGCTTGATTCAGCGTCACGCCAAGTCCTGGTCGGTTCGGCACCCGCACGTACCCGCGTGCGTCGATGTCCAACGGTTCCTCGAACAACAGCGTACGCAGGTCGTTCCGGTTTTGATCAAACTCAATCAACCCGCCGTTTGGGATCGACGCGATGAAGTGAAGGTTGGCCACCAGGCTCAGGCCTGACGAGAACACGTGCGGGATGACCGGCAAGTGAAACGCATGCGCCAAGGCCGCCACCTTACGGCTCTCCGTAAAGCCGCCCGACCAAATCACGTCCGGCTGCACGATATCGACCGCCCGGCGTAGAATCAGTTCCCGAAACTGCGGCAGGCTGAAGCACGTCTCGTACCCGGCCACCGGGACGTCCAGCGCTGCCGCCACCTGGGCGCTGCCGTCCAGGTCGTCCGTGTCGACCGGCTCCTCGAACCAGTGGATCCCAAAGCGTTCGAGCGCGCGCCCCATTTGAATCGCGATCGACGGCGTCCACGCGTTGTTGGCGTCGACGGCGATCCGCACCCGCGGCCCCACCGCTTCCCGGACCCGCCGCACCCGCTCCAGGTCTTCCTCGAGGGTCACGGCGGCGTAGTCGGACATCGGCGTGTTGTGCAGCGGGTTCAGCATTACGTCACGGTTACGGCCGACCTTGATTTTCACGTGTCTGAATCCCCTGTCGACGTAACCGGCGCACTCGGCGGCCAAGTCGTCAGGCGTCTTGTCGGCCGCGTAGAAACCGGCGCTGGCGTACGCCTCCACCTCGTCCCGGTACCCGCCGAGCAGCTTGTACAGCGGCGTTTTCGTGGCCTTGCCGATGATGTCGTAGAGGGCGATGTCGATCCCGCTGATGGCCATGTACAGAATCCCGCCACGGCCATGCTGATGGGATGGGATGGCCATCTTTCGCCACAGGTACTCCACCCGAAACGGGTCCTCGCCGATCAGGCGCGGCGCCAGCTCATGGCGGATCACAGCCTCCGTCGACTCCATGGGCCCGCCGTAACAGGCCGCCTCCCCGATCCCGGTGGTGCCCTCGTCCGTGTGGATCTGAACCAATACCAGGTTACGCTCCGGCATAAAGTGAATGGCGTCCGCCATCGGTGGGTCTACCGGGAACGACAGTTTCACGACTTCAACTGCGGTAATCTTCATGCTCGCTCCACCTCGCTGAACCACGCGTCTTCCGATGATTCAAACAGACTTCGTGGTCGATCCCTTCGTGAAGCGGCACGGGAAATTCTTTTCCATCACGGACGGATATTGGTTGCAGCAATGACTCGGATGTCTGGATACCTTCCGGGGCCGCACTTTCACCGTACCGGTCCTAAGACGAAAGGCGTATTTCCGCCACTTGCGCCCCGCCAGTATGATGTGGATGCAACACAAACAAACTCCCGGAGAGGGTGGGCAATGACGGATTCGATTCACGCGGGAACCGTGGAAGAAATCCAACGCAAAGGAAGCAAGGTGATTCCGGGAGGCATTTTGGTCTTCTCCCACGAGGGAGTCCTGTGCGCCATGGACAACCGCTGCCCGCATATGGGCTTCCCGCTGCATCAGGGGACGTTGTGCGATGGCATTTCTCACCTGCCATTGGCACCACGCGCGGTTCGATGTATTGAGCGGCGGAACGCTCGATCCGTGGGCGGACGACGTTCCCACGTATGCCGTGCACGTTGTGGACGGGCAGGTGTGGGTGGATCCAAGACCCACGCAGAAGCGCAGCGTCGAGCGGCATTGGCGGAGGCTGAGGGAAGGCCTGGAACAAAACATCCCTCTGATCATCGCGAAATCCGTGATCGCGCTGGTAGAAGCCGGTGTTCCCGAAGACGAGATTGCGCAGCTCGGGGTTCAGTGGGGCACCGCCCAGCGCTCGGCGGGCTGGGGACCAGGGCTCACCATCCTCACCGCAATGGCGGGCGTCCTGCCGCGATTGGACACCTATGGCCGCATCCTCGC